>CAJUQY010000092.1 GCA_910588815.1 uncultured Lachnospiraceae bacterium | reverse complement strand
CGACCTACACCCTTAGCAGGGGCGCCTCTTCGGCCTCTTGAGTATTTCTCCGAACTTGATTTTCCATATATGACGCCATGCGACGCATTAGATAGTATACAAGAAAGGGAACATCTTGTCAACTACTTTTTTAATTTTTTTTATTTTTCGAGGGAAGAACATCATCTGTGGGACAGGCCATTGACCGGCCGGAACGCACACTGGATATTCACGGGTTCCAGGCCGTATTCGAAGTCTCCTTTACCGACAGGGGATTCCTCCCTGCATGCCGATCTATAAAAAAGCTCTTGCATGCCGGGAGAAAACTTCCTGTTCAATGGCATTCATAAACTGCCTACTCCCCGTCCTTAAGCTCCAACGTCATCTGAGTATTCTCCTCCTTCTTCTCTTCATCGGCATTATTCGGATCCTCTCTCACCTTGGCAATGCTGGCCACTGAGATATCCTTATCGTCAATGTTAATTAACTTCACGCCGGAGGTAATCCTTCCCAGAATGGAGATATCCTGTACGTTGATGCGGATAATGATTCCTTCCGTAGTAATGATCATGATTTCCTGATCTGCCTTCACCACCTTCGCACCCACGATGAAGCCTGTCTTATTGTTGATTTTATAGCATTTGACACCCTTGCCTCCCCGAAGCTGAGGAGTAAATTCTTCCAGAAGAGTCCGCTTGCCCATGCCGTTTTCCGAGACGATCAAAAGCGCCTCTCCCTGGGTGTTCATCTGCATGCCGACAACCTCGTCGCCCTGTTCCAACTTCATGCCGATCACACCCATGGATGCCCGGCCGGTGGGCCTCACATCCCTCTCATGGAAGCGGATACACTGTCCCATCTTTGTCACCAGGATAATATCCTTCTTATCGTTGGTGGACTTGACTTCGATCAACTCGTCGTCTTCCCGAAGATTGATGGACTGCAGGCCGGACTTGCGGATATTCTGGTACTCCACAATGGAGGTCTTCTTTACCATTCCATTTTTGGTGGCCATGAACAGATACCGGCCCTCCTCATATTCCCGGATGGGAATAATGGCCGTCACCTTTTCGCCCGGAAGAAGTTGTAAAAGGTTCACAATGGCTAAACCTCTGGAAGTCCTTCCGGCCTCGGGAATCTCATAAGCCTTCAGACGATAAACCTTCCCTTTATTGGTAAAGAACATCAGATAATGGTGGGTGCTGGTCATGAGAAGATCCTCGATGTAGTCCTCCTCCAGCGTCTGCATTCCCTTGATCCCCTTGCCGCCTCTGTGCTGGGCCTTGAAGTTATTCTCCGACATCCGTTTGATATACCCAAGATTTGTCATGGCAATCACCGTATTTTCGTCGGCGATCAGATCTTCCATAGACATATCCGACTCGTCAAAACCGATGGAAGTTTTTCTCTCATCTCCGTATTTGGCGGAAATCACCAGGATCTCCTCCCGGATCACAGCAAGAAGCTTTTTCTCATCTGCAAGAATCGCTTTTAACTCGGCAATACGGATCTGCAGCTCCCGATATTCGTTCTCAATTTTTTCCCGCTCCAGACCGGTAAGTGCGCGAAGACGCATGTCCACGATGGCCTGGGCCTGGGCTTCGCTTAAGCCGAAACGCTCCATCAGGTTCTGCTTAGCTTCCGGCGTATTTTTGGAAGCCCGGATGATCCGGATCACTTCGTCGATATGGTCTAGGGCGATCAGCAGGCCCTCTAAAATGTGAGCCCGCTCCTCTGCCTTATTCAGATCATATTTCGTCCTTCTGGTGACCACCTCTTCCTGATGGACCAGATATGCCCTCAACATCTCCAGGAGATTCATAACCTTCGGCTCGTTGCCTACGAGGGCAAGCATAATCACGCCGAAACTGTCCTGAAGCTGAGTATGCTTATAAAGCTGATTCAAGATGATAGTCGGGTTGGCATCTCGGCGCAGTTCAATGCAGATACGCATGCCTGTCCTGTCTGACTCATCCCTGAGGGCGGTAATCCCGTCCACCTTCTTGTCCCGGACAAGCTCTGCAATTTTTTCGATCAATCTTGCCTTGTTGACCATGTAGGGAAGCTCCGTGACAATGATGGCATGCTTCCCGCCGGACATGGGCTCTATATTGGTCACAGCCCGAACCCGGATCTTTCCCCGGCCTGTCCGGTAAGCGTCTTCAATTCCTTTTCTCCCAAGAATCTGAGCGCCGGTCGGAAAATCCGGCCCTTTGACAATATCGATAACCTCATCAATCTGCGTATCCCGATCTTCCAGAATCCGGTTGTCAATGAGCTTGACGACAGCGTCTATGACTTCCTTAAGGTTATGGGGAGGGATATTGGTCGCCATACCCACGGCGATTCCCTGAGTTCCGTTCACCAGGAGATTGGGGAATCTGGACGGAAGAACTCTGGGCTCCTTTTCTGTGTCGTCAAAGTTTGGAATAAAATCGACAGTATCCTTTCCGATGTCCGCCAGCATTTCCATGGAAATCTTGCTCAGACGTGCTTCCGTGTAACGCATGGCCGCCGCACCGTCTCCGTCCACGGAACCGAAATTCCCATGGCCATCCACAAGAGGATACCTGGTGGACCATTCCTGAGCCATATT
>CAJUQY010000091.1 GCA_910588815.1 uncultured Lachnospiraceae bacterium | reverse complement strand
ATATCGGGGCGGGGGGGATATCCCCCTCCCTTGGGGGAGGAGGGGCAGGATTCCTTATTCTTCCTTATCCTTTCCGGCCATGGCTCTTATTTCCTCCATGGCTTTTCTGACTTCTTCCATATCTTTACACCCGGCAAATTTGTCAGTACACCAGATTTATAATAACTTCAAGCTGTTTATCTGTCATTTCGCTGCATCTCCCTTCCGGATATTTCTATGCTGTTTTCATTATAGCAAAATTCATGATTTTTCAATGGCATAACATGCCGGAACTTTTTTGGCGTCTCTTTCTGTCGAAACTTCACGACGTCTTTTTATCATGGTTTCCCTTTCCCCCGCATACATTTATTATTAGCTGCAAGGCAAAAAACTAATAAGGGATTGAAGAGGAGAAATACTATGTCAGAAAAAGCCATTGAAAACAACAAAGTAACGGTAATTGGAAAAATCGTGTCCGGATTTACATTCAGCCATGAAGTGTTTGGAGAGGGATTTTATGTGGTTGACCTGGAGGTGAGCCGGCTCAGCGAACAGTCGGATATTATACCCCTTATGATATCGGAGCGGCTCCTGAATATAGATGAGGATTACATAGGCTGTACCGTGGAAGCCATAGGCCAGTTTAGGTCTTACAACCGCCATGAGGGAGCGAAAAACCGTCTGGTTTTGTCCGTGTTTGTGAGGGAGATTAATTTTATGGAGGAATTTACGGATTACACCAAAACCAATCAGATCTTTTTGGACGGTTATATCTGCAAAGTGCCGATTTACAGAAAGACGCCCCTTGGGAGAGAGATCGCCGATATTCTTCTGGCCGTCAACCGTCCTTACGGGAAATCCGATTATATTCCCTGCATCGCGTGGGGAAGGAATGCCAGGTATGCCGCCGGTTTTGAAGTGGGAGTCAGGGTTCGCATCTGGGGAAGAGTCCAGAGCCGGGAATATACAAAAAAACTCAATGACAGCGAGTGCGAGAAGCGCACTGCTTATGAAGTTTCCGTAAGCAAGCTGGAATTCGGCAACAGTTCGGACGGCAGGGATCAGATGTGAATTTTGCCCATCAAAGATGGGCAAGGAGATGGACCGTCTCAATGACTACCGGAATTTGGGGAATACCAACAGAAAAATCATAAGAAACCTTGCAAATTTTAAAATTTTATGCTACGATATGCGGACAATGTAATCTATGGCACGAGGCGTACATTCCAGGAAGAATATGGAAGCCGGAAGATGAAGAGGTGCAAAAGAATGAAACATGGCAATATAGAAGTGATCTGCGGGAACGGTAAGGGAAAGACGGCTTTAGCCGTAGGGAAAGGAGTCATAGCTCTCACCAGGCAGAAAAGTGTGATTATGATCCAGTTTTTGAAAGGCAGTCCCAAACAGGAAGGTCTTGAGGTTTTAAAATGTATGGAGCCTCAGTTTAAAGTGTTTCGGTTTGAGAAGGCGGATATGCATTTTGAGAATCTTTCTGAGGAGGAGAGGCAGGAGGAACTGCTCAATATCCGAAACGGATTTAATTTTGCCAAGAAAGTAGTGGCGACGAGAGAGTGCGATCTTCTGATTCTGGATGAAGTCCTGGGGATCCTGGAGAAAAATATTGTGACCTTTGAGGAGTTTAAAAAGCTCATTGAGGGCAAGGAAGACGGCATGGGACTTGTACTTACGGGAAGAGTGTTTCCGGAGCAGCTGCGCCCCTATGTGGATGCCGTTTCCAGCATTCAATATGTTGAAGTTGACAAACAGAACCAGGAATGATAGTATAGATACATGAATGGAGAGTAGAGGTTGCGCGAATCAAGAGTACGCCGTCTGATGCAGCAGGTGCAGGGGAGGATGGAGGAAAGGGAGAGCGCCGAAGAAGAGTACCGCCTGACAGTACGAATCTGGGCATAAGGTGAAGAGCCTTATGACTGTCATCTGGGGACAGATGGGGAGCTACTTAAAGACGACTTTAAGAACCGGCTCCGGCTGGTTCTTTTTTTCAAATAATACCAATGAATAGAAGGAGGATTTTTTATGGCTATTTTTGAAGGCGCAGGAGTTGCACTGGTGACCCCCTTTGACCATAAGGGAGAGGTGAATTTTCCTAAATTATCAGAGCTGATCGAGGAACAGATTGCGGGAGGTACAGATGCTATTATTTCCTGCGGAACCACAGGAGAGTCTTCCACCATGTCCCACGAGGAGCATGTTGAGGTGATCCGCTATACATGTGAAGCGGTAAAGGGCAGAATTCCCGTGATTGCAGGGACAGGGTCCAATTGTACAAAAGAAGCCATCCATCTGTCGAAAGAGGCCGAGAAGGCAGGGGCGGACGGACTTCTTCTGGTGACTCCCTACTATAATAAGGCGACGCAGAACGGACTGATCACCCACTATAAAGCCATTGCAGAAGCCGTAAATATTCCCATTCTTCTGTATCATATTCCTGGAAGGACCGGCGTTACCATGAAGCCGGAGACCATAGTGACACTGTGCAGGGAAGTACCTAATATCGTAGGAGTGAAAGAGGCCAGCGGTAATTTTTCCTCCATAGCCACGATGATGCATCTGGCTGACGGCTGTGTGGATTTGTATTCCGGCAACGACGATCAGATCGTGCCTCTTCTGGCTATGGGAGGAAAGGGCGTG
>CAJUQY010000090.1 GCA_910588815.1 uncultured Lachnospiraceae bacterium | reverse complement strand
TTCCTCACTGGAAAAGATGGCGCTGCTTCCTGTGGAAAGGGTGTTTCCGGCGCATCATTCTTTGGATAACTGGCCGGAGATTATTGGCAGGATAAGGGATGTGTTCCAGGGATTAAAGGAGAGCGGAAAACTGCATCATGGGAGTGGGATTTTTGATTATGGAGACTGGGTGGTGTGGCGGTGATGGGGTGTGTTTTTGAGGGATAAAGTCAGGATGGAGACAGAAGATATTATTCTTGGGAAAGCAAAATATGCGGATTGGAGATCGATATACTGTAATGTCTGGTCAAGGCCGGAAACAGCGGAATATATGGTATGGAAAGTGACTGCTGATGAGAATGAAGCCAGGGAGAGGATAAAGAGGACGGTCGCATGGCAGGAAACCCATGACGCGTGGCTGGTCTATGAGAGGGGCAGCGGGCAGGCCATTGGTTTTGCCGGAGTGGAGGAAATAGAGCCGCATATTTATCATGAGACTGGTATTGCCTTGGGGCCGGCGTATGTCGGAAAAGGATATGGGAAACAGATATTGCGTTTATTGATGGAATACTGTGTTTCATTGGGCGGACGGGAATTTTATTATTCTACACGGGCAGGGAATCTTGCTTCAAGGGCGTTGGCATTATCCTGTGGATTGACTTTTCAGCATTCGGAGCAGAAGACAGACCGGCGCAGTGGGAAAATTTATGAACTGGAGGTTTATAAAAGAAATTTGAAAAATTCAGGGAGTGGGATATGAAGCCGGATGAGATTTTGAAATATTGTCCGGAGAAGCCGGAAGGGGATCGTGCATGTGAGAGAGGGATATTGTCTTTTTAATGTTGACGGGTTTCTGGTATTATACTGGATGGAATAAGCAGGGATTAAGAGAGATGGAATGGAACAGGGCAGGATGATTATGCTTACCGGGGTGCCGGGAATGGAGGAAGCATGGAGTTTTCGAGGGAGGATTTAACGGAAGCTAAAAGACAGATTGATTCTACGTTGCATAAATTGAGGGAGACAATAAAGACTTTTGAGTCCAAAGAGAATGCGGCGCGGTATAAGTCGCAGATTACATTGGCAAAAAGGCGGGTAAAAGCCTTTGAGATTGCGAATTGGTTGATTGCGAATGAACTTGAAAAAGATATTTGTGATAATTGATTATTTGAGGGGGCAGAGAATGGATCAGGATGTGTTATATTTTTTTGAAGGGAAGCCGGAGGCGCTGCCTTTGTATGCGGCTTTTGAAGAAAAAGTTTTTTCAGAAGTGGAGGACGTAAATGTCAAAGTGCAGAAAACGCAGATCGCTTTTTCCAACAGACATAATTTTGCTTTCGTTTCTTTCCTGCCGGTGCGGAAAGCAAAGGAGCGGCCGGAGGTTTATATTGTGGTGACTTTCGGGCTGGGGTACCGTTTGGAGTCCCCGCGCATAGATGGGACGGTGGAGCCGTACCCCGGACGCTTTACCCACCATGTCCTGGTCTCCGGGACAGGGGAGGTCGATGATGAGCTGATGGGATGGGTAAAGGAGGCGGCTGTCTTTTCGGCCGGAAAACGCTGAATTTGGAGAAGATAATGATAATGAATGGAAAAGAAGTGCGTGTAGGTGCGAGTTTGCTGGTTGGCAACCGAATGATCCTTGTTTATGCATAGCAGGGAAGAATTTGCTTAAGCAATAGCTTTTGGCATTCGTAATTTTTATGTGGCAGACCCAGAGGGAAATTTACTTGAAATCGGAAGGGCGAATGCAATATAAATCAGAATTTCAGGAGACAATATGAAAGAGTATACCTATATTAGTTTAAGGCAAAAACCAGAATTAAAAAAAGAAGCTGCCGCATGGTTTCATGACAAATGGAAAGTGCCGCAGGAGGCTTATCTTAAATGTATGGAGGCATATATTAATAATGAAACAGAATATGGCTGGTATCTTTGCTTAGATGGCGGGTATATTGCAGGCGGTCTTGGGGTGATCGATAATGATTTTCATAACAGGAAAGACCTTACACCCAATGTATGTGCAGTATATACGGAGAAAGAATATCGTCGTCAAGGAATTGCAGGGCAATTACTTCATATAGTTGTGAAGGATATGAAGTCCAAAGGAATAACCCCGATCTATCTGGTTACAGACCATACAAGTTTTTATGAAAGATATGGTTGGGAGTTTTTGTGTATGGTTCAAGGGGATAATGAACCTGGTATGACAAAAATGTATATCCATAGATAACTTTTAGTGTGTTGTCTGGTACATTTGATTTTTCCGAGGCGATGAACTTTTTCAGGAGAAAAAAGGTAAAAACGGGGTGATATGGAGTGAACAAAGATCCGTTTAAAGAATATATCAAAGAGTCCGAATCGGCAAAGCGGGACAATGGATATGCGTGGCATACGGCCATTGGCCTGCAGGCGGCTGACGGGCTTAAGACATCAGAATATCTGACGCATACTGCCATCCGGAATATTGAGGGCGAGATATCATCTGAAGAAGCAAACGTGCTTTTGTTCACAGGCATCTATTCTCATGTGGGACGTATTCGTAATTATAACATCACGAAAAAGGAATGGGTTCTGAATGGAGCGACTGTGTTTTACGGCAGTGCCACAGAGCTGCGGGCAACGTTGGACTATGACTTTTCTGAGGAGAAAAAATTTTCCTACAAAAATCTCTCGATGGATGAGATCATCCGCCGCCTTGCGGTATTTATATTCGGACTTGGGCAGATTCATGTATTCAGTGATGGAAATATAACACGGCAGTATCTTGAAATGTTCTGGAAAAGCCTGTAAAATCAATGACTCTACG
>CAJUQY010000089.1 GCA_910588815.1 uncultured Lachnospiraceae bacterium | reverse complement strand
CTGGCCCGGTATGTGCAGGAGCGCAGGATCGCCAATGCCGCACAGGAGCTTCTGGACACGGACAGGACAGTCCTGGACATCGCCTTACAGTACGGCTTCTCCGGCAGGACCGTCTTCTCCCGGGCTTTCAGGCGGCATACCGGCTATACGCCCTCCCGGTTCCGGGCCGAAGCTCCTGTGTTTGCCCGGGTGCGGCTTTGTGCGGGAGTATTCGGCGCGGCGCTTCCGGACGGACGTTGTGGCGCGGAAAGCACTGCTCCGTCCGCCGCACCGCCGGAACAGTAAGCGTGCAAATCCTGACCAGAAAACATAAAAAGAACCACCCGAAAAACAAAGAAAAGGCCAGGGAAAGAACCAAAGAAAATCCCGAAGCCATCTAAAAAACAACAAAGAAAGTCGAGAAAAATAATATGGATAAACAAGACAATGCCATTCTTTACGGCGTACCAAAGGTAGCCTACGGCTCGGACGGATGCACCCCTTTTCCCATGTGCGTGCGCTCCTGTGCGAAGTACCTGGGGCTCTCCGTGGACTATACCAGAGCCATGGCCGAGAGCGGCGCGGCTTTCCGGCTGACCTGGAACACCGCCTGTTGGGACGGGGGAAATGTGGATGCTGTCTTTTCCTTTGACGACCCCGAAAAGGTATTCCGCTGCGGCATGCGGGCCATGGAGCGGGAGTTCAAATGCCTTAACCGCACACCGGAGACGAAAAAAGAAAACTTTATGGATTTCATCCGCAGGGAAATCAATGCCGGAAACCCGGTCATTGCCCTGGGCATCATCGGCCCGCCGGAGGCCTGCGTCATCACCGGCTACCGGGAGGGCGGTAATGTCCTGCTGGGCTGGAATGTGTTCCAGGAATATCCGGAATGTCAGGCAAGAGTCCGGTTCGAGAACAACGGTTATTTCATCACCAGCCACTGGTGGGAGAACCCGGACACCACCGCCCTGATCGCCACCGGCACGGACAGCCTCCCTCCTTTCACTCCCAGGGAAGCGCTCCAAAACGCCGCAGAAGCCCTGGAGGGGCGTATGTGCGGCACCTTTGCCAAAGGGACCTTTGCCTATGACGCCTGGAGAGACGCCCTTTTGCGCGACCAGGACTTCCCCCCGGACGCCGTCTTTCCTCTGCTGGTGGAGCGGATGATGTGCCACGGCGACGCCATGGACTGCCTCTCCGACGGGCGTTACCATGCGGCAAAGTACCTGCGCAGGCTGGCGGAGCAATGTCCTGAGTGGGCCTGTGGGCTGCATGCCGCCGCGGCGGAGCTGGAGGCCATATCGGAAATCCTCTGGAAAGAAATGATTCCCGTCCTGGGCGGCTGGGAGCGGGGCGAGGCCCAGACCCGTCAGCTGGCCAAGAACCGGCGCCTCTTCGCCGGGCAGATTGAACGAATGAAAGCCCATGACCAGCGGGCCCGGGCTTTCATCCAAGAATTATTGACAGACAACAGCCGGCTCTGAGAACGGCTCTCACTCATCGAAAAAGCCGTTCTCCCTCAGAGCCTTCATGTATCTGGACAGCGCGTCCTGCCAGGTCGGAAGACGATGGAAGCCATTCTCTGTAAGCTTCTCCTTATCCATCCGGCTGTTGGCCGGGCGCTTTGCCTTTGCACCGTACTCCTGCGTAGTCACCGGCACCACATTCATCTCAATGCCTGCTTCCCTGAAAATGGCGCAGGCAAACTCATACCAGGAGCAGATGCCCTCGTTGGTGGCATGGTAAGTGCCGTATTTGTCCGTAAGCACCATGTCCACCAGAAGCTTTGCCAGATCATAAGTGTAAGAAGGGGAGCCGAATTGATCGTTCACCACCCTTACCGTTGTATGGTTTTTGGACAGATTCAGCATTGTTTTTACAAAATTCTTGCCGTTCACGCCGAATGTCCAGGTGATACGGACGATGAAATATTTTTCAAGGAGCCCTCTCACCGCCACTTCTCCCTCATATTTTGTCAAGCCATATACGCTCTGAGGATTGCAGGCATCCTCCGGCTTCCAGGCTTTCGTCCCCTCGCCGTCAAATACATAATCGGAGCTGATATAAAGCATGGGGATATCCAGTTCCCTACACACTTTCGCAATGTTTTCAGGCCCCTGCGCGTTCACCCTGCGGCAGGCTTCCTCATTCTCCTCAGCGGCGTCCACCGCGGTATAGGCCGCACAGTGGATCACTTTGTCCGGAGCAGCCTCTTTGATCACCTTGTCCACACTTCGGGCATCCGTTATATCCATCTCCTGAATATCCACGCCTATGGCATCCATGCCTCTTTTTTCCAGCTCTTCCACCACATCGTGGCCCAGCTGTCCGTTCACTCCCGTTACCAGAATCTTCATCTCCATACCCCGCCCTATCTCTGTATAACAAGAGGGTGCCGTCCTGTCCGTTGCACCCTCCTGCCTCTCATTCCAAGTCCTTTCTGCTCATCTGCCCGGATTTACTTTTCTCCAGGGCTCCGGGCAGCCTCAGTCTTTCGCCTCTATTCGGTCTCGCCGGCCATAACCACATCCTCCTCGGCCTCCATGTCCGGGGCAGCCTCCGCCTCGTCCATCTCCTCCGCCAAGTCCTCTGTGTCATTCATCTCTTCGGCTTCTCCGGTCTCTTCCGAATCCGCTGCCTCTTCAAAGACGAATTCCCCCTCTTCCTCACCCAGCTCTTCAAAGGAAATGGTCTCCGTCTCATCCGTGTTCAGCTTTGTATTGCGATAGCGCTTCATGCCCGTGCCAACGGGAATCAGCTTACCGATGATAACATTCTCTTTCAGGCCGATCAAATTGTCAATCTTGCCCTTGATGGCTGCCTCTGTCAGGACTTTCGTAGTCTCCTGGAAAGAGGCGGCCGAGAGGAACGAATTAGTGGCCAAAGCGGCCTTTGTGATGCCCAGCAGCACCTGCTTGCCCTCCGCCAGCTCCTTGCCCTCCGCATAGAGCGCTTCATTCATATCCTCATACTCCAGCACGTCCACCAAAGTCCCCGGCAGGAAGTCCGTGTCCCCGCTGTTCTCAATACGCACCTTTTTCAGCATCTGGCGCACGATAACTTCGATGTGCTTATCCGCGATATCCACGCCCT
>CAJUQY010000088.1 GCA_910588815.1 uncultured Lachnospiraceae bacterium | reverse complement strand
TAAGAATCATGCATTAAAATAATATCATTTTCTTCAATTTTCGTCACTACCTTTTGGACAATTTGATCCTCATTTTTCGTCGTCCAGTCCAGCGTATCCACAGACCAGAAAATAGGCAGCATCATAACCTCACATTCCAGCTCCTTATCCCAATTGCCAAAGGGCGGACGAATATATTCCACCGGCTGCCCGGTAATAGCCGTAATCTTTTCACTGGTATCCAGAATTTCCCTGCACGCCTCCCTCTGAGGCAGCCTCGTAATATCCACATGATAATACGTATGATTCCCAATCAGATGCCCTTCCCTGGCCATCCGCTCAATAATCTCCTCCCGGCCCTCAATATTTTGTCCCAAAAGAAAAAAAGTAGCCTTCACATCCCGCTCCGCCAGGCCGTCAAGAAGCTCCTCCGTATAGCGGGGATGAGGACCGTCATCAAAAGTCAGAGCAATCTTTTTCGTCTCCGCCCCCGACTCCACCCCGGACCTGCTTTCAGCCCCTTCTTCCTCCCCGGAGGCATCCCCCATCACCATCTCCCTGCCGCCCTCAATTTGCCTGTCCCGTATACCGGCCGCCGCTCCTACCGCCGCAAGCCCAATCACGCCCACCAAAAGCCCGCGCTTCCACGCCGGAAAGCCGGCTGTCACATCCTTCCTCACCCAGTACGCTCCCAAACACCATTTTTCATTATCCTAATATATGCAAAAAGGAGCCAATACAGAAGGGGCGTCGAAAAAGTCAGCCAACTTATTTCCAACACCCCTTATCTCTCACTCATCCCGACGATCTTCTTCCACCATTTCCAACGAACCAGTTTCCTCCGGGGAGCCATCCTCACCCCCCTGCTCCTCATCCGTCCCTTCAAACTCCGGCCGGAACTTACGCTTCCACTGCGCAGAAATAATATAGATCAACAACGGAAAAATACTATTATTCACATTCTCCGCATTCCCCATACCAACAATCCAGTACAGCACCGCCCCGATTCCCACCACATCCAGCACAAGAATCTTCATAAACCCATTTTTCTGCCCCACCGTCATTTCCTTAAAAATCCCAAGGCGATAAGGCTCCACAAAATCATTCAAAATCACATAAGCCCACACAAAAATCATCAACATCGCCTCAAAAACAACAATATTCAGATTTTTCGTAATCATCGCATAAACCACATAAGCCGCAATCACCAGCGTAATCCCAACAACCGCTCTCGTCGTAGTCCTCTGTACCCGTCTTCTCTTTTCCGGATCAATCACTCGTTTCTCCATCTCTTTCTCCTATTCCAATTCCAATTCCGTATCCCTCATACAGCCCCAAACACCAGCTTTGAACTTCCGCCCCAAAACCACATTCCAAGAAAAATCCCCCGGACACCATATCAGAGATAAACCATTCCCGTCCAGCCACGTAACGTTACCGGCGGAGGGGAGGAGGGCCGCCCCGATCAGGGGTGGCGGTACCTGCCCGCAGCCTGCACAACCTACCGTCCCCCCGTAAAATCTCAAATCGCCCACCTCAATACCTCTAAGTTTACCAGAAATAAGATACACTTGCAAGCTCCCCCGTTTTGCTGCCAAATAAGTTACTAAATAAATTAAATAAGATCGTTAAATAAGTTAAATACATATTGAATAAAGCATTGAACCCCCTCCCTTTACTTCCCCACAAAGAAACCTTTACTTTTCCACCACATGTAGTATAATAAGTAAAGAAAGAAGGTAAACACCATGATTTCATATTCCGGCCTACTACAAAAACTAAATGAAAACGGCCTAACAAAAACCACACTATCTAAAGAACTCGGTATCTCCTCCCGCACCATAGCCAAAATCGGACGACAAGAAAAAATAGCCGATCATGTCCTCCAAAAAATCGCCGCCTTTTTCAATTGCCCCACAGACGCCCTATACCAGACCATTTCAGACAACAGCCTGCTCCAAACACTCCGAGACGAAAAAAGCATCCATATGCCCGGAGGTCTGTACCATGAACTCCAAGTACGGATGACCTACAACTCCAATCACATAGAGGGCAGCAAACTCAGTGAAGATCAAACCAGACTGATTTTCGAAACAAACACAATAGACATCGGAGAAGGTATCCCTGTTGACGACATTATTGAAACAGTCAATCATTTCCGGGCCATTGACTTTTGTATCGACACAGCGGAAGAACCGCTTACCGAGAATATCATCAAAGAACTGCACCGCATTTTAAAGCAAAGCACAAAGGATTCCACCCTCGCATGGTTTGCCGTTGGGGATTACAAGAAAAGAGCCAATATGGTCGGCGGCCGTGAAACTGCAAAGCCGAAAGAGGTTGCCCCGCGCGTGAAAGCTCTGCTTTCCGAATATGAAGCCAAAACCACTGTTACAATTAACGACATCATCCGCTTCCATTACACCTTTGAACACATTCATCCGTTCCAGGACGGCAACGGCAGAGTCGGCAGGCTGATCGCTTTCAAAGAGTGCCTGCGTTTCGGTCTTATTCCGTTTATCATTGAGGATTCCAAAAAAATGTATTATTACCGTGGTCTCTCCGAATGGGAACGGGAAAAAGGCTATCTGACAGACACCTGCCTGGACGGACAGGATACCTTCAGAAAACTGATGTCCATGTTCGATATCCGGCCGTAAAACCCTTTTTGAAAATTCCCTGATGTTAGAATTTTCTCCCCGGCCGGTTTAACCTATCTATAACAAAACGAAAGGAACAAACTCCATGATCCCAAAAGACCCCTTCATGCTGCTAAGCTGGATCAACATGCAGCTCCGCGACTACTACACCAACCTGGACGATCTATGCACCGCCCTCAATCTGGACCGCCAAGCCCTGGAAATCACCCTGGGCGGAATAGATTTCCAATACGATCCAAAAACCAACAGCTTCCTGTAACCCCGAAATCTGCCTGTTTCTTTGGCAGATTTTTTCCATATTTCCATTCCGCAAAAACAGCGGCCGGAATCTCTTCCAACCGCCGTTTTCATCACAACACATTCCCGAGAACTCTCTATACCCAAATTCACAAAAGCTCTCACAAAGCACAATCTTATTTCTTCGCAATATACTTCCGAATATCCAGAGAAATAGCAATAAAGATAACAATACCAATTGCAATCCACTGTGCATTCGCATCCATTCCAAGGTACTGCAGAGCCA
>CAJUQY010000087.1 GCA_910588815.1 uncultured Lachnospiraceae bacterium | reverse complement strand
TTCGGGGAATAAAAACGGCTGCGAAAATACGGAAGAAAATCGGTTTTTTCCCGTCGGTTCTTCGAGAATGGAACGTCCCCGCCCGTGTTCCCCCTCAGACACGTTCGGCTTCGGGGATTTCCCTGCGCCGCCGATGGCAGGCAATTTCACCTCCATCAGCCCGGGTCGGCTGAAATTGCCTGCGCTATGCTCGTGAAATCCCCGAAACCTCCGATCGTCTTCTGAGGAACACGGGCGGGGACGTTCCGGCAGATTTGCGGCTTGGAAAAACCCAATTTTCTTCCTGATTTTTGGGAATTATAGTGAGGTATATGGCATGGAAAAAAAGACATGGACAGGAAAGAGGCGGTTCCTTGCGGGAGGGGGTGCGGCGGTCCTTCTGCTGGCAGGGTTCCTTTCCGGCCTGGGGATTAAGAGGCTTCTTCCGGCGGCCGGGGAGGCGGTTCCCGTCTATTCGGTGGAGGGGCTCAGGGACAAGAAGTGGTCCGACGCCGTGTCCCTTCCCGCCACGGTGGAGGCGGGTTCCCTGACGGCCTGGTATTACGACAGCCGGAAGCCGGTGTCGGAGCTTTATGTGACAGAGGGGCAGAAGGTGGAAGCGGGGACCGCCCTGCTCCGTTACGACTGTACGGCCCTTGCGGGGGAGCTTTCCGGCGTGGAGAGGAGCCTTGCCAACCAGAGAGTCTATCTGGAACGTCTGGGCGGCTTCATCGGGACCCTGAAAGCGACGAAGCCCAGGCCGGACGGTTTGGGGAGAAACCGGGGAGGAGCGGGCGGAGGGCTTGTGCTTGCTTCTGCCTGGACAGAAGGGGGCCTTTCCGTTCCCGGCGGGCAGACGGCTCCTGCTTCTGCGGAAGAAAGCCTGGAGGGATTTGTGGAGGCGGAGGGGGCGAAGAATGTCCCCGTGGTCTATGACCGGGTTGATGAAACTTCCGTTCCCTCCGGCGGGACCGGGACGGCGCAGGATCCTTACGTCTACTATGTAAAGAAGGGCGGGGAGGTGGCCCCGGAGGTTCTTGCCGTGCTGGTACAGAGGGAGCTCTGCGGACGGTTCGTTGTCGTGGAAGGGAATGTCCAGGCGCCGCTCCTTGTCTGGACCTTTGACGGAAAGCTTTACGGGGAGATCGTTAAGGGAGAATCCCCTTCCGCTTCGGAATCGGCCTCAGAACCGGTTTCGGAGTCTGGTTCGGAACAGGAACCCTCCCAGGAGTCTTCTGCGCATCCTTCGGAGGACAGCGGAGAGAGCGGTACAGGAGAGGAAAGCTCTGACAGTCAAACGGAAAGCGGCACGGACGCCTCAGAGCCGGCTGAAAGCATGGCGGACGGGAATGGAACGGAGGAGCCCGGGGCGGATCTGCCGCCGGAGAGCCCGTCCGTGCCGGAAGAGAGTCCTTCGGAGTCGGAGACACCGCCGGACTTTGGCGGGGATTTTGACGACGACGCTCTGGACGAGGCACTTGGAGGACTGGAGACCATGCCCCAGGGATACACAAAAGAAGAACTCGCCCGGGCCATCCGGGAGCGGAGCCTGGAGTACGAAAACCTGGAGCTTGCCATCCGGAAGAACGAGCTGCAGGCAGAAAGCCTGAGACAGGAGATCGAAGAGAATGTCCTGACAGCGGAAACGGACGGGCTGGTGCGGACGGCAATGGACCCGAAGGAAGCTGCCCGCCTGGGACAGCCGGTCCTGACGGTCCAGGGGAGGAGCGGGAGCCTCCTCTGCGGCCAGATGAACGAAGTGCTGGCGGCGGCTTTGCAGCCCGGCGAACGGCTTACGGTGTCGGCCAGAGTCCGGGAGAGGGAGGTTTCCTTTGAAGCCGTCCTCCAGTCCGTGGAAAGAGAACCGGGAGAAGGGACAGCCTCCGGTGGGAGTGGGATGCCTGGCGGAATGTCCGTCGAAGGGGACTTGTCTGCTGGAAAAGCGGCGGGGCCCTCCTCCGGGAGCGGTACAGAAAACCCGGCCATGAGCTATTACCGCTTCGTGGCCTCACCGGCAGAGAAAACGGGGATCCGGGCGGGGGATACGGTGGAAATCCTGATCCCGCGGACAGCCCTGGGACAGGGGGCGGCGGCAGGCGGAGACACTGCCGCAGAGGGAAGCGAAGGAAGCGTGATCCTTCCGGATGCACTCCTGTCTTACGAGGGCGGCTCCGCCTTCGTATACGCCATGGACGGGAATGGCCGTCTTAAGAAGCGGCCGGTGGAAACCGGGAGGAGTTTCGAGGGGACGAAGACGGAGATCCTTTCCGGGATCACCGGGGAAGATTACCTGGCTTACCCGGAGGAAGCCGCCGGGATGGAGGGGGCAAAGGCCCGGATCGTCTACGGGGAAGAGATGGAGATCGGAACGGAGGAGTCGGAAGGATGGGAGGAAACGGAACCATAAAGAAACAGAAACAGCGGCTGGTTTTGGCTGCTTTATTCCTGCTTTTCGTCTTTGCAGTCGGGTTCCTGTCCTTCCGTCTGGGCAGACGGGAAGGACAGGCAGGGCAGAATGAGAATACAGAAGCAGACAGAAAGCCGGAAGGGAGTAAGGGAACCGGCGGAGGAGGAAGCGAAACAGAAACAGGGCCGGGCTTCGGAGGGGACTGCGTGGTGGCGGTTCCCTGTCTCGCAGACGGGCTTCCCTGTGACTTCTCCCAGGAGTCGGCTCCGCCATCCCTGGTTCCTCTGGCGGACCGGCTGATCCCGGAGCTTAAAGAACAGGAGGGGATTGTAGCGGCAGCCGCCTTCTATCGGAGAGACCGGGGAATGGTCTGCCATGGGATGGAGGCGCTCCAGGGCGGAAGCGTGCTGGGGATCGGGCCGGACTTTCTGGCTGCCTCCGGCTTCCAGGTGGAGAAGGGACGGGGATTTACAGAGCGGGACATGGAAGAAAAACGGCGGGTCGCCCTTATAGACGGCCGGGCCGCCCAGGCCCTGTTCTCCGGCCTGGATCCGGTGGGGGAGACCGTTGAGGTGGAGGGGAGGCTTTACCGGGTGGTGGGCGTGGCCGACATCTCCGAGCCCCGAACAGGCGGCGGACTGGTCTTTATCCCGGAGAGCGCCTGGCCGGAAGTCTATCAATACGAGGAGCCAAAATCGGTGGCCTTGAGGATTGCCGAACCTGCGGGGGAGTCCTTCACGGAAGCGGAGTGGGAAGCGCTGCGGGAGGAGACCGGCGTCCATGCGGCGAGGATGCTGAACAGCATGGTGCCGGAGAACGAAACAATACGTTACAGGGCATGGAAATAGGAGGGATTATGTGGTTTTCTGATTTGAAAGCAAAAAGGCAGGAAGAGAAGATGCGGTTTTTAAATGGGAAAGAAACGCAGGTCATGCATCTGCTCTGGACGGAAGAGAAGGATCTGTCGGTTTACGGCATCCAGAGGGCCATGCACAAAGACTATTCAGAAGTGTATGACAGTGCAACCATAGAAAATCAATTATTCAGCCTGGAGAAGAAAGGGTTTGTCAATATTTATTTTCAGGACTATCTGCCATGGGCGCACAGCGTGGTCACACAGGACGAATACAAAGAACGCTTCCGGCAGCAAGAGCGGGAAAGATACGAGAGGTATGAAAAAAGCCTGTTAGGCCGGCTGGGAAGGAAGCGCCGGGAATGGACGGAGGAGGACCAAAAAGAACTGGAAAGTATCCTGGCATCCTTTCATGACAGAGACGACGATTGAAGAAATGAAGTCTGCGATATGTTACATATAAGAAAACAATGGCTCCAGGCAGTGTCAATAAAATGGCACAAACATGACAGAGAACTGCCGATGACTGGAAAAGCGAAACCTGTTATACTGGTATTATCCCAAAATAGATTTTCAAGGTTTCATTTTTGATGGGAAATATCAGAAAGGGGCAGGGTGGAGAATGAAATATTGTCCTTATTGCGGCACCGGATTATCTGG
>CAJUQY010000086.1:865-4372 GCA_910588815.1 uncultured Lachnospiraceae bacterium | reverse complement strand
AGGATGCAAAGCCGTGAAGAGATGGAGGAAAAGCGTGTAAAGTGGTGTCGGGGTGAAATAAAATCTGAAGTATGTTGTGAAAAAAATACAGTCTGTAAGGCGGTATGGAAATGGAGTGGAACGGGAAATGGGAGAATGGAAGAAAACATGGGGCTATGTCCCGGTTAAGTGGGGAACAGAGATTGGAACGGTGGAAAATATCACGCAGAAGCTGTGGCTGAGAAATAATCTGAACGGCACAGCGCTAAGAGTGAAGTTTTCAAATTTATATGATGAACAGCCTATGGTTTTGGAGCGCGTTACGGTGGGAAAATGGGATCGCGAGACGGAAGAGATAACAAAGATCAGGGAAGTGACCTGTCAGGGAGAAGGACGAATAGAGGTTGAGCCGGGCGGCTTTTTGCGAAGCGATGCCATACCGTTTTCCGTAGAGGCGGCGGATGATCTCGTGATCTCCATTTACTGGCGGGAGGCACATACTTTCCGCGGCTTATGCCAGACATGGAATGCAAAAAGCTGGCAGAGCAGTTTTCAGGAGGGAGACCAGACGGACACCGGAGAGCTGGCGGGAATGGCTACGATTGACTTCCTGCCCTTTTTCCGATTTGACGAGCATGTAAGCAACGGTGCACTGGGAATTGCCGGGGTAGAGATATTGACGGAGGAGCAGGTGATGACGATGGCTTGTTTCGGTGATTCCATTACGCATATGTCCTACTATTTTGATCCTTTACTGGAGGAGCTTTACCGGCGGTATCCGGGGCAGGTTACGCTGTTAAACGGCGGCCTTGGCGGTAACCGGGTGCTCTATGATGCCTGTCATGTGGAGGAGATTCCGGGACACGGGCAATGCTTTGGCGAGGCGGCGGTCAGCCGGTTCGAGCGGGACGTGTACGAGGATACGGAGCCGGAAGTCGTATTTGTGATGGAAGGGATAAATGACTGCAGCCATGGATTTGCCTTTCACGTGCCGGGAGAAGTGCCCACAGGCGCACAGCTTTTTGAAGGAATCAGGAAGATCGTGCAGACAGGGCGCGAAAAGGGAAGCAGGGTTTATGTCAGCACGATCATGCCCTTTGGATGCTATGAGGAACCATTCCGCGATGCGGCGGAGGCGATCAGACAGGAGTGCAATCAATTACTGAGGAACAACCGGGATATGGCTGACGGGTTCCTTGATCTGGATGCGGTCATGCGAAAGGAAGAGAACCCTAATTTTATGAAGGATGGTATGCATCTGGGAGACGGTGTGCATCCCGGGCAGGCAGGCGGCCGGGAGATCGCGGCGGTGATCTTTGAGGCGATTTTGCCGATGCTTTCTGCCCACGCGGCGGCCCTTCCGGATTCCTGAACCGTTCTGTTGTGGTTTGGCCTCTTTTTGTGTATACTATAGGAAACGTCATAGGGAAAAGTCTATGGTGGAAGAGTCTATGGAGGAAGAGGCATGTATTATTTGAATACGAATGCACAGATCATATTGTTTCAGGATACACTGAACAGTGAGATTTATGTGGATAAGAGTATGCTGATCGAGAAAATATCGCCTATGATCCGGACAAACAGTAAGTATATCTGTATCACCAGGCCGCGCCGGTTTGGCAAGACGGTGAATGCCAATATGCTGGGGGCGTATTACACAAAAGGATATGATACGCATACTCTTTTTGCACAATTAAAAATTGCCGGTTCAAAGAACTTTGAAAGCCATATCAATAAGTATAATGTGATACATATTGATTTCAGCAGCATGCCCGATTTTTGCGATCAATATCGTGTTTATATAAAAAGCATTGTCAGAAAACTGCAGGAAGATCTGCTTGAAACCTATCCTGCACTGGCAGGAAGAGAGTTTGCCGGAGTCAGTGAAATGTTGCAGGCCACAGGCGACTCGTTTATTTTTATTCTTGATGAGTGGGATTCCATTTTTTATGAAAATTATATCACCAGTGAAGATAAGATTCATTTTATGAAGTTTTTGAAAGCCTTGTTGAAAGACAAACCGTATGTAGATCTGGCATATATGACGGGTGTGCTTCCGATTGCCAAATATTCCAGCGGGTCGGAACTGAATGTATTCTGGGAATACAATTTCATGAATGACCGCACCTTTGAGGAGCAGTTTGGACTGACGGAAGATGAGGTAAGGGAACTGTGCGGCAGATATCAGAATATCAGCTATGAAGAACTGGAATGGTGGTATGACGGTTACCGTATGGGAGACGGCAGACATTTATTTAACCCGCGGTCCGTCAACAGGGCGTTGACTGACGGGCATTGTCAGAATTATTGGACAGAGACAGGCCCCATGAATGAAGTTGCGGATTGTGTGGAGCATAACGTGGATGAAGTGCGGGAGGACATTGTCCGCATGGTCTCAGGCCTGCCGGTCGAGGCTGATCTGACTGGCTACAGCGTCATTGAACAGGAAATGAACAGCAGAGACGAAATTTTGTCGGCTATGGTAGTATATGGTTTTCTCCTGTATCATGACGGATTTTTGAGCATTCCGAATCATGAATTGATGGAAAAATATCAGGGGGTATTAGCGCGGGAAAGCATGGGAGCAGTCAAGCAGATCGTGGACAGCTCCAAAGAAATGCCGGCAAAAAACATCAGTGCTTGATTGAAAGATTGTCAGAGGGAGATTGAATATGGCGAGAACAATTCGGATTGGCGGACAGGACTTTGAGAGAATCAGAGTAAACAATAATTTCTATATCGACAAGACCGATTTTATCAAAAAGTGGTGGGAGGCGGAGGACGATGTAACCTTGATCACGCGCCCGAGACGGTTTGGCAAGACGCTGAATATGAGTATGCTGGAGCAGTTTTTTTCCGTGAAGTATGCCGGACGTGGAGAGCTGTTTGAAGGGCTTTCTATATGGCAGGATGAAAAGTACCGGCAGATGCAGGGAACTTGGCCGGTGCTTTCCATCAGCTTCGCGCGGGTCAAGGAGAATACCTTCAGAGAGGCAAGACGGAGTATCTGCAGGATCATTGAAGAGCAGTATAACAAGAATGAGTATCTGCTTAAGGGTGATCTGCTCAATGAGAAAGAGCGGGCATTCTATCAGGAGGTTACCGCCGATATGTCGGACAGCACGGCGGCGGCATCTCTGCGGGCAATGGCGGATTTCCTCTGTAAATATCATGGGAAAAAGGCGATCATTCTTCTGGATGAGTATGACACGCCGATGCAGGAAGCGTATGTGAGCGGATATTGGGAAGAGATGGTGGCTTTCATAAGAAGTCTGTTCAATGCTGCGTTTAAAACAAATCCTTATCTGGAGCGGGCGCTGCTGACAGGGATTACGAGAGTCAGTAAGGAGTCTGTTTTTTCCGATTTGAATAATCTGAAAGTAGTGACAGCCATTACAGAGAAATATGAGGAATGTTTTGGATTTACGGAGAAGGAAGTTTTTGCGGCTTTGGAGGAGTATGGGCTGTCGGATCATCTTGTCTTTCATGTCGCCGGGAAGGAAGCCGAGTTTCTCGCCGGCCTCCACG
>CAJUQY010000086.1:0-855 GCA_910588815.1 uncultured Lachnospiraceae bacterium | reverse complement strand
GTTTTACCTTCGGAGAAAAGAGCGATATCTATAACCCATGGTCAATTATCAATTATCTTGACGAAAAGAAAGTCGGTGCTTACTGGGCCAACACCAGTTCCAACAGTCTGGTAGGAAAGCTGCTCAGAGAAGGAAATGCAAGTATCAAACAGGCATTTGAAGATTTACTGCACGGTGGAAAGATCAGTATGGAGATTGATGAGCAGATTGTCTACAACCAGTTATCTGCGAAGAAGAATGCGGTTTGGAGCCTGTTGCTTGCCAGCGGTTATCTGAAGGTGGTGGGTACGACGCTGATGGAAGAAACAGGGCGTACCTACTATGATCTGGCCCTGACCAACAGGGAAGTCACCCTGATGTTTGAGATCATGATCCAGGACTGGTTTTCCGGGAGCGGGGATTATAATGACTTTATCAAAGCGCTCCTGCAGGAGGACGTGGATGCCATGAATGAGTATATGAACAGGGTGGCTTTCGATTCTTTCAGTTATTTTGATACGGGAAAGAATCCGGGAAGGACAGAGCCGGAGAAGTTCTATCATGGATTTGTTCTGGGGCTGATGGTGGATTTATCGGATCGCTACCTGCTTAGATCCAACCGGGAGAGCGGCTTCGGCAGATATGATGTGATGCTGGAACCGAAGCGTGCCGGGGAGGATGCTTTTATTCTGGAATTTAAGGTTTTTCAGCCAAGGAAAGAGAAAGGTCTGGAAGACACGGTAGCTTCTGCACTGGCGCAGATAGAAGAGAAAGGATACGCCGCGGAATTGCTGGAGCGGGGGATTCCGGCAGAGCGTATCCGCAGGTATGGATTTGCATTCTGTGGGAAGGAAGTGCTGATCGGCGGGGGAAAAT
>CAJUQY010000085.1 GCA_910588815.1 uncultured Lachnospiraceae bacterium | reverse complement strand
GGACACGTCAATACTCTTGTATTTCCCCACGGCACTCACCCCGTCGGGCGCGTCCGGTTTTCCTCCCGGCTTTGGAACCACCGTAACCGGGGAGCCGTAACCGCTTCTCCAGGAACCGTTTGCGGCCTGGACTCTCACCGTATATTCCTGACCGTTGACCAGCTTGTCTTCTTTCAGAGAAGAGACCGTCAGGCTGTTTCCCTGCACAAACCGGCTTTCCTGCTCTCCCTCGCTCTCCACCAAGACCTCATAGCCCGTCACGTTGACGCAGGGAGACCAGGAGGCCGTAAAGGATTTATTCCCCGCTTTTGCAGATAGATCCTGGGGTACATCCATCCTTGGCTCCGGAATCCGTTTTTCCATGTCATTCACAAACTCGACCCTGGAAATCTCGGCCAGATTGTTGTTTTTCTTCATCCCCATGATGGTGATCGTCACCCGTTTCACCGCGATCTGTGAGCCGAGATTGATGCAGACCGCCCCGGTTCCGTCCCGCTCCACCTTTACCGCTTCCCGCTCAAGGAGGAAATCCACACCGTCCGCCATGGGCACGGACAGGCTTTGCTCCGAACCGTCTTCCGCCGTATAATCCACGGTGATCTCCATCTGCCTGACGGGATTTTCCTCTGTATCCCCGATGATGATCCCCTCCACGGGAAACTCACCGTTTTCCGGAAATTCAAATTCCATGGAGACGGGACTGTTTTCAGAAATGGGCCCTCCCGCCTCCAGGATCACAGACTCCTCCCCCGTAAGCAGGGCAGAGAGATTCCCCGTAAGCTTCGTCCCCGCCTTGCATCTTGCGGTAATGGCCGAGGCCGGAACCAGCCTGGTGTCCGCATAACTGTCCGTTCCGCCCTCCGGCAGATAACACTTCGCGAAGATCTCCAAATCAGCCAGATCGGTCTGTCCGTCCCCGTTTAAATCTGTGGCCGGCCCGGCCGGCACACTGCCGCCGGATTTGACCGCGTCCACCGCATCCACAAGGGCCTTCTGGTCTTTTTTTCCCACCAGGCCGTCCCCGTCCACATCTCCGGAAAGAAGAGCGCCGGGATGAAGCCCCTTCCCGTAATCGTAGCCGTTTATGTAGCCGGTATAAAACTCCAGCGCCGATGCCCAGCCGTCCACTGTGATCTCCTGTTTATGGACGGCAAAACCGGGGGCCTCGATCCGCAGCGTATAGGTTCCTGCCGAAAGCCCATCAAAGACTGCCGTGCACTCCTTGCTGCTGCCGTCCCCGGCAGATGCCGAAAGAAAGGCCTTCTCCGTTTTCTGCCCTCCGTCCGCCCCGGTCAGAGAGGCCGTAAACTCCACCGGGCTTTGCAGGGGCAGCCCTTCGTGAATGACCACGCGGACTTCTCCTGCTGCATGCAAATCAAACCGGGCTTCGCTCCGATTCCCGTCGGCTGAAGCTGCTTCCTCCCCGGCCTCTCCAGTTTCCGAAGGAAAGCCTTCCGTCTCCGTCCCATCCGTTTCCGGTGAGACAGTTTCCGTCTCCCCCTCCAAAGCTTCTGTTTCGTTCTCCTCCGTTTCCGTCGCCAAACTCTCCGCCGATGCCCTGGAGCTTTCCTGTCCGGCTTCCGCCCCATAAGCCTGCACACAGGGCAGAGCCATGAGAACCACGGAAAGCAGGCATGCCAAAACCCGCTTCATACCTTCATTCCTCCTCTTCTATTCTTTAGGTTCACACAAAAAACCACGCAGAACCCATAAAATTTAGTAAAACTTCTCCCCCAGGAAAACGGGGTGAGTAGGTAAATTGTACTATCAGAGGGAATGTTTGTCAATCAGGAGAATAATGAGAACAAATCTGAAACACGATTTTAGCGCAGCAGCCCCATTTGAATACCCAAGCCTTTTACCAAATGCTCCGGTTCTTTTCCATCCAGTACGCGGACGATGTCTTTCACCGCCGTTATACTGACCCTCTGATAGGATTCTGCAGTTTCGGCGCCTGTATGGGGCGTCAAAACAAGGTTCTCACACATAAGGATTTTTGCATCCGCCGGGAGCGGTTCTACTTCAAAGGCGTCAATGCCGGCTCCGGCAAGTTTTCCGGAAAGCAGAGCGTCAGCAAGTGCGTCCAGGTCGATCAGCGCCCCCCTCGCACAGTTGATGAGGCAGGCTCCGTCTTTCATAGAAGCGATTGTTTCCGCGTTAAACATATGGTAAGTTTCCGAAGTCGCCGGAATATGGACGCTGACGATATCGCTCGCCGTGACCACCTCCTCCCATGTGGCCAAAGTGACGCCAAGCTTCTCTGCCGCCTCCGTATCCGGATACAGCTCATAGGCGACAACATGGCAGTCAAACCCTGTCAGCATTTTTGCGACAAGTTTCGCTATCGCGCCAAAACCAAGAAGGCCCACGGTCTTCCCTTTTATCTCGCTTCCGACCAGACGGGGCCACCTGCACTTTGTCATCGCCTTGTGGAGGGGCATAACCTGGCGGAGAAGATCAATCATCATGCCTATCGTAAGTTCTGCGACCGCATTGGAATTCTGTCCCGGTGCATTGACGGCCTTTACTCCGTATTTCGCGCATAAACCAAGGTCAATATTGTCGACTCCGACGCCAAATTTTTAAAGGCATTTTTAGGAAAACTCCCCGCAAAACCGCATGGCTTCGTGGGGAGTATGTAAAGTAACTGCCAAAAGCAAAATAATTGATGTTAAGTTAATGTCAAAACTTATTTCAACCTCTCTTTCTTTTATCCGTACCATGCGATATCCTCCTGAACCAATCATCTCCTAAAATTCCACTCAATCTCAATCCTTTTGTCTTTATAAGACGTACACTTTTTTAAGAAATCTAAAAATACACAATCATCCCTTTTGATCCGATAGACCAACTGACCTCCATCCATTCCATAGAGCTCGTAAAATCCAATATCAATTACCGAGCACAGAATCTCCTCCTTACTTGTATCAAAATGCTACTACAAATAATGCTTACAGGATAATCAGCAACCCTCGTTCTCGTCTCCTCGTCAAAGACAGGATCATGACTATCTACCATACAAGAATCACCAAAATATAGGGCAATGCCGGTTTCGCCATCATGGAATTACCCTATTTTCTATTCATTCTACCTAATTATCGATCAAAGCAATATTGATCTCTTTCCCATACCCGGCCCCTCAGTATTCTAGTACTGTCCAATTGTTCTTCCCTGCTAGGTAATCGTCTTTCTTTTGAACCGCCATCCGAAACTGTGCCTCCATATCACTGTAGGACTCTCCGATAACCAACTCATCCCTCACGACAAACACGTTCCGATAAGTCGAATCATCCTCCTCCCGGATCAGTTTACATGTCCCATCTTCCAGATACTGGTAGGTTTTATATCGGTTTCCCGCCTCATAAATCGTGCCCGTTTTCAGCTCCGGACTCCAGAAAAAGGCTGACGCTTCTGCCAGCTCCGGTGCGGTCTCACTCCATTCCCCGGACTTTAAATCCAGTTCGACCGCCCTGAGGCTTCCCTCCTCCAGAAGCTTGCAGACAAAGAAATTTCCGTTCATGCTCACCGGGCCCTGTGTTTTTGCATCTCCAAGCGGCCTTGTGAGCTCCCCCGTTTCCAGATCCAGAACCTCCAGGATTCCATACCCTTCCTTCTTTATCTTTCGACAGACCAACTGATCTCCATATTTTCCGTAAATTTCATAATATCCGTCTTCAATTTCCGGCCGCAGAAGCTCTTCTTCTCCCGTGTCAAAATGATATTGATAGACAGCGCTGACGGAATGATCCGCATCCCATTCTCCCGACTCTGCATCAAGTAAGGGAGTTCTGGTTGCCGTCACACAGGAATCGTCAAAAAACAAACACGTCCTCAGACCAGAATGTTCAAAATTCCCAATCTTCCTTTCATTTTGGCCGTTCAGATCACAACTGTAAAATCCCGGCATTTCCTCCTCGAACGAAAACATAAGATAGTACCATTTATCCCCGATCCGTCCAATATTGCTTGCCTTTCCCAGATACACGGCAAAGCATTCTTTATTGTCATGCAGACAGTTCACTTTGTCACACAGAGGCATATATGCTCCCGTCTGATAATCCAGGTACTCCGCTTTTCCCCGAAAAGGAGGATTGGGATTATTATACAAAATCCCCTCCTCTGTAAACGTGCAGCCCACGATCAGCCGTGACTCTGTTACCGTCGTTCCCTCCTGGCCTTTCCCACAACCCGAGAATAATAAGAAGACACTTAATAATAGAATTCCTTTTTTCAAATGAAAAGCTTTAATTTGCTCCAATTGCAAGCTCCCCCTCTTCTTCCACAGAGGTACTGGTTCCGGGGGCCTCCTCGAACTCTTCCGGTTCCATGGCATCCATCTGCTCTGCCTCTTCCACGACGGTCGCCTGATACAGATTCCCATACTGGCCGATCATTCCCACAGGCGCCGTATAGACGGAAACCGAGCTGCATGCTGCCAGAATGGCGCAAACCGCCGCCGCTGCCGCCGGGGACTTCTTTTTTGAATCTCCATACTTTT
>CAJUQY010000084.1:1028-4523 GCA_910588815.1 uncultured Lachnospiraceae bacterium | reverse complement strand
AACATCCATCGGAGAATACAGTCTAAAAGCGGCTTAATCAGCAGACACTAATTATAATACGTAATTTTCTTATGGTATATAATAAAAGTATCAATATAGAGCTGTTTACAAAGGGATATGCCGGTTCTGCTTTTCTCAAATATTTTGAGGGAAAGGCAGACGGGTTTAAGTGGGATGCCCGGTCAGAGGAGGGAAAGGCGGTGGCAGAGGCGTTCCGGGAGCTTGCCGGCCTGGACAAGGCGGAATATGGATATGAGCTTCACTGTCTGTCTCTTTTGAGCAGGATCTGGTATCACACTACGGCCCGCCTGGAGCAGGAGCATTTGGAGGGGCCGTCCAAAGCCCATAACGGGGGCGTGAAGAAAATCCTTTCCTATATCCATGAGCATTTTCAGGAGAAGATTACGGTGGAGGATCTTCTCAGAACGGCCAATCTCAGCAGAAGCGAGGTTTTTAGGTGTTTTAAACAATATGCCGGAGTCAGCCCCATGGCCTATCTCAATGATTACCGCCTGGCGAGGGCTGCCGACTTTCTGGCGGGGACGGAACAGAATGTCACCGAGATCTGGTTTGCCTGCGGTTTTGCAGACACCAGCTATTTTGTGAAACTGTTCCGGGAAAAATATGGCATTCCGCCCCTGAAATACCGGAAAAAGCTTATCGATACTCCTTGTTTAGAGAGAATCCCCGTCCACTGACCTCGTTGACCCTGGTAATGACCATAAAGCATTCCGGGTCAATGGAGCGGGCAAGCTTTTCCACCTTGGGAAGCTCTCTGCCGGATACGACAGTCATGATGATCTGGGTACTGAAATGGAGATAGCCGCCCTCGCCTGAGAGCATGGTGACCCCCCGGTCCAGCTGCTGCAAAATTTCTTCCCGAATGTCGTCGGACTGCTCGCTGATGATTTTCACCTCAATCTTGGAGGCGCCGATGAACAGCATCTTGTCCACTACGGCCGTATAGATGAACACCAGCAAAATGCCGTAGAGAATTTCCTCCGGCGCATGGAAAACGGCTTGGGCGAAAAGAATCAGTACGTCAAAGAGATAGAGCCCCATGGAGACCGGGAGCTTGAAATATTTGTTTAAAACCAGAGGCGGGATATCCATTCCCCCGGTGGAAGCTCCGGCGCGGATGACAATGCTGAGGGACAGGCCGATGCCGAAACCGGAAAACACCGTACAGAGCAGTAGATCCTTTGTGAGTATCAGATCTGCGAGCAGCCAGTCAAAAAGACTCAGAGCCAGCGGATAAAGAAAGGTGCTCAGGATTGTCGTTAAAGCAAACTGTCTGCCCAGGCAGATATAGCCGAGGAGCAGCATCAGGATATTAAAAATCAGGACAAAAAGAGAGACGGAAAATCCCGACAGATGCCAGACAGCCAAGGCGATTCCCGTGGTACCGCCGGTGGCAAGCCCTGCGGGAAGCAAAAAGAGCTTGACGGTCAGCGCATAGAGAAAGTTGCCGGCGGCAACGAAAAACAAAGTAGAGCAAAGATGATGCGGAACAGTTTTTTCCCTGCTTTTTCCAGTGATATTCATGATTGATTCCCCCTTTATGTGTAAAAAGTATATCATAGGTTGGGGAAGATGGAAAGATCTATGTAAAAAAAGCACTTGACATATACCTGGTAGGGGTATATGATAGGAGGAGAAAGAATATGTAACAAGAACAATCAGCTTACGGAGGGAATGAGAGATGGAGCAATATACCGTGACGGGGATGAGCTGTGCGGCCTGCAGCGCCAGGGTGGAAAAGGCCGTGTCGAAGGTGGCGGGTGTTTCCTCCTGTTCTGTGAGCCTTCTGACCAATTCTATGGGAGTGGATGGGACAGCCGAAGCTTCTGAGATTATTCGGGCAGTAGAACAGGCAGGTTATGGTGCAGCGCTCAAGGGGTCGGCGGAACATACACCGTCAGGAGAGGGTGCTTTAGGAGACAGTGGAACAGGGGATGCCCTGAAGGACCAGGAGACTCCTGCGTTGAAGAGGCGTTTAGCTGCGTCAATCGGTTTTCTGATTGTCCTCATGTATTTTTCCATGGGACATATGATGTGGGGATGGCCGGCTCCGGATTTTTTGGCAGAAAACCATGTGGCTATGGGACTTTTACAGCTCCTTTTAACGGTGATCGTGATGGTGATCAACCAGAAATTCTTTATCAGCGGCTTTAAGAGCCTCCTGCACGGCGCGCCCAACATGGATACACTGGTAGCTTTGGGGTCGGGAGCATCTTTTGTCTACAGCACCTACGCCCTCTTTGCCATGACAGACGCCCAGATGAAGGGAGACATGGCAGGCGTCATGTCCTATATGCATGAATTTTATTTTGAGTCGGCGGCCATGATCCTGGCGCTGATCACTGTGGGGAAGATGCTGGAGGCGCGATCCAAAGGAAGGACCACAGATGCCTTAAAAAGCCTGATGAAGCTTGCGCCAAAGACAGCGACGCTCATAAGGGACGGGGCAGAGGTGACAGTCCCTGCGGCCCAGGTGAGAAAAGGAGATGTATTTGTGGTCCGCCCCGGGGAAAATATCCCTGTGGACGGTATTGTCATAGAGGGAATCAGCGCGGTCAACGAGTCGGCCCTCACAGGCGAGAGCATTCCCGTGGACAAAGAACCGGGAGATTTGGTGTCGGCGGCTACGGTAAACCAGTCCGGCTTTATCAAATGTGAGGCATCCAGGGTGGGGGAGGATACGACTCTTTCGCAGATCATCCGCATGGTCAGCGATGCGGCGGCCACCAAGGCTCCTATCGCGAAGGTGGCCGATAAGGTGTCCGGGATTTTTGTCCCGGCGGTGATCGCTGTCTCTGTGGTGACAACCATTATCTGGCTTCTTGCAGGGCAGGCCTTTGGTTATGCTTTGGCCAGAGGTATTTCCGTGTTGGTTATCAGTTGTCCTTGTGCTCTCGGGCTGGCAACACCGGTGGCGATCATGGTGGGAAATGGCATGGGCGCGAAGCATGGGATTCTTTTTAAAACAGCAGTTTCTTTGGAGGAGACAGGGAAAGCCCGGATCGTAGCCCTGGATAAGACGGGAACCATTACAAACGGGGAGCCGAAGGCCACGGACATTCTTCCTGCGGCAGATGTCACACAGGATGAGCTTCTGGGGGCGGCCTGTGCTTTGGAGGCAAAGAGCGAGCATCCTCTGGCGAAGGCGGTGCTGCTTCTGGCCAGGGAGCGGAATCTGACACCGGAGGAAGTCTCTGATTTTCAGGCTTTACCCGGCAACGGTCTTTCTGCTATACTGGAAGGAGAAGAGCTTCTGGGAGGAAGTCTGAGCTATATCGGGAGCAAAACGGAAATGCCGGAAGCATTAAAGAGACAGGCAGAGACGTTGGCGGAGGAAGGAAAGACGCCGTTGCTCTTTATGAAAGCAGGGAAGCTTCTCGGCATCATCGCTGTGGCCGATGTGATCAAGGAGGACAGCCCTAAGGCAGTGAAGGAACTGCAGAATATGGGCATCCGTGTGGTTATGCTGACCGG
>CAJUQY010000084.1:0-1018 GCA_910588815.1 uncultured Lachnospiraceae bacterium | reverse complement strand
TTCAAGTCAACGTACATTTTTAAGACACACCCCATAAGAGTGAGAAATTTTTCATGGGGATCCGCGTGGTTATGCTGACCGGGGATAATGAGCGGACGGCGAAAGCCATTGGCAGACAGGCAGGGGTAGACCAGGTAATTGCAGGTGTCTTGCCTGACGGGAAGGAAAGCGTGATTCGTTCTCTGAAGGAGCAGGGAAAGGTCATAATGGTTGGGGACGGTATCAATGATGCTCCGGCCCTCACTAGGGCGGACATCGGCATTGCCATCGGGGCAGGGACAGACATCGCCATTGACGCGGCGGACGTCGTGTTAATGAAGAGCCGTTTAAGCGATGTCCCGGCATCCATCCGCCTCAGCCGGGCTACCCTGAGAAATATCCATGAAAACTTGTTCTGGGCATTTTTCTACAATGTGATCGGAATTCCCCTGGCAGCAGGTGTCTGGATTCCTGTGTTCGGCTGGAAACTAAACCCTATGTTCGGTGCGGCGGCCATGAGCCTGTCCAGCTTTTGCGTGGTATCCAATGCCCTCCGGCTGAATTTTTTCAACATCCGGAATGCGGCTAAAGATAAGAAAATAAAGGCAAAACAGAAAAAGGAGAAGAAAGCTATGGTTAAAACAATGAAAATCGAAGGCATGATGTGCGGACACTGCGAGGCGAGGGTGAAGAAATGCCTGGAGGCGCTTCCGGCAGTGGAAGGGGCCGAGGTCAGCCATGAGGCCGGTACGGCGGTGGTCGCCTTAAAAGAAGCCTTGGACGATGAGACGTTAAAGAAGACGGTGGAAGAGCAGGATTACAAAGTGATCTCCATTCAGTGACCAGGTAATTACATGGCAGGAAACGATAAAAAAACTGCCGGAAAAAAATTTTTAAAAAAATGAAAAAAAGGGCTTGCAAAATCAGAGATTTTCGTGTATACTATGTTTCGTTGCAGAGATGCATTGATGGGCTATCGCCAAATGGTAAGGCACTGGACTCTGACTCCAGCATTTCAAGGTTCGAATCCTTGTAGCCC
>CAJUQY010000083.1 GCA_910588815.1 uncultured Lachnospiraceae bacterium | reverse complement strand
GGAGGCGAACAATCTTCTTCTTAAATTCGGGAGTGTAGTTCTGTGACATAATGAGTACCTCGTTTCTTGTGATTTTGATTATATCTCATTAGCCACTCCCATTACAACTTTAGTATAGCACTACATCCCCAAGATGTATCCGCCCGGAGAGCTGCTGGTCTAATTGGGAGGGATACGACAGACTTTTTGAACTGGCGCCTTATAAAGGACATGGGCTCTTGTATGAACGTCCGGATGTGGAGATCCGGAATGGGGAACTGTGGGGCGTGATCGTTACCGGAGTAAGCAGGCAGCTTACGGAAATCGATAAAGAAGTCTTAAAAGATCACTTTGATGGAGGCATATGGGACGGGTGGGGGGAGCATTCCCTGGTGGTTCAGGCTCCGGGAGGGAGTCTGCAACTGCTCTTGTCTGATTGTACTGAGGTTTGCCAGCAGGCAAAGGGGGAACTGGCATTGACAGAAAGGGAGATTTTCTGTTGCTAGGCGCCCCATCTGAAGTCCCGTTTATCGTATATGGCTGGATGGGAACCGGATTTTCGAGGGGAAAAGGAGTATGGGAAGGAGCATGCGATCTGGCTGGAGCTTTTAAAAGACCGGAGACGGGTGAGGATTCCGCTTCCGGCAGAGGGCAGCAAAAGACGGGTGCAGAGTCTTTGGGAGATATTAGGAGCTTTTTCCAGAAATGGGGAAGGAGTGTATGAAGCAGAATCAATGGGGATGGGGATGGAACAGTCATGAAAATGCGATTACAGGGAGGGAAAGAAAGTTGGAATGAGCAGAGCTTCTCTCCCGGAAAAGCGAAAAGGAGGCCATGGTGACAGAGGAAGAAAAAATTTTAAGAGTTTTATATGAGAATACAACGGAGCCGATCAATCAGGTTTGGCTCAGTTTTCCACTTTCTTATGAGGAAAAAGCAGAGCAGGCAATGCTGGAACTGAGGAAAGGACATGAGACTGAAAACAGTATTCTATTTCGGATTGCCAGTGTAGAAGCTCCTATTCCTAATTTGCGGCAGTATTTGTCAGCAGATGCCCCAGTTCAAAAGATTAGTCAGTTGGCAGAGAAGATTGAAGGTATGAGCCGGGAGGAACAGATCAAATTCTCTGGAATCTTAGAGTGCTGTCCTGTTTCTACCATAGAGGATGTCCTTCAAGCAGCAAACAGTCTCCACTTGTATGATTATTTTCCTGATGTAATCTGTAACCGACATCTTGGCGGTTATGTGGTGGAACACGGAATTATGAAGAACCCCCAAAATGTATGGCCTTATCTGGACTACCATGGGATCGGTGAGGCGTACTCAGAGTCTGTGCTGCGATGGAGCTTACCGAACAGGAATTAGCAGAATTTATGGAGGAATGGAAAGCAATAGCAGTAGGTGGATGGGGAGGAGAATTCGCCTTTCGCAAGCTATGGGAGGGGCATACGGATTTTTATGCACATGGGGCGGAAAGGAAGTTGCTACTATCGTAGCCCGGGTCTTCGCTCCGTTTCGGTCGGTGCTAAACGTGTGCCACTGGCATACAGCACCCCAGCGCAGGCGAGCAGGGGAAGATAAATTTTTCCTACTCGATTTTGGAAAGGAGAAGGGATGTTTTTTTACGAAGAGGTTTCCCTCCGAACCTTGGAACGGATCATGCAGGAGGTCCCGGATTTTCTATCCAGGGGACAGGGTATCCGGATTTCGTGCCAGACGGAATGCATGGTCAGCGAGTGTGGCAGTATGGACCGGAAGGAACTGGTGATGGAGGTTATGTCAAGCATTCGGTACCCGCCGCTTTTTGAACGGCTGGACCGGTACCTGGGAGAGGATGGGAGGAAGCTGATGGATTTTAAACATGAAAAACACTGTGAAACTTTTGAAAGGGCGGTGGAAAAGAAGAACCAGAAAAATGCTGCTTTGATGTCCGCCTTGTATTTGTTGACGGCCGATCGCCGGCTGTGGCGGGGGCTGTTCGGAGGAACCGGGTCTGTTTTGAACAGATTCGGTTAAAAGGCAGTATGGAAGAGGGGTATGCGCTCTACTGTGCAGCCAAAGATTTATACCTGGGGACAAAAAATCTTACGGTACGGGATCTTGCCGCCCCGGAGGTGATTACGCCAAAGCTGTTTGGGTTGATCTGTAACGGGATGGCGGTCCGCCGGTTTGGCGTGGGGGCTATCCGTTTGCATGAAGGAAGGAGGAATGAGAGTTGATTCATGTAAAAATCTCCAACAGGGGAAAAGAGGACCGTATCCGGTTTCCCTGTACAGAGGGAGAACTGTCCCGGAAGTTGGAAGAGATCGGCGCATACGGGGCACAGGAGGCCCCTCATTTTTACATTGAGAAAGGGAATCGTCCCCAAAGAGTTTGCCGTTTTGGAAGGGCTGTATGCAGACCTGGATGCGTTAAACTATCTGGCAAAACGGCTGGACGGCATGGACGAAAAGGAACGGAAACAGTTTTTTGCGGCTATGGAAAGGGAACCGGAATGGGATCTGAGAGGGTTAATCAACCTGACCTTTAACCTCTCCTGTTATACGGTTATCAGGTACCTGGATAGCCTGGCAGAGGTCGGCAGAACTCATCTTTTAAGGTTCTGGTTCCCATGCAGATGGAACTGGATGGGACCAATGCCATTGACAGACCGGATGAGACGGAGCCGCCAAAGTCATTGGCAGAAGAGCCGCCGGGGTCTCCGGTTCCCCTGTCAGAGGAGCTTGCCGCAGGCGTTGGACCCGGGGCCTTGGAGGATATCCCGGAGTATTCCGGCGAGCCATACGCCATCATCAATGACAATATTCCCTTTTTTGACAGGGCGGGCCTGCCGGAGGAATCTTTTGAGTACTACTCGGCTCTGGATGAGCTGGGCCGGTGCGGGGCGGCATATGCCAATGTGGGAACGGACATCATGCCCGTGAAAGAACGGGAAGGCATCGGGCAGATCAAGCCCTCGGGCTGGCAGACGGTGAAATATGAGAATGTGGACGGGAACTATCTGTATAACCGCTGCCATCTGATCGGATATCAATTATCTGCGGAAAACGCCAATGAAAAGAATCTGATCACGGGCACCAGATATCTGAACGTTTCTGGGATGCTCCCCTTTGAGAATATGGTGGCCGATTATGTGAAGGAGACGGAGAACCATGTTTTATACCGGGTGACTCCTGTCTTTGAGAAGGACGACCTGGTGGCCCGGGGCGTCGTGATGGAGGGCTGGTCTGTGGAGGACGGCGGCGACGGGATCTGCTTCAATGTATTTGCCTACAATATGCAGCCGGATATCGTGATCGACTATGCGAGCGGGGAGAGCCGCCGGGCGGAAGAGGTGCCCGTCGCCAGGGCCTCCGTTCTGCGGGGGGGGGCGGAAGGATCTGCGGGAGAGTCGGATGAACGGGCTTCTGAGGAGACCGCCGTCCCGGTTTCGGAGGAATCCGCCGAGGAGCCGGAGCCCGTGCCGGTCGGCACGGATTACATCTTAAATACGAACACCCATAAATTCCATTATCCTTCCTGCGGGAGTGTGAAGCGGATGGCGGAAAAGAATAAGCAGTCCTATTCCGGCACAAGGGACGAGGTGATCGGTATGGGGTATGTTCCGTGTAAAAAATGCAACCCATAAAGAAGAGACTCAGGGAAAAGGGGCTGCGGCGGGTAAAGGGAAAAGCGATCCCCTGCCCAATTATGCGGGAGAACTTGAAAATATTTTGATATTTTGACTATCGCTTTGATATATATCGGGAATTCATTAGGATAAAATAGACAAAACAGCAGGAGCAAGAAACAAAGTAAATGGATAATTTTGCGGAAGGGGCTGAGGACATTGTTCCACTCGGACAGTTTGCTGATTCGATTTCTGACAAAGGTGTGCGACGTGTTATTCTTGAACGTGGTATTTGTGGCTTCCTGTGCGACGGTGGTCTTTTCGGGGACGGCAGCCGCCTCGATTTATGCGGTGGCCCTCAAGATGATCCGGGGAGAGGACTATGAACCGGTCAAAGGCTTCCTCCGGGCGGCCAGGGAGAATTTTCTGCCGTCGGTTCCGGCCACGATCCTGCTTTTTGCGGATATCACGCTGATCGCGGTTCTGTACCGGCTTCTCTATGCCGAGGTGCTGCTTGTCTCACCGGCGGTATTTATCCTTCTGGCCATTGGGGCGTGGCTTCTGACGGCGTTACTGTCTTACCTGTTTCCCCTGCTTGCGCGCTACGAGAATACATTTCCGAAGCATGTGGGGAATGCGGCGAGACTTGCCCTTGCGAACCTTCCCGTAACCTTTTTTCTGACGGCGGTCAATCTGCTCCCGCTTTTGCTGGGGATCTTTTTTCCTTCCGCATGGGGGCTTGTGACTGATTTCTGGCTGCTTTTCGGGTTTGCGCTGGGAGCGTATCTGAACTCCTTCTACCTGAACCGGATATTCAGCCGTTAAAAAGACAGGAAAGACGATGGCGCCCGCGGAGCAGGGGCGGAAAGGAGCTGTACGATATGGACGACATCCTCTCTTACGAAGGCTACGAACTGGTTTTTGAGGAGAATTTTGACGGGGAAAGGCTGGACCGGGGCCGCTGGAACGTGGAGCATGCAGCCCACACATAATTTTGATATTTCAATCTCTGTATTTCCTAACTTTGTA
>CAJUQY010000082.1 GCA_910588815.1 uncultured Lachnospiraceae bacterium | reverse complement strand
AATGTACTTTTTGATCAAGGGCGCGAAGCGCCGCATTTTTTGATTGGTTTGTCAAATGGTTTTCATAGAAAAAGCCTGATTCTTTTAACAAAGAAACAGACTTTTTCAGTGCCCTCTTTATAAAATCCTTTTTATTATATCCTTCTCAGGAAGGCTGCCCGTCGAATTCACCGGCATTTTTTTCTTCCAGCACCCGGATCCCGTGGTAAAGCAGATAGCTTAAGGGCGTCGGAATCCCAAAGAGCGCACAGGTCATGTTCTCCCCCACGTTGCACATATATTTGAACCAGATTCCCCGCTTCATATCCTCGTCGATCTCACAGGGAATGTCGCAGACGTCAAAAAAGGCCTTCACCACCGTCACCCGCTTCGTCAACGTCTCATTCCTCGCCTCGCCGAAATGGACCTTGCCCCAGTAGGGATCAAAGTCGGCCACCCCGTCCTTCATGACGATGGACATCCGCATGTAAGAATAAATGACATGTTCCCAGCCGTAGGCCGCCGCCACCTTCTCCTCACTCTCAATCCCGTTCATGACACAGAGAATCTGAGTCCCCTCCCCCACCAGGTTCCGGATGTCCCGGATGGCCTGGGAGAGCCCCATGTCCTTCATCGCCATGATGATCAGGTCCGCCTTCGGTCCCTCCTCCTCCGGCGTGCGGATGGAAAACTTATGGTTCACCCCGTTGATGGTCACACCGTCCCTCTCCAGCCGCTCCTTCCGGCCGCCCAACGCCACCACCTGAAAATGCTCCCTGCCAAGATAGGCTTCCATATTATAGGATACCATCCCACATAACCTTGATTATATAACAGGACTCCGCAGACAGGCAACCGGAAATTACAAAAAATCCATAAAAGGCATCCTCCCACCTTTCGGTGTTCGGATGCCTAAACTATCGTCTCCGACCGGGCTGTCACTCTCTGCCGCCGGCCCGCCTACTTCTTCACAAAGCTTCGGTCCGTCTTTCCGGGAGCCTCGCCGCCTTTTTCTACCAGGCGGATCTCGATGGCTTCCATCCGTTTAGAGAGCCCCTCACTTCCGGCGCTCCCACCGTTCTTCGCCCAGTCGAGCCAACCGTAGCTCTGGATGTGGGCCCGGTAATAGATATCATATTTCTCTGCCGCTTCCCCGGTCAACTCGATCTGAACGGCCTCCAGCCGTTTGGACCGTTTTGTCGTCCCGCTGACGGCGCCGTCCTGCTTCCAGTCCTTCTCCCAGCCAAGGGACTGAACATGGGAGCGGTAGCGCACGCCCCCGGAAACGCCCAGGTTCGCAAGGCGGATCTCAAGGGCCTCCAGCCGTTTGGATTCTCCCTCCGTCCCGGCCCGCTGTCCGTTGCTCACCCAGTCCGTCCAGTCGTAGGTCTGGACATGGGACCGGTAATTGATCCCTGCCGTCTCTCCCCCTTTCACGAAGGCGTTCAGGCCGCTTCCTGGAGCTGCACTCCCCTTCTTCACCAGCCGGACCTCAATGGCCTCCAGGCGCTTGGAAAGGCCCTCCGTCCCGGCGCTTCCCCCGTTCTTCGCCCAGCCAAGCCAGCCGTAGCTCTGGACATAGGCCCGGTAATAGACATCGTATTTTTCCGTCAATTCGTCCGTCAGCCGGATCTGGACTGCCTCCAGCCGTTTCCGCTGATTGGTTGTTCCACTGTCCTCCCCGTTCTTCTTCCAATCCTTCTCCCAGCCAAGGGACTGGATGTGGGTCCGGTACTCAATGCCGCCGGAGGCTGCCGGGTCTTCGATCTTCATGCGGATGGCTTCCATCCGTTTGGACTGGTGCATGGTGCCGCTGACACCGCCGTTTTCCGTCCAGACCTTCTCCCAGCCCAGGGACTGGATATGGGACTGATAGGTAAGCTTCGCCGTAATTCCTGCCTCCGACACGGTGTAGGAACCATTTCCGTTATCTTTGAGGACGTAACCCTCCGCCGCCGTCAGGGTTACTCCGGCGTGGCCATCCGTATCCAAAGTGAAGGTCTTCTCACCGCTCACCTTCGCCGTCAGGTTGTTTTGAAGGGCCACGACCGTTCCGCCGCTGCCGACTGCATCCACGGCCTCCTGCAGGGTGTCATAACCGGTCTCCCCCACGAGGGCGTCCACGTCCGCATTCAGCGAAACCGTGAAAGGACTAAAGCCGTGCTTCGTCACAAAGGTCAGAAGGCCGTCCCTGTTTGCTTTGCTTCTATAATAATAGGTTCCGTCGGCCGCTTCGTGCTTCACATAGACCGGCGTGTTGTCTTCCAAAATAAAGCCCTGGGGCAGGGTCAGGCTGATCTCGGCCTCCTTCACGTCGGCCTTCCTGTCCTCCCCGCAAAGCACCGCATTCTTTCCGGGGCCGTCGTTCAGCACAACATCCTGGGCCCTGTCCGCCGTGGAGGCCACCATGCGGACCCTCGGCGTGATGTCCATGGAGATGGACTTGCCGGCCTCGGAGCCCTGATAAGCCTTGAGCGCAATGTCCAGATAGCCCTGCATATACACACGGACCGCCCCCGGCGCCACTCCCAGCTCGGTCGCCGCCCCGCTCACGGCCTTCTCCCGTTCGCTCTCGGCCATGGCGTCCAGTTCTCCCTGAAGCCATGTGTCGAAACCCTCCAGTGCCACGGTTTCCGCCGCCGCCTTTGCCTTCTCGTCGGACACCGTGCCAAAGCTTACGTTGGGCTTCTCCACGACGGCGGTGTCCGGAACGGGCTCCGGCTCCGGTTCTTTAAAAACCAGGGTGAAGGTCGGGCACATCTCTTCCCCCCGATTCCATGAGCTGACAAAATAACCATAGCTGACCGACGTCTCCCCCGGATTCACGGTCAGAATTGTTCCGTCAATGCTCCCGCCCTGGACGCTTTCCATATCCACCCGAGAGACGTCAAAGCCGGGAAGCGTGGATAAGTCAAAGGGTTTCGATGTGGAGTGAACCAATGTCCGGCTGTTGTCATCACACGAAAACCTACGCCCTCCATCGTCATACGGCCCCACATCCGTACCATCGACATCCAGGTTGGTCAGTTGATTCCCCCCACAGGATAATGCCATTAGCTCCGAATGCCCCTTCAGAGCCAGGCTTGTGAGTTGATTATCTCCACAAGATAAGGTTCTCAGTTTTGTATTCTTGCTTATATTCAGCTCCTTTAACTGGTTCTGCTCACAGGACAAACCAGTTAACTCTGCGTTCCCACTTACATCCAGACTACTCAACAAATTTCCACCGCAGCCTAAACTGATCAGATTCTGATTCCGGCTCACGTCCACGGCACTCAACTGATTATAACCACAATCCAGGCTGGTCAGATTTTGGTTCTGGCTCACATCTAAAACCTGCAACTGATTGTTATCGCAGTATAATACGGTTAGCTTCTGGTTCTGACGCACGTCCAGGCCGGTAATCTGATTCCTGCGGCAATCCAGCTTCATCAGCTTTGGATTGTGGCTCACATCCAGGCCGGTGAGCTGATTCCACATGCAGTTCAATTCCTCCAAGTCTGCATTTTTGCTTAAATCAAGACTGGTCAACCGGTTAATACCGCAATGCAGCATCCTCAAATTTGGATTACGGCTTACGTCCAGGCTTGTCAGCCTACAGCTTGTAATCGTCAGTTCTTCCAGCTTTTCATTTTTGCTCACATCGAACTCCGTTAATGTCAGCCCGCCGCAATTCAAAGATTTCAACTCGGTAAAAAACTCAATCCCTCTCAGGCTCCCCACGCCGTTTCCCTGAGGGACGACAATGGATGTACATGCCGCGATCTCATCCAGCGATAAAGAACCATTGTTATTCGTATCGCATTTACTCTTGACAATCTCCCGGAATTTTTCGTCAGGAAAATTCGTCTCGTCAATCGCTATATCGCCTGTCTGCAAGGCCTCATCCGCCTGTGGCCAGGTCCCCGTCCCGGCATCTGCCTCTGCCGCCAGCACCCTGGCCGTCGGCAGCAAAGGTCCAACTGTGGACATCAGCATAAGGGCCGTCAATGCGGACGCCGCCAGCCGCAGATGCCCTGCTCTGTGTTTTCTCATACTGTTCTCTCCTTTTTTCAGCACATCTTCCCCCATTGAAATATCAAGCTGTTCTTGTGAATCCGCCTCGTCGTTTGCGAAAATAAAGGATTACGCCTCTATATTGTCTGACTTTTTCGGGAGCGCACTGCCATTAGTCCCTTAAATTGTAGTCCTCCCCCCAGGCTTTTGTCAATACTATTTTACATGAAAGAACTCACAAAATTTGTGGGAATTTTCTTCAGGAAGATGTTTCTCTAAATTATACAGTGCAGCGGAAATTCGATGCCAAGAATGTGTAAGATAAGAATGTGAGCGAATTACTCCAGAATTAACATAACAGACTGCTTTAGCCTATTTTAAATGTGACCCTCATAATGTCCCCGGCAGGAAATCACATAGATGGAGCACGTTTTATATCACCGATCAATGCATTGATACGTTTCAACGTCTTCTTATCCTGTGTTTGCCAATAAAGATAATCCTCCCACGCTCGGTCTTCCCAGAGCAATCGCATTATTCATCCGCCTCCGGCAACTCATGTTCCATAAAATGTGCTTTCCCCCGGGCAACATCACGGGCTATTTTTTCCAAATAGCGCATATTGGGTTCAGAATAGAATGGATCAACGCACACATCAAAAGAAATCCGTTTTTCACGGCTGACTTTTTTCGCAAAGACCGTAAAGGCTGTTGTCATTGACATTCCCAACTCAGAACATGCCTGTTCCATGCTTTTTTTCAATTCCGCATCCATACGGAAATTCACGTTTACCGCTCGTCCCATGGTTATCTCCTCGCTTTTTATATTACTGTTTATTTTATTATAGGTAATTGTGGCTAAAAATAAGCTTTACGAAACAACAAAATAGTGTTATTTTATGAGAAAACGTCTTTGACAATGGTATAATGCGAAGTAAAAATTTTTAGATTTTCCAGT
>CAJUQY010000081.1 GCA_910588815.1 uncultured Lachnospiraceae bacterium | reverse complement strand
GCGGTCTGATGGGGATGCAGAAGCGGGATTATGACGAAGCGACCGAGACCAGCAGGCGGGATAAGAGGAAATAAGAGGGGGGAGGGGAAGCCGGCCGGCATGATGTCTAAAGCAGACATGGCAGCGAACCGCCAAGCGTCAGCTTATAGAAATCATGCCGGCCGGCTTCCCCCCTACAGGGAATGGCAGCGAACCGCCAAGCGTCTGCTTATAGAAATCATGCCGGCCGGCTTCCGGAAAACTTTTAGTGGGCGTTCTCCCAAGTTTCCTCTCTGTCAAAAAATTCCACTTCCAGTCCGAAGCGACGGATTTCCCCGGGCTTTATAAAGTGCAAAGCGCCGTTTTCACGAAGGACGGCGCGCCCCTCCAGCTTGTTGGTGCAGGGCTCGAGGCCGAGGACATAGTCTCTCTCGCCCATCATCTTCCATTCTGTCATATAGGGGATCTGCGACTTGTCCCAGCGGATAGCAAGTCCCACGTTTACGTCACTGTTCCAGATTTTGGCGCAGGGAGAATTTTCTTCAAATTCGTGGTAATAGCATTGCTCCTGGAAATTGGGGACGGGAGAGAGCATCTTGTCCCAGGTGTCCAAATCCTTCGCCGCATGGTCGTCGCGGGGGATGACCAGATCGGAAGAGACGGCCAGCCTTGCATGCTCGCTCAGCAGAGGGTAACCGAGGTTCATGTGATAGAGGAGCAGGAGCGGTTCGTCGGCGGAGCCCTCATTTTTTACCGTGTCGGAAATTTTCAGGATGTTTTTGCCGTACTCGCAGGAAATCGTCCTGTTTAAGGACAGCTTCTGCTTGAAGATCTCCATATCGTTGATTTTGGCGTTAATCCGGATTTTTCCGTCCTCTTCCGTATAATAAATCCGGTCTGCGGGAAGGTTGGAGACAGTTCCGTGTAAGGGACAGGAGACGTCCCCGTCCATACCCGGGGCGCCGATATTCTGCAGGCCGCAGGTAGTAAGAAATCCACAGGTGAAGGATTTTAAAAATCCGAATCCAGGCTCGTCATAATAGGCGGGCGCCACATAACCCGCGCAGCCCATGTAGTTCATATTGACGCCCTTATAGGAGATGCGGGAAATGTCGGCGGCCCGGTCGGCGGAAACCGTAAACTCCAGGCCGCTTCCGTTTCTGACCTGGAATAACCGCATGCCGTCCCCCCTGCCGCCGACTAAGCGATGTTCCTCCACGCCGTAAAATTGAGTGTCATGTCCGTAATAGCTTCTGTGTACCATTCTGAGACCCTCCTCGTCCATTGTTTTCTTCCATTATAGTGCGGAAAGCCGAGAATGCCAAGGGGGAAGCCTCTGTTTTTTTAATTTCAGCCTTGCTTTTCTTACCCTTTTTTGATGATATAGAAACAAAGATTATAAAAAAATACCAGGGCAAAGGCTCCGAATAAGAGCTTTGCCGTATGGCCTTTCAGTTCCTTTTCCTGAAGGTCTGGTTCACAAAATGCGACAATTGCAAGTGTCATAGCGCCGGTATGGAAAAAAACGGTATCGATTAGATTGTGGAAGAAAAAGGCGATACATCCGGCCTTGGCCCATGGCTTTAAATCTTTTTTGAGGATTCGGACCACCACCGCCAGCAGCAGTGCCATGGCGGTTACGCCGAGTTCGGCGCCTACATGGATGAGGGAATTATGGATGTACCAGGTATTAAAATATTTCTCATTGCTGAACCGATTATAAATTCGCCATTGGCCGGGGCCGATTCCGAGAACGGGATATCGCAGCAGGTAGTGGATTCCGTTTCGCATCATTTCCAGCCGTTCGACGAAGGTCTCGACAGAACTGGGCCGGGAGAGCATGATGACGGCCGCCACAAAGAAGCCGCCGAGGGAAACTGCGGCAGCGGCTTTTGAATATTCGCCGAGAAAGAGGTCAAGCTTTTTCCAGAATGCGGCAAGCGCCACGATATAGAGCAGGAGTATAAGACAGAACCAGGGTGCGTCCGTGCGTGCGGCCGTGAGATAGAGCAGTACGCCGCTTCCGACTCCCAGGCTTACTTTTGCAAGGCTTCTGCAGGCATATCGGAAGACTTCGCCGAAAGAAGCCTGCCTTTTTTTCTTTATTAGGATTGCCAGGATACCTGCGGCCATGGCGGCAAAGCTTCCCATGGACAAGGTCAAAGCGAGGGCGGCCAGCAAAAGCGGCTCCAGGTGTGGAAGTATGGCGGTGAAAAAGAAATACTCTTCCTTTTGGCCTGAGGCAGCATGCATGAGGGCAAACCAACTGATTACAAGAAAGATTCCCAGTGCGTTGGGATTGCCTAAAACGCCCCCCAATCTTCCCGCTTTGTCAAAGAACACTGCGTTTACCGTAAATTGGCCGAGGCTGACGACGGCGGCGATGACGGCAAAGAACACACACATCTGCCTCAGCAGAGCCCTCTGCCTGCGGCCGAGGGAAGCCATGAGGAGATAAAGAGTCGGAAAAAGAAGCTGCTTGGGCACATAAGAGCCGGATGCGATCGTTCCGTACACATTGAAGGCCGAAAGCAGGCTGACGAGGCAGTAAAGGATAAACGGAATAAAAATCTTTAAGTCGGGCCGTGGGGATTTTTGCAGAAGGCCTGCCGCACACAGAAGGAGGCCCGACAGGCTGACCAGAAAAACATCTCCCACGCCGTTAAAGATTAACACAAACAGAATCGGCAGGGCGGCGGCCGGGAGAAGGAGCCTGCCCGGAGAAAGACCAGCGATTTTCATGAGAAAGACCTCCTTTGGCGTTCCAGAACGCGATGGGATAGTATGGATAATTCAATCAATAGGACAAGGTACAAAACAAAATTTGGCCTCTGATCCGTGATCCGAAGGCCCAGCTTATTTTCCAGGAAGGAAAACCACTGGGCAAAGGGAACATGCCATAAATAGAGAGAAAAGCTGCAGGCTCCGAGGGTCCGCAAAGGAAAAAACTCCAAAAGGCGTGTCAGAGGTTTGGCATACAGAGCCAGGCAGACCAGGCACAAACAGATGACGGAGATGTTCCATCTCATTTCTCCCGGCATATCTGCCAGGCCGAAACAGGCGATACAGACAGTAAATATCGACAAGACCGCGCAGGCGGCGATCAGGGGGACCCTGCGGCCGGCGCCGGGGTTTCTTGCAGCCTCCCCGAGAAATGCACCGAGGAAGAAATTAAAACATCCCTCCCCGCAAGTACAGGAAAGAAAAGGAATCTCCAGGTCAAGCTTCATGAGGAGCATGCCGCCGGCCGCAAAAAGGCCGCATAGGGGAAGATATAAAGAGGGGAGGAGGAAGGAGAGGGAGCCAATCAGATAATACAGGAGATAGCAAAACAGCAGTACACATAAGAACCAAGCCGGTTCATTATAGGGAACGTAAGGTTTGCCTGCCGCCGTCAGAGACAGGGTGGCAAGCGTCCGGCCGGCGCTGATTTTGCTGCCGGGCAAAAGCATGGCCGCAAGATTGGAAAGGACATATAAAGGATAAATTTTGAGTATCTGTTTTTTGGCAAAAAGGAAAAGAGGATACTGGCGCCCAAGAAAAGCATCTTTGTAATGAAAAGCCATAAGCAGGCCGCTGATGATAAAAAATATGTAATTTCCAAAGTAGCCGCCGAACGTGTAGACAGGGGAAAGAAGTCCGAAAAAAACGGAGTGGAAGAGCTTATTCACATGAAAAAGTACGATTCCGATACTAAAGACGGCGCGCAGGCCGCAAAGACCGGGAAGACGTTTTTCGGCATCCATCCTCGGCGCCCTCCTTGCTTTTGTTCATATATAAATATATGATTTCATTGTTCAGGAAAAAAGTCAAGCCTCATTTTTTTGAAAAACCTCTTATTTTCAATTTTTTTGACGCTTTTTTTGACGGTAGGTCTGTTATACTTATAACGAATAGAGACGATATAATAAATATACAGGAAAATTACCGGGATACAGTTCTGCTTTTTAAGCGGATGGGTTGTATGCTTCCGGCTTTTGTTGTAAAATATTGTTGAAACAATGGTAGTTGTCTTTCTGCATAATATAGTTATGGGGAGAGAGTTGCCGGCAGGGAGTGCGCAATGACAGAAAAAGAATTTCGTAAATTGAACCGCAGAGAGGTTCTTCAATTATTGCTGACGCAGGTGCAGGAGGAAAAGGAACTCCGCCTTCAGCTTGACAAGACAGAAAAAAAACTCCAAGAAATGGAAGATGGTTATGAGCGCCTTAAAGCCCGCTTAAACAGCAAGGATGCGAAGATACATAAGCTGGCCGGCCGCCTTGACAAAAAGGATGTGCAGATCAAAGCCCTGAAAAGCGAATTGGAGAGGCATAGGACGGACCGAAGAATCCGCTTGCGGGAGGCAGGCTCTATCGCAGAGGCGGCCTTGAAACTGAACGGAGTCTTTGAGGCGGCACAGGCGGCGGCGAATCAGTATTTGGAAAATATTGAACGGATGTATGGAGGCCGGAAAAAGGCCGGCTCTGAGAAAGAGGGCGGAGAAGAGCAGCCCTCTGAAAGGAGTGATACATGGGAGTAGAGGAAAAGTCCCTTGACGAACTGGTCAGGAAGGAACTGCAGAAGGAGAAAGATAAGCGTTCCCACAGAAGAGTCGTAGGGGTTACGGTCGGCGCACTTGTGGTGGTGATCGCGGCGGTAGTATTGATTGCGGTGTTTGTATGCCCGGTTTTGCAGATATCCGGGGATTCCATGGAGGAGACTCTCCATGACGGAGACATTGCGGTAGCGATCAACAGTAAAAATTTAAAAGCAGGCGATGTGATCGCATTTTATTATGGAAATGATATTCTGCTGAAGCGGGTGATCGCGACATCGGGACAGCAGGTGGATATTGACGAGACAGGAAACGTTTATGTGGATGGCCAACTGCTGGATGAACCATATATCAGCGAAAAGACCCGGGGTGAATTCGATATTGAATTGCCGTACCAGGTGCCGGAGGGCAGGTTTTTTGTGCTGGGAGACCACAGGTCGGTTTCCGTTGACAGCCGGAGCCGGGCCATCGGCTGTATTGAGCAGAAGATGATAATTGGAAAAATTGTACTTCGTGTCTGGCCTTTGTCGGACATTGGGATTGTAAAATGATCTAGGGAGGAGGAAGAAAGATGGTATCTTCGGTATTTAAACAGGCAGCGGAGATGCTGCGCAGACGGAAAAGGAATAGGCGGTGGCTGACAGTGTTTCTCTGCCTGGCAGTCATCGCCGTGATGGGAACACTTGTGGTTTTAAAGCCTACAGGCCGGGCGATGACCAGGGAAGAGAAGGTGCTCGCCTGCAAGTATGTGCTCCATCAGCATACAGAGAGCTGTTATGGGGAAGGGGAGAATGGAAAGGAACTGATTTGCGGCTATGCGGATTTTGTGATCCATCAGCATGCAGCGCCTTGCTACGATGCGGCAGGCAATCAGGTTTGTACTCTTCCTGAGGTGGAGGCCCATGTCCATGAGGCAGGCTGCTTCGAGGAGGAGAGGAGCCTGATTTGCGGCCAGCTGGAAGGAGACGGCGGCCATGAGCACGCGGAGACTTGTTACGGCGAGGCAGAGCAGGTCTTGGTCTGCGGTCAGGAAGAAGGCGAGGAGCATACCCATTCCGAGGAATGCTACCAGACAGGAGAGGCGCCTCTGGTCTGCGGAATGGAGGCGGGAGCAGGCGGCCATGAGCATACGGAAGCCTGCATACAGGTGAATCAGAAGCTGATCTGCACGAAGCCGGAGGCTAGGCCCCATATTCATGATAATACCTGTTATACGAGGGCACTGAAAAAGTCTGATTCTAAAAAAAGAATTGGGCTTTTTTCATTAT
>CAJUQY010000080.1 GCA_910588815.1 uncultured Lachnospiraceae bacterium | reverse complement strand
TTTGGCCTTCACATCCTCCTCGCCGAGGCCCACCATGCGGAAGGCTTCGATCATGATCTCCGGGTCATGGTTTCTCACCGCGCCGGAAGAAAGCTCAATGCCGTTGCACACCAGGTCGTACTGGTATGCGCAAATCTCCAGGGGATCCTGCTCCTTCAAAGCCTTCATCCCCCCCTGAGGCATGGAGAAGGGGTTGTGACAGAATTCCAGCTCCCCGGATTCCTCCCCGATTTCGTACATGGGGAAATCCACGATCCAGCAGAACTCATAGCATTCCTTATCCATATACCGCTCTGCATAATTTGCCACAATTTTCCTTGCAGCCCCCGCTGTTTTCTGTGCCTCCTGCTTTGTTCCCGCCGCCAGCAGCACCAGCTCTCCGCCTTTTAAGGAGAGGGCGGAAAACACCTCCTCTTTTTTCTCTGCCAGGAACTTGGAAATACCTCCTGTCAGGCTTCCTTCCGATCCCGCCTTGCACCAGTAAAGCTTCCTGCCGGTTTGGACCTCCACATCTGCACAGATCTTGTCGATGATCTTGCGGCTCTCCGTAAATCCCGGGCAAACCACCGCCCGGATCTCGGCTCCGGCAAAAGGTTCAAAGCCGCAGCCCTCCATAACCTCGGTCCCGTCGGAAAGCTCCAGTTTGATCCGCAGATCCGGCTTGTCCGTGCCAAACCTCTCCATGGATTCCCGGAAGGAAATCCTGGTAAAAGGCGCCTTCGACGCCCGGCCATAGGTTCCGTACTGTTCAAACACCGGCGGAAGCACCTGCTCAATGACGGCAAACACATCCTCCTGGGAAGCGAAAGCCATCTCCATGTCCAGCTGATAAAACTCGCCGGGGGAACGGTCCGCCCTGGCATCCTCGTCCCTGAAGCAGGGGGCAATCTGAAAATACCGGTCAAAGCCCGATGCCATCAGAAGCTGCTTGAACTGCTGGGGGGCCTGGGGCAGGGCATAAAACTTGCCCGGATGGTTCCTGGATGGCACCAGATAGTCCCTTGCCCCCTCCGGGGAGGAGCAGGTTAAAATCGGCGTCGTAATCTCATAAAAGTCCAGCTCCATCATCCGTTTCCTAAGCTCCGCCACAATGCGGGAGCGCATGAGGATTTTCTCTCTCACCTTGGGGTTCCGAAGGTCCAGATACCTATACTTTAGGCGGGCGTTCTCGTCGGCCTCCCTGGAACGGGACACTTCAAAGGGCAGGGCATTGTGATAGCATTTTCCCAGCACCTCCACCGACTCCGGCACCACCTCGATCTCCCCGGTGGAAAGATCCGCATTTTTGCTGGAGCGTTCCCTCACCGTGCCTGTGACAGAAAGGGTTGACTCCCGATTCAAAGAAGCAATCTTCTCCATCATCTCTTCTGACTCAATGACCACCTGGGTCTCGCCATAAAAATCCCGGAGGATCAAAAACCCCAAATTCTTACTCACCCGGCGCAGGTTTTCATACCACCCGGCCAGAGTTACCTTCTCCCCCACATGTCCGATCCGCAGATCATTGCAGGTGTGCGTCCTTGACTGAAACATGTCTGATCCCTCTCCTCTGTCTTCTATCTCATATCTCTTATCTTATATTTCATCTATTTATACTTTATTTCATCTGTCTTATCTCTCTCTTGTACTCATGAGAGTTCATTTCTCCCGATAGCACTCCACAAATTCCCCATAGCCCTCTTTGGCAAGCTGTTCCTTCTGGAATTTCTTGTTCTTGTTCATGTTCGCGACCAGCACCTGGACACCGGCCTCCCGTTCCTTCCCGGCCGCTGTTAACACCTTCACCATCTCCTGTGCAGGCATATTTTTCTCCAGCAGATACGCTTTCTTTTTCCTCTCTCCCGGCACCGCAAAGCCCTGCTCCATCAAGATGGTAATGATCCGCTCAAAGCCGATGGAAAACCCGCAGGCCGGCGTATTCATGCCGGTAAACTTGCCGATCATCTCGTCGTAGCGTCCGCCTCCGGCCACAGATCCGCCGAAGCCCTCCATCTTGATCTCAAAGATGGAACCGGTGTAATAGGACATCCCCCGCACCAGGGTCGGGTCAAACACCAGGGAGAATTCGCAGGATGCCGCCGCCTTCACACTCTCCATGATCGTTTTCATGGAGGGAATGGCCGCGTCATCGATAAATCCGGCAAGCCGCTCTTCCAGACAGGAAAGGCCGCCCTTTTCCGATACCGCCGCAAAGAGCTCCATATATCTCTCCACAGCCTCTTTCCCGAAGCCGCTCTCCAGAAGCTCCGCCTCCACGCCGGACATCCCGATCTTGTCCATCTTGTCTAAAATGATGAACACCTGGTCGTAATCCTTCTCCTCAAAGCCGCTGCAGGCCGCCATGGCCTTTAGCACCCGCCGGTCGTTGAAGCAGACCGTAAAGCCCTGAAAGTCCAGCTTTCCCAGAAGAGTCGTCGTGGCCGACATGAGCTCGATCTCCGCCAGGCAGGAAGCGTCGCCTAAAATGTCGATGTCGCACTGCATAAACTGGCGGAACCTTCCCCTCTGGGGCCTGTCCGCCCTCCACACATTCCCCATCTGGAGGGCCTTGAAGGGGGAGGGAAGCTCCGCCGAATGGCTGGCGAAATACCGGGACAGGGGCACCGTCAGATCATAGCGCATACCACAGTCCACCACATCCGCCTCTTCCTTCGCCTCCGCAATGTGAAGCTTCTCTCCCCGTTTCAGTACCTTGAAGATCAGCTTTTCGTTCTCCCCGCCCTGTTTGCTGGAAAGGTTTCCGATATTTTCCATGCACGGCGTTTCGATATGGGAAAAGCCAAAACTCTTGTATGTCTCCTGGATCACACGGATCACATAATCCCTAACCTGCATCTCCGCAGGCAGGATATCCTTCATGCCGGTCACCGGCTTTTTCGTCATCGCCATGTCTCATTTCTCCTCATCTGCGCCCGTTTTTCGGGCGCTCCCCGTCTATCATACACGAAGCGGACACGGTTTTCAACTATATTTTGGATTTGAAAGAGATTTATGGTACACTGGGAAAAAGAAAGGATATGAACGTATACCATTGCTGAAAGAAAACTACAAAAAACAGGAAAAAATAAACAGTGTTTTTTATGACATATCCCCCGCCGCCAGCTACCGGCACGGGACAATCAACGGGAATATTTACAGCATGATCAAGGCCGGATTGAAAATGTTCTGTGTCTCGTTTTCATGGAAAACTCCGGATAATGGATAAATTTCAGGCTGTATTCCGCAGAGGAAATCATTCAAAGGGCCTTGTCCCGGCCCGGCGAACAAAAATACAGCCTGCTTTTTAGCAACTGTGAACATTTTTCAGTCTGGTGCAAAACCGGAGTCTCCAGATCCTACCAGGTAAACCAGGCCTCCCGCTTGCCGGAAATGACGATGACTTCTGAACCTACGCCATGTATCAGCATACTGCTCTGTACAGAGATATCATGCCCGATACCTAGCGTTACCTTCTTCCAAGCCTCCGCAGCATGTCCCGATCGCTTCGGATGGTGGCGCAGGCGGTCGTGGTCAGCATATTGCCGGTGATGGAAGCAGAGGCGCCCGACCGGAAGGCCCGCTCCCCGTCATTCGTGAGCAGCGCACGCCCCGCCGCCAAACGGATATTGGCCCTGGGATTGATATAACGAAAGAAGGCAATGGTTCTCAGGATATCATCCTCCTTTAAGGGCTGCTGATGCTCCAGGGGCGTCCCCGGGATCGGCATCAGGGCATTGAGGGGAATGGAGTCGATACCGAGTTCCGCCAGGCTGAGCGCCATATCTAACCGATCCTCCCAGTCTTCCCCCATGCCAATGATACCGCCGGAGCAGGCGCACATTCCCTCTGCCTTTACAAGCCTCAAGGTTTCTACCTTCTGATCGTATGTATGGGTGGTACAGATGTGAGGAAAATAGCGCCGTGAGGTCTCGATATTGTGGTGATAACTGGTTACCCCCGCCTGATGGAGCCTGTGTAATTGCTCTGCCGTGAGAAATCCCATAGAGGCGCACAGGTCAATTTTGCACGTTTGGTGCATGGTCTCATACACATGGAGCGCTTTCTGAAACTCCTCACCGGACAGCGCCCGGCCTGAAGTTACGATGGAAAAACGGTCCACCCCTTCACGCTCATTCAGCTTACAGGCATTTATGATGGTATCTTCCGGAAGGAAATCATATGTTTCACAGTCGGTACAGTTGTGCACAGACTGTGCACAATATTTACAGTCCTCCGGGCAGCGGCCGCTGCGGCCGTTGATAATGGAGCAAAGATCCACTTTATCACCGACGAAACAGGCACGAATACGATCGGCCCCTTCACACAGTTCTTTCAAATCACATGTTAAAAATAAGTCCAGATCATCCTGCCGGCTGATGCGCCGCCCTTTCATGATCTCCTCTGCCAATGTTGTAATATCCATGTAAAATCACTCCTCCTGCATATTTTTCTGTCTGTATTGTAGGGTTTTCTCACCGCTTTTGCAACAGCTTTTCCCAGACCGTCCACACCTGGTACGTCCCCGGCTAATCGATAAATGCAAGCGTGAGGTGCAGGTTCTCCGGCCTTGTGAAATTCCCCTCTGCCCCACAGTCCCTAAGCTCCGCCTGCAGTCTGGCCAGGTCATCTGTCACATCCTCGTTAAAATTTATCGCTATAAACATTCTCATATCCATTTACCATCACATTCTATATAACTTGTCAGTCCCCTCCTCATAAGCCCTCCTCCGTGATATCAGCAAAACGGCAGCCCGTGACGGATACCAGATCCTGCGGCGACAATTCTATCTGGAATCCCACCTTTCCCGCACTCACGAACATCCTGTCATACTGCTTTGCCGTCCCATGAATGAAGGTCAGGAACTGCTTCTTCATCCCTATCGGAGAACAGCCGCCATGCACATACCCGGTGAGCGGCAGAAGCTCCTTCTGCTTTATCATACAGATGGCTTTCTCTCCTGCTGCCTTTGCCGCTTTTTTCAGATCCAGCTCTGCTTTCACCGGGACCACGAACACATAATACTGACCGGACTTTCCCTGCGTGACGAGCGTCTTGAAAACCTGATCGGCATCCTCTTTCAGTATTGCCGCTATCTCTTCGCCGCTCATGGTGGCATCAGGCTCATACGTGTGTGCCGTGTACTGGATTTTCTTCCCGTCCAAAACACGCATGACGTTTGTTTTTTCGTTGTTCTTCGCCATACAATCAATCCTCTCCTGACAGATGTACCGTCTCGTATCCGTGGCCCGCCGCGGGGAGAAACCTCTCGATGACATCCCTCGTCCTCACCTTCAGACTGGATGTACATACACATGGATGGCATCCCAAATACTCTCCTTCCAGCACATCCTCGTCAATCAAAAGCCGCACGGCATGTTCCTTATCATTCATCAACCCCATGATGCTTACCGCGCCCGGCTCTATATCCAGATATCTAAGCATCGCTTCCGCATCTGCAAATGACAGCCGTGCGGAATTTATCTGTGATGATAGTTCCCTGGTCTTGAACTTCTTATCTCCCGGCATCATGAGCAGATAATAATCCGTTTTCTGCCTGTTGCAGAGGAATAAATTCTTGCAGATCAATACCCCGAGTATGTCGTCTATCTCATTGCAGGCTTCCATGTTGTCCGCAGCTTCATGGTCTGTACGCTCATATTCAATTCCAAGGCTGTCCAGAAAATCATATGTCCTGATTTCCCTTGGAAGCCGTCCTTCTGTATTTTGGGGTCTTCCGTTATAAATTTCCATCAACTATCCTCCGCTTTCTCCTGCGGAATTCCTCTATTTCCTGACTTATCATGTTATAATCTCTCTCGAAATATTCGGTAGTGTCAAAAACTACCCTGTTTTTTGTATCTAAACCTGAATTATTCACGACTATGCCGTGAAAGTGGTTGAAAACCACATAGTTA
>CAJUQY010000079.1 GCA_910588815.1 uncultured Lachnospiraceae bacterium | reverse complement strand
CTACAAACACAAAATGCCTGTAAAACTGCTTAAAATAAAGGATTTCTAGATATGTTTCCTTTGTATCAACACCACACATTCTGTATGCGCCGTCCCCGGAAACATATCGACGCAGCAGGCCCGCTGCAATTGGTAACCGGCCGCCGCAAACACTCCCAAGTCTCTCGCGAGGGAGGTTGGTTTGCAGCTGATGTATACGATCCGCTCCACACCATAGGACAAAATCATGGGGAGGGCTTTCGGGTGGATTCCCTCCCTGGGCGGATCCAGAACGATCAGATCCGGTTTTTCTGCGATGGAGGCCAGAGTTTTTAAGACATCTCCCGCCAGAAATTCACAGTTGGAAAGGCCGTTCAGGGCCGCGTTTTCTCTGGCGGCGGCCACGGCCTCCTCCACGATCTCCACGCCTATTACTTTCTTCGCCACAGGTGCCAGCACCTGGGCAATGGTGCCGGTTCCACTGTACAGGTCATACACCAGTTTCTCCTGCGTCTCCCCGATGTAATCCCTGACCGTGCGGTAAAGTACCTCTGCTCCGCAAGAGTTGGTCTGGAAAAAGGAAAACGGCGTGATCTTGAAGCGGAGTCCCAAAAGCTCTTCATAAAAGAAATCCCGGCCATACAGAATGGTAGTCCGATCACTTTTCACCACATCCGCCTGGCTGTCATTGCGCATGTGGAGCACACCCGCCAGCGTGCCTTCCAGGGGAAGCTGCTTCGCCATGTGGACAAATCGTCCCAGAAAGGCTTCTTCGTTTTCCAGGCCTTCTGTCTGCCCGCTTGTCACCAGTGCCACCAGAATCTCGCCCGTTTTCCAGGCTTTGCGGATCAGCAGATGGCGCAGATATCCTTCATGTCTCATTTTCCGGTAAAAGGAAAGCCCCTCTTCCCGGCAAAGTTCCAGCGTCCCCATGAGGATTTTCCGGAAGTCCCCATCTGCAATCCTGCAGTCCTCCACCGTCACGATGTCATGAAAGCTTCCCCGTTTATGGAGGCCGAGCATAAGCGGCCCGTCCTTTACCTCATCCCCGAAAGAATATTCCATTTTATTGCGGTAGCAAGAGGGGCGACGGCTTCCAATGATCCCCTCAAATGCCGATTCAGGACAATACTCCCCGATCAGCTTCTTTATCATCGCCTCTTTCAATTTTAACTGTTCCCCATAGGAAATCGACTGACAGCTGCATCCGCCGCAGACCCCAAAATGCCGACAGACATTTGTTTCTGTCTCGAGGGGAGAGGGCTCCAGAATCTCTAAAAGGCGCCCTTCCCATGTTCCTCCTCTTCGTTTGCAAACCGTCGCCCGGATCTTTTGTCCCGGAAGCACATGCTTGACCGTCACGGCCTCTCCCTCTATATGCAAAATACCTTTGTTGGGGAAATTCAATCCCTCCACCATTCCCTCAAAAATCTCGCCTTTTTTCATATATGCTGATAAACTCCTTAACAAATTTCCTCCGGATGCCTGCGCGCAGGCATCCGGCCCCTGGGGCCCTTGTGCAAGCAAGCAGGGAAGATTTTTCTGCCTCTGCTCTCCGCGCCAGGGCAATGCTGACATCTTTCCTTTGGGCACCCGTGTGCATAGAAAAGGAGGCCGCCCCTGCAGCAGCCCCCAACGTTTTCATCAGATCTCTTCATTTCGATTCGATAAGAGCACTTGTCAAAAATACTTCTTTTCTGCCTTTCCCTGCAGTTTACTCAAATGCCTCTTCCTCAGCCTTGGAAATGCTCTCGGATTCATCGTCCTTGGATTCGCCTTCGTCGTCATCAAAAAAATCATCGTCGAAGTCATCCTCAAAATCCTCTTCAAAATCCTCCAGATAATCCGGCGTGAAGAAGCGGTACACCGCATAGGCGATTCCGGCCACAGCCGCCACCGCGCCGACGATTGCCAGCACCCAGAGAATCTTGCTCTTCTTCTCCTCCTGCTTCTCACTCTTGCGGATCAGTTCATTCAGTTTGCTCGTGCTTAGGATTTCTTCCAGCTTTTTATTCATAACCACACGTCCTTTCTGCAAAAAATTTACATATTGCAGTTATTATAACACTAATTGTTCCATTTTACTATCGAAATTTTTCAGATTATAATAATTTTATAATTTCTCCAGTTTTGCAAAGGTCGCATACATCCGTTTGCGCCCTGCACGGTCAAAGTCAACGGTCACCTCAAAATCCTTCTTCTGTTCCGTAATGTCGGCAACCACACCCTCTCCGAACTTTACATGCTGCACCCGGTCTCCCACGCTGTAGGAGAGAGAAGATGCCTTGGTGACTGCGAACTGCTTTCCCATGTAAGCTTCCTTTACGCCTGTGCCGCCAGAGGCCAGCTTGCCGTATCTGGCCGCCGGAGCCGTCCAGGGGCGGTACGGCTTCTGCTCCTCTTCCCGCTTTTGCCCCGGGGACTCAAACACATCCGCCGAAAACGTTTTGCCAATGGAAGACCTTCCGCCAGAAGAAAGCGTTTCGTCAAACGAAAGCGTTCTGCCAACGGAGAATCTGCAGGATGCCTCTTCTTTCTTAAGGCACTCCGGCGGAATCTCCTTTACAAACCGGGAAGGAACATTGAACCTGTTTTCGCCCCGCACCATCCGCTGTCTGGCGCAGGTGAGCACCAGCCGCTGTTTCGCCCTGGTAATTCCCACATAGCAGAGCCGCCGTTCCTCCTCAAGCTCCTCCGGCTCCCCGGAACTGATCGTCATCATGCCCGGAAACAGCCCTTCCTCCATCCCGGTCAGATAAACCTTGGGAAATTCCAAGCCTTTGGCGCTGTGGAGGGTCATAAGCGTCACCCGGTTTTCCGAATCTTCCATGGAGTCCACGTCGGCAACCAGAGCCACCTCCTCCAGAAAGCCGCTCAGCGTAGGCTTTTCTTCGCTTCCCTCCAAGCCCTCCTCATAGGCCGCCGCCTTGTTTTTCAGCTCTTCAATATTTTCCAGCCTGACTTCTGCCTCCACTGCATCGTCCTGCTCCAATTCCTCCCGGTATCCCGTATCCGCCAGGATGTCGTCGATCAGATCTGCAATGGAATAATAGGAGAGCTTGCTTCTCAGCGTTTGAATCTGACTGACAAAGCCCCTGATCCGCCCTGCCGCCCGTCCGATGCCGGGAATCCGGTCTGTCAGACAGCAGGCTTCATAAAAGCTTTTACCGTTAGCCGCTGCATAGGTCATGAGTTTTCCCACACTGACGGCCCCGATCCCCCGCTTTGGCACGTTGATGATCCGTTCTGACGCCAGATCATCCCGTCCGCCGTCGATGGTCTTCAGATAACAGAGAATATCTTTAATTTCTTTTCTCTGATAGAAATTGACACCGCCCACCAGACGGTAGGGAATCCCCCTGTTCACGCACTTTTCTTCCAACAGACGAGACTGGGCATTGGTGCGGTAGAGCATGGCAAAATCCGCATAGCGGGCGCCGCCCCGGACCTGCCCCTCAATATCTGCCGCTATGGCGTCCGCCTCCTCATAGGCACTGTCATACTGACAGAAGGAAATAAGTTCTCCGGCCCCGCTCTCAGTCCAGAGGGTCTTGTCTTTCCGCCCCACATTGTTGCGGATGACACCGTTGGCGGCATGCAAAATATTCCCCGTGGAACGGTAATTCTGCTCCAACCGAATGACCTTTGCCTCCGGAAACACCTGCTCGAATCCCAGGATATTTTGAATATTGGCGCCGCGAAAGCTATAGATCGACTGATCGTCGTCCCCTACCACGCAGAGATTCCTGTACTTGGAAGAAAGGAGTGCTACCAGACGAAACTGAGCCGTATTGGTGTCCTGATACTCGTCCACCATAATATAGCGGAAGCGTTCCTGATAATTGTTCAGTACTTCCGGATTTACCTGAAAAAGCTCCACCGTCTTCATAATCAGGTCGTCAAAATCCAGTGCATCATTTTTTTTAAGCTGTGCCTGATATTCACGGTAGGCTTCCGCCGCCTTCCGCCGGTAAAAATCCCAGTCCGACTTTTCGGCAAAATCCTCCGGGCCGATCAGTTCGTTCTTACAGGAAGAAATGATGGACAGAAGCGCCCGTTCCTTGTACTGCTTCGGATCAAAATTCAACTTTTTTAAAACCTGGCGCATCAGGGTCTTCTGATCGTCGCCATCGTAAATGGTAAAATTAGTCGTATATCCCAGACACTCGATATGGCGTCTTAAGATTCGGACGCAGGTGGAATGGAAGGTGGAAACCCAGACACTCGCCGCCCCGTACTCCACCATCGCGTCCACCCTCTCCCGCATCTCTCCGGCCGCCTTGTTGGTAAAGGTGATCGCCAGGATATTCCACGGATTCACATGACATTCCTCAATCAGATATGCGATCCTGTGGGTCAGGGCCCTGGTCTTTCCCGAACCGGCTCCTGCCAGCACAAGAAGCGGGCCCTCCGTTGTCTCCACGGCCTCCCTCTGCATGGGATTTAATGCATCGTAGTTGTTCATCTATGTATCCTCAGTCTGTGAGTGTAAGCAGTCTCTCCAAAGCCATTTAAAGCTTCTGGCCGCAGTTAGGGCAGAAATTGGCTCCGCCGGCCTTCATCCCGCAGTTGGGACAGAAATTCGGCTTCTGGCCGTTCCCCGCCCCCGCCGTCTGGCCGCCGGGCTGCCCCACCTGATTCATCTGGCCCGCCTGACCGTTCATCTGATGTCCCATCTGGTCAGCCATCTGCCGGCCCATCATCATCCCCATCTGCATACCTGCCATGTCCACGGCCATCCGTCCGCCTGCGCCGCCCTTCGTCATGGCATCCGTCATGGCCATCTGCTGATAACGGCCCATGTCACCGACCATGCTCTGAGACGCGACCTTGGTGATCATCTTCTGCACCTCTTCCGGGTAGGAGACACTCTGGATAGAAAAACCGGTGATGGCAATGCCAAGCTTCCTCATCTCCGTGTCCAGATCGCCGCAGATCCCCTGGCCGATCTCATATGCATTGGCCTGGAGGTTGAACATATCTTTCCCCTCTTTGGAGATCCACTTCATCAAAAGAGGATCCAGGCCTGCCACCACCCGCTCCTTCACCTCGTCCACCGTATACTGCTCCTTAATGCCCGCCACCTTGTCGATGAGGGCCATGTGGTCTGCGACCCGGCAGGTGAACATGCCGAAAGCCCGGATGGGGAGCCCTCCGGGAAGTCCCGGCGCCGGAAGGTTGACGGCATTCTTCGTTCCCCATTTCACCGAAAATTCTTTGGTGTTGATAAACAGTACTTCCGCGCGGATTCCGCTGTTGAAGCCGAATTTGAAGCCCTTCAGGGTGGATAGGAAGGGAATGATATCCGACTCGATGTCAAAGCTTCCCTCATTCCGGAACACTCCCTCCACTTTTCCGTTATACATAAAAATGGCGTCCTGGCCCGGACGGATCACCAGGCGGCTTCCCTTTTTTATCTCGTCATTCTTCCATTTCCAGAAAATAACGTCATCCCGGTATTCCTGCCACTCTACCACATTGGCCATCTGACTCCCAAACAGTCCCATGATAAATCCTCCTCCTCACATAAACGCATATTTTTTCATTATAATCCATTTCTATCCGGATGTCAAAACCGTTTGCCTGCAGCGTCCGCTCTCAGACAAGGAACCGCACCTTCTGCTCTACACAGCGCAGAGAAATGTCCGTCTGCCTGCCACAGATTTCCCCATCCACGTGAACCGTCATCGGCTTTTCCGTGTGGAGGGACGCCTCCCTGCAGGAATAACAGCGCACGCCCTTGAACCAGCCGTGCCCTCCCGCCAGAGAAGCGGCCAAAAGCGCTGTCAGGCGCAGTTTCGACACGCCGGACACCACACATAAATCCAGGTATCCGTCCGTCGGATCCGCCTTGGGCGCAAACCGGAAGCCTCCTCCTTCGTACCTTTGAATGTGGGAAGAGATAAAGCGGATTTTTTTCAAATTTATTTTTTTCACTCCGTCCAAAGTCAGACACCCGTCGCTGCTCTTGCACAGGATAATCCGTTTGATGCCGATGATCAGATATACCAGCTTTCCCATATGAAGCCGGTTGAAAAACTTCTTTAACTTGGTGGAGAACAAATTATGGCATACCTCCGCATCATATCCGATCCCGCTGCTGACGAGAAACCGCCTGTGGGCGGGACGTCCATCCGTATAAGACAGAATCCCATAGTCGAGGACGCGGACCTTGTTTGAGCGAAGCAGCCGGTACAAGGCTCTCTCCGGGTTTTTCGGAAGCCTCATGCCTCTGGAAAAATCATTCCCGGAGCCAGAAGGAATATACCCCAGAGTCACCGGCACCGACATGGAAATCCCGTTTAACACCTCATTGAGCGTGCCGTCCCCACCCAGCACCACAATGGTTTTCTCTCCCCGGTCCGGATGGCGGGGCGAGGTCAGAAAAGCCGCCAATTCCGACGCATGTCCGGGACGCTCCGTCATATGGACTTCGTAGAGAGTCTTTTCCCGGTCCAGACGCCTTTTCACCTGTTTCCAGATCCCAAGCCCTTTTCCCGAACGGGAATGGGGATTTACGATAAAGTAATACATGACGCTTCCTCCGCCGCAGTATGATATCGTCATTGTACCACAGAACCACCGATAGATACAAAGAAAAATTTTCTAAACAAAAATCGTGGGAAAAGTCTTGACAATTGACACAATACAGGTTATACTACCTAAGCAGTCAAAAAAACTGGACAAAATCTTAAATAAGGTTTCAGGGGTCTTAGCTCAGCTGGGAGAGCATCTGCCTTACAAGCAGAGGGTCACAGGT
>CAJUQY010000078.1 GCA_910588815.1 uncultured Lachnospiraceae bacterium | reverse complement strand
AAATACGTAAATGCCGGCATTATAGAGCCGGACGGCACGAAGCGGTATGTCCGGGGATTGAGATGTATTGGTGATGGTATTGAGCAGTGCTTAATATACAAAATGGAATTGGTGGCCACAATTCCGATAAGTCAAATCCAAGGAGGGGGGAGTTCATTATACAATATAACACTTTAGTGAACAGTTGGAAAAGTTTGAGATCATTTTGAAAACGGAGGTAAAAAATGAGGGGTAAGAAACGTATTCTGAGCGTTTTGCTCGTGGTTGGATTAATGGTTTGCTTTAGCCTTACGTCTATGGCAGCAAGTAAATCAGGAGAAAATGGTGGCGTTGGAGGTACTGTTTCACGTACAAGCACAACGGCTTCGGCAAATTCCTCTGGGAGCGGTGGGGTCTATGTGAAATTATATGTGAAAATCAAGAACACATCAATGGGTACAACTGAAACAATGTTAAAGGGTGAAAATAGCGGCAACGGTTATACTACATTTTGACAAAGAACTTTTGATAGAAGGAGAGATTGATTTTTGCAGTCAAAGTGATGTGCTTATAGAGAATCCGTATTATAAATGAGGGAGATATATTATGGAAAAGAAAAAATTAAAAATGACTCTATTTATAGTGGGAATCGTTTTGGTTTGTGGGATCGGCTGTCTAATTTTTTTTGTGTTAAGGCCGCAAATAAAAAGAAATGTTTGTTTAAAATGGGGGATTATGAATGCGGATTCTGATTTATCTGTATATGAAATGTCTGTTAATGAGAAATTAAAAGAAAAAGCACCTTCTTACCAAATTGAGTTTGTAAATATTTCTGTGGACTTTTCCAAGGGTTATCGTGAGTATCTGGATGAATATCTGAACGCACTGGAAGCCGCTGAGGTAGATATAGTCAGCTGTCCCGGAGTTTATGGGACTTATGATATATATGCGATGATGATCCAGAAAAACATGCTTGAATCGTTGAGCGATTTTATGGCGGAAACGGAACTGGGTAAAGAATTATATAACAGTTATCCGTCAAAAATTTGGGAAACTGTTAAAGATAGCGGCGAAATATACGGGATTTTAACACCATATACAAATCTTAATTTTTATGCTGTCGTGAATCAGCAATATTATTCAAAATATATAGAGCCAGTGGATCAAATGTCAATTACGGATTTAAAAACAGCGATGACAGAAGCCAAAAAAAACGAAACTGAGGCCGGAAATATGGACTTTATATCGGGGACGTATTTTCCTTCCTCTCGTTTTTCGGAGGCTTATGAGTATACAGTTTGCAGATTAATAGAAATAAATGTTGAAAAGGGGAACACGGCAGTAAATTTATTGGAAGACCAGGAGTATCTGGATTGGCTGAAAGAAACAAACACGTTGTATCTTTCTGGTGTGTTAGGCAATGACTTTACATATCTGGACAAACTCCAGGAAGGAAATTTTCTGTCGGCCAGTATGTATTCGTATAGTCCGGAGGCAGCTGTAAAAACATTTCGTTCCTGGTATGATATATCAGAGGATATAGGTCTTGTGGCAGTAGAGATTCCAGAATTGTCAAATACTCTAAATGGTACAGGAGCCAAGAATGGAGTATACTCTGGTAGTGCTTATAAGGAGGAGGCAACGGAAGTTCTTGCCTGCATCTATTCGGATGCGGAGTTATCCAATGCGCTGGTATATGGAGAAGAGAATGTGAGCTATACTCAAAATGAGGGAACGGCTCAATATATAATTGAGTATGATATGTCAGGGGCTTATATGCAGGAGCATTTTGGAAATCCGCTTCTTACATATCCTGGCGTGACAGATGATATTAAAAAGGGGGAAGCCTTTCGGCAGGCCATAGAAAATGCGAAACTTTCTGATTTGGCAGGTTTTCACTTTAATGTTGACAAGATTGCAGAAAAAAGCGAAGCACTGAATGCACTTCTGGCGGAAAAGTCTCTTCTGGATGGAAAAACAGAGAATTTAGAGGAGGATTTAAAGAAATTAAAAGAAGAAACAGAGACATTGGAAATTGACCGGCTGGTTGACGAGATGAACCGGCAGCTGGAAAGTTATTTAAAGCCTGACGAGATATCGGGAACTGTAGCTTCCGACATTTCGTCAGAGTGGCGGGTCAATATGTGTTTTACCCAAGATGGAATTTTATTCAAAAATCCAATTACAGGTTTGATGGAATATTATGATTATAATACGGATTACTATCAATTATTGTGCGCGAAACCTAACTGTACGCATAATACAGAAGATTGCGAAGCAGTATATTTAGCTCAAAAAGCTTATTTGATTGGAAGGGCGGGAGACAGGTGGGCTTATTATTCAGAGGATGACGATTTAAACGGCTCTTTCTATTCGTGTAAACTGGATGGAACTGACGAGAAAAAACTGGGAGAATTCCATCACCAGGGCGGCAGTACAACCAGCAGCCGAGTTATATTTTATGATTCTGCATGTATCATGGCGACTGGGGAGGACAAATTTGAGGAGGAAACAGGAGAGTGGATCGGAACATTTAGCGGGATTTACCAATACGATCTGGAGACAGGGGAAGAAAGGATATTATGTGAAGAAAAAGAATATATGAGGCCGGCGTATTGCATTTATGGCGTATACGGTCATCAGTTGATTTATACTGAATGGGATGGTGAGAAAAACGTTTTAAAAGTATTAGACTTAGAAAACGGGAAGCAGGAAATTTTAGTAGAAGAGGAGCATGTGATCACTGCAGCGGTATCAGAACCATACGTTGTATGCAGCACGCAAAACGGTCAGGATTATAAGCTGCATAAAATTTCATTGAATACCGACGAGAGAACAGAAATTGACATTCAAGGGACTGCAGGCGGGATTTTTTGGACAAATGAGTTGAAGATCTATACCGTTTATGATAATATGACAACTTATGTGTATTCATACAGGGAGGAGGATCATACCACCGAGTTGATCAGGAAAACGGTTTCAACTTCCGATTTTACACCATATAAAATGGTGAATGGAATGCTGATCGGTCAGATAGAAAATAAAATGGCAGCCATGTCATTAGAGGATTATTTAAACGGAGATCGGAATTGGTCTGTTTTGGAAATTTAATTTTTCTTTTGAAAAGCGAAGTATACAACCGCTTCTGGCAGTACCATGTGGTCCTCGGCAGATACAGATTATGCATCCGGGGGTACGGTTGCAACGAGAACAGTCAGTGGGACGGGTGTAGGAGCGGAGAGCGGGCGTGGCTTCAGACCGACAGAAATTGACTTCAACTTGAGTCTGTGATATCATGACATGCTTTGGAGGAGGGAGGATTGGGGTAATCCTCCTCCCTCGTTTTGTTGATCCCCGAGTATATCAAAAAAGCAGAGATATGTTTTGTCGTATATCATTGGAGAAATGTTATGAAGAAAATTATTGTGATATGTATGTTGTTAGGCTTTGTGTTGGTCGGGTGTACAGAGACGATGAAAAAGGAGACAAAGAAGTTAAAATGGGTGGTATTTGACCTTAATGTTGAGATGGGGGCTTATCAGAAAAGTTTGAATGAGACGTTAGAAAAAAGGGGCTTCCTTATGAGATAGAATTTGTTAATGCGCCGGCATCTTTTGACAGGGATTATAAGGCTTGTGTCGACGCCCATTTGTAAGGAAGTGAAAACGGGAACCTATGATATTGTCACCTGTCCCAATCCGTTCAATTGTTATGATTTGTACAAGATGATGGCGGACGAAGGGATTCTTCTGCCACTCAACGATTTTCTGGAAAGCAAAGAGGAAGGGGAAAAATTGGAGGAAGCCTATCCGTCTGTCGTGTGGGAGACCATGGAGTACAAAGGGGAAATCTACGGAATCTTGACGCCGGATATGCAGATGAACTATTATGCGGTGTTTAATAAGAAATATGCGGATAAATATGGAATCGACCTTTCGCAGGTGACGTTTGCCGTCATGGAAAAGATTTCCTTTGACATTGATGGGATTGAATTACGTGGCCGTCACGTTCATCCTGATGGCGGACTCCAAAGAAGAGCTGGACCGTGTGACAAAGACGGTGGAGGCGATCGGGAAGGGAAACTCCGTCACCATAGAAGCACATTACCTGAAGTAGAGGGAGGCCTTAAACACGGCGCTCCCCATCGGGGTGCGGCAGGTGGAGACCATGCGCACCATGCTGGCCCAGAGCCTTGCCGCCCTGCTCCTCTTCAACGTGCAGGAGTTAAATGACAGGCAGGGCTGCTACTACGGGCTGAACCAGATCTCAAAAAATATCAACGTCGGGGACCGGAAGAAGCTGATCAACGGGAACGGGTTTGTGTTCGGCGTCCCCGGTTCCGGGAAGTCCTTCTTCTGCAAGATGGAGATGGGGAACGTGTTCCTGGGGACGGAGCTTTCCCCATCACCATGCTGGTCATGATGGAAAGCATTCAGAACCGGATCATTGAGAACGGGAAGAGGGGAAAGGCGACATGGCTCTATATCGACGAGTTCCATGTCCTTTTAAATTCTGAATACTCGGCGAAGTACCTGCAGCAGCTCTGGAAGAAGGTGCGCAAGCCAGATCCGGCATTATGTGGGGATTGCGGCGGATGAAACAAAGCGCCTGGAACGGAAGAACAACAAAGACCCCACCCATGTACATCCTCTGGTGGACTGGGGCATGACAGAGCAGGATTGCCTGGAATACTGCTACCAGAGGGGATATGACTGGGGAGGCCTGTACCGGATCTTTAAACGGGTCTCCTGCTGGTGCTGCCCGTTACAGTCACTGGAAGAGCTGCGGATGCTGCGAAAGCATTTCCCGGAGCTTTGGGAACAGCTTGAGGAATGGGACAGAAAAAATTTCCGTTCTTTCCGGCCGGATTACAGTGTCCGGGATCTGGACAGGCGGTTCCGGTTTGAGGAGGAACGGCTGGCAGAGGGAAAAACGATCAAGGGAAAAGAATTTATGGCGGAGCTGAGGAAACGGCTGAAATAGGAAGAAGAAAACGGTTAAGGGAAAGATTTTTGACGGGATCCGAAACCGGGAGATTACAAAAGAACGGATTGAATCCTCAAACCTGTACAGTAAGATTGCTGATAGGGTCGATCTGCTCCCGCACCTGGAAGAGATGCTGGACAGCAACGAGACTGTATTCAAGTATAACCAAAAGTGAATGCTTTTTCGATGATACAGGCGGATTATCTGATGAAAAACCAGATCACGGACAGGACGGTTTTCCTTTTTTTAGCAAAACAGCGAGAGAATCAGTATTTCTGTCGTTCGTTTTTCCCAGAAACAGTGCGTGATTACAGCAAAGGGCAGGCATTGTGGACGCTGTTATACAAAGAAAAGATCCCAATATCCAAAAACCGGAGGAAAGTTTTGTATAACAGATTAAAACAGGAGGACGCCCATAAAAAAGAAACAGAATGACAGCACCAGAGCCAGTTGGTTTTGGTGTTTTTCGTACCCTCGGACGTGGAACTACGTGCGGTAGAATTTCCGGAATTTGATCTGAAGTTTAGCGGAAAAGGACATAAGATAGGTGTCGGAGCGGAGAGCGCCCATCAGGAAGAAGCGATGGGGGCGGCTGCCGCAATCTATTCCGATTCGGAATTATCCAATGCGCTGGTCTACGGAAAAGAGGGGGAGAGCTATCAGATCGAAAACGGCCTGACTGTCCGGCAGGGAGAATATGGGACCGTAGGGGGGGGGAGCAGCAAAGATTTGGAGTCAGAGCTGAAAGCACTTTCCGAGGAGGCGGACGCACTGGGACTGGAGACAGTGTTGGAAAAATTGGATCAGCAGTTGGGAGGGGTGTGGCCGACATGGCCATTGTTTAGTATATAAGGTGCATGTGGTGTCGAAATGCCCCCTGACGAGGACAAAATGATCCAAACACAACAGTTTAGGTTGACACTACACTAGAAGCATAGTACAGTAAAGATATAGAACTTCATAAGAAAAATGGCAGCGAGAGTGGGAAGAGGGATATGACAATGGAGAATAGGCAGAAAAAGAAGAAATGTTCACTGAGTGCGAGCGAAACCCTGATTATGAAAGCGATTTGGGATGCGGGCGAGGACATTGCAGTTCCAGATTTGACGGAGGCCCTTTTGAAAGACTATGGCAAAGATTATAAAAGAACGTCAATCGGTACATTTTTGGATAAGCTGATCGCAAAGGGATTTGTTGAGCGATACCGGAAGGGGCGTCTGGCTTATATCCATCCTTTGCAGGACGAGGAAGAGTACAAAAGAAACCTGATTCAGGAGGATGCGAATTTTTGGTTCCGGGGAAAGATTTCACATGTGATAGCCGCACTCAGCAGTGAGCGGAAAATATCGAAAGAGGAAATGGAAGAGATCAGGAGTATTCTGGATGGCATGGACGATTAAGCTGGCCTTTGGGATCATCCTCACGTCTTTGACAGGCAGCCTTGTCCTGTTTGTGTGGCATGTGATCGGCGGGTGGCTGGAGCGGTTTGGATATCTGAATATCCAGTATTTCCTGCTGAAACTGGCAGTTGGATTTTTTCTGGTTCCCATCTGTTACCTGGTTTTTACCAGGTTTGCGCATTCTTTTCCTGAATGGGACGGCGGGGTGTTGTTTTTGCAGACGCCGGTTATTTTATGGATATGCAATATCTTTTGTATCCTATGGTTTGCGGGAGTGGGGGTGTTTGGAGCCTGGTATTTTTTATCGCTCTGGATGCTTCACAGGAGGTATCGGAGCAGGGCAGTATGTAAGGGGCCGATCCGGGACGAGTTTTGTGCAGTCTGCAAAGAACTTGGGA
>CAJUQY010000077.1:3931-6912 GCA_910588815.1 uncultured Lachnospiraceae bacterium | reverse complement strand
ACAGCCGGTATCTTGTTACAGAGTTGCTGATTACAACGGACTTTCTGTATCAGCGGAAGCTTCTGAGGGAAGCCGCTTGTACATAGAGGGAAGGGGGCTTGTTTTTGAAACGGGAGAATCCGGAAAAGTGAAGATCGAGAATCTAAGTTTCAAAAAAGGCTGCGATTATGAGATCGTATATACCGTCCGGGCCGACAAAAATGCGCAACTGGCGTGTTCCGTTGATCCGAAAGACAGCTATTTTGCCCCGGGAGCATTTCTTCCGCTCTCAGGAGGGGCCCGGACAATAAGCCGCAGGACGGGGATACAGCAGGCGGACCGGCAGATGGAAATCACCTTTGACGTCAACAAGACGAAAAACGGGGAGCCGGTGAAAATCATTTTTGACCAGATCGCAGTAAAAGAAATAAAGGACGGCGAGGAAAAGGCTTTCCGGAGCGCATGGGCTGTCGGCGGCTTTCAGCTTAAGCATGAGGAATCCGGCGGCGCGGCTGCTGATTTTGCTGTGGACGAAGAGGGGAATGTGGTATATAAGATTGAGAAAATCGGGGAAAATGACTGGAATAATAAGGTCATGGCAGACCAGGGCGTTACGTTTAGGAAAGGGAATGCCTACAAAGTGGAAATATCCTTAGAGACTGATAAGGAAATGCGCATGTTCTTCGGCGTGAACCCGAAAAATAAATGGGAACCAAAGATTTCGGAGACATTGCTGTTAAAGGAGGGCGTGAATGAATTTTCGTTTGTGACAGATACGCAGGAACAGGATGAGGACATGGAAGTCTTGTTCCAGTTTGGAGGCTTCGGCAATACGCCGCCCTGCAACATTACAATGAAAGGATTATCCATGGAAGCCGCGTCTGCGGATGATATAGCGGCAGTTGCGGCCAAAAGGGCGGCAGTCACGGAGCCGTCCCTGGTCAAGGAGTACAGCTTTTCCAAATTGGACAACTATCAATTCAAGGGCTTTGTCATGAATGACTCAAGCGGCTCGGAATTGTATTTGGATCAGGGGGTGCTTGTGTATGACATCAAAACCTTTGGCGTCAATCAGTTAGTGAAAAAAGATTTATGGTTCGGCAAGAACTGCGAGTATGATGTGGAAATGAAGGTGTCCGCCAGCCGGCCCATGAACGTGGAATGTTATGTCAGCAGCAAAAACAACCAGCAGGATCTGGAAAAATTCAAACAGAAAATCGGGAAAAGCGTTGAAGTGGTCAAAGCCAGGTTCCGGACAGGCAATGATACCGATAGCCAGGGGCGGGTGGTCTTTGACCTCAGTGACAACGAAGGAAGCGGGAAATTCTATGTGCATTCTGTGACGATAAAGGCAGTGGAGGAAGGGATAGAGGATACGGTTTCCATGGAACGGTTTACTGTTACCACGGATTCCAAATCCAATGGGACAGCGACCGTCGTAGACGGCGGCCTGAGATATGACATAAAAAGATTCGGCGGGAATCCCTGGGAGAATAAAATATCCATTAACAATATAATGGAGTTTAAAAGAGATAAAACTTATACGATGGACTTTGATATGAGCAGTACGGAAAGCATTGTCTTTACCTGTGTCTTGCGCAATCTTGAAAGAAGCGAAGACGAGGACGAATGGGAATACTTCTGGGAGCGGAATCACGTCATTGGCGGAAAAAAACAGCATTTCCAGTACCGGTTCAAAGCTTTGGAGGATAATCCCCTGAATGAAATGATTTTTGAGTTGGGCGGACAGGGGAACAGGAAAAAAGGCCCGGCCAGTATATTTATCAGCGATATAAAAATTACGGAGTGTACCGATTACAGAAAAGAAAAGATTCAGTTCTCAGGGGCTGAGGGAGTGTTCTCCTCCGAACATGAAGGTTCCCTGGCGAGCGGAAGCTTACATCAGGAGGATGGCGTCCTGATCTATGAAATCGGCAGGGAAGGGATAGCCGACTGGCACAACCAGCTGATATTCAATCAGGGAATTAGGTTTGAAAAGGGATATCGTTACAGAATCGATGTGACGGCATCTGCAAGCGGGGGAGCCAATATGAAATTCGCAGTTGTTTCCCAAAAAGACTGGTCAGAGAAAATCAAAAAATACAGCATCCTTTTAGAGGAAGAGTCAACGTTGTCTTTTGAGACAGATACCGTCCAGCATGATGACGAGAATGTAGAGTTTAGCCTGAGTTTTGGCGGCATGTACAACCGAAGCAATACCACAATAAAAATAAGCGATATTAAAATCTACAAACTCAGCCCGGGAATCCCTTATACCGGCAATGCCATAGACGATTATGACCTGGAGATCCAGTATGAAAACTCGGATTTTTATGAGAGTGCAGAATGGAAAGGATTTACCTTCAACTCCACGCTTATTGACAGTGCGGATGCTTCGCTTTACGAAGAGGATGGTATCCTTCATTATGATATCAAAGAAATCGGAGAGGAGACCTATTATAACAAATTATCAGTAAATAATGAGATGACAGCAAAGGCAGGCAGAATCTATAAAATCGAGATTACCGCACGGGCAGACAAAGAATCGAAATTTTTCTTTGTCATGAACGGGATTGACGGAGAGTGGAATCCTCTGGTTGCGGAGACGGTTAATCTTTCAGAGGATTACCATACGTATACGCTTTTGAGCAGTTTACAGGATGTGGATAAAGCGGTGGATCTTATTTTTGAATTCGGTGCAAACGGCAATCCAGCGCCCAACCATGTTACGATTAAGGATTTTAAGATCAGTGAAATCCCCATGTTCGATGAGAATCCGCTGACCTTTAAAGGAAATGTCTTTTTCCATGAAGAAACCGGGGAAAAGGCGTCGGGGATTTTGTACGCCAATGACAAGGGCAACATGGTATATTATGCGAAAAAACTGGGAGATACCCCAAGCGATAATACGGTATCCACAACTGTGACACTGGCAGGGGGGAAAGATAACGAGATTCAGATCATTTTAAAACCGCAAAAAGGGCTGCTGGCCAACGTAAAGG
>CAJUQY010000077.1:387-3831 GCA_910588815.1 uncultured Lachnospiraceae bacterium | reverse complement strand
GTCATGTTTGGCCAGACGGAATTTGCGGATGCAAGAGAAGACAACAAAATCGGGTTTACGGATTTTTCCCTGACGGAATCCGATCCGATGGTTGACGAAGGCACGGCAGTTCTGGGCGGATATGAGTTTAAACATGAAGAATCCGGCGGGGTCGCAAAGGGAATCCTGTATAACGATGAAAAGGGCAGCATGGTATATTATGCCCAAAAGCTTGGCAATGTGGACTGGCATAACAAAGTGTCCACCGTCATAGAAAATGTGGAAGAGGGCGGGGAATATACGCTTACGGTGGAAGTAGAGCCGGAAAAAGGGCTGGATATGGTGACAACCATTCCCGATGCGAAAAATACCGACAATAACGGGGACGCCTGGTACAGGGAGTGGATGGGAGAAAACACCACAACGAAACTGGTCCATAAGATTACCGCCCAGAGCGATACTCTGGAGATTTTCTTCCAGCTTGGGCAGGAAAGCTTTGCGGACGCGAGAGAAAACAACCATATTATATTCAAGTCCATTTCCTTAGAAAAAAATGAGGGCAATGTGGATACCGATACCGTAACGCTGGACGGATATGAGTTTGGACATGAGGAATCCGGCGGCGTCGCAAAGGGAAGCCTGTATAATGATGAAAATGGCAGCATGGTATATTATGCCGAAAAACTTGGGAATGTGGACTGGCATAACAAGGTGTTCACATCCATAGATGTGGAAGAGGGCGGAGAATATACGCTTACGGTGGAAGTGGAGCCTGAAAAGGGACTGGATATGGTGACAGCCATTCCCGATGCGGAAAATGCCGACAACAATGGGGATGCCTGGTACAGAGACTGGATGGGAGAAAACGCAACAACGAAATTGGTCCATAAGATTACTGCCCGGAGCGATACCCTGGAGATTTTCTTCCAGTTTGGCCAGGAGAAGTTTGCGGATGGGAGAGAAGATAACCATATTGTATTTAAATCCATTTCCTTAGAAAAGGAGGATGGCATCATAAGTTCGCTTGACTTTGATATGCTGGAACCAGAAGAGGAACCGGAAGAGGAAGAAGCGCCGTCAAAGGGGGAAATTTCGGGTGAATTTGAGAACATGGATGCAGGCATCAAGGAAAAGGAGGAACAGGAAGGAGAGGAAGAGGAAGAAAAGCAAAACGGGACAGACGATGAAGGACAGAATCTTGATAAAGAGGAAGAGATAACGGCGCCAGGCGGGCAAGTCCCGGAGAAATCCGAAAATAACGGGGCAGAGACAGAAGATCAGCCAGAGGGAAGCGATACGGACAGTCCCGAACCAGATGCTGGTAAAGAGGAAGAGGAGGACGAAGATGAGGAAGACCCGGGGGAATCCGGAAATTGTGGGACAGGGACAGAAGATCAGCCAGAGGGAAGCGTAACGGAAAGCCCGAAGCCGGATGCCGGTAAAGAGGGAGAGGAAAACGAAGGCGCGCAGGAACCGGAGGAATCCGGAAGCAGCGGGGCAGGAAACGAAGGGGGGCAGGAAGGAAACGGAATGAGCAATGCCGACACGCCGGATGCCGGAAAAACCAATATTACAGTCTGACAAAGCAAGAAAAGGAGAAAGCGTTGAACAGGAATATAATCAAAACAGCCGGGAGCGCACTGGCACTGGTGCTGATCAGTTCACAGTGCGTGTTCGGGGCCCAAGACCCGCAATTCTTCCCTGTTTCACAGGATGGCTTCATCGGGGACACCATGCCGTTTGCCGACGGGGATGAAATGCACATATTTTACCTGAATGACCAGAGAAACGGCGCAATCGGTTTTCACCCGTGGAATAAAGTGTCTACGGCCGATTTTGTGAATTTCAGGGATATCGGAGAGATACTTCCGGTGGTACACAATGAGTATGACCGGGACCTGGCCCTTGGCACAGGTTCCGTAATAAAAAAAGACGACGTGTATTATGCGTTTTATACGGCCCATAACGGAAACATTGAGCCTAAGGAAGTCATACGGATGGCGACGTCAACGGATATAAACGCGAATGGCTGGGAGAAGTCCAGGGAATTTATGCTGAATCCCCCCAAAGGTTATGAGTTGAATGATTTCAGGGATCCCTATGTGTTGTACAATGAAAGCGAAGGCAGCTATTGGATGCTGCTGACAGCAAGAAAAGATAATCACGGTGTGATTCTATATATGAAATCCGATGATCTGCTGAATTGGGGGGATCCGCAAATCTTATACAGGAATGAAACAAACAGAAGCAATATGGAATGTCCGACACTCATTTCCTATAACGGTTTCTGGTACTTGTCCTATTCCGAGCAGGAGCCGAACAGAATCGTGAAATATTTAGTGTCAGAAAGCCCTGGCGGGCCGTTTGAAAGCTTTGACATTAATTATTTTGACGGCGCCGGTTTTTATGCGGGACGTATAGAAAAGTTCAGGGGAAAGCTTTATATCATAGGCTGGACGCCGTCAAAAGCAAACAGCACTGACAGCGGTTCCATTGACTGGGCAGGAAACCTTGTGGCCCATGGGCTGCGCCAGGGCGCCAATGGGCAGCTGTTTCCGGTACCGATTCCGGAGAGAAGCGGAAGCTTCGCCAACAAAAGAGCCCTAGGGAATTTTGGCCTCTCCTCTGCAGGCTATCAGTTTAAGACAATGGAACCGCTGAAAGAGCGGATGATACTCAAAGGGAAAATGAAATACGATGCCAATGCAAACGGGTATTTCGGTTTCGGATTTAATCATGCGGGAGCGGAAAATAATATCAATGTGGTATTTGATATCAATAAAAATCAAATCCGGTTTTATCATTGCCCGCTAAAAGAAGCAAAAGTCCCGGAAAGCAAAGTGGCATATGCATTGAAACAGCATTCCGGGATTGATTTTGAACTGGTGGTTGACGATTCCGTTTTCGTTCTGTATGTAAATGGTGAGATTGCCCTTACCGCAAGAAATTATAACGGCATCCAAAAGAACTGGTCGGTTTTTTCCGATAATTGCAGATTAAGCGGGGAGGATTTTACCGTCTTATATTAGTAAAGCCGGATTTTTTAGCTGTTTTATGTGTAGGGGATGTGCTATACTATTTACAGGGGACTGATCCCACAAAAGCAGGCAGGTCTAAGGGAGGCGTTTACATGGATAAAAAGCCGGCTGTACAGAGGCCGTGGCAGTGCGATTTGGAAGAATACACCAGACAGGGAGAGGCGGGAAAAGCAGAAAAAAGCTATGCATGGAAGACGGCTATCGGACTTCAGGATGTGGATGGTCTTGAGACTTCTGGATACCTTTTGAGTACGGCAAAAGAGCACATAGAGGGAAGAATCGATATTTCCACTGCCTGCAGGAGGATTGACAAAAAGAATGGGCGCTTCATGGGGAAACTATAATCATTTGGCACAGGGAATTCATGCAACAACTGAATATTTGGAATATTTTTTTGAAAATATGTTGCTGGGAGCAAAGCATGAAC
>CAJUQY010000077.1:0-377 GCA_910588815.1 uncultured Lachnospiraceae bacterium | reverse complement strand
AACTAAAAAACCGGTATTTGGCAGTAGACGCAGACATTCCAAAGTGCCAAATTGGCACTTTGAATGACACTTTAGATGGCACTTTGGACTGCACATTGGAGGAAGCGGCTGTGCTGAATGTGATTTTGGCTAATCCTTCTGTGACACAGGCAGAATTGGCCAGACAAATCGGCAAGTCTGAGAGAACTGTAAAACGAAGGACAGTAAGCCTGCAGGAAAAGAGGATTATTAAGCGGGAGAATGGAAAGCGGAATGGCAGATGGCTTCTTATGAGGCATTGAAAGAGGAATCCAGCTAGAGCCGGGAACCGAAAAGCAGGTTCCCGGCGATCAGGGAGAGGGGCTCGGCCAACATCTACGGCACCTTCCGTGACGGCG
>CAJUQY010000076.1 GCA_910588815.1 uncultured Lachnospiraceae bacterium | reverse complement strand
GATGATCTTCCCGAAGGTGGTAAGATCCGGAGTCACCCCGTAATATCCCTGCGCCCCGGTAAACCCGAGCCGAAAACCGGTGATCACCTCGTCAAAGATCAGCAGAGCCTTTTCCTCCGTACAGATACGTCTGAGGCCTTGGAGAAATCCCTCCTCCGGGACGACCACTCCCATGTTGGCCGCCACCGGTTCCACGATGACAGCGGCAATCTGACCCGGAAATTCGTCAAACAGTTTCCTCACACTCTCTAAATCATTGTAAACCGCAGTCAGCGTATCGGAGGCGCATCCCTCCGGAACCCCGGCGCTGTCCGGCACTCCCCCTGTCATAACCCCGGAACCGGCCTTTACCAGCATAGAATCACAGTGTCCGTGGTAACAGCCTTCAAATTTCATGACCTTATTCCGGCCTGTATAACCTCTTGCCGCCCGAAGAGCCGACATGACCGCCTCTGTGCCGGAGTTGACCATACGCACCATCTCAACGGAAGGCACGTACTGACAGATCAATTCTGCCATTTCCACCTCCGCCTCACAGCTCGCGCCAAAGCTCAATCCATGCTCCACCGCTTTCACGGCCGCCTCCCGAATGGCCGGGTGGCTGTGCCCCAGAATCATCGGCCCCCAGGACCCCACGAAATCCAGATAGGTATTTCCGTCCGCGTCCGTCATCTGTGCACCCCCGGCGCAGGCAATGAAACGGGGATTTCCGCCCACCGCCTGAAAAGCCCGCACCGGGCTGTTGACGCCTCCCGGGATCACCCGCTTTGCCCGCTCAAACAATTCCTCTGATCTTCCCATAAACTTCTCCTTTTCCCTTATCTGATTTCTGCCGGTTTTATCCGATCCGGCCCTCGTCCATAAATTTTGCCAGCTCCTTCGCATAATAGGTAAGCAGCACCCCTGCCCCGGCCCGGTACACGGAGGTTGCCGCCTCACAGACCACGGCTGCCTCGTCAATCCATCCCTTCACGGCCGCCGCCTTTATCATGGCATATTCGCCGCTTACGCTGTAGGCCGCCACCGGGACATGGACCTTCTCCGATACCCGGCGGATCACGTCCAGATAAGAAAGGGCCGGTTTCACCATCACCAAGTCCGCCCCCTCCTCCACATCGAGAAGCGCCTCTTTGATCCCTTCTTTGGCGTTGTGATAATCCATCTGGTAGGTTTTCCTGTCGCCGAAAGCCGGGGCCGAATCCGCGGCTTCCCTGAAAGGGCCGTAAAATGCGGACGCATATTTGACCGCATAGGACATGATCGGCGTCTCTGTATAGCCGTTTTCATCCAGAATCCTCCGTATGGCCGCCACCCGCCCGTCCATCATGTCGGAGGGCGCCACCATGTCCGCCCCCGCCTGTACGTGGGAGAGGGCCGTCCTGGCCAAAAGAGGTAGCGTCCTGTCATTGTCCACGTCATGGCCGCAGAGGGCTCCGCAGTGGCCGTGGGAGGTATATTCGCACATGCACACATCCGTGATATAGTAAAGCTCCGGCACTGCCCTCTTCCCTGTCTCCAGGGCCCTCTGGATAATGCCGTCCGCCGCCCAGGCGCTGCTCCCCATCTCATCTTTTTTCTCCGGAATACCGAAAAGCATCACAGAAGACACGCCGGACCGCGCCACCTCCTCAAGCGCCGCCGGAAGCATATCCAGACTGTAATGGTACTGGCCCGGCATGGAAGGAATCTCCCTCCTCACTCCCTCCCCTTCCACCACAAACATGGGATAAATCAGAGAAGCCTTGTCCATCCTGGTCTCCCTCACCATTTTCCGAAGCGTCATCCCTCCCCGGAGTCTCCTGGGGCGTTTTGTCATATCCATTTTTTCCATCCTCCTCATTCTCTCTTCTCCACGATTCAGTTTTTCCCGGTCTCTGGCCTTTCCCATCCCTCCATGTCTCTCTGCCCGGAAAGTTCCAGCAGCTTTTCCACCATGCTGTCCATGGAAGCCTCCCTTGACACCACGGCCCGAATCCCGTATGCCGCCGCCTCCTTCTCTGTCTGTACACCGATGCAAAGTCCCCGCACCGTCCGGTAATCCAGATCCGGGTAAAGCGAGACAAACCCCCGGACCGTGGAGGCGCTGGTAAAGGTCACAATGTCATCTGGCAAAATTTGCGGCAGGATCCGGTCCGCCTTTGCATTCTTCGTCCGGTAAACGGGAATATCGTCAAAGGATACCCCCGCTTCTGTCAGGGGCCCGGTCACTTCCTCCGTTCCGATATCAGCCCTTGGAAGGAGCAGGCGCTCCCCGGGCTCCATGTTCTCTGCCAGCCTCCTTCCAAGCGCTTCCCCGGTAAACGGCTCTGCCGTAAGCGCGGCAAATATCCCTCGTTTTTCCAGAGCCTTCCCTGTGGCCGGCCCGATGACGGCAAACCGAACCCCGGCAAGCGACCGGATATCTTTCCCTTCCTTATATAAGCTGTCAAAGAAGCAATCCACGCCCTCCGCACTGGTAAAGGCGATCCAGCTATATTCCGAAAGCCTGGAAAACGCGTCTTTCAGTCCCTGGTTGTCTGCAATGCACTCTGTCTCGATGGCCGGAAGCAGGATCACCTCCGCTCCAAGGGCCGTAAGCCGCTCTGCCATCCCCCGACTTCGCTTTTTCGGCCTGGTGACAATCACCCGTTTTCCTCCCAGCGGACGTCTCCCGGCCCAGTGAAACATCTCCGAGAGGCCGCAGACCTTTCCCACCACGATCAAAGCCGGAGAAAGAATCTGCTCCTGTTTCACCTCTTCTTCCAGCTTCTCCAGGGTGGACACCACCTGCCTCTGGGAAGCCGTCGTCCCCCTGGAAATGACCGCCGCAGGCAGTGCGGGATCCATCCCCGCCGCCATAAGCCCCCCACAGATTTCCCCCAGCTCGCCAAGTCCCATGTAAAAAACCAGGGTTCCGTCCAGCTTTGCCAGGGTCGCAAAATCCGGTTTTTCTTCACTTCCCCGTTTCTTGTGGGCAGTGATCAAATGAACCGAGGAGCAGTAATCCCGATGGGTAATGGGAATCCCGGCATAGGCGCACACTGCCGAAGCCGCGGTCACCCCCGGCACCACTTCAAAGGGAATGCCGTTTTTTGCCAAAAGCTCCAGCTCTTCGCCTCCCCTCCCAAAAATGAAAGGATCGCCGCCCTTCAGCCTCACCACCCGTTTTCCCTCCTCCGCCTTTTCAAGGAGGAGCCGGTTGATGTCCTCCTGGGGCACCGGATGATCCCCGGAACGTTTTCCCACGTCAATCTTCTCCGCCCCCTCCGACATCATCTGCAATATCCCGGGTCCCACCAGCCGGTCGTAAACCACCACCTGGGCTTCGGAGAGAACCCTGGCCCCTTTTAAGGTAAAGAGCCCGGCGTCGGAGGGGCCGGCTCCCACCAGCCAGACCTTTCCGGAAGTCCCGGCCGCCCTGTGCTCCCGCGCCTTCCGATTATTCCGGCTCCCGTTCTCCAGGGTTTCCTTAAGTTTTCTGGCCAGCCGAATCCCCAGGTCTTCACCCTCCCCGGCAGGCCCTGTCTCCTCTCCAACCACATACCGGCCTGTTTCTTCCTTATAGTAAAGACCCAGAAGCCGAACAGTTCCGTCTGCCTGCGTCCTGGCATAGGCGGCAATGGGGGAGGAACAGCCCCCGTCCAGATATCGGACAAATCCCCGTTCCGCCTCCGCCTCCTGCCATGCTTCCCGGCTGTCCACACAGTCCAGCCAGGAATAATCTTCGCCCGCCCGGCCCTGTACCGCCAGAACTGCCTGTCCCGCCGCCGGAATAACCGCTTCCGGATCCAGATATTCATCGATCCGTTCCGAAAGCCCCAGACGACTAAGCCCTGCTGCAGCCAGCACAATGGCATCGTAATAGCCCTCATCCAGCTTTTTCAATCTGGTCAGCACATTTCCACGGAGCAAAGAAAACTCCGCTTCCGGAAACAGGGCTTTCAACTGAAGCCTGCGCCTTTCACTGGATGTCCCAATCACAAAGGGGCGTCCACTCTCCGGCTTCCACCTCTCTCTCCCCCTTGGATAAACCAGCACATCCCTGACATCCCCCCGCTTTGCCAAAGCGACAATGGGCATGCCATCAGGCTGCTCCATGGGCATATCCTTTAAGCTGTGAACGGAACAGTCGATCCGCCCTTCTGCAAGCGCCCGGTCCAGTTCCTTTACGAAAAGTCCTTTTCCGCCCACTTTATCCAGGCTCCGGTCTAAAATCATGTCCCCTGTCGTCTTCATGGTCACCAACTCGAAGGAGAGCTTTGGATGGCATGCTTCCAGCTTCCGTACAAGAAGCATCGTCTGTTCTACGGCCAGCCTGCTCTCCCGGCTGCCCACGCGGATCACTCGTCTCTTATCCTCCATCACTCCCTGCTCCTCCCTTTTCTATGAATACTGCCGCCTTCTGCCGCGCCGGGCCCGTACTTTTCCGCAAAGAGGCTGCGGACCTCTGCCGCCGCCTCCTTTGCCAGCCCATGGGATTTTCCGTCAGCGCAGATCCCCGCCGTCAATATCCCCTCCCTGGCAATTCCCGGAAAATAAAAATCACACTCTTCTTTTTTGTCCGCCACATTGACCCATATCCCGGCTGCCCGGCACCAGAGCGCCACCTGATGATTGGCCTGCCTGTCACTGGTCGCCGCCACCACCAGAAACGCCTGTCCCACGTCCTTTTCTGCGACTTCCCGGATCTCACACTGAATCCGTCCCGCCTCCCACAGTTCTCTCACTTCCCGGGAAAGCCCAGGCGAAACCACCGTCACCCTGGCCCCGAATTCCAAAAGCGCCAGAATCCGCCTCGTTCCGATCAGTCCGGCCCCGGCCACCACCACTTTTCTTCCTTCCATCTCCACAAACATCGGAAATCTCATATTATGTCCCGCTCCTGTTTTTCAGTTCTGTCATTCCAATTCTCTGGCCGAACGGAGCAATCCCTCCAGGCAAGGCTTCCAAAGCTCCGGCTCCATGTCTTCCCTGAGCCCGTAGCATAGCTTCGCCGTCACCTTGGCGGCTGCCTTTTCAATGGCTTTTTCCAGAGTCTCTCTCTCCTCCCGGTCCAAAGGATACTGCTTCAATTCCTTTTTCAAACGCGCTGCCGTGTCAAGCCCTGCAAATCTTGCAATCTCCTTTACCACCGGTACATATTCCCGGAATGTATACCACTGCTCATATTCCATCTCATATTTTTGCAGGATCGCATCGGCCGCCTCCATCTGACGCCTGTCCCCTTCGGATTTGACGGAATCAAAGCTGTCCATGTCAAAAAGGCGAACCCCGAAAAAGCTCCCTATCTCCGGCTCGATGTCCCTGGGAATGGCCAGGTCGATCAACACCTTTCCGCCCGCCCCCATCTTCCCCTCCGCCTGCTCTTTTGTCAGAGTGTAATGGGGGCTCACCGTCGCACTCACCACCAAGTCCATATCCGGGAGGGCCTCATACCGGTTCTGATAATCAATGACATGGCAGCCGGCCGGGATCACGGCCTCCTTTGCCTTATACTGACGCAGGGTCATAGACACCCTGCCGCCCAGGCGGACAAGCTCGGCCGCGGCCAGCCTTCCGATCTCCCCGTTTCCAATGACCAGGCATCGTTTTCCTGAAACCGCAATCCCCTCCCGCAGGAGGAGATTTCCCATGGCGGCAGCCACCGACCGGTCCACCCCCACAAGAAGCACCCTGCTTTTCACCTTCTTGGCTCCGGTTATGGCCGTTCGGAAAAGGATCTCCAAAACGGAATCCAAAGCCCCCTGGCCCCTGGCCATATCCACCGCCCGCTTCACCTGGGTAATAATCTGGTCATCCCCAAAAATCTGCGACCTTAACCCGCAGGAAAGCTCCATAAGATAATGAACCGCCTCTTTTCCTTCCCGCACGGTAAAATACCCACGGTATTCCGAAACCTCAATCCCCTTTTCCCGGCATAAAAGCGCTGCCGCGTCCAGATCGCCGAAGCCTTCCTCCTCCCCGCTGATCCAATATTCTGTCCGGTTGCAGGTGGAGATAATGACACATCCCGTCACTCCCGGAATCTTTCGGCTCTCCTGAAGCGCCCGCTCCACCATAGAAACCGTCATGGAAAACTGTTCCCGTACCTCCACCGGCGCCTTCTGATAATCAATTCCGGCCATCTTTATCTTCAATATCGTTCCTCTTTTCTGCTTTTTATACTCTTTATGCTTTTTATACTCTTTATGCTTTTTATATTTTCTTCCCGATCCTGCCTCCGCTCCTGCCGCCTTCAGCTTTTCCCCAGGAGCTTTGACCTAATCACATTATATCCGGTTCATTCCGCAGAGTCAATGCGAACAGCCCCGGTGCTCTGCCTTTCTGGATTGTTGTTACGGGGATCCCAACAAAATGAGCGGACCGTATACAAGCTTTAAAGCTTTTGGCACCTTCCCCACATTTTCTCATATATTACTATTAATCAACCAATCCGAAAGGAGTTCTACTATTGGAACGTTATTATCAGCGCCGCGTGGACTGCCGGAAGAACAACTCCCGCTGCGGCCAGAATTTTAACCCCGGACCAGACCCCGACAGGGAACCGTCCTGCGGATGCCAGCCCGGCGGTCAAACTCCGCCCGCCGGATGCCAAAAGCCTTCCTGCGGAAAACGTCCGGATATGAACCCCCGCCCCTCCTGCCCCTGCCAGCCCGTAAACCGCGCCGGCTTCAATGTCTGTCGTCCCGGAGATTGCCCTCCCGCCGCCAATGCCGACATTGCCATGGGCTATGTTCCCTGGCAGCAATGGGAATGCACGTATCCGCTGAACAAAGGTCTTTTCATCGGAACCGTGTTCCCGTCCCTTGACAAACCATTTATGATCGGGAGGTGCGCAGTCAGACCATGAATGAACTTATGACTCAGATTTATGAATTCAGCTTTGCTGTCGACGACGTTCTTCTGTATCTGGATACCCATCCAGAAGACCAGGAAGCCCTGGCCTACTACAAGAACATGAGAGACGCCAGAGAGGCCGCCGTGAGCGCTTACGAAAATCAGTTCGGCCCTCTGACCAAGGACGGCGTAAAAGACTGCGCCGATTATTGGGTATGGGTCAACGGCCCCTGGCCCTGGGAAGGAGGTGCAAATAAATGTGGAACTATGAGAAAAGGCTGCAATACCCGGTAAACATCACAACGCCCAACGCAAAACTTGCGAGCGTGATCATCAGCCAGTACGGCGGGCCTGACGGGGAAATGGGCGCATCTATGCGTTACCTTTCCCAGCGTTATACCATGCCCTATAAGCAGGGGCAGGCCGTGCTTACAGATATCGGTAGTGAAGCCTCAGAAATGGAGTTTTCTGAGGCTTCTGCTTTTTTCGCCTCAGTGTGCGGAAGAGTTTCCAGTGGACGCTTCCCCGCGAGCGTTTCTAAAGCCCCCGTAACGCCTTTTGCTACCGTAAAGCTCCACTTATGC
>CAJUQY010000075.1 GCA_910588815.1 uncultured Lachnospiraceae bacterium | reverse complement strand
TTCACATTCACTCAATTTCCATTCTTCTCTCTTTTTTAAAGCCATGTTTCCTCCTCCGAATCGAATGTTTTCTTTTTTAATTATCTGATATTCCAAATATAACATGCAAAACAATATTTTGCAACACTTTTTGTAATTTTTACCAATAAGCAGCATAAAAAACTTGTTAATTTCACTAGCAGAGAATTTTTTCTCTGTTGGCCGCTTCTATTTTCTCATCAACTCTTTAAACCGAATATTAGTTTAATATCATGCAGATCATAATATATGCAATATAGTACTTTATACATCAAATATATTTCTAAATAATAAGCATTCAATAAAAAGAAGGACCTATCAGCAATGCCTGGGCGATTTCCCGCCTCAAGAGCTGATTTAGCCCTATTATACCACCAGCGTCTATCTCATAAACGGAATCTTCGTCAATAACCAATCTGGTTTTCATAAGGCCTCCTTACAGAATCAGTTTCTTAAAATATTCTGCTTCTCTATCATCGTATGCCGCCTTCTCCGGCTTTGGCACCGCCCTATGCATACCCCGGCAGTCTCCCGCATACATTAAACAGATAAAAACTATGAGGTGTCATTTTGGAACAAATGGACCTAAAGGCAACAGAATTGGACAAAATGACCTGCAGCTACGATCTTCAGATGGTAAAAGCCGCGCTCACCTATTTTCCTCCCCAGCCAAAGCGCCTCCTGTCCGTGCTGATCAAGGTACAGGAGCTTAAAAATACGCTTCGTCTGGTTTCCGGTGTCGAAGATGCCGGCTTCTTAAACATCTGCTCCACTCCGGAGAGCACACCGAAGCAGGGATTCTTCGATATCTGGAACGAAATCAAGGATTACGGCAGTCCGGAACAGCAAAAAATGTTTGAACGCCTGAATCAGGCCATCCAGCTTTCCAGCATGTACGAGCAGATGTCCAAGGCCGCTCCGCAGGCCGCAGAACAGACAGATGGGCAGACAGACGATCTCTCCCCTGATCTGACAGCGGCCAGCCTGGCGGATGACCTTCCCTCTTCCTCTGAGAAAAGCGCCCGAAAACCGGATTTCCGCACCTGCATCCGAAATTCCCTGAGTCCAGAAAACCAGGCGCTTTTCGATTCCTACAGCGCCATGTTCCATTCACCCGAAACCCTTTCAGGAAAGGAGACTTAACGTTCCATGAACAATTATCACAATCCCTACAGAAATCCCTACCCCGGCCAGGGAGCCGGACGCTTTGGCAGTCCCGAGGAGTCCCCTTCCAAGGACCCTGGAGCTCAGGCCTCTGAAAACAGACAGGCGGAAGCCGGACAGCAATCCTCCGCCTCCCAGGAGCAGGGCGCTCCGCCGCCCTCCCAGGGAAACGCCGGCTGGCAGAGCGATCCCTCCTTAAAAAATATGGACTTAAAAAAACTGGCCTTTTTATCGGAGTTGGTGGCAGAATCCGGAAATAAGTCCCTGGACACCCTGCTTCCCTTCCTGATCTCCGCCAATAAAAATGCCAACGCCATGGGCCTCCAATTCAACGACGCGGAAACCGGCCTTTTACTGGAGGTGCTGAAAAAGCACATGAGCCCCGAAGAACAGGCCCGCGTTGACATGCTCCGAAAGATGGCCGACATGCTCGGAAAAAAATAGCGGACGGCTGCATTTTTGCATTTTTACTTCAACAGAAAACACGAAAGAAAAGCGGTTCCGGCACAAAAAACCGCTTTTCTTTCTGCGTGCTCCCACAAAATTCAAAAATGTTATATAATTAAGGTATATCACAGTTTCTTCCGGTCAAAGAAAATAAGGGCTGCCAGAACACAAAGAAGTATCGTCAGGCAAGTCGTCAGAATACTCCCGAAAAAGTCTCCCGGCTTCTCCATCCCCTGCAAAAGAGAGAGGCCGCCCATGAGCTTCGCGGGCAGAAGCTTTTTGCACACGGGAATGAGGCCAAGCACATAGGCGCCTGTGACCACGGCCCCCGTTCCCAAAAGCACCTGGGTGCTGCTTCCGACGACCGTGGAAAAAAGAACCAGCCAGCCGATCACCCAAAGCCCGAACAGCCAGAAGCAGAATACGCCGAAGGCCCAGGACGAGGCGGTCCCGTTATCCCAGAAATAGACATTATACCCATAAGTGATCCCGGCACAGATGGCATAGAGGGCTGTCCACATGCCGGCAAGCATGATCATTTTCGCCGCAGCCACCTTTCGGCGGGACAACCCCTTCGTCACCACCGGAATCAGTGTCCCTCTCTGATATTCCACCGTAAAGCTGCCACTGCCAAACAGAACAAAAATGATCAGGGCCATGGGCATGTTTTTATAGAATTGAGTCCAGAATGTAATGGCGTCCACCGTAATCTCCCCAACCCGTATGCCCGTCCCTGCAAGCTGTTCCCCCATAAGCTCCAGCATCCATGGGGTCAACTTGGCAATGGCGGGATTCATAATTCCAAACAGAGCAAAGACAAGCAGCAGAATCCACAGACGTCCGGTGCGTACCGCCTCCATCCACTCTTTTTTCAGAAATGCCCTCATTCTCCCATCACCTCCAAAAACAAATCCTCCAGCGCAGACTCCTGATGCTCAATCCGAAGAACAGAAAGCTTTCGCTCCCCCATAAAAGAAAGAAGCTCCGGCAGACGGTCCGCCTGCTTCAGTATAAGCCCGTTCCTTCCCTGAGCCTGCAAAAACGGAAATTCTGCCAAAAGGAGCGCGGCATCTTGCATTTCTTCCATCTCCAGCTCCACCGCCGTCCGGCGCATTTTTTTCATCTGTGACAAAGTCCCCTGCAGCACGATCCTCCCGTCGTGGAGAACGGCCGCCTCATCACAGATGCGTTCCACATCCGAAAGGATGTGAGTGGAAAAAAGCACGGTGGTCTTTTCTCTGGCCGCCGCCAAAATATCCAAAAGCTCCTTTCTTCCGGCCGGGTCAAGGGCCGACGTAGGCTCGTCGCAGATCAGAAGTCTCGGCATATGGAGTAACGCCTGGGCGATTCCCAACCGCTGCTTCATTCCTCTGGAAAACCCCCGGATCCTCCGGTTCCCGTTAAGCCCCACCAAGTTCAGAAGCTCTTCTCTGCGTTCCTGTGTTTTCTTTTTTTCCATGCCGGTAATCTCCCCGCAAAATGTCAGATATTCCGAAGACGTCATATAGGAATAGAATTCCGGGACATCCGGCAGATAACCGATCATCCGGTTGGTGGCCGTATTCCCATAACGGACCGGCTGTCCGCCCACCAGAATCGTCCCCCCGTCCGAAGACAACAATCCAAGGATCAACTTCATGGCCGTGGTTTTTCCAGCCCCGTTCTTGCCCACAAAGCCGAAAATCGTGTGTTCCGGCACAGAAAAACTCACATCCCGCAGAACCTGGTTTTCCCCAAATCGTTTCGACACATGCGAAAGCGTCAGCATTTCCATATCATCCCTCCTCCTTTCCCAAAAGGAAATACAGGATCGGACCGATAAACTCCATTCCCACGATGGCCACCACCAGCCAAAGGCCCCGGCTGCCCCGCTTGTATGTCTTGTGAGTCAGAATATGGCGGATTGTCAGCGACAGCAGCGCAAACTGCAGAACCGCCAATGGAATCAAAAACGGAAGTATGTCCTTTAACTCAGGCATTTTTCCGGCCTCCTTTCAACATTCACTCTTTGATAAAATCTCTTCCTTTCAAAAAAATATCCCTGACCGCCTGAAACCGCAGATTGTCCCCGAGCTGTGAAAAAGCGGGATGGGACAGGGCCATAAGCGCATTCTCCCCTGCAAACTTCCGGTCTCTGGGAGCCAGGTCACCAAGGGGCAGACGGTCAATCCACTCATCCAGCCGGTCAAAATAGGAATCTCCGTGAAGCCGGATCCGCTCAGAAGCAAGCAGCGCTTCCACGCATCGTCCAAAGCTTTCCAGAAACTTCAAAGCCTTTTCTTGTTCCTGGCAGGCCATGCAGGCAAGGGCGGCCTGGTAATGGTACTGTGCCGCCAGGTTGGGATGCAGAGTCTCCACCTGGTAAAGCTCCATGACACCCTCAATGCGGCGCATAATCTCCCTGCACCGGCCAGGCTCCGCCTCATGGAGCGCCAAAAGCTGGACTGCCCCTCCTACCAGATTCACAAGATCTCTGTACTGCATCATCTGGGCGCAGCTTTTTGCCGGCTCCATCCTCCCCGTCATGCAGTAGGCCCGGAGCAACACCGGCCCGCTCTGCCAGAAAATACAGCTCAGGTCCAAAACCGGTTCCAGAAGTTCAAGGACCTCTTCTCCCCGCCCCAGATACAGTAAAAACGCAGCCTTTAGGGCCGACGCATCCTGACATATCCCCACATCCCGGCACTCCTCAAGGATCCTCCCACACAACTCCACCCCTTCCTTCAGGATCTGCTTTCCCTCCTCTTTCTGTTCTGCCAGCATAAAGTGATTCAGGTACAGGACGCAGATCTGCAAAAGAAAAGGATAACACGCATAGTACCGGTGTACCAGTGAGCGCGCCCGCTCCATAACCTCCGAAAAAGGAAGCTTCGCAAAATCGCCGCAAAGCTCCAGATAGCGGTGCCTGATCTGTTCCCTGGAAAGCTGCGCTTCATAGCCAAGCAGCGCATCCACCGTCACACCGAAAAATCCGGCAAGCTGCGGCAGCAGCAGGATATCCGGCATTGTCTGTCCGTTCTCCCACTTGGAAACGGCAGCCTTCGTCACTCCCAAAAAATCTGCCAGTTCCTCCTGGGTAATCTTTTTCTCCCGCCTCAGTCCGGCAATATTTTCCGATAAATGCAGTTCATTCATCATCGCATCCTCCTTTACCCTATTATAACAAGAAAAAAACTGCTCCTTCAAGGGAGCAGTCCGATACTTACAGAAATAAAATCAACCATCAGGAAACCTCCTTTCCTGTCCGTCAAGGGAGAGCGCTTCTCTCCGGCAGCCTCCTCCTTCCTCTTTGCGCCTTTGTATAGCAAAAAAGCTCAGTCAACACTGAGCTTTTTGTCGAGCGCGAGACGGGATTCGAACCCGCGACCCTCGCCTTGGCAAGGCGATACTCCACCACTGAGCCACTCGCGCTTATTTTGTTTTTGTTTGCTTTGTTCTGTGAACAAATAATATAATACTACGCATGACGGTTTTTGTCAACACTTTTTTACAATTTATTTTTGAATTTTATTTTGAAACTTTTTTCTCCGCTCTCCACCTCTTTGCAGCTTCTTCAAACCAGCAGAACACTCATAAAATAATAGCTGCTCCGCATCTCTCTGGCAGCCAGATTTTCCTTCCTGGCGAACTCAATGTCTCTCCAGCATTCCTCCGCAGCCAGCGTCACATGAAACAGCATGATCCCCATGTCAAACCCGATGCGGCTTTCCTTTGTCCGCAGGGAGACCGGCTCTTTTTTTGAAAAGATGTGGATCCGGTTCTGATACACGATGAACCTCCAGGGCTGTCGGTTGAGGGCAGAAGGCGCCAGCCTGGCTGCCTGCAGCATGAGTCTGGTCTCCTCGGTGGAATCCTCCTTGAACACACAAAGATCCTTTAATGGCAGTCTTTTGGCCCGGAAGGACTCCCGGTGCAGCCTCTCGTCCGCATAGCCGAAGGCCACCACCATGACAGGTTCCATTCCCGCCGGCCCCGAAAGGCCCACCGCCTTCGCAGAACCCTGATAACAGGTCCCCACTCCGTGGCCTGTCATGTAAAGCACAATCTGCTCCAGCAAATACCCTGCATTGACCATGGCATATTTTCCCGGTTCTGAAAAAAACACCATGTAATAAGGCGCTTTCACATGAAACAATCCCCTGACCCTGGCCTCTTTGTCCATGGCGTTGATAAATTCCACCGAATAGTGGAGTTCCGGAACAAAAGGCTGAAGCCCCTGCTCAAACTTCCTGAGATTCCGGAAAAACTCCTGAGGCAGGAGCTCCATTTTATAGCGCCGTACCGATTTTCTGTTGTAAACCGCTTCGTATAGATCCATACTCCCGCCTCACCTCCATAAGTCACAGCATACCATATTTTTGCGATTCTTTCACCAGAAAATAGAAAAATATTTTCTTAACATTTCCGTAATTTCCACCGGCAGATGTATCATCCGTCCTTTTCTTTTAAGACAGCAGTCCGGAAAGCTCCGAAAGTGACCGCTCAAACGCTTTCATGGCGGCTTCAACCGGCTCCCCGGTCCGCATATCCACCCCGGCCGCCGCCAGAAGGTCTATGGGATCCTCGCTGCATCCGCCCTTTAAGAATCCCATATAGGCATCCACAGCCGCCTCTCCCTCTTTCAAAATCCGCTCCGAGAGCGCCACGGCCGCCGAAAACCCCGTCGCATACTGGTACACGTAAAAGGGCGTGTAAAAATGAGGGATCCTGGCCCATTCCATGGCAATCTCATCGTCGATGACGATCCCGTCCCCAAAATAATCCTCGTTGAGTCTTTTGTACAGCCCGCCAAGCACATCCGCCGTCAGCACTTCTCCGGCCTGGCTCATCTCATGAGCCAGCTTCTCAAACTCCGCAAACATGGTCTGACGGAATACCGTACCCTTGAAGCCGTCCAGAAAATGGTTCAGGATAAAGGCCCGTTCACTCTCACTCTCCGCATGCTCCAGAAGGTAATGATTCAACAGGCACTCATTGCAGGTGGACGCCACCTCCGCCACGAAGATTTTATACTGGGCATTGGTAAAAGTCTGGTTCTCATTGGAAAAATAGGAGTGCATGGCATGGCCCATCTCGTGGGCCAGGGTAAACACATTGTCCAAGGTACTCTGATAGGACATCAGGACATAGGGATGGATCCCGTAGGGTCCGCTGCAGTAGGCGCCGCTCCGTTTCCCCTCGTTCTCCATAAAATCGATCCACCGGCCCTCCAGCCCTCTCCGAAAAGCCTCCAGATACTCCTCTCCCATGGGCTTTAAGGCTTCCAGAACGATTTCCTTCGCCCGTCCGTAGGAGATGCGCACGCTGCTTTCCGGCACCAGAGGCGTGTAAAGGTCATACATGTGGAGCTCCTCTGTCCCGAGTATTTTCTTCCGGAGGGCCACATAGCGGAACATGAGCGGCATGGACTCCCGGACCGTATCGATCAGAGTATCGTACACCGTCTCCGGCACATTGGCATCCGCCAGATAATAAGCCCTGGCCGAAGGGTAATTCCTGGCTTTCGCGTAAAAATACGCCTGCTTCACGTTGGCCGCAAAGGCCGCCGCCAAAGTATTCTTATGCCGCCCAAAGGTCTCGTACATGGCCAGGAAAGCATCTCTTCTCACCCTTCTGTCCCCGCTCTCCAGAAAAGACACGTACCGCCCGTGGGTGAGCTCCACCTCTTCCCCCTTCTCGTTTTTCACCGGGGGGAATTTTGTGTCCGCATTGTTGAACATCTTAAAAATCTGAGAGGGGCCGTCCGCTACCTCCATGGCATCCGCCAGGAGTTTTTCCACCTCCGG
>CAJUQY010000074.1 GCA_910588815.1 uncultured Lachnospiraceae bacterium | reverse complement strand
CAGCTCCGGATGGCCGTTGACCGCCTGTTTGCATTGGAGGAGGGTGATGGGAACCGGCTCAGAGGACACGGGAGGGCCTGCGCACTTCTGATGGCGGCGGAAGGGCATGGCTTTGAAGATGTTGCTCTTTACTATGACCATCTGATGGGGCATTTAAAATGGAAAAATCTTGGCCATGTGCTTGCCGGAGGGAATGGAAGCGTGGGCGATATTAAGGGGAAACCTGAACTGCAAAAAGCCTATGAGCTTGGGAAATCGATCCGATAGATTAAAGAAAGGAAATGCTTATTATGAAGAAAATCAATTTACCGCAGGCGGTAAAGCTGATTTCTCCGAATCCGGTAAACCTTGTATGCACACAGAAGCCGGATGGATTAACAAACCTGGCCGACTGTGTCCTGGCGGACATGTCTTTCTTTTAATCTGAACATGATCGCATATGCGATGGCAAAGACTTCTTATAGTGGCGGAATGCCGCAAAAGCATAGAAAAGTCAGCCACGGCCTGCGCTCCAAAGGGAGCGTAGGCCGCGGCTTTTCCGCGTGTGTATGGTTATTCTTTTTGGGCTACCGTTCCAGATGTTTCCTGGGCGTCTCTTTCATGAAGGCGCGCACGTGGGCCTCATTTTTAAGTGCATGGTGGGCGCCGATACAAGTGGCGTTTAAGGAGCCGGTGGCGCAGGCGAAATCGGTGCACTCTCTGAGGGGCCAGCCTTTTAAGAGGCCGTGGGTAAAGCCGCCCAGGAAATTGTCGCCGCAGCCGGTGGTGTCCACAGGCGTGATTTTATAGGCGTCGGTGTAGAAGCGCTCGGAAGCATTTTTGAAAAAGCATCCGTCGCCGCCGAGTTTTAAGACCACGTTTTTCACACCGTGGGACAGGAAAAAGTCGGCAATCTTGTCCGGGTCGGTCTCGCCGGTGGCATAGGTCGCTTCCTCCATACTGGGGATCATATAATCAATATACGGATAGGCACAGAGCATGGCGTCCGGACCGATGTTGTTGATGTCATAAGTCATATCGCAGATGGTAAGGGTGCCAAAGGACTGAGCCCGCTTTAATACTCCGGCGATTCCGGCTCCGTCCAGGCCGGGCAGGCAGAAGAGGCTTCCCACGGTGATCGCCCGGGTGCTCTTTAAAATTTCATCCGTGATATCTTCCGGCACGAGATGGCAGGCGGAGCTTCCCTGCTTGACCAGGAAAGAACGCTCGCCGTCTGTCTTGATGACCACCACGGCCATCATCATCTTCGCGTTCTCGTCCCGGACGATGAGGGAGAGATCCAGCGGTTCGTTTTCCAAAATGGAATACAGGCTGTTTCCGATGGAGTCATAGCCGATTTTTACCAAAGGCGCTGTTTTGCTGCCCAGACGGGCGAGGGTAATGGATTCATTGTTGGCGTCGCCGCCGGAGGTTACGAAAGCGTCGGTACCTACGGTGGTATCCCGGCTGAGCGCATCTTGTGCAATACCGGTAATGATGATATCCTGAACAATGCAGCCAATGCAGACTACGTCAAATTTGCGGTTCATAAATCGTTGTCCTTTCTGTTATTTATCAGTCTTTTTGTTTGCACATAGGCGGGAAAGAGACCCGCCGGGGGATTACTTTATGGAAAACCGATAAGCGGTATGTAGATCCAGGGGGGCCTCTTTTGTCACCACGCAGGAGGGGAATGCAGGCTGGTTGACGGAATCCGGGAAAAACTGAGTCTCCATACAGAAACCGCTCCGGTTCCCGTAATGGGCGCCGCCCTTTCCGGCTTCGTGTTCCTCCAGGGAATTGGCGGTATAAAACTGGAGCCCAGGGCTATTGGTGGACACCTCCATGAAAATACCGCTTTTCGGTGAATAAGCCGAGGCGTTTACGCCGTCCGTTTTATTTAATACGTAATTGTGGTCATAGCCGCCGCCGAAAGCAAGTTGGGGATGGCTTCCGCCGATGTCCCGCCCGATGGCCTTGGGAGTGTTGAAATCAAAATCCGTACCGCCGATGGGCAGCAGGACGCCGGTGGGGATGGATTCTTCATTTACTTCTGTGATGGCGTCTGCCCCGATAAAGACCTCGTGATCCAGGATGGTGCCTGCATCATGGCCGGATAGGTTGAAATAGCAGTGGTTGGTCAGGTTGCAGAAGGCTTCCGTTTCCGTTGTGATATGGTAGGAAATGGAGAGTTCGTTGTCCTCGGAAATACGGTAGGTAACGCGGGAGGTCAGGTCGCCGGGATAACCGCCGTCGCCGTCCGGGCTTTTCAGACAGAATGTCAGCGCCTCCTCTGATTCTTCTGCGACCGGCCAGAACCGGCGGCCATAGGCGCCGGAAGCGCCGTGAAGATGGTTTTTGCCTTCGTTTTGCTCCAGCTGCCAGGTCTTCCCGGCAAACCGGAAACATCCGCCCTTGATTCTGTTTCCATAACGGCCGACGACACAGCCAAAGCTGGCAGGGTTGCGGTTATAATCCCCGCAGGTCTCATAGGCGAGGGCTACGTCGGTAAAGGCGCCGTTTCTGTCAGGGACAATGATGGATAAAATGCTGCAGCCCACATTGCAGACGGACACAGACATGCCGTTTCTGTTGGAAAGCGTATAGCGGTATACGGTCTCTCCGGTTTTTGCGGTTCCCCATGCTTTTTTTTCGAGCTTCATCTATTATATTCCTTTCTTCCGGTTTTTCCGGGCCGGCCCTGCCAAAAAATCCCCGCGGCGGCTGCGGGGATTTTTTGGTTTTGGACCGGCTCACGTTGTTTTTATCATAATATCATGACAGGATGGGAAAAGCAATAATTAACCTTGCTGTTTTTGCCGGAAAATCAGGAGGAAATTGATTTTCTTCCGTATTGCCCGGGGCAACCCGGATGCAGAAGTTTGGGGAAAGTCCATATTGATTTTTCCATATGAATCAAGTACAATGGAAGTCTGTAAGAATGTAAACGAAAATCAGACGGAAGTTGACGGTGAACCATGGGCATTATAAAGGCGAAGAACCTGATCTACAATTACATTAAACGAGATGAGGAAGAGAAGACAGAGGAAGTGAGCGAGGCGGTCAGGGACGTGAGTCTGGACGTCGAAGAAGGGCAGTTCGTGGCGGTACTCGGTCACAACGGTTCCGGTAAGTCCACCCTGGCGAAGCACATGAATGCCCTTCTTCTGCCCACGGAGGGAACCATCTGGATCGGCGGGATGGATACGAAAGACGACGATTCTCTTCTGGAGATCCGCCGCACGGCCGGGATGGTATTCCAGAATCCCGACAATCAGATTATTGCCAGCGTGGTGGAGGAGGACGTGGGCTTCGGCCCGGAGAATATGGGCGTGCCCACGGACGAGATTTGGCGGCGGGTGGACGAGTGCCTGAAGGCGGTGGGCATGACGGCCTACCGGAACAGTTCCCCGGACCGGCTTTCCGGCGGACAAAAACAGCGGGTCGCCATTGCGGGAGTCATGGCCATGGAGCCCAAATGTATCGTCCTGGACGAGCCGACGGCCATGCTGGATCCCAATGGCCGCAGGGAGGTCATCCGGACCGTGCGGGAGTTAAATAAGAAAAAGGGCATTACAGTCATCCTGATCACCCACTATATGGAAGAGGTGATCCATGCGGACCGGATCTATGTGATGGACGGGGGAGAGATCGCCATGGAGGGGACGCCGGAAGATATTTTTGGCCGGGTCGACGAGCTGAAGGCGCTCCGGCTGGACGTGCCCCAGGTAACGGAGCTGGCTTACGGCCTCCGGAGAAAAGGCGTGCCTCTTTCGCCCTGTATCCTGGATACAGCAAAACTGGTGAGGGAGCTGGTGGAAATAAGGAGGCAGAGGGCGGCGCAATGATTACACTCAGACAGGTAGAATATAAATATCAGGAAGGAACGCCCATGGAGACGGAGGCGCTCCACAAGGTGAGCCTGGAGATCAAGGACGGGGAATTTATCGGACTGATCGGGCACACCGGTTCCGGAAAATCTACGCTGATCCAGCATCTCAACGGACTGGTAAAAGCTACGGGGGGCGATATCCTCTATAATGGGGAGAGCATTTACCGGGAGGGCTTTTCCATGAAAGAGCTCAGGAGCCGGGTGGGGCTGGTATTCCAGTACCCGGAGCACCAGCTTTTTGAGGTGGATGTGTTTACAGACGTCTGTTTCGGGCCGAAAAACCAGGGACTTTCCAGAGAAGAGACGGAGACGCGGGCGAGGGAAGCCCTTTCTCAGGTGGGTATCGGGGAGAGTTATTATAAAAAATCCCCCTTCGAGCTTTCCGGCGGAGAAAAGCGGCGGGTCGCCATTGCGGGCGTGCTTGCTATGGAGCCGGAGGTGCTGATTTTGGACGAGCCCACGGCGGGCCTTGACCCGAGGGGACGGGACGAGATTTTAGGACAGCTTGCGAGGCTTCACAAGGAGCGGGGGATGACGATAATCTTAGTGTCCCACAGCATGGAAGATGTGGCGAAATATGTGGATCGTATCATGGTCATGAACCACGGGCGCCTGGTCTTTGACGATCCCCCCCGGGCGGTCTTCGCCCGTTATAAGGAGCTGGAGGAGATGGGGCTCGCGGCTCCCCAGGTGACTTACATTGCCCATGCCTTAAAGGAGGCGGGGTTCCCCATGAGGACAGACGTGATCACTGTGGAAGAGGCGGAAGAAGCGGTTCTCCGCACTCTGGGCATAGAATAGAAACAAGGAGAAAGGTGAGACGATCTCATGATGAGAGACATTACTCTGGGCCAGTATTATCCGGTGCAGTCGCCGGTGCATAAACTGGACCCGCGGACAAAGCTTTTCGGCACGCTGGTGCTGATCATCGCCCTGTTTGTGGCGGACAACGCCTACTGTTACGGGGCGGCGGCGGTGTTCCTGTTCGGGACCATCGCAGCTTCAAAGGTGCCGGTGGGGCACATTTTAAAGGGCTTGAAACCGGTGCTCTTCCTGCTCCTGTTCAGCGCAGCGTTCAATCTGTTTCTGACGCCGGGAGAGGAGTTGGTTCATTTCTGGATCTTTACGGTTACGAAGGAAGGGCTTGTACGGGCAGGAATGATGGCCATAAGGCTGGTCTTTTTGGTTATGGGCACCTCCCTCCTGACTTTTACGACCACGCCAAACCAGCTGACGGACGGACTGGAACGGAGTCTTCGGTTTTTAAACGTGCTCCACGTGCCGGTTCATGAGATCGCCATGATCATGTCCATTGCCCTGCGGTTTATTCCGATTCTGGTGGAAGAGACGGACAAGATCATGAAGGCACAGATGGCGAGGGGGGCGGACTTTGAGACGGGCGGGCTGATCAAAAAGGCGAAAGCTATGATCCCTCTTCTGGTGCCTCTGTTTATTTCAGCATTCAGGCGGGCCTCAGACCTGGCCCTCGCCATGGAAGCCAGATGTTACCACGGGGGAGAGGGACGTACGAAGATGAAGCCTTTAAAATATAAGACGGCGGACCGGCTGGCTTACCTGCTTCTTCTGGCATTTCCGACAGGGGTGGTGCTCCTTCGGGTGCTCTTATAGTTATGGTCAACGACAAAATAATTTGTCGTTCGCTATAATGACAGGATAACGGCAAAATTTTTGACGTTCACTGTATGGCAGCCTGTGGCTGACCGGCGATAAAAGCGGCCAGGGACGGAGGAATTATGAAACGAATAAAATTAGTGGTGGCCTACGACGGTACCAATTACTGCGGCTTCCAGTTCCAGAAAAATGGCCCCACCATTGAGGCAGAGCTGAACAGGGCTCTTTCGGAGCTGACCGGGGAGGAGATCCGTGTGACGGGGGCCAGCAGGACCGATGCGGGAGTCCATGCCCTGGGAAATATCGCCGTGTTCAATACAGAGAGCCGGATCCCCCCTGAAAAGTTCGGATATGCCTTAAACAGCCGGCTTCCGGAGGATATCGCAGTTCAGCTCTCGGAGGAGGTTCCGGCTCTCTATCATCCCCGGAAATGCAATTCCGTGAAGACCTATGAGTACCGGATTGTAAACCGGCGGTTTCCCGACCCCACAAGACGTTTAAATACAAGCTTCTGTCATTGGCCCTTGGATGCGGGGATCATGCAGACGGCGGCAGGTTATCTTGTGGGAGAGCATGATTTTGCGAGCTTTTGTTCGGCCGGAAGCCAGGCGGAGGATACGGTCCGGAAACTCTATGAGGCGGCCGTGGCAAGGGAAGGGGATCTGGTTACCATCCGCCTTTCCGGGAACGGATTCCTTTATAATATGGTAAGAATTATTGCGGGAACCCTTATGAGTATCGGTCAGGGGACTTTCCTCCCGGAGCACATGCGGGAGGTTTTAAATGCCAGGGATCGGCGCAGGGCCGGCGTAAAGGCGCCGGCCGAAGGGCTGACCCTGGTCTCCATTGACCCGGCCGGAGAACCGGAGCTTTATGAGAGAAACACCAACGATTGGATCGATTATTCCCTGGACCGCAGCGCCCTTCGCACAAAAGGCCGCGTCGTCATGGCCATCCATCGGTGCAGGGAGGAAGAGAGAGCGCGGATGATTGCCCACGCAAGGCAGCAGGCGTTCTGGGACGGTGCGAAGGAATTTTTGGTGAGAAACGGTTAAAACTTGGGAAAAAACTCATTGACACGCCCCGAAGAGTGTACTATAATATAAAAGCTGCGGCGCTTTCTTTGCGTCCAAAAACGGTCTATTGACTGGCAGGTCAGGGAACCAAAGCCCCGGAATCCCGCGTCTGCCGTACAAATAGAGACAAGACAGAATAAGAATTTTTGAAAGGTGAAATCCAAGGAGGTCAAACCAATGAAAACATTTATGGCTAGCCCGTCAACCATTAAGAGAAAATGGTATGTCGTTGATGCTTCCGCATATACATTAGGACGTCTGGCATCTGAAGTTGCATCCGTCTTGAGAGGTAAGAACAAGCCCACGTTCACGCCCAATATGGATACCGGCGATTATGTGATTGTTGTAAACGCAGAGAAAGTCCAGGTTACCGGAAAGAAACTGGATCAGAAGATTTACTACAGACATTCCGAATATGTCGGCGGCATGAAGGAGACGACGCTTCGGGAGATGATGGAGAAGAAGCCGGAGAGAGTCATCGAACTGGCTGTGAAGGGAATGCTTCCCAAGGGACCTTTAGGCAGAGCAATGTTCGGCAAGCTCCATGTGTACGCTGGCCCTGACCATAAGCAGCAGGCCCAGAAACCGGAAGCTCTGACATTTTAATCGAAAGGTACTGAAAGGAGGAAATTACAGTGGCTAATTCAAAATTCTATGGAACAGGCAGAAGGAAAAAATCAATTGCAAGAGTATACCTGTCTGCCGGTACAGGCAAGATTACCATCAATAAGAGAGACATAGATGATTACTTTGGACTGGAGACCTTGAAGGTCGTGGTTCGTCAGCCCTTTGCTGCGACGGAGACCGAAGGTAAATTTGACGTCATGGTAAACGTTCATGGCGGCGGCTTCACCGGCCAGGCCGGAGCCATCCGTCACGGCATTTCCAGAGCTCTTCTGCAGGCGGATGCAGAGTACCGTCCCGCCCTCAAGAAGGCAGGTTATCTGACCCGCGACCCTCGTATGAAGGAGAGGAAGAAGTACGGCCTCAAGGCAGCACGTCGCGCGCCTCAGTTCTCCAAGAGATAATTATAAGACAATTAAAGAGATTAGTAAAACCCTTGAAAATCCACAATGTCATTAACTTAAGGAATCTTTTGCATTTTGAATTGTAAAAGGTTCCTT
>CAJUQY010000073.1 GCA_910588815.1 uncultured Lachnospiraceae bacterium | reverse complement strand
ATGTTGCAATTGGAAAAAGTAATGCTCTTATTACACCATATCAATCATTTTCAGGTAGCCGTACATAATCAGACGGCGCGGGAAGGTGGATTTACTTTTCATGTCGGAAATTTTTACTTTCAGTTCCAGTATGTATTGCTCCTTATCGCTTAGATATATTTTCGGCTCATTTTTGCGCTCACGGTTTGCCATTTTTGATGCTTTCTCCTTTTCAGGTATGAAGCCAGAAAGGCCATGCTGGAATGGTTCCCCACATTGAAACGCTGGAAAAGATAAAAACTGTGATCCGGCCATAGCACTCTCTTCGCAAAAGATTCCTTGACTTTTTGAACGGTGTTCAGTATAATGGTAATTGAACATTGTTCAAGGGGGGCGCTATGGATAATCAGGAAAAAATCATTCAGGCCGCGACAGAACTCATTCAGGAAAAAGGTGAGAGGTTTAATGACATCACGGTACGGGAAATATGCAAAAAGGCAGGTGTGGGACTGGGGCTTTTAAATTACCATTTTGGAAATAAAGAAAGACTTATAGAATTGTGTGTGGAGCGAATCGTAAATGGAATCATTGACAGATTTCATTCTATCCAAAAGGAGACAGATGATATGCCTGCTCTTGAGAGGCTGACCGCCCTCGGGGACATGACCTTCACATTTTTGTTTGAACACTATGCCGTGTCAAGAATTTCGATTCTTGCGGACATGCGCATGCCAAAGGAGGATGACAATACCCACAGGACTTATCTCGCCTATTTGCCGCTTATGTCCGCCTGTCGTCCTGATTGGACCCGGGAGACTTTGGAACGGAAAACCTTGTCTCTGATTGCCACGATGCAGCAGTCATTTTTGCGGCATGAAGTAATCAGGAAGGTTTCTGGAACGGATTTGACCGTGCCAGAGGAACGGAAAGCATTTCACCGGAAAGTTTTACAAGATCTTCTGGAGGGATAGCCCATGAAAATCACAGTGATCAATGGAACGGAAAAACACGGAGTCACCTATCGTCTGAAGGAACTCTTCCTGGAGCAATTGAGAGAAAACGCCGACATCACGGAATTTTATCTGCCGGGGGACTGCCCCTCCTTTTGTTCGGGCTGTGTCAATTGTATCTTGAAAGGCGAATGGATGTGCAAGGATGCCGAATACGTACAAATTATCGCGGCGTCTTTGCTGAATGCAGATTTGATTGTAATGGCTTCTCCGGTATATGTCATGCACACAACCGGTGCGATGAAGGTGCTGCTGGATCATTTTGCTTATTTGTGGATGAACCATCGGCCGGCCCCTGAAATGTTCAGAAAGCGGGCGGTCATCATTACCCAATGTCTGGGCGCAGGCGCAAGAACCACGGCGAAAGACATCAAACACAGCCTTTCCTGGTGGGGGATTTCTGAAATCACCGTATTTAAGGATAAGCTCATGGGGGAGATTGTCTGGGAGAGTCTTGATGAGAAAAGGCGTTCGGCACTCACGAAAAAGATGAACCGGCTGTCAAAAAAATGTTCCCTTGTCAACTATGAGAAGGCTCCCAGAGTAAATCCAACGACAAGGATCAAATTTTTATTATGCCGTATGATACAAAAGTCGTTGCATAAAAACGATCCTGAATATCTGGACGGAGCCTATTGGGCAAAACAGGGATGGCTTAACGGGAGACGGCCCTGGAAGAAGGGAGGCGGAGAATAAAAATGGGACTGGTCTTAGACGAAGCTTTGATCTATGAAATCCTTTCCGTGGTGGAGGAAATCCCGGAGGGATGCGTTGCCACTTACGGGCAGATCGCCCGCCTGATCGGCAGGGACCGGAATGCGAGACTTGTGGGAAAGGTGCTCGGCATGGCCGAATATTACGGGAAATATCCCTGTCACAGAGTGGTAAACCATGAGGGGCGGCTGGTTCCCTTCTGGCCGGAGCAGAAGTACTTGCTTCTCCGGGAGGGCATCCCCTTTAAGGATGATTTTCATGTGGATTTAAAACAATGCAGGTGGTGAACGAGGGGGCAGGGTTCTGGTGACAGTCAGGGAACGGGAATGAGGTAGGAGGAACGGATCTCATGGAGTATGCCGACTTATTGGATGAAGTATAATATTATCGGACGAGGAATCGAACAGGCTTTCGCGGAGGAAATGGAGAGCAGCGGGACTGCGGCAGAAATCCGTAAAGAAAAGGGGAATCTGCGGTATGAGTATTTCATTCCCATGGCAGATCCGGAGACAGTGCTGCTGATTGACTGCTGGGAAGATTAGGGTGCAATTGATCGGCACCATGCTTCCCCGATGATGGAGAAGATTGCGAAGCTTCGGGTGAAGTGTGATCTGCATATGGGGGTGGAGCGGTATGTGTCCGACGGGGATGGGATACCGGAGGGGGGCCTTCCCGGTATCCGTACATTCCCGCAGAAGCCCCCTCCTTATTTCTGTCTGATCAGCACGGCGCTTCCGTGGAGATCGGCCAGGGGGATCACCATCAGCCCTTTTTCCAGGCAGAATTTCCGCACGGCTTTTCCGGCCCCTGCAAACTGGGTGCTGTTGTAGTCGTGGATCAGGATCACGCCGCCGGGGACCAGCTTCGGCCAGAAAGCCTGAAGGCCCGAGAGGGTCGGTTCATAAAGGTCCGGATCCAGGCTCACGAAAGCCAGAAGCGGAAGGTCTTCAGGGAGGGTCTCCGGGAAACGCCCTTTACAGAAAACGGCTCTTTCCGGATGGGGGAGTTTTTTCTGCACCAGAGCAATGCTGGTGTCCCCGAAGTCCCCGGCCGAAGCCCTGGTATGGGAAGCAAGCTGTTTTTCCGTCTCCACGTCGCTTTGGTGGAAACCGGTGAAGGTGTCGAAGAGATAGAGGGTCCGGTCGGGAAAGAGCCGGTTCAATTCCGCCGCGAGGGCGCCCTGATAGACACCGAGCTCGGCGACGGCTCCCGGAAGCTTTGCGGCCTTGATCTCTTCGGCCAGAAGCCGCACCTGGGCGAGCCGCAGGTCCATACTGTCCCGAAAGGGAGTCAAAGTCCGGATCGGCCCGCTGTACCCGAGGCTGCGAAGCTGGGCTTCCATGGCCGATGCCGCTTCCCGGTTCAGCACGGTAATCCAGACGAGATCCGGAGCCAGGGCGGGGATCTGTTCCGGGGCGATGACAGGGATGCCGTTTTGGAGGCCCCCCTGTTTGCCCGTATCATTGTCGGCAAAGGCCAGGAGCTTTTTGTCCGCCGGGAGCCAGCGGGCGGCCATCTGTCCGCCTTGCCCGCTTCCAAATAGAATGATCTTCATATATACTCCTCTCTTTTGGTTGTGCGATATTGACAAAAAAATACGATTATTTTTTGGGAAAATATCGAAAACAGAAAAAAGATTGTTGACGGAACCGGCAGAATCAACTATACTGAATCCATAGACTGCAGTATGTTTATGGATTTTTACTGTGAGAGCCGCAGGGATCTTCGTCAGGCCCATTTCCCATAAGGCCCCGGATCCGGTCTATGCCGGTGCCTGACAGAAAGACCAGTTCGCTGGGATTTCCATTCAGGTCTTCACCCCGAAGCCGGAGAAGGTTGGCAGTTTCATAAAAGTCGATGGGCAGTTCACGGCGGAAGGTTTCGCCGGTCTGTTCGTCGGTCACTTCGATTGTGACCGCGCTTGCGTGGATTTCGTGTAATTCCATAAGAAAATACCTCCGTGATCTTAATGCTTCTATTTTAGCATTGCAGGGACAGGGAGGGCAAGGGTTATCGGACATATTGCCGTTAGAGGAACCAGGGGGATTATTATTTATGTAGAAGGAGGGTATTGAATGATCAAAAAAGCGCTTATTATCAATGGGGCGGAACGTACCATTGTGGTGGACGGAACCGAGTCCCTGGCCCAGGTACTCAGGGACCGTCTGCTCCTTACCGGCTGTAAGATCGGCTGCGGCGAGGGACACTGTGGTGCGTGTAATGTCATCGTGGACGGAAAGGTGACCCGCTCCTGTATCACAAAGATCGCAAAGGTTCCGGATTATGCGAAGGTGGAGACCATTGAAGGGATCGGAACCCTTGACGACCTTCATCCGCTGCAGGCGGCATGGGTGGCCCATGGCTGTGCCCAGTGCGGTTTCTGTTCTCCCGGCTTTATCATGAGCGCCAAGGTTCTTTTGGAGAACAATCCTTCTCCCACCAGGGAAGAAGTGCGGGAGTGGTTCAATAAGAACAGGAATCTCTGCCGCTGTACCGGCTATAAACCCCTCATTGACGCGGTCATGGATGCTGCGAAGGTACTCCGCGGTGAGATGAGCAAGGAAGACCTCATGTTCCTTCCCACGGACAACAAGATTATCGGAACCAGCTATGCCCGGCCTTCCGGCGCCGCCAAGGTGACCGGCCAGTGGAATTTCGGCGCCGACGAGATCAAGAACCTGCCGGAGGATACCCTTCAGATTGCACTGGTACAGGCAGAGGTATCCCATGCCAATATCAAGGGCATTGACTGCTCCGAGGCTGAAAAGATGCCCGGCGTGGAGAGGATCATTACATACAAGGATGTTCCCGGCAAGAACCGGATCACCGGCCTCATCACCTTCCCGACCAATAAAGGGGACGGCTGGGACCGCCCGATTCTCTGCGACGAAAAAGTATTCCAGTACGGCGACGCCATTGCCATGGTCTGTGCCGATACGGTAGAGCATGCGAAGGCTGCGGCTGCGGCGGTGAAGGTGGATCTGGAGATCCTTCCGGCTTATATGTCTGCTCCGGAGGCCATGGCTCCCGATGCCATCGAGATCCATCCCGGCACGCCGAATGTATATTATGAGACCAACTGCATCAAGGGCGAAGATACGGCTCCCATCATGGAGACGGCTCCCAATGTGGTCGAGGTGGAGGCATACTGTTCCCGCCAGCCGCACCTGCCCATTGAACCGGATGTGGCTTACGCCTACACGGACGAGGAAGGCCGTGTGACCATCCACTCCAAATCCATCGGTATTCATCTGCACCATGCCATGATCTGTGAGGGTATCGGTGTGGCTCCTGAAAAGCTGAGGCTTGTGCAGCTTCATGCGGGCGGCACCTTCGGTTATAAGTTCTCCCCGACCACCGAAGCCCTGGTCGGCGTGGCGGCGCTGGTGACGAAGCGCCCGGTGGCCCTGAACTTTAGCATGTACCAGATGATCACCTACACCGGAAAGAGAAGCCCCGGTTTCATGAATATCAAGCTGGCAGCCGACGAGAAGGGCAAGCTTCTGGCTCTGGAGGGCGATAACTATATTGACCACGGCCCTTACTCCGAGTTCGGCGATCTGCTCACCATGCGCCTCAGCCAGTTCGTGGGCGCCGGCATGGACATCAGGAATATCCGCAACAAGTCCCAGACAGTCTGTACGAACCATGCCTACGGCGCGGCATTCCGCGGCTACGGTGCGCCCCAGTCCTTTATGGGCGGCGATATCGCCCTGGATGTGATGGCGGCCAAGATGGGGATCGATCCCTTTGAGTTCCGTGCCATGAACTGCTACAAGGAATCCGAAGGCTCTACCACGCCCAACGGCTGTAAGCCGGATGTCTACTGCCTGGAGGATCTCTTTGACCTGGCAAGGCCCAAATATCAGGCCAGCAAGGCTTATGCGGAAGAACTGAACCAAACCAAAAGTGAGGACGGCAAGTATAAATACGGCGTCGGCGTTTCCCTGGGCATCTATGGCTGCGGACTGGACGGTGTGGATTCCTCCGAGGCCTGGGCCCAACTGAACGCAGACGGTACGGTCACCATTTATAATTCCTGGGAGGATCACGGACAGGGCGCCGACATCGGAACACTGACCCATGCCCACGAGACGCTCAGACAGGCAGGCTTTACGCCGGATCAGATCAAGCTGGTTATGAACGATACCGGCTTAACTCCCAACTCCGGCCCTGCAGGCGGCTCCCGCTCCAACGTCATGTCCGGAAACGCAACCCGCGTGGCCTGTGAGATGCTCATTGACGCCATGAAGAAACCGGACGGAACCTTCCGCACCTACGACGAGATGAAGGCTCAGGGCCTGGCTCTCAAGTACGAGGGCAAATGGGTAGCCACCGGCTGCTCCGACTGCGACATGGAAACGGCTCAGGGCAATCCTTTCTCCGTCTACATGTACTGCATTTCCCTGCCTGTAGTCCGGGTGGAGATGGCGACCGGCAAGGTGAAGGTCGTGAAATTTACGATGGTTTCCGACTTCGGCACCATCATCAACAAGACTGTGGTGGACGGCCAGGTGATGGGCGCCATCGCACAGGGCATCGGCCTTGCACTTTCCGAGGACTTTGAGGATTTGAAGAAGCATACGACTCTTCAGAAGTGCGGCATTCCGTACCCCAATGACGTACCGGATGACATCGAGCTGATCTATCAGACCAATCATCCCCGTCCTCTTGGACCGTACGGTGCGGCAGGCTGCGGCGAGGGACCGTTGGCGGCTCCTCATCCGGCAATCTTAAATGCCATCTACAATGCCACCGGAGCCAGAGTCACGAAGATTCCGGCCCGTCCGGAGGTGGTGAAAGCGGCCATCGACGCTCTGTAAGAGAGAGTTGGTGGAAGCAAGGGAAAAAGAAAGATAACGAGAGAAGTATCATGACGGGAGAATCCTGCTTCTGCAGGATTCTCTTTTCAAAACGTTCCGGCCGCACAGTTGAATTTTTTTGAGTATCATGGGATGGGAGGATGACATGGAGCAGGTGATCGGAAAACATTATCGGATGAAGCAGGCCTTCGGCCAGGACGAGCTGCATGAGAGGGAGGCGGTTTGCACCAGGGAAGACCAGCCCGGCTGTCAGGCGGCCTGTCCCCTTCAGATCGACATGCGGACGGTGTGCGCCCACGCGGCAAAGGGGAATTTTGCCAAGGCGGCGGCAGTGATCCGGACGGTGACGCCCTTCCTGTTCCTTCTGTCGAAAAACTGCGGCGGGACTTGCATAAAGGGCTGTAAGCTGGCGGAGCTTCAGGACGGGATCGTCCTTCCCGCGCTGGAGAGGGCCTGCGCCCTTTACGGAGGTTCAGGGAAGATCAACCGGTTCATGCTTCCCAAAAAGAATCTGCGGGTGGCTGTGGCCGGAGACGATCTCTTTGCCTTGGCCTGTCTGTGGGAGCTGGGGAAGAAGGGTTATGAGGTGCTCTGGTATACGTCCTGCGGTTCCATGGAGAAGATTCTGAACGGCTGGGGTCTTACGGAGGAGGAAGCGGCGGCAGAACTCTCGGCCTTTTCGGGGCTTCGGATCAAGGGAAAGAAGCGGGAAGCCCTCCGAAAGGAGGAGCTGGAACAGGCGTTATCGGAGCTTGCCGGGGGGATCGTGTCTCCTTCCGTCGGATGGGCCGGACTTCCTGTGGGGATCTATACGGGAAAGCCTGCAAAGAGCGCAGAATGGATCCTGTCTGAGGCCAAATATGCGGCGGGCGTTCTGGAACGGTATGTGCAGGGGGTCCGCACGGAGGAGCCGGAGCGGGTCAGGAAGGAAAGCCGCCTGTTTGTGACCATGGACGGGGTGGAGGGATCCAGGGCCCTTACGGACAGGGAGCAGGTGACAAGGAAGAGCGCGGCGGCGGAGGCAGGCAGATGCATCCAGTGCCAGTGTCTGGAATGTGTCAAGGGGTGTGTATATCTGCAGCATTATAAGCGGAATCCCAGGGCGGCCATCCGGGAAATCTACAACAATATGTCCATTGTCATGGGGAACCACATGGCCAACGGCATGATCAATGCCTGTGACGAGTGCGGCCAGTGCAGGGCGGCATGCCCCAACGGCTTTGATTATCCAGAGGTCTGCCGGATCGCAAAGCGCACCATGGTGGAGACGAAGAAGATGCCGCCCTCCACCCATGAGTTTGCCCTGTCTGATCAGGAGTTTTCCAACGGGGAGGCCTTTCTCGCCAGGATGGAGCCTGGGCGGGAGAGCTGCCGGTACCTGTTTTTCCCCGGCTGTCAGGCGGCGGCGGGGTCGCCTGACACGGTGGAGGCCGCCTACGCCGATCTGAAGGGGCGGCTTCCCGGCGGG
>CAJUQY010000072.1 GCA_910588815.1 uncultured Lachnospiraceae bacterium | reverse complement strand
CAAGAATATATAGACAAACTGAGTTCATTACATTCCGTATCATAAATAAACATCGTCATTAGCTGCCGCATAGAGATTTACCCATCTCGGAGTGTCGCAACCCCCGATAGAATGAGGCTTCCCGACATTCCCCTCATCTTCATTTTCATCATACTTCTTTATCCTCTCAAATGCCGGGAAGCTATGTATCGGGAATCCCACTGTATCATGCCCCGTCCCAAAATACAGTAAGCGGAACATTACCGCTGCTTCTCTGGGTACCGAAGAACTGGCCCATCTGGAGATCGTTGCCACCATCGTCCACCAGCTCACCCGCAACTTGACGGCAGAACAGCTGGAAGAACAGGGCTTCGCCCCCTACTATATTGACCATACGGCAGGAATCTGGCCCCAGGCCGCCGGCGGCTTCCCCTTCAGCGCCAGCCAGTTCCAGTCCACCGGCGATCCCATTGCGGATCTCTATGAGGATATGGCCGCAGAACAGAAAGCAAGGCTCACCTATGACAATATTCTGCGGCTGGTCAAGGATCCGGAAGTCTGCGACCCCATACGCTTCCTCCGTGAACGGGAGATTATCCACTTCCAGCGGTTCGGTGAAGCGATGCGGGTGGTTCAGGATAACCTGGATTCCAGAAACTTCTATGCATTCAATCCGGCTTTCGACGGCTTGGACGGCGGAGGCTGCAGCTGCGGCTGCCGGAAATAAGCTTTTCCCATTCTCTATATGAAAAAAAGATACAGCCCCACGGATGGCTCTCCCTTCCATGGGGCTGCGTCTTTATATAAAACTCCATTTTCAATAATAATGTCTCTTCCTGTGTTTGAAAAACGCGGCAACTGAAAAAACGATTACATCATTGATTGAAAAATCAATGACAGAACCATTTGTATTTTTTCGGAAAAACAGATATACTGAAAAGAAAAGCCTGAAAGAAAAAGAGGAGGAAACACTTATGAACGGAACAGAGCTTACGAAACTGGCATTGGATATAGGCTTTGCGGATGTCGCCCTGATCGATACGGACAAACTGGTCTTTGTCCCTAATTTCCGGACTCTGTGTGAAGAAAACCTGTGTGGGAAATATGGGGTCAATTACGCCTGTCCGCCGGACTGCGGGACGGTGGAAGAGATGCAGAAAAAAGTATTGTCCTGGAAACAGGCCCTGGTCATGCAGACCATGTGGGACATCAACGATCCCCTGGATAACGAACAGATCAAGCCTGCAAAGGCACAGCATAATCAGATGACACGCATGCTGATCGACCAGGCCGGGGAACCGGGACTGATGATCGGTGTAAGCGGCTGCAGTCTCTGCAATCCCTGTGCCCTCACGTCCGGTGAACCCTGCCGCTTCCCGAAGCTTCAATATTCCTGCATGTCGGCCTACTGTATCTTTGTAAAGGATATGGCCGAACGCTGCCATATGGACTATGAATGTGCGCCCGGCATCACCACCTTTTTCAGCATGTTTTGTTTCGGCAGGCGAACATCCTGAATTTTCCTTTTCCTCTCACTGTGCCCGGTAGCGGAACTCCTCCCCCTCCGGTATCATACTATTCAAAATCCTGGCAGCACGGGCTCCCGTCTCCTCCCGCAGAATCTCCCATTCCGCTTCTGTGAAAGAGACTTCCAAAGAGCCGGCAAGCCTTAAAACCACCGACTTCGGCTCCTCGTACTGGTACACCTCCCCCCAGGTACTCTCCGGAATGAACACCAGCCCGCCTCCCTTTTGTGGCTCCGAAAGGCCGACGACCCCCGTCACCTGGTAAAGCCGCCACGGAACCGCTCCCGAAATCCAGCCCCCTCCCCGCTCCCGCCCGGATCCCCCTCGCCTCCGCCGGGTATGACATCCTCTGTTTCCTTTTCCACGGACTTAATGAACTGCTTCAAAAGAAATTTCCTTCTCCCGGTCTCTGGCAGACACCATGAGCCGGTCGCCAGGTTTTAAGACCGCCGCCAGCACCTCGTTCATCTGTCCGCTCAGCAAATTCCCGCTCCCTCCCTGTATCGTCAGCACCGGCTGTCCCAGCCTGGCCGCTTCTTTCGGATCCGCCGCCGTCCGCACCTGTCCGGCTGTCTCCGATGTCAGGACATTTTCTTCGGTCTCACGTCTCAAATTTTCTGCCTGCAATTCATTCTTCCGGATGGCCAGTTCCAGATTTTCGTATTCCAAACTCCTCTCCCGGATGGCCCGGGCAAGTTCTTCCTTGGTATATCCCCGGGGCACACTTTCCAGCCCTCCCAAAGCTTCGTCAAGCGCGTCGTCGCCGAAAAAGCCCTCAACTTCCTCCGGATCTGAAGGGCTTTCCTCCATCTGGTCTGTTCCCGAGGTCTCCGGTATGCTCCCATCCGGATTCATCGTCTCCTCCGAAGAGGAGGACGTACCTTCTCCTTCCGTACTCTCCGCCAGCTCCTCTGAACTGCCCTCCCCGCCGTCCTCCGAAGAAAGCTCCGTTTCCGGGAAGGATTCCGAAGAAGGCGCTGTTTCCGAGGGGACTTCCCCCTGTATGGCTGTCTCATAAACTTTTCCGTCGAAGGTCCAGATAAGAAGCGGCGCCTGAACACTCCCCTCATCCTCCACGACGACGAAGCGGGCACAGGTCTTCGTCCGTACCAGCAGAGCCAGCACTTCCGGTGCCACTTCCCCACCCTTTTTTACATAATAAAGATAAGGGTCCTGCGTCGTTCCGTTCCCTTTGAAGGGGACAGACGTCCCGTCAACCCGGTCACAGACCGCGGGGGTACCGTCCCCACCCTCCGTCTCCAAAAAGCCTTCCAGACTTTCTTCCGCAGAGGCAGGTGCTGTTCCCTGGGAAGAGGCAGACAAAAATCCTTTCTGTCTCTCCGAAAACTCCAACCCATCGGTTCCACTCCCGTCAATGGCGAAAACCAGTCCTTTGCCTGCCCTGTCCGGCACACTCCCCATGCTGTCTGCTACGGGCTTTGTCGCCTTCAAGGTTCCGATAAAGCTTCCCAGCCTCCCCAAATAAATCCGCTGGTTCATCAAGGCTTTGTTCCACCCCGGACAGCTCTTCCACGAGGACTGAGCAGTCATAGCGCAGCAGAGGTGTCCCGGCTTCCACTCTCTGTCCCTCCGTCACGTAAAGCTCCACCGCCGGCTTCCTGCTGTCATAATAATACGCTGTCATAGAACCTGCCTCCACCATGGAGGGAAGAGACACTGCGTCGGACCACTTCTTGTCCCGAAGCCCTTCCACCGAATAGACGCGGACCGCTTCCCCTCCTGCAGGGAGGAGCCGCCTGAGCCCCATGCCGGAAAAGAACCCGGCGAAGAGAAGAGCCGCCGCACACCCTCCCGCGAGAAGCCTCATTTTCTTTGTCCAGATCCGTTTTTCCACGCCATGCCTCTTTTTATCCAGAAAAAATGGTTTTATAAAGAATCGATTTTCTTTTGTATCTTTCCGACACTCTATTCCCCAAAATCTGCCTTCTGCCCCTCCTCCAGAAGGGCCGAGAGCCACGCCAGATAGTCTGTCATGGAAACTCCCTCTTTGATCTGCCAGGCACTGTGCCTGTCATTATAGGCCCCCAGGGTAACCGGCCGCTTCTCCATTCGCCCGTTCTCCCCTGCTGCTCATACCCAGGGTTCCCCGGAGGAATCCTCTACATATCCCTCCGGAAGAAGGATTTCTGTCTCCCTGCCCTCCTGATTTCCCTCTCCCTTCTCCGTCTCCCCGCCGGTCTGCACCTTCTCAATATAGACATGCTGTCCCTGCAAAAATCCATCGGCCTCCGTGACTGTCCCACTCACCGGATACATAGAAGCCCTGGCCGCACCTGAAGCCGCTTCATCCCCCGCCGAATTCTCCGTGCCGACCCGCTCCACCTTCCCCTCAATCGAAAAGCTTTCATCCCGGGAGGTAACGGAAACCGCATCTCCTGCCCGGAATTCCTTAATCTCCTCTTCTCCGGCGGAAAGGGTAAACACATACTCGTCCTCCGGCACTATAGAAAGGCTCCCGCCCTCCCGGTCTACCTCCGCCACGGTCCCCTTGCAGGGAGACAATAGCTCATGCTCCTCGAGCTTTTCCTCCAGGGCGGCAATCTCCCGGTCTTTTCTTCCAAGCTCGTATTCCTTCCGCTCCTGTTCCGCCTCCGCATTTAAAATCTGCAGGTCATAATCTCCCCTCCTCGCCGCCTCCGCCTGGCTCCGTTCCCGTTTCAATGTCCGAATCTGAAGCTCGCCGCTCTCCAGTTCAAATCCCCTCTGCTCCCGGTCCAAAAGGAGCTGTTCCTTCTCGAGCAACAGGGCTGAATTATCATAAATAGCAAGAATACTCCCCTCTGTCACCAGGTCGCCGGCTTCCGCCAGAAAGCCTTCTGTCTCCCGCCCAGGATCCAGCTGTACCTTCACCGCCTCCTTCCGGGAGAGCACGCCCAAAAAGCGTTTTCTGAGAGCTTCCTCTTTTGCATATCCCGTGAGGGCCGCCACCGGCTGCACCGGCACTGTCTGCTCCCGGCTCCTCCTGGGGATGGAGGGCGTTCCCAGATACAGGCCCAGCCCGGCCGCCGAAAGGAACAAGACTACCGCCGCAAACACGATCCACTTCTTTTTCATGATCCAATGCCCTCCTCATAAGTCTGAATATAGAACCATACCCCCGCCGCAAGTGCCAGACACCAGTAAATCAACTGCCCCGCACTCAGGCGGTACATGGAATAGCCCGTGAGCAGGGGAAGCATGGAGACGGGGGGCTCCCCCATGAATCCCATCAGGTACAGGAACACCGGGAGCAGAAGCGCAAGGCTTCCCAAAAGAACCGTATGGATCAGGTTCCCGGTCCGCTTTGACAGCCAAAACACCAATCCTGCCGAAGCCGCCATTCCCAGATAGCGGGGCAGGAAGGCGCTTATCCAGGCGATGGTTCCGTAAAGAAGTCCCGTCCAGTATTTTTTCCGGCATACCCCGCCTCTTCCCCGGGCACAGGTTCTCTGCATAAGTTCCACTTGGCTGCTTTTTCCCACCGAAAATACGGATGCAAGCCCCACAATCAGAAAAAAATCCAGCTTTTCGGCGTCCATAACATCCACCCGTTGTCCCCGGCGATCAAACAGGGCTTCCCAGCCGGACGCATAGAAAAGCTCCGCATCCGTCCCTTCCCTCACCTTGCCAAGCACATATTCATACTGTGTCAGAGCCTTTTCAAAACCGAGACGGGCATTCTGGACAGCCTGCAATTCCATTTTCGCCGCTTCCGCCTCCTCGTAGGAAATCTCTCCGACCGCGTAATCCTTAGCCGCCTGTTCTGCCCTCCGGCCAATCTCGTCAAATCGTTTCTGCTCCTCCTGATAGCGGCCGGCCGCCTCTCTTAAGGGGACTCCCTCCGCCCAGCCCACATACTGTCGGTAAAACAATTCTTCCGGATCCCGATAAAGCTTAAATTCCCGGCAGCTGTTCCGCTGGAGCAAAGCAAACAAAAGAAGCATAAGACCTGCCCGTTCCATCACGAACACCTTATAAGAGTGCGGAGGCCTCTTTCACATACCGGAACATGGCCAGGAAGCTGGAGGGCCCCGCCACAAGAACCACCGTTCCGAGAACAGCAGGGATGACTTCCACCGGATATCCGAACACATTCATATTGGGTTTGATCAGAAGAAACGTCCCCTCCTCTCCCCTCCGTCCCCCGGACAGGTCCTGCCGAAAGGCTCCGTCGCCGCCGGAAACTGTCTGCTTCGGACCGTTATTCCCGGAAACAGGAGAGGTACACGTCCTCCAGCCCCGGCCGTACCGGCTCCGCCTCATAGCCCTCCGGCTTCCTGTCGCAGATCACCCGGACAAACATGGTCTCCCGTTCTCTGGAAATATTCCCCACCAAAAAAGCCGGATCCTTCTCCACATCTTTTAATTTCTCCTGGGGGATCCTCAGCTCGAACACCTTCCCCAAAAGAGCCGCACAGAGCTCTTCTCTGGTGGAGTCCGCCGCCATCTCCCCCTCTTTGATGAGCAGGATCCGGTTGGCCGCCGATTCCACATCCGTCACCACATGGGTGGCAATGATCACGATCTTCCCCGCCGCAGTCTCTGAAATCAAGTTCCGGATGGCGATCCGCTGCTTGGGATCAAGTCCGGCCGTGGGCTCGTCCAGAACCAGGATTTTCGGCTCCCCGAGAACCGCCTGGGCGATGAGAAGCCGCTGCTTCATGCCCCCTGAAAAAGACTTGATCTTGTCCCCCGCCACCTCCGAAAGCCCCACCTCCAAGAGCACTTTCGAAATCCGTTCCGTCGCCTTAGATTGCTTCATGCCTCTGAGGGCCGCCATATAAGCCAAAAAACCTTCCGCCGTAAAATTGGGATAAAGAGCCTGCTGCTGGGGCATATATCCTAAGATGCCCCGAAACTCTTTTCCCATCTTCGTAATGTCCTCCCCGTCATAAAAAATCTGCCCGGAGGTGGCTTTTAAATTTCCGGTCAGGATGTTCATGAAGGTACTCTTCCCGGCGCCGTTTGGCCCCAAAAAGCCGTAAACCCCTTCCGTAAGGGTCGCGTCAATCCCCTTTAAAGCCTGCTTCTTTCCGTAATTCTTCATAAGCCGCTTGATTTCCAGCTTCACAGACGTCCCTCCCGTTCCCTTACAAATGCTTTTTGATTCTCTTTCAGCTTAACACAGATTCTTCTCTTTCCACAAGTTACGTTTTCGTCACACTCCCCAAAATCCCCGAAACTCTAAAATTGTAATTTCATTATACTACTATTCCGGATCTCCGCCAACTAATACTTTAGCAAAAAACAATCGCCACAGTTCTCCGTTCTGAGAACCTGCGGCGATTGCTTCACCTGTCTTTTGTATCTTTATCTCACTATGTATTTTGTACTTATCCCAGCACCTGCAGTTTTCTGCTGTGGTCTGTGATTACCTTTTTCACAATGTCCATCTCTGCCTGCTGTGATTCGATCTGCGCCGCAGTTTTCTCGTACCGCTTGGCCGCCGGCACGTAATTCTCTGCCAGCAGTTGGATATTCCTGTCCGTGACATTCTCAAGGTGAAGCCGAATCTTGACAATTTCGCGTTCCGACCTGCCAAAGTTCTGCTTGATCCCTGCAATTTCACTGTCCATCTTGCCAAGACTTTGCTTGACCCCTGCAATCTCACCGTCCATCCTGCCAAGGCTTTGCTTGACCCCTGCAATTTCACCGTCCATCCTGCCAAGGCTTTGCTTGACCCCTGCAATCTCACCGTCCATCCTGCCAAGATTCTGCTTGATTCCTACAATCTCGTGATCCACATGGCCAAGATGTTCTTCCACGCAGTCAAGCCGTTCTTCCACATGGTCAAGATGTTCTTCCACGCGGTCAAGCCTCTGTTCCACACGGTCGACTTTCACATTCAGATCTCTCAGTTCATCTTTCACCGGCTGAAGCTCCGCTTTCAGCTTTGAATCCAGCTTCACATCTAAAAGCTCAGAAATCGCCAGTAAATCTTCATTGGTAAGTGTCATCGCATCACACCCCTTCTACCAGCCATTCTACCATATCCCGCCAGCAAAGTCCATCCCATTGGGCGGCTGATTTTCATGTGGTTTTTAACACTGCACCATCAGGTAAGGCGACACCAGGCACCCCTTCCAGGTGGAGGCCACCGCCCCAGCCACCTTGTTCCAGGCCGGACAGTTCGCCTCCGAAATGGGACTGGGATTCATCCCCCGGATCTTCGTGATTTCCACGTCCGGATTTCCCGCGGTCTCCCGCAGATAGACGATAGCGCTGTCTATGGTATCTTCCGGGTTCAGGCGGATATTAGAGACCATGGAGGCCTCAGGCGGAATTACGTTGGAAGCATCGCTCCTCTCCATCTGGGTAAAGGCCACCGGTTTCGTCAGATGGGCCTTGAACAGATGACGCTCCACCTTGCAGCAGATTTCGGACAAGAACCCCACCTGCGTATGAGGCTTCGGCGCGGAAGCGTGGTCTCCTGACGACTTCGCCCGGTACTTCACGCCCAGGAGCCCCTTCTCCGCAGGGCCGATCAGGCCGCAAGGCGCACTGACACCGGGGAGCACTGACACCGGTGAGCACATCCTTCACCACAGCTCCCCCCTCGTCCACCACCAGAGCCGGCGGAATGCCATTCTTTTCAAAATAATCGACAATGTGCACGGCCCCCATACCGTTGACTTCTTCTCCTCCGGAAAAGTCAAAATAGATATCCTGTTCCGGCACGAAACCCTGGCCGATCAGATAGTCGGCGGAAGTCAGAACACCATTAAAAATGATTACCCCCCTTTCCTGTTATATAACTTCTCGGAATCTTCAGCCCTTATTTCATGGGGCTTTCAGAACCTAT
>CAJUQY010000071.1 GCA_910588815.1 uncultured Lachnospiraceae bacterium | reverse complement strand
CCGGCGACACCACCATGGCCAGCAAAAAAGAGGTGGAGGCCCTCATGGGCGGCGCGGGCGCAAGGGTACAGAGATAAATATAGGGCTGTTTCATGAGGAAATATAAAAATAGAATAAAACGTTCTAAAAGGCCAACTTGGAAATTTTCGTGAAACAGCCCTAAGTAAATAAGACCGGACTTGCCAAAACATGGAACCTTTGTTATACTTATGTCTGAATAGAAAAAGGGATTTTCAGTGCCGGGCAGAGAGATCATGTCTGCCGGTTAAAAGGGAATCAGGTGGAAAACCTGAGCGATCCGGTCACTGTAAGCAGGGAGTGAGACTATAGGAGAGCCATTGCATCCTACAGGTGCGAGAAGGCATAGTCGGGCGATGATCTGCGAGCCAGGAAACCTGCTGAAAAGGTTGGTGAAGAGCTTCCGAAGAAAGCATAGCCCTTTAGGCATGGCCTGTATATGACAGGATGAGAGATGCCGGCTTTCTTGTTTGAGAAAGCCGGTGTTTTTTCGTTGTATGGGAGCGGAATCCGATTTTGCGGTGACGCAACCATGATCTAAGGCAGAGTACCAAACCCTAAGGCGGAGCACCAACAGGAAAGGCCTCCTCTCAGTGGCCGCAGATATGTATGGGAAATACATATCGGATGAATGGGAGTGGAACAGATGAAGGAAAAAAGCAGCAGGCTTCTGGCAGGGTTCCTGGCGTTTTCGGTGATTGCCACCTCTCTGCCCGGTATACCGGCCAGGGCGGCGGGTCCGGGAGAAGAGACGGCGGCAGTTTCCCAGGGTGCAGAGGAAACGGCGTTTTCGGGCGATGGGGCCGCCGAGACGGCGGAGACAGAATGCCGGAAGGAAGACCAGAAGACGGAGAATGACAAAGGAAAAACCGGAGAACCGGAGACAGAGGAATCGGAGGATATCCGGGGCGGGGAGGTATCGACAGAAGCAGAGACAGCTCCGGAGAAAGAGACAGATCCGGAAGAAGAAACAAAGCCGGAACCGGAGGAAGAAGAGGAGAAGGGGTTGGATATCCCGAAAGGGCAGGAGCCCGGATCCGGAGAGGCTTTCACAGAGGGGGCAGGAGCCGCGGAGCCTGTGACAGAAGTGGGGCAAACGGAAAGCAGGGCGGACGGGGAAGCCGGCGAAGCGCCTGCAAAGAAAGAGACAGAGTCGGCGGAAGTCGGGCGGGAGAAGGACAGGCTGCCCCAATTACCCGATGTCACGGCGGAGAATATGCTGTTTACGGATATGAACCAGACGATGGGAATACAGCTTCTGGCCGCAAAAGGAGCCGGGATACAGGTGTTAAAAGCATCCGACAGCAGTGTTTATAAGATGTTTCAGGTTGATGATTCTGCGGCAAAGATCAACCAGGAAAAAAGCACCATTGAGATCACCATTTATACGTCGAGCGTCAGTTATGACAAACTGTATTTTGGTAAGAAAGAAGATGAGCCGAAGGAACCGGTGGCAGCGGGAACTCCCTGGAATGGAAGCGGCTGGAGCTTTTCTTTTGAAGTGCCTTTGGAAAAAAGCGGGCAGAAGATTCCTGTCTGCCTGGGCAAGAAGGATGGTTCCTGGTACACTTCGAATGATTTGGTCATGACAATTCCGGACGGCCTGGCTTTGAATCCCGCTCCGGATCCCGCGCCGGCTCCGGAAGAGAAGCCGGCGGATCCCCAGCCTGCGCCGCTCCCGGAACAATCCTCCGGCGATACTTATGACGTGATCGAGGTGGACTCCAGTGCCTCCATGTTCAAGGTGACGGACTGTATGCTGATTACGGAGAACGGAAAGACAGGGGCGGTCATCACCCTGAGCGGGACCGGATATGATTACCTGTATCTGGGGACGGCGGCGGACGCGGAAAAGGCGCCGGCCTCCGAGTACATATCGTTTGCGGAAAACGAAGCGGGAGCCTATACCTACACGCTTGCGGAGGTTGCGCTTGACACACCGGTTGCGGTGGCGGCCCACTCCAAAAAGAATGACAGGTGGTACGACAGGACCCTGACCTTTAAGTCCGACAGCAGAAAGCGGATCGCAAAGGAAGGAGATTACCGGGCGGAGGTGGAATCGAGCGCATCCATGTTCCGGGTGGTGAACTGTGTCCTGGCCTCCAGAGGCGGCTCCATGCATGCAGCCATTACCCTGAGCGGGACGGGCTATGACTATCTGTACCTGGGGACGGCGGCGGATGCCCAGGCGGCGTCCGCGGAGAAATGGATTCCTTTTGAGGAGAGGGAGCCGGGAGTCTATACTTATACACTGCCTGTTTCGGCCCTGGATGTGCCGCTTTCCGTGGCGGCCCATTCCAAAAAGAACGACAAGTGGTATGACAGAAGCCTCACCTTTCGGTCCGGAGGGATGAAACGGACTTTGGAGGACGGGACTTATCAGGTGCCGGTGGAGTCAAGCGCGGCCATGTTCAAGGTGACAGACTGTGTTCTGACGGCAAAGGGAGGAGGTATGTACGCGGTCATTACCTTAAGCGGGACCGGATATGATTACCTGTACCTGGGAACGGCGGATAAGGCCGGGGATTTTCAGGCAGAGTGGATTTCCTTTGTGGAGAATGAGACGGGGGCTTATACCTATACGCTGCCTGTTTCGGCCCTGGATACGCCCATCCTGGTGGCGGCCCATTCCAAAAAGAACGATAAGTGGTATGACAGAAGCCTCACCTTCAAAACGGAAGGCGCCAGGAGGCTTTCCGGCGAGGGCGGGCGGCCTGGGGGAAATGAACAGCCGGGCACAGATCAGCAGCCGGGGGATAACGGCAGCCAGACGGAGCCGCCGGCCGCAGACAATACGGCGGATAAGGAATCCTCTTATGAATCAGATACCAGTGGTTCCACAAGGCGGGTGGACAGTTCGGTGAATCTTCCGGACGGAGTCTATAAGCCGGACAAATTTTCCTGGTCCGGCGGAACGGGAAGGATCAGCATTTCCTGTCCGAAAATCACCGTGACCGGAGGGAAGGCTTATGCGACGCTGATATTCAGCAGTGATTCCTATACCTATGTTAAGGCCAACGGCAATCGATACAGCGCATCCACAGGCGGCGGCACTTCCACCTTTGTGATCCCTGTGGAACTGAACAAGAATAATACCGTCATCGGCATGACTACGAAAATGTCTGCCTCCCATGAGATTGTCTATTCTATTTACATTTATCTGGCGGCGGCAGAAAACGGCGGGGAGCCGGGGGATGCAGACGGACTCTCCGGGGAGACCCTGGATGAGGAAGCGCCGAAGATCATCGGCCTCACTTACGAGTCGGAGACAGAGGTGGGGTATGCCGAGCAATTTAAGATCTATCATTACAACGACGGGATCACGCTGTTGGAGATCAGCCTGGCGCGGGGCCGGAAGGACAGAGAAGGGACATTCCCGGAGGAAGACGGGACGCAGGAGATAAAAGAACCGGAAGAAACCGGGGAAGAGACAGAGGAAGAAACGGATGCGGAGGCCTTGGAGGAGGACGGTGCGGACGACGAGGTGATTGTGACGGAAGCGGAGCTTACGGCCAAGCTTTATCAGGAGAAGGTGGTCAGGTATCTTCTGGTCCCCGAGGAGACAGAGCTTCCGGTAGGGCTGGAAAAAGAGGCGGTTATCATCCGTCTTCCGGCCGAGAGAGCCTACGTGGCTTCGGCTGAAGCTTTGGGGATGCTGGAGCAGCTTGAAGCCCTTGACGCTGTGACGGCAGTGGGCTTCGAGAAAGAGGAATGCCCGGTGGAGAGCCTTGCAGAGGCCATGGAAGTGAAGCAGGGGGAAGAGGAGGCGGCAGCGGTCTTTGGAGGTCTCTTCGATGCCCCGGATTTCAAGACCCTTCTTGGCAGGAAATGCGGTCTGGCCCTGCTTCCCGGAGAACTTTTGCCAGGGGAGCCTGAAGAAAATACAGAGGACAAAAATATCTCTTCGGATGGGGAGGAGACGGAAGGAAGGGAGCGGGGGAAAGAGACGGTTCTTGGCTTCGAGGAACAGAAGGAACGATTTGAAAAGCTGACAGAACGGTTTTCCATGCTCTCGATTCCGGTTATTCTGGACGGTTCCGCGGACGAGAAGACAGAGCTCGCCTCTTATGAGTGGATCAAAGTTTATGGGATCCTGTTTGACTGTGAACAAGAGGCGGAGGAGCTTTTTGAGGCGGCGGTGAAAGCGGCCGAAAAGGCGGAGGCGGAAGAGAAAGCCGAGACGGAAGAATTAACCGGGACGGCGCAGAAGACGCGGGAGGGAGCGGAAAGATGAGAGAAAGACAGATGAAGAGCGCCAAACGGTACCTTGCCCTTCTGCTTGCGGCGTTTTTGCTGGTTTCTGTTTCCGGCTGTGGTTCGGCCGGAGGCGGCAGGGCGGCAGAGGGGACGATGCAGGAGGAAGCCCGGAACGGTGGGACGGATGCGGAGACGGAACCGGTTTCAGGTTCAGGTGAGGAACCGGTTTCGGGCTCAGACGCGGAATCGGACGGGAATGCAGAATCCGGGACGGCTTCCGAAACGTCTTCGGACAGGGGAGGGGCGGCCGGGGAGGGCGCCCCGGAGCTTCCCGGGCTTGCCTTTGAATCAAGGCTGGAGCTTATGTATGCGCAGGCTTTCGACGTGTACCGCTACACGGACGGTTATTCCCTGATCGACGTCCATGACAGCGCCAGGTATCTGGTGGTGCCGGAGGGGAAATCAGCTCCGGAGGGGCTTTCGGAGGATATCGTTGTCCTGAAACAGCCCTTTGGCCGCATTTACCTGGCGGCCACCTCGGCCATGTCCCTTTTCGATGCCCTGGACAGCCTGGACAAGATCCGCATGACCGGTACCAGGGAGTCGGGCTGGTATATTGACAATGCAGTGAAGGCCATGGAGAGTGGCGACATGATTTTTGCCGGAAAATACAGCGAGCCGGACTATGAACTTCTGATTAACGAGGGCTGTGACCTGGCGGTGGAGTCCACCATGATTTTTCACACGCCGAAGGTGAAGGAGATGATCGAAGAGCTGGGGATTCCGGTGTTCATTGACCGTTCCACCTATGAGAAGCATCCCCTTGGACGGACGGAGTGGATCAAGCTTTATGGTGTCCTTGCGGGAAAGGAAGCGGAGGCGGAGGCCTTTTTTGAGGAACAGACGGAGATCATCAGTGAGCTCAGGGATTTCCCGAACACAGGAAAAAGAGTTGTCTATTTTTATATGAACACCAACGGTTCCGCCGTGGTGCGCCGTGCGGACGACTATATTCCCGGCATGATCCAGCTGGCCGGGGGGACGTACGCGTTTCCGGACCTGATTGGAGAGGAATATAACAGCGCTTCCGTATCCCTCAGCATGGAGGAATTTTATGCCACGGCGGTGGATGCAGACTACCTCGTTTACAATGCGGCCATCGACTCTCCCATCGGAAGCCTGGATGAGCTTTTGGCAAAGAGTGAGCTGTTTGCAGATTTCAAGGCGGTGAAGGAGGGCAACGTCTGGACAACGGGCAAGTCTCTCTATCAGGCGACAGACATCGTCGGGGAGATGATCCGGGACTTGAATCTGATGCTGACGGACGGAAACGAAGAAGACATGACATTTTTGACCAGAGTTAAATGACAGGGAAGGACAGGATATGGACATGGAAAAATTGAAACGGCGTTCCCGGTATGCGCTGGTGTTTGCCGTGCTCTCGGCGGCTTTTTTCGTGATTATCATTTGGAATATCAATACGGGAAACGTCCATATTTCCGTGCCGGAAATTTTTAAAATTCTGTTTTTGGGTTCCGGAGATACGACGGAGTACAGTATTATCTGGAAGATCCGCCTGCCCAGGATCCTGATGGCGGCGATCCTGGGCGGGGCGTTGTCCCTGTCCGGATTCCTGCTCCAGACCTTTTTTGAAAACCCCATTGCAGGGCCTTTTGTGCTGGGGATCTCTTCGGGGGCGAAGATGGTGGTGGCCCTGACCATGATCTATTTTATGGGAAGATTCAAGGCGGTCTCTTCTTATACGCTGATCGCTGCCGCTTTCATCGGCTCCCTGGTGTCCATCGGATTTATCCTGCTGTTTTCCAGAAGGATCCGTCACATGGCGACCCTTCTGGTGGCGGGAATTATGATCGGATATATCTGCTCTGCCATTACCGACTTCGTCGTGACTTTTGCCGAGGATTCCGACATCGTGAATCTCCACGGCTGGTCCCTGGGAAGTTTTTCCGGCATGAGCTGGAGCAACGTGGCTATCGCGGCCGCGGTCATCGGTGTGGCCTTTGTGTTCACCTTTCTCCTCTCCAAGCCCATCGGGGCCTATCAGCTGGGGGAGGCCTATGCCCAGAGCATGGGGGTGAATATCAAGGCCTTTCGGGTAATGCTGATCCTGCTTTCCAGCGTTCTGTCGGCCTGTGTGACGGCCTTCGCCGGTCCCATTTCTTTTGTGGGCATTGCCGTTCCCTTCCTGATCAAACGGTGTCTGAACACGTCGAAGCCTCTGGTGGTGATTCCGGGAACCTTTCTCGGCGGGGCCGTGTTCTGCATGCTGTGCGACCTGATCGCCCGGATGGCCTTCGCCCCCACGGAGTTAAATATCAGCACGGTGACTTCCGTGTTCGGCGCCCCTGTGGTGATTGTCATGATGCTTCGCCGGCAGAAAGGAAGGTAGGCCATGGGAGATTATTATGTGAAGCTCAAAAATCTTGTGGTCGGTTATAACGGGAAACCGCTGCTTTCGGATATCAATGTGGGGATCGGCAGGGGTGAGATCGTGACCCTGATCGGCCCCAACGGAGCCGGGAAGTCCACCATTCTGAAAAGCATTTCCAGGCAGCTTAAGCTTCTTGGAGGGAGTGTGCTGATGGATGGAAACAATGTCCATGAGCTTTCTTACAAAGCGCTCTCCAGGAAGATGGCCGTGGTTTTGACGGAGCGGATGAAGCCGGAGCTTATGACCTGCCATGACGTGGTGGCGACAGGACGCTATCCCTATACGGGGCGTCTGGGGCTCCTGACGGCGGAGGATGAGCGGAAGGTGGAGGAAGCCATGGAGGCGGTCCATGCGGAGAAGCTGGGATGCAGGGATTTCGGCGCCATCAGTGACGGCCAGCGGCAGAGGGTGCTTCTGGCCCGCGCCATCTGCCAGGAGCCGGATATCATCCTTCTGGATGAGCCCACGTCTTTCCTGGATATCCGTCACAAGCTGGAGCTTCTGGCCATCCTCCGCAGGATGGCGAAGGAAAAGCAGATCACGGTGATCATGTCCCTCCACGAGATCGACCTGGCAGAAAAAATTTCTGACCGGATTTTGTGCGTGGACGGGGATGCCATTTCCCATTACGGAAGGCCGGAAGAAATTTTTAAGGAGGAGGTCATCCGGGAGCTTTACGGCATTGACAACGGATTTTTTGACCCCTGTTTTGGAAGTATCGAGCTTCCGAAGCCGGAGGGGGAGCCGGAGGTGTTTGTGCTTTCCTCCTGCGGGACGGGGATCCCGGTCTACAGGCGGCTTCAGAAGGAGAACATTCCCTTTGCGGCCGGGATTCTCTATACCAACGATGTGGATTACCGGCTGGCAAGGCTTCTGGCATCTGAGGTCATTGCGGAGGAGCCCTTTCAGGAAATTCGTGAGGAAACCTTTGAGCGGGCCCTTGCGGTCATGAAGCGCTGCAAAAGGGTCATTGATGCGGGCGTGACGGTGGGCCCGTGCAACAGGAGGATGGAAGAGCTTTTAAAGGCGGCGGAGAATCCGGCCGGCCCGGGCACCGGTGGGTTTTCCGCCTGAGAGGGACAGTGTCCCGTCCACGTAGACGGAGTGGATCCCCCGGTTTTTCCGGAAGGGATTCTGGTAATCGGCCCGGTCGCCGATGGAGAGGGGATCAAAAAGAACCAGGTCGGCGTCCATGCCCTCCGCAATCAGGCCCTTGCCGGAGAGTCCGTAGCGTTTGGCCGGAAGGCCGGTCATTTTTCGGACGGCTTCTTCCAGGGGGAGGAGTTTTTCTTCCCGGACGAAACGGCCCAGGATCCGGGGGAAGGTCCCTATGGCGCGGGGATGGGTCATGGGCATAAGCCCCGGCACATACAGGGAGTCGGTGCCGAACATGCAAAGGGGATCCTGGATCAAGGTTTTTACGTCTTCGGGCGACATGGAAAAGCAGATGTCGTTTACAGCCAGATGGTTTTCGGACAGCAGGCGGCAGTAAGCGGCAAAGGGGGGGAGTCCCCAGTTTTCGGCGCATTGGAGGAGAGTCTTGCCCACGGTCTCCGGTGTTTTAGCGGCGCTGATAATCAGGATCCCGTCATAGCCGCATTCCATCAGATCGTTGTCCCACTCCTCGTTGGGGGAGAAGATCCGGTGTTCCAGTTCTTTACGGAATCCGGTGTCCCTGAGCTTTAGGAGCAATTGTTCCGGCCCGTCCTTCATACAGGAGGGGGGAAGAGTGGCCGCCAGGGTGGTGGAACTGGCCGTGTAGGGATAGACATCGTGGGTTGCCGTGCCGGCTTCGTG
>CAJUQY010000070.1 GCA_910588815.1 uncultured Lachnospiraceae bacterium | reverse complement strand
TGAGGACATTTACGGTCTTACCGTCAGTGAATCAGACGGTGAAATCTGCTTAAAGATCAACAAAGACAAAAGCAAGGACGCCGCCGAACTGCTGAAAATGCTCTGCGCTTGGAAAGAACAGGCAGACAAGCTTTCTGCTGAGGAAATCAGCAGAGAGGATTACGACCAGTGGCGGTACAATTACCCGAAATTAGACACTGCGCAGCACTGGGCAGAAGTTCCATCTAAGGAATTGAGTGATGCCTTAGCCGATGCGTTCAAAAACCATTTGAAAGATTAGGCGCATTTATTCCCAAATTGTCATTAGTAACCGAAATCAATGAAAATTAGGCAGCGAAAATTATTATCCTCGGGTTGGTTATTTGCCTGCTGAGAAATTTGGCATTACCTAATACTTCTTTTTCATTTTTCTATAAGCACGACAAAAAACGCCCTTAGCCATGAGTTCCTACCCACAGCTAAGGGCGTTATAATATGGATTTATTACAGCCGTCCAAACCTCTTGCAAATCATTCTCCCACCAACAAACCACTTGACAGTAAGAATAATCGCACTCAAACGACTGTTATCAATTTGTTATCAAAAGACCTTTCCAAAGTCCGCAAACCCGCATAAACACCGGATTTACCAAGCATTTTTGCTTATTCGAACTCCACCGTTCCGGGCGGTTTGCTTGTGAGGTCATACAGAACCCTGTTTACTCCCTTCACTTCATTGACAATCCGGTTCGATGTGGCTGCAAGCACTTTCCAGGGAAGCTCCGACGCATCCGCCGTCATGAAATCGCTGGTATTGACTGCCCGCAGGGCTATGGCATAATCGTAGGTCCGCCCGTCGCCCATGACGCCGACAGAACGCATGTTAGTGAGGGCGGCAAAATACTGACCAATCCCTCGGTCAAGGCCAGCCCTCGCAATCTCCTCCCGGTAAATCGCATCGGCCTCCTGAACTATACGCACCTTTTCGGCCGTGACCTCGCCGATGATGCGGATTCCCAGGCCGGGACCGGGGAAGGGCTGGCGATAAACCAGATATTCCGGAATGCCAAGCTCCAGGCCGGCCTTCCGCACTTCGTCCTTGAACAGAAGACGGAGCGGCTCTATGATCTCCTTGAAATCTACCACATCCGGCAGCCCGCCTACATTATGATGAGACTTGATGACCGCCGATTTTCCAAGGCCGCTCTCAATGACATCCGGGTAAATAGTTCCCTGCACCAGATAATCCACGATGCCGATCTTCTTCGCCTCTTCCTCAAAAATCCGGATAAACTCCTCGCCGATGATTTTGCGCTTCTGTTCCGGCTCCGTCACGCCTGCCAGCCTCTTATAATAACGCTCTTTCGCATTCACCCGTATAAAGTTCAATTCATAGGGCCCCCTGGGGCCGAAAACAGCTTCTACCTCGTCGCCCTCGTCTTTGCGGAGAAGTCCGTGATCCACAAAGACACAGGTCAATTGTTTTCCGATCGCCTTAGACAAAAGAACCGCCGCCACAGAGGAATCCACGCCGCCGGACAAGGCGCAGAGCGCCCTGCCGTTTCCGATCTTCTCCCGAAGAGACCTGATCGTGTCCTCCACAAAAGATCCCATCTGCCAGTCGCCGCTGCAGCCGCAGATCCGGTGCACAAAATTGGAGAGCATTTTCATGCCTTCCCGGGTATGCATCACCTCCGGGTGGAACTGCACCGCATACAGCCCCCTTTCCGGGCACTCCATAGCCGCCACCGGGCACACCGGAGTATGAGCCGTCACACGGAATCCCTCCGGCGCTTTCCTGATATAGTCCGTATGGCTCATCCAGCAGATCGTGTGCTCCGATATCCCCTCCAACAGTGTTGTCCCGGATTTTACCGTGACTTCCGTCTTCCCGTATTCACTGACAGGAGCCGTCTCCACGCTCCCCCCCAGCATGTGAGCCATCAGCTGGGAACCATAACAGATTCCCAAAACCGGAATTCCCAGCTCAAAAACCTCTTTCCCACAGCGGGGTGCGCCCTCGGCATATACGCTGTTGGGACCGCCCGTAAAAATAATGCCTTTCGGGTTCATGGCCTTCAGTCTGCCCGGTTCCATGCTGCAGGAATGAACCTCACAGTACACATTACATTCCCGGACTCTCCTGGCAATCAGCTGATTGTACTGGCCACCGAAGTCCAAAACAACGATCATCTCTTTGTTCACGATTTCCTCCCGCCCAGGCCGCCGCCTGGCGCTTATTCTGTCTCGTCTTTTCCGTCTCTTTTATTCCGCCTCTTCTTCGTCCCCTGCGGGCTCCGCCTGCTCTGCGGCCTCTGCTTCCGGCTCCGCCTGCTCTGCGGCCTCTGCTTCCGGCCCTGCCTCCTTGGCCTCTGTTCCCTTGGCCAGGATTTCGTTTTCCGCCCCACATTTTCCGCAGAACCGATCCTCATTCGGCATCCATGCCCCGCAGCTGCCACAGCGCTTCTGGTTTTTCAGGATCTGCTTATCTTTCGTCAGGCTGTCCAGCCTGGCGGCCGATTCCCTGATATCGACGGCATAGACCGCGTACTGCTCCGGCATATCGTCCTCATGGTTTTTAAAATATGCCTCTCCCAAAGCCTCATATGCCTTTTTCAGCCTGGCCTCCTCCTGCGCAATCTGAAGATTCAGCTTCGCCGTCTCTGCCGCTTCCTTTGTCTTGCTGCCGACCACCTTGCCGGTGCTGGTAATAGTCTCTCCCAATGTATCAAAAAAGCCCACCTATATCCTCCTTTCTGTGAACCGCTTACATGTTCTTTCCATTATAATTTCATCCGCCGAAATTGTCAATCAAACCCGCAGCCACAGTATAAGCCCGCAGTATAAGCTCCCCGAACCGGAGGCACAAAGAAGCCGTTCAAAGTCCTTCCAGGTGATGGGCGTCATTGAGAACCCGAAGAATACTGCGGTCCTCTTCCACATCAAGGATCGTCAGCGACGTATTATCTAACTCCATGCAGCGGTAAAACCGGGAGCTCATATCCAGCAGGTAGAAAATCGCCAGCTTCAGGATTCCTCCGTGAGCCACAACTACAACCGTCTTATCCGTATGGCGGTATTCCTCTTTGATCTCCTCCAGAGCGGCCCCCACCCGAAGCTTGGCCCGGTTCAAAGTTCCCTCCCCTTCCATGGGATAATGAAAAGGCTCGATTCTGTATTTCGTAAAAGAATCCCCAAACTGTTCCCTGAGCATTTCCAGAGTCAATCCGTCCCAGCGGCCAAAATCCAGCTCCTTGATTCCTTCCACCGTATGAATCGGAAGTCCCTTCGGCTCTGCAATAGCCCTCGCCGTGTCATAGGCTCTCTGGAGGGGAGACGAATAAATCATATCCACAGAGATTTTTTCAAACCGCCGTCCCAGGGCCGCCGCCTGGGCTCTCCCTTTTTCCGAAAGAGGAATATCCGACTGCCCCTGATATCGCCCCTGAATGTTCCACTCCGTCTCTCCATGCCTTACAAATATAAACCGCATCGTCTATTTCTCCTCACTCGTTTTATCGCTTCGGCATCCCCCTTTGCCAAAGCTTCCCTTATTCGTTTGTTCCTCCAAACTGTTCCAGATACCGCTTCACATATTTCCCCGTATAGGACACCGGATTTTCGGCAACCTCCTCCGGCGTACCTGCCGCGATCACGGTTCCTCCGCCGTCTCCGCCCTCCGGCCCCATGTCGATCAGATAATCCGCTGTCTTGATCACATCCAGATTGTGCTCGATCACGATCACCGTATTTCCATTTTCGCACAAACGCTGAAGAATTTCAACCAGCTTGTGGACATCTGCAAAATGAAGCCCCGTCGTGGGCTCGTCCAGGATATAAATGGTTTTTCCCGTATCCCTCCTGGAAAGCTCCGCAGCCAGCTTGATCCTCTGGGCTTCTCCGCCGGACAGAGTCGTGGAGGGCTGCCCCAGCTTAATATAGGAAAGCCCCACGTCATAGAGCGTCTCAATCTTTCTCCGGACTGACGGCACATTCTCGAAAAATGTGAGAGCCTCCTCCACCGTCATATCCAGCACGTCATAAATACTCTTTCCCTTATATTTTACCTCAAGGGTTTCCCTGTTATAGCGTTTTCCGCCGCAGACCTCACAGGGCACATAGACATCCGGAAGGAAATGCATTTCAATTTTTAAGATACCGTCTCCGCTGCAGGCCTCGCACCGCCCGCCCTTCACGTTGAAACTGAAACGGCCCTTCTGATATCCCCTGGCTTTCGCGTCAGCCGTAGAGGCAAACAGATCCCGGATTATGTCAAACACCCCTGTATAAGTGGCCGGATTGGAACGGGGCGTCCGCCCGATGGGCGACTGATCGATGGTGATCACCTTGTCCAGCCGCTCGGTCCCTTCAATGGATTTATGTCTGCCGGGAATGGTCCTGGCCCGGTTCAGGGTCCTTGCAAGAGATTTATAAAGGATCTCATTGACCAGGGACGATTTACCAGAACCGGAAACTCCCGTCACACAGGTGAAGACCCCTAACGGTATCCTGACATTGATCTGCTTCAGATTATTCTCCGCCGCCCCTCTGACCGTCAGAAAATATTCCGGCTTCCGTCTGGAAGACGGCACGGGGATCCTTTTCTTTCCGCTTAAATAAGCGCCGGTAACGGAGTCCTCGCAGGCAATGATCTCTTCTGCCGTACCCACGGCTACCACCTTCCCGCCGTGCTCTCCGGCCCCCGGTCCGATATCCACGATACAGTCTGCCGCCCGCATGGTATCCTCATCATGTTCCACCACCAGCACACTGTTGCCCAGATCCCGCAGATGGATCAAGGTTCTCAGAAGCTTGTCATTGTCCCGCTGGTGAAGGCCGATGCTGGGCTCGTCCAGGATATAGGCCACCCCCACCAGTCCGGAACCTATCTGTGTAGCCAGCCGGATCCTCTGAGCCTCGCCGCCGGAGAGAGTCGCCGTCCCACGGGTCAGAGACAGATAATCAAGCCCCACATCCACCAAAAATCCCACTCGGGCGCGGATCTCCTTCAGGATCAGATTTCCGATGGACACCTGCGTCGGAGTCAGCTTCTCTTCCATTCCCTCCATGAATCCATGCAGGTTTCCGATGGACATGGCGGTAATATCATAAATATTCTTATCACAGACCGTTATCGCCAGAGAGCTTTTCTTCAGACGCTTTCCCCCGCAGACCTTGCAGGGTGTGATCCGCATAAACGACTCATACTCAGCCTTCATGGTCTCCGACCCCGCCTCCCGGTAACGCCTCTCCACATTCCGGAGGAGTCCCTCGAAAGCCACATCATAGAAGCCCTCTCCGCGCTGCCCCCGGTAATGGACCTTCACCGAACGGCCGTCAGTCCCATAAAGCAAAATATCGTATATCCTTTTTGGATAATCCTGAACAGGCGTATCCAGGTCAAACCCGTACGCCTCACACAGCGCATCCAGAATGGCCCGGCTAAAGCTCCCAGGCTTGGAGCAGGACTGCCAGCCGCAGACAGTAATCGCACCCTGATTGATGCTGAGGGACTTGTCCGGTATCATCAGACCCTCGTCAAACTCCATTTTATAACCGAGACCGGAGCACTCCGGACAGGCCCCAAAAGGATTATTAAAGGAAAAGCTCCGGGGCTCCACCTCATCAATGCTGATCCCGCAGTCCGGACAGGCAAAGCTCTGGCTGAAATTTAAAGGCTCCCCGTCCGTCACATCCGCCACCATCAGCCCTTCCGAAAGGCGCATGGCTGTCTCGATGGAATCGGTCAGCCGCTTTTCAATACCGGGCTTCACCATCAGACGGTCCACAACGATCTCGATATTATGCTTGATATTCTTGTCAAGGGCGATCTCCTCCGACAGCTCATAGAGATTCCCGTCAATACGGACGCGGACAAAGCCGCTCCGCTTTGCCTGGTCTAACACCTTCTCATGGCGCCCTTTCCGCCCCCGGACCACGGGAGACAAAAGCTGGATCTTACTCCGCTCCGGAAGCTCCATCAGCTGATCCACCATCTGATCCACCGACTGCTTCCTGATCTCCCTGCCGCATTTGGGGCAATGGGGAATCCCGATCCTCGCATAAAGCAGACGGAAATAATCGTAAATTTCCGTCACGGTCCCCACCGTCGAACGGGGATTCCTGTTTGTCGACTTCTGATCGATGGAAATGGCCGGCGAAAGGCCTTCTATGCTTTCCACCTCCGGCTTCTCCATCTGCCCCAGGAACTGCCTCGCATAGGAGGACAGCGATTCCATGTACCGCCTCTGTCCCTCCGCATAGATCGTATCAAAAGCCAGGGAAGACTTCCCGGAACCGGAAAGTCCCGTCAGGACCACAAACTGATCCCTGGGAATATCCACCGATATGTTTTTCAGGTTATGCTCATTGGCTCCCCGAATCCTGATATATTTTGTATCGATCAACTTTCTCTCCTGCATGTCCGTCTCCTGTCATTTATCCATTTCATATAAATATTTTTTAAGCTCCATCATCTGATCCCGCAGCATGGCTGCCTGCTCAAAGTTGAGTTCTGCAGCCGCCCTCTGCATTTTTTTCTGAATCTCACCGATCAGCTTCAAAAGCTCTTTCTCGCTCATGGACTCCGGCTCTTTCTCAAGCTTCAGGCCCCGCACCGGCTCCTCCTCCGATCTGGAAATGCTGATCAGATCCCGCACCGCCTTTTTAATAGAAGTGGGGGTGATCCCGTGCTCCTCATTGTAGGCCCGCTGGATCTCCCGCCGCCGTTTCGTTTCCTCAATGGCCACCCGCATGGACTCTGTAATGGTGTCCGCATACATGACCACATGGCCTTCCGCGTTTCTCGCCGCCCGCCCGATGGTCTGGATCAGAGAAGTTTCCGAACGCAGAAAGCCTTCCTTGTCCGCATCCAGAATCGCGACCAGACTGATCTCCGGAATGTCCAGTCCTTCCCGCAAAAGATTGATCCCCACCAGAACATCAAACAGATCCATGCGCATGTCCCGGATGATCTCACTCCGCTCCAGGGTGTCGATATCCGAATGCAGGTACTTGACCCGGATTCCCACCTCCCGCATATAATCCGTCAGATCCTCGGCCATCCGCTTTGTCAGAGTCGTCACCAGCACCTTCTGTTTTTTCTCCACCACCTGGTTCACTTCAGAGACCAGATCGTCGATCTGCCCTTCCACCGGCCTTACCTCCACCTCCGGATCCAGAAGTCCCGTGGGCCGGATGATCTGCTCCGTCCGGAAAAGCTCATGATCAGCCTCATAAGGCCCCGGCGTGGCCGACACAAACAGAAGCTGGTCGATCCGCTCTTCAAATTCCGTAAAATTAAGGGGGCGGTTGTCCAGAGCCGACGGCAGGCGGAACCCATAATCCACCAGCGTCGTCTTTCTGGAACGGTCCCCCGCATACATCCCCCTGATCTGGGGCACCGTCATATGGGACTCGTCAATGATGATCAGAAAATCATCGGGGAAATAGTCAAACAGAGTGCAGGGCGGCTGTCCCGGCTCCTGCCCCGTCAGATGCCTGGAATAATTCTCGATACCGGAGCAGAATCCCGTCTCCCGCATCATTTCAATGTCGAAATTCGTCCGTTCCGAGATCCTCTGTGCTTCCAGAAGCTTGTCCTCGCTCCGGAAATACGCCACCTGCCCCTTTAATTCCGCCGCAATGGTTTCCGTGGCTTCCAGCATCTTCTCCCTGGGGACCACGTAATGAGAAGCCGGAAAGATCGCTATATGCTCCAGGCGGCTCTTTGCTTCCCCGGTCAAAGGATCCACCTCCGAGATCCGGTCCACCTCATCCCCGAAAAACTCCACCCGGTAGGCCGTCCCCTCCGAGTAAGCCGGATACACCTCCAGCACATCCCCCCGCACCCGGAAAGACCCCCGCTTAAAGTCCATATCGTTTCTATTATATTGGATCTCGATCAGCTTCCGCACAATATCATCCCGGTCCCGCTCCATGCCCGGCCGCAGAGAAATCACCATGTTCTTATAATCAATGGGGCTTCCCAAACCGTAAATGCAGGACACCGACGCAATGATGATCACGTCCTCCCGCTCCGAGAGAGCCGCCGTGGCCGAATGACGCAGCTTGTCGATCTCGTCATTGATCGAAGAATCCTTCTCAATATAAGTGTCCGTCGAGGGCACATAGGCCTCCGGCTGATAATAATCGTAATAGGACACAAAATACTCTACTGCATTCTCAGGGAACATCTCCTTGAATTCTCCGTAAAGCTGCGCCGCAAGCGTTTTGTTGTGGGCGATAACCAGCGTCGGCTTCTGCAATTCCTGAATGACATTCGCCATCGTAAATGTCTTGCCGGAACCCGTAACCCCTAGTAAAGTCTGGAATTGATTGCCCTCCTTGAAGCCTTTGACCAGCTCGGCGATGGCCTGCGGCTGGTCGCCTGTGGGCTTGTAGGGGGCTTGTAATTTAAAAGCATGCCCGTCCTTTGGGCGGCTTTTATGAGCAAGTAGCTGGCCTTGGCCAGCGGATTGCGAATTTCCTCTTTTATCTGGCATATGAAAATCCTTTCTTTCTCAAAATTGTTATGACTACTATAAGCCATGTAATTCGTACAATTTCAATAAAAATATGTGTAACTTTCCATATTTAGGGTTGTTCCATAGACGAACTTTTGTGATTTCACAAACGAAAGTCACAAATTTGTATTCATAGCTGTTTACAAAGTAGTCTGTTGCATATTCTGTATCATGCGATTTAATAGTATCTTTTACTTATCGCACTCATAAATCAACTGATTTCTCTCCAACTCCCTCTGTAATTCTTCTACCGTTGGCAACACCGTCATATATTTTGAAGCAAATATCTGTTGACTCTCATGTAGCACAGAATATTTTACAATTGTTTCATCCTTATCCGTGCAAAAAATAATACCTATTGTTGGATTATCATCTTCTCTTCTTTTTAGATCATCGAACATCCTGACATACATATCCATTTGCCCTATATCCTGATGTGTCAGCTTTTTTG
>CAJUQY010000069.1 GCA_910588815.1 uncultured Lachnospiraceae bacterium | reverse complement strand
GGAATATTTTTCTATAGAAACATTACTTATAAATTAATGCATTGTTGTACTAGTAATATATTTCTGTGCCAGAATATACAGCACCACTATGGGAATAATGGAAAGCACAAGTGCGGCGATCAGCAGATTCCACTCCGAACTCGCATTACTCTTAAACATGTAAATCATGACGGTCAGCGTTCTCTTCTCGCTTTCACCGATCATAAGGCTCGGCATCAGGAAATCATTCCATGTCCACAAAAAGAACAGAACGCCTATTGTGATACTGGTAGGCTTTACCAGGGGAAAAATAACCTGGAGCATGGTACGGAACACGCCGCAACCGTCAATGAAGGCTGCTTCCTCCAGCTCCTTTGGAATCGACTTCAAAAATCCCACATAAGTAAAAATACCGAACGCGCAGTGAAAACCACAGTACAGACAAACCAGAACCGATAACTTATTGTTCATGTGAAATTTTGTGGTCATGACCTGAAACGCAATCATGATCGTGTGGAAGGGGACGATCTGGCCCAGTGTAAAAAGAAGATACCAGTATTTTCCGTCCTTTGACTCAATGTGGGAAATCCCATATGCGGCGAAAAAACTTATCATGACTCCCAGGAACACCGTCCCCCCTGTCACCAGCGCAGAATTTAAAAACACTCTGTAAAAATCCATTCTGCGGATCGCAGTCGTATAATTCTCCAGAGTAAAATTGACAGGAAGAGCCACTAAGTTCTTGATCATATCCCCGTATGGCTTAAAGCTGTTCATTGTAAGGAGGAGGATTGGCATGACAAACAGGATGCCGAGCACCAGCATGATTACCGTTATGGCCATTTCTCCTGCATGTTTTCTTTCATATGTCTTCATCAGTATTCCACCTCCTTCTTCCTTGTGATATGAAGCTGAATCAAGGTGACTGCGGCGACAATCAGAAACAGGACCACTGACTTTGCGGCTCCATAGCCCATGTTGTACTTGCCGAAAGCTTCCTTATAGATATCCATGGCAACCGGCATCGTGGACCCGTAAGGGCCTCCCGCCGTCATTGCGTTTGGCACGTCAAAAGCTTTGAACGCTCCGGAAATGGACACGAAAAGGTTGATGGTAATCGTGGGCATCAGAAGTGGAAGCTGAATGTAACGGATCAGCTTAAACCCGGTGCATCCGTCAATTTTTCCCGCCTCTATGAGATCCGTGGGTATGGTCTGCAGTCCCGCCGTATAAATCATCATCAGAAAGCCGATCTGCTGCCAGATGGAAACCACAACTATGGTAAAGGCCGCCATCTGCGGCGTCCCGAACCAGCTGATGGATCCCAGCCATTCCCAGTCCATCAGCTGTGCGATATTGGGAAGAATCTGGGAAAAGATAAAGGTCCAGATAAATGCCACCAAAACAGCGGATATAATATTCGGTATAAAGAAAAGGGAACGTATCAGCCCCTTTGCCTTTATTTCCTTGTTCAGAAAGTAGGCAAGCACAAATCCGGCCAGATTGCTGCCTATAATCGTCAATACACCAAGCTTGATATTAAACCAAAAAGCCATCCAGAATCCGGAATCCGAGATGAGCTTTACATAGTTACTAAAACCCGCCACGCTCTTTTTCCCGCTCATCAGATTCCAGTTCAGGAAAGAATAGGGGATCGTTCCTCCCAGAAGCGGAATCAGCAAAGCCCCCGCATACAAAACCAAGGCCGGAACAATCAGCAGATAATAGAATTTACGGTTTTTTCTGTATAAAATCGACATATTTCACCTCCAGGTATCCTGGTAAAGTCCAAAGTTTGCGGGACAATTACAAATCGGCGGGCCGGGAAACAACTAATAATCTGCAGCGCGGCCTCCCGGGCACCGCCGTATGGATATTTCTGCGAATAACTATTCTATAAAGTTCAGATAACTCTCATTCATCTCCTGAATCACCGTCGCCTGATCCTTTGCCCCGGCCATATAGCCCTGGAAAATATCGCCTGATGTAACATCAAAACCATTTGCATACTGCTGATATACCCAGGGAACCGTGTTTCCCGCGTCACAGTAAGCGGTGTAATCATCCATTGCCGCACTTGGTGCCCCGCCGCTGTAAGGCATTGCCGGAGGCGCGTCTCCAAGCTCGCATGCCACGATCTCAATATAACCGCCCTCTTCGTCCGGGTTACTCATATAATCGAGCAGCCTCTTGCACTCCTCGGGATGAGCCGTGTTGGCATTGATCACATAGCAGATCCCCACATCCACCGCCAGCTTATTCAGGGATGCGTCCGATGCCACGGGAACTGCGAAACAGCCGATCTCAGGTACCGGATCCATGGCCGCAACCGTGGAAAGACTGAATTCACCGGATACGAGCATAGCCGCCTGTCCGTTTGCCAGCGCATTAAAGCCGGACGTGGAATCCTGATCCATCATGTTGCTGCCGGAATATTTTTTCATAATATCCGCAAACTGGAATACCTCATCAATACCTTCCACATCAAAAGTGCCCTGGCCGGAATTCAAAGATGCCACAAATCCTGGAATATCGTCCTGCACGAAAGGAGTGAGCAGCGTGCTGAACAAATGCTTCAATGTCCAGGAATGCTTGTACGTAGGAGCTATGGGCTGAATTCCCGCGCCTTCCAGCTGTGCACAGACTGCCTCAAATTCTTCTCTCGTGGTGGGAAGCGTTTCGATTCCCGCCTGCTCAAACAGGGCTTTGTTATAGAAAACCCCAAGGTACTCATAGTTTGCCGGATAGGCGTAAATTTTTCCGTCCTTACCTTTCCCCGCATCCAGCGCTGCCGGATATACCCGGTCCACAAAGGATTCGCCGGAAAGATCCATCAGCCTTCCAGCCTCGGCAAATGCCTGAACCTGCGTGTAAGGCGTCAGAATATAGACATCCGGCAGGTCATTTGCCGCAACTTTGGCTCCAAGGAAATCAGAATAGTCACCTGTCTGCATCTGTACATCCAACTCTATATCCGGATTTTTACTGTTGAAATCCACCATAAACTTGTTCAGATCCTCGCCCCAGGTTCCGTTCCAGACAGCCATATTGATTTTTACCTTTTCTCCGCCCGCATTGTCCGCTGGCGCTTCCTGTCCGGCCTCATCATTCCGGGATGCCTCTTCGGGTGCCGCTGCCGCCTCATTTGTCTGCGCATTGTCTGCGCCGCTGCCTGCATTGTCGCTCTTTCCACCGCATGCCGCAAGGGAAAGCGTCATTACTGCCGCAAGTCCAAGGGCAGCCCATTTCTTTACTTTTTTCATACTTTACCTCCATTTTTCTACATTTTGTGTTTTCAAGTCCGTGTGCGCCTCACGGACCTGAGGGTTGCAATCCAACCCGATCCATTTTCTTTGGCTCCTCATGAGAGCATGTATTTCATCAGGGACGGACTGATGTTCCGTCTGCAAGCCTTGGAAGCATCCATCCCCAAGTAATACCACCTTCCGTACATGGATATTTCTTTGCCGCCTCCTCATTGATGTCAACACCGATACCGGGTTTTCCGTTCAGATAAATATAGCCGTCTTTAACCTTCGGAATCCCCCGGAAAATTTCATGAAGCGCTTCGGGATTTTTGTCACAATAAAATCCCGATTCCGAATCCGTCCATTCCTGGATTCCAAAGTTCGGCGAAGAAATATCCAGATGGGCATTGACGGCATGTCCCACCGGAGTGAGATCCACAGGGCCATGCCATGCCGTCCTTATTCCAAACGCATCACACAGTGCAATCACTTTTTTTACGGGTGTGATTCCTCCGATCTGGCTTAAATGAATGCGGATATAATCAATTTCCCGCTCCTTAATCAGGTTCAGCCATTCATTGGGGTTATTGAACAGCTCTCCCATGGCGAGAGGCGTCGTGCAATGCCGCCTGATCTGTTTAAACCAGCCTGCCTGCTCCGGAGAGAGCGCGTCCTCCAAAAAGAATAATTTAAACCGTTCCATTTCCTTTGCAAAGCCAACCGCATCCGCAGGCTGCAGCCTCTCGTGGACATCATGGCACAGCTCAAGCTCCCAGCCGAACTTCTCCCTGAGACGTTCAAAAAGCCGGATTGTCTTTTTCATATAAACCTTTGGATCATAGTAGTCCCCAGGCAATGCGCCCTCCGGCGGCATATGTATGGTTTCGCTTCCCCCGTAGCCTCCCGTCTGAGCCCGGATATACCGGTATCCTTTCTCCTTAAGCTGCCCTACCCGTTCCAGGGTTTCCTCCACGTCCGCCCCTTCCGCATGGGTATAACATGGCACCGCCTCTCTGCACTTTCCGCCAAAAAGCTCGTACAGGGGCATCCCTGCCATCTTTCCCTTGATATCCCACAGAGCCATGTCGACTCCGGAAATCGCATTGTTCAGCACAGGGCCGTTTCTCCAGTAGCTCATTCCCGTGACACTCTGCCAGATGTCCTCAATATAGGAAACATCTCTTCCTATAAGATAGGGTGTCAGATATTTTTCAATCGCTGTCACCACCGCCAGATGCCTGTGGGCAAACGTAGCGCATCCAAGGCCGTATAATCCCGGCTCGCTGGTCTCCACTTTTACTGTGACCAGATTTATTTTTTCCGGTGCGCAGCAGATTACTTTAATATTCCTGATCGTCACACTCATGCCATTCCACTCCAATCCGTTTTCCCTTCCTGAATCTTTTCCGGCATACCCGGCAGAATTAATCCGCCGTCCACCCGCAATACCTCGCCGGTAATATAAGATGCGCACTCACTCGCCAAAAATACCACGGCCTTTCCTATATCTTCCGGGCTTCCGTTTCTCTTAAGCGGTATCCGGCTGCCAAGACCCTCCCAAAAGCCTGCGAGATCTGTGAGACCGTCCCGTTCAATCTCCTGCGGGGTACGGATACAAACCGCCCCCGGAGCCACGCAGTTGACACGGATCCCATAAGGAGCAAGGTCAAGTGCCATGGAACAGGATGCCCTGTTGAGCGCAGCCTTGATTCCTCCGTAAACCGCATCCCCCGGGTAAGCTCTCTGGGCCCTGGAGGAGGTTATCTGAATAATGTTACCCCTGATTCCATGTTCTTTCATATATCCCGCCGCATAATGGCTCATCAGAATATAATTGAGGAAATCCAGACTGACCATCTCCATGGTTTGTTCCATGGTAAGTTCCAGAATGGACTGAAACCGCGTAACCCCCGCATTGTTTACCAGAAGATCCAGACCTCCAAGGCTCTCCAGGGCCCGGTCAAACAGCCGTTTCCCCTCCTGCGGCTTTTCCAGATCCGCCTGAAAGTACCACGCTTTGGCACCCTGCCTCTCGATCCCGTCCGCTGTCTCCATGGCTTCCTCTTCCTTTGATTTATAAGAAAACGCAATGTCGTAGCCGTTTTCCGCCAGACAGAGCGCTATCCCTCTTCCGATACCTCTGCTGGCTCCAGTCACAATCGCCTTTTTCCTCAACTCTCTTCCACCTCCTGCACTGTCACTTTTACTGGAACCGGCGTCCTGATGTTCCTGACGGGTCCCAAAAGCCTTCCGTTTATTCTCTCGAATACAGTAAGCGTTCCGCTGATCTGGTTTGCCGCAATCAAGTACTTCTGTGCGGGATCCATGCAGATGCTTCTGGTCCATTCCCCCGAATTTTCCTGCTCCTGGATCAGACAAAGTCGTCCGTCCTGTTCAATTTTCAGCACGTAAATGCGGTTGCTTCCCCGAACCGAAGCATACAGAAAGCCATCCCGTGAGAGCCGCAGATCCGCTGCCAGCATATTTTTTTCTCTCTTTTGTCCGAGAAGGGGAATCCACTGGATTTCGCACATTCCCTTCCCATCCTGCTCCTGATAGACCGAGACCGTGCAGTCCAGTTCATTTATCACATAAAGCGTGACAACACCGTTCTCCTGCCTGGCCTGCATATGCCTCGGTCCGGCTCCCACTCTTGCCGGTATCGTCCGCAGCCCTTCAAGCCCCTCTTCTCCCATCTCAAACTGGTAAATCTTATCGCCGCCGAGATCCGCCGCATACAGCTTCCTCTCAAAGGCACAGCAGGAGTGAATATGGGACGCCTCCTGCCTGTCCTGCCTCACGCCTCTCCCCTCAAAGTAAAATTCCCGCAAAAGCCTGGGTTCTCCCCCTTTCCTGACATCTATCACCTTCAAATCGCCGCTGCCATAGTCGGAAAGAAAAAGCATTCCCGTTTCCCCGCATAACTCAATGTGGCAGGAAGCCGCCCCTTCCAGGCAAAGACCGCCAAGACGCTTCAAATTGATTTTTCCCCCTGTCGTCTCAAGCATATATTCCGCAAGCACGGCATGGTTTTCCCTTTCACTGACCGCAAACATACGCCGACCGCAAAATTCGAAATAGGACGGATTCACCAGCTTCTCCAGATGAAGGAGCTCTTCACCCCGGCCGTCCTCCCGCCAGGAATACAGATAGATTCCTTCTCCCAGCTCCTGCTTTGCCGTCACATGCGGAGCGTTGCGTTCCGTATAAGTCCCCACTGCCAAAACCTTCATATGTTCCCTCACACAAAATAAAATTCATCACTGAGCTCTTTTACCATTCTAAGCCCGTTAACGCTCTCCATCTTCTTTCCGCAAATAACAACATTGTCGAAGTAAAACCCATGAGGTCTGCAGACCTCGTTTGCCATCTCAAAACCGCGGACAATGGAAACCGGAAAGTTTTCCCCTGTGATTTCTATGTTTTTAAAGTGGATATCCTGAATCATCCCCCGGCTCCTGTCCCTGGAATATTTGGAATCCAGGGTTTTGATGTCGATAAACTTTTCCTGGGCATCCTCAATGCGAATGTTTTCATAATAGATGTCATGGATCCATGCCCTGTCCGCATTGTGAATCGTTAGCACCCCGCCCGACTGATTCCCCTCATACTCGCAATGAACCACCTCGCAATTTCGGAAGACCACATCCGAAATCTCATCACACCGGGTCTCATAGCCAATCTCCAGCGCATTGCCGAACTCCGCATTCCAGAAAAGACAATCCTCCACCAGAATATTCCTGACATCCGCACATCCGGACGGATCCTGAAACTCCACGGCCTTGATGGAAATACAGTCATCATTGGCCCTGATAAAACAATTCCTTACCGTCACATTTTCACAGCCCACAATGTCAAGCCCGTCACCGGTAATCACCTTTCCCATAATATTCACATTTTCAATCCGCACATTCTTACAAGCCACAGGCACTAAATGCCAGGAACCGCCGTCCAGCAGGCAGACGCCCCTTATTTCAACGTCCTCGCCAAGGACAGGAACCACCATCTGTTCCGCCCCGTTCTCGTCCCATTTATGCCAGTTTCCTCCATACAGAATGCCGTTTCCCACGATTTTAACGCGATCGGCCATCCTGGAATGAATCCTGCCGCTGACCACGGCCCCCTCCTCAATATAGACAACGTCATCCGATTTCAATTCGAGGCAGCCAATATTGTAGGCCTGTCCTTTCCGAAATTCATAGGTTGTATTTTCTGGCCTTTCAATCTTTGCCGACGGGAAAAGATAGAGCGGGCACAAGAGATCACCATCCAGTTCCAGTATCACACGTTTATCAGCGGGAACCTTAAAGGTAATGATGTCTTTTTCCCTTTCCGGTTCTATCGCACAGGAAGACGGTCGCATTCTGACGCTCTCAAAGGATTCCAAAACCGTAACTTCGACGCAGAGCGTCATGTCCTTCAGCGCCTCCTGCTCCACTGCGAACACGGGAAGCATAAAGTGAAAGAATTCGTTTCCATACACGGTCTCTTCTTTTCCGTTGATTTTGACCTTATACAAATCGGAAATCTTCAGATCGTCCACTCCGTTCAGAACGTACAGCGGTTCTTTCTTATGTGGTCTTACCACATACTCCTGCTTATTCATAATTACCTTTTCTCTCATTTTTCCACTCCGATCCAAATTCATAATTATCTTTTGTCTTGATTATAATACACTTTTTTTCCTTTCTGTTCAATGCGCAATATAGACAAGGTGTAAAAGTTATTTTTATGCATTTTATCCAATAAATCAAATCATTGCAAAGATAATTTGACCTTTGTACTCAAATCCCTTATACTAAAAATAAAATTTCATCACAGTTTTGTGTAAAGGAGAGACGGAAAATGGCAAATCTTCCCTCATATAAGATAATGTATCAGAAGTTAAAAGAAGATATCGATAATAATGTATATCCAATCGGCACTTATCTTCCAACGGAAGGAGAGCTGGAAAAATTATTTCAGGTAAGCCGTACCACGGTGCGTCACGCCGTGGATCTGCTGGCCAGGGAAGGCCGGGTGCATGTGAAGCAGGGCGCAGGCACCCAGGTCCTTGATGCCACGGAGAAGCAGCTTCCCATTTATTCCAAATTTCATAATATCATTGATGTGAAAACTGAAATTTCAGCGGGAAAGGCCATTAAGACAAACGGAATCTGGATCAATCGGATCCCCGCCTCCGCACACGTGGCAGGCGCACTCGAGGTGGATGAGAATGATTCCGTTTTCTGTCTGCAGCGGATCATACACTGCGGCGAGGCCCCCATGGCTATAATGACCAACTATCTTCGCACGGATTTCTTTCCTGACCTGGATTCCTATCAAGGACAGTTTCATGATCTGTACTATTTTATTCAAAAAAAATACGGGATCAAGTTCGAGACAGGGCAGGAAAGAATCAGCGCAATCAAAACGGATTATCTTGATGCGCAGATTCTCAAAATTGCCCCTGGCACTCCCATCTTCTTTAATACAAGAACTGCGGCCTGCTCTCTGGGACCCTTAGAGTATCTGGAGGCCAAGATAAGGCCTGATCTTTGTTCCTTCGTGGTAACCATGCAGGGAGTCCCAAAATGGTATGATGATGTGAATTATCTGAAATGAAACGTCTTTGATGCCAATTGTGCAGAGAACAGCCATCTTTTCCACAGGCAAAACGCCGTACCTGTTTTGACAAGTACGGCGACCGCTTTTGGCATAAGTCAGGTGCGTTCCCTGCCTAGCACGTCATAATATTCAGAATCTCCTGATCCGTTTCCTTCATTCCCCTGCTTCCAATCCAGGAGATATTGCGTACGGTGTTTTCCACTCCCTTTGCCACCACCCTGTCGTAGATCATGCCAGAGGCGATGACAAGGCCATTGACAACGGTATGGGCAATCGTATCATAATCCCCTTCCTTCAGATATGCGATCCCCGCACCCGCCGCAACGCCTGCGCTTACCGCCCCGCAGTAAGCCGGAGGCCGCTGAAAAACATCCTATTATTCAGCTTTGAATTGCAGATATTGCTATAAAAAATTAGCAGTATATCACTCAAAGGGCGTAGTGATACTGCTGGCACATTCATACAAACTTAACAGCGTGTGCAATGCGGAGCTTTGCCGCATACGGACATTTCCATCTGCATCTCCATAAAAGGATGCGCACAAAAATCAATTACAAGGGAAGTGTAACACAAGA
>CAJUQY010000068.1 GCA_910588815.1 uncultured Lachnospiraceae bacterium | reverse complement strand
AGGCACTGGACTCTGACTCCAGCATTTCAAGGTTCGAATCCTTGTAGCCCAGTGAAAGACACCGTATTGAGAGAATGATCAGTACGGTGTTTTTTTTGCACATGAGCTCCGGAGGAAGATTGCCGGCAAAGCCGGCGGGGGTCTCCGCTCTGCTTCGGTCGGCGCTAAACGGGCGCCGCTGCACAGGGTACGCCTTCGGTGTGGCGCACAGCACCGGTGCGGCGAGTAGGGGAAGATCAATCTTCCCCGCTCGATTAAGCACACGGATGTTTTGCCCGGTCTAAAAACAAATGGCTTCCAGCACGTCCTCTACATAGTCACAGGTATGGCGGCAGGCGGCGATGACCTGTGGTTTCGCAGTGGAGACGGCGTAGCTTTTTGCAGCGCAGGCCAGAAGCTCCAGGTCGTTGTAATTGTCGCCAAAGGCCATGGTTTCTTCTCTGGAAATGCCGAGGATGTCCATAAGGGCTTTCATGGCATGGCCCTTGTGGATGCCGGGCGGAATGAAATCGATCCAGTGGGGACAGGTAGATGCCAGGGTGAACTGCTTTCCCCAGCGCACCTCAAATTGCTCCATGCGTTCTTCCGTTCTGTCCCCGTGGACATAGGCGGAGATTTTGATGTAATCTTCGGGGGTGGAAAAAATATCGTCCACCTCTGTAATGTTATTTTTCAAAACAAATCTTAAATGTTCGGTGTAAGAAGCTCTTTTAGGCTGAATGTAGGCGGTGTCCACACCGGAAAGCTGTACCTCGCAGTCCGGAACGGCCAGAATGTCTGCCATCAGTTCCTGTCCCAACGCCCGGTCCATGACAGCCTTATAAATGATCTCTCCGTTATGGACTGCAAAGGCGCCGTTTTCACAGATGTAATCCACATGGTCTGCCATGGGACCCATCAGCCTCCTCAGATTGGCGTACTGTCTCCCGCTGGCGGCGGTAAACAGAATCCCCTTTTTTGTCAGCCGTTCCATGATGGGAAACATGCGGGGCGGGAGTGTCTGCGCCCCGTCTCTTAAAATGGTGCCGTCCATATCACTTGCAATAAGCCGAATCATAAAATCCTCCAAAAGTTTAAAAAATGAGAGCAATTTGTGCGGGGATGTGCTATAATGTCCAGAGAATTATAGACGGAAAAACGGACATCGTCAAGATACCAGGAGAAAAACAGATGTATTCTTTTAACAGCAGAGTCAGATACAGCGAGACTGGGGAGGATGGTTTTTTGAGTCTCAGCAGCGCCGTTCATTATATGCAGGACTGCAGTACTTTCCAGTCGGAGGAATTAGGCGTGGGCGTGGAGCCTATGAAAGAGATGGGGCGGGCCTGGTTTCTCTCGGCCTGGCAGATCGAGATCGGACGCATGCCAAAGCTTATGGAGGAGATCACCATAGGAACATGGGCAAACGGCTTCAAGGCGATGTACGGCTATCGGAATTTTGTGATTCGGGATCAGGCGGGGGCGGATCTTGTCCGGGCTGCCTCCACCTGGGTCTACATGAATGTGGAGACGGGGCGGCCGGAGCGGGTGAGCGCGGAGACGGTAGCTGTCTACGGGGAGGAGCCTCCGCTTGACATGGAGGAGGCCGGGAGAAAGATACAGCTTCCGGAAGAGATTCAGGAGTATCCTTCCTTTCCGGTCAGGAAGGCTCAGATCGACACCAATGGCCATGTGAACAACGCGAAATATGTGGAGATGGCCCAGGAGTGGCTTCCGGCTGCCTCTGATATCCGGCGGCTTCGGGTGGCCTATCAGCATGCCGCCAGATATGGGGATGTGATCGTTCCGGCCGTGCACAGGGAGGCGGGGGTTTGTACCGTTGTCCTGAAGGGGACGGGCGGGCAGGTTTACACAGTGATTGAGGCCGGGGTATAGTACCTTTAGAGCGGAAACAGAAATACAGGATGGCCAGAGAGAACATAAAGAGGTAAGAAATGATAGAACTTGGAAAAAAACAGACTCTTAAGGTGCTCCGGAAGCGGGAGAACGGGGTGTATTTGGGAGAAGGCGGGGCGGAGGAGGCCGGAGTACTCCTTCCTAAGAGGCAGGTGCCGGAGGGAACAGAGGTTGGCTGTATGCTGGAAGTCTTTATTTATAAGGATTCGGAGGACCGGCTGATTGCCACGGTAAATGAACCGCTTCTTATGCTGGGAGAGCTTGGACTCCTCACAGTGGCACAGGTCGGGAATATCGGTGCCTTTTTGGATTGGGGACTGGAGCGGGACTTGTTCCTGCCCTTCAGAGAGCAGAAGTGGAAAGTGAAAAAGGGAGAGCAGGTCTATGTGGCCCTTTATCTGGATAAAAGCAGAAGGCTTTGCGCGACCATGCGGGTGGAACATTACCTGCAGGAGAATGCCCCTTACAAGAAGGATGATTCGGTGACGGGAATTCTATATGATATTAACAGAGAGCTGGGAGGCTTCGTGGCCGTGGAGGGGAAATATTTCGGGATGATCCCGGCAGTGGAGCTTGACCGGGCAGCCCGGCCGGGAGAGACGGTGGAGGCCAGGGTAGCCAGGGTGAGGAGTGACGGAAAGCTGGTCCTAAGCCTTCGGAAAAAAGCCTACAAGCAGATGAATATTGATGCGGAGGCAGTCTATTCTCTCATGGAAAATTATGGGGGGACGCTGCCCTTTACGGACAAATCCGATTCGGACCTGATCCAGATGGAGACAGGCCTCAGTAAAAATGCCTTTAAGCGGGCAGTGGGCCATCTTCTGAAGGAGGGGAAGATTCAGATAAATGCGAAAGCAGAAACCATAGAAATGATCAGGAGGTAGTATATCATGAAAAAAGTAATTTCCACAGACAAGGCGCCCGCGGCGATCGGACCTTATTCCCAGGCAATTGAGGCAAACGGTTTTGTATTTGCATCCGGCCAGATTCCGGTAAATCCGGCCACCGGTGAGATCCCGGAAGGCATTGAGGCTCAGACCAGACAGTCCATGGAGAATGTGGTAAATCTCCTGGCGGCGGCCGGGGCGAAACCGGAGGATGTGGTTAAGACTACGGTTTTCATCAAGGATATGAATGATTTCGCAAAGGTCAATGCCGTTTATGCGGAATATTTCAAGTCAGAGTGCCCCGCCAGGGCCTGCGTGGAGGTGGCGAGGCTGCCCAAGGATGTGTTGGTAGAGGTCGAGGCCATCGCTGCAAAATAAAATATTCTCTTTTGAGTTAGGCATGCAAAATGCACAGAGGAAAAAGAGGGAAGCGAAACGGTTTTTTGTGAATATGCCAAAATGCATTTTTGAAGGGAAAAATTTCTTGATTTCTAAAAAATCCCATGATATAGTCAGAGTACAGACATCTTAGGAAACATCAATGCAGACATCGGAGGAGACACCGATGCGGACAGCGTGGATGCATCCTTGCGGACATCATGTGGACAGCGTATGCGGACATCTTAAGCAGACAGCAGAGAAGACATCTCAGGTGACAGCGGAGCGGACAGTGGAGACGACAGAAGCTGCGCGTCAGAAGACGGAAATGGAATGACGAGACGAAAAACACAAAAAGGCAGGACGGTTCAAAAAAGGCTGTCCCGCCTTTTTGGTGCGTGGGGGAAGACAATCCTCCCTGTTCGGTTGCACAGGGGTGTATAAGGGGATTTCTATGGTGGAGGAATTATGAAATATAGATTGCTGGCGACAGATTTGGACGGAACTCTTGTGACAGAAGACAAGAGGGTCACAGAGAGGACAAAACAGGCGGTGAAAGCTATGGTCCAAGCAGGCGGTACGGTGGTATTGTCCTCCGGACGGCCCAGCTACGGGGTATGGCATGTGGCGGAGGAGCTTGGGCTTCTGGAGATGGGCGGTTATATTCTTGCCTACAATGGCGGCGAACTTTTGGATTGTAAAAGCGGCAGGGTGGAGTTTTCCGTGCAGATACCGCCGGAGAAAATTCCGCAGATCGTCCGGCTGGCAAGGGCGCATCAGACAGCGGTCCTAACCTATGAGGGAGAGTATGTGATCAGCGAGGATGCCGGAGACGTTTATGTGCAGGGGGAAGCCAGAAACACTAAAATGAAGGTGAAACAGGTTCGGGATCTGATTTCCTATGTAAATTTTCCCGTTGTCAAGCTGATGATGGTGGGAACGGAGGAGAAAATCCTGCAAATGGAGCCGGTTGTGCAAAACGCTTTGGGGCCGGAATTTGCCGTATTTCGTTCGGAGGCCTATCATTTGGAGATCCTTCCGGCAGGCATTGACAAGGGGAGCGGGCTTTTGCGGACACTGGACTACCTTGGGATTCCCAGAGAAGCGGCCATTTCCTGCGGAGACTATGACAATGATATTCCCATGAATGAGGCTGCGGGGCTTGGGGTAGCCATGGAAAACGGCTGTCCCAGGATCAAGGAGAAGGCGGATTATATTACTTGTTCCAATGAGGCGGACGGGGTAGCCGCTGTGATTGAGAAGTTTATACTTGGGGAGGAAGAATGATGAAAAAATTTTTGTTGGATACCCACACCCATACGGTCGCCAGCGGGCATGCATATGGGACGGTGACGGAGATGGCGAAGGCAGCTTCCGAGGCGGGGCTTAAGCTTCTTGTCATTACGGACCATGGGCCGAAGCTTCCCGGCGGTCCTCACGAGATGTATTTCCGGAATTTCAGAGTGATCGATCGGGAAATGTTCGGGGTGGAACTCCTCATGGGGGCGGAGCTGAACATCATCGACTACAACGGAACCGTGGATATGGAGGAAAGTCTTTTGAAAAAAATGGCTCTCTGCATCGCCAGCCTCCATACGGTCTGTTTAAGGCCGGGGACCAGGGAGGAGAATACGAGGGCTCTTCTTGGGGCCATGGACAATCCGTATGTCCGGATCATCGGGCACCCGGATGATGGCCGTTTCGAGCTTGACTATGAAGCTATGGTAAAAGAGGCGAAGAAGCATGGCATTTTGATTGAACTCAACAACAGCTCCCTGGTTTCGGGCGCGTGTCGGAAAAATTCTCCCGCCAATCTTAGGAAGATTCTGGGGCTTTGTGAGAGGTACGGCCAGGAGATCATTGTCAATACGGATGCCCACTTCCCTTCTTCCGTAGGGCGCTTTGGCGAGGCGAAAAGCCTGCTTGCGGAATGCGGCTTTCCGGAAGAGCTGATCGTGAATACAGATGTGGAGCGCTTTAAAAAATATTTAAATTCGTCTATTGACTGAAAAGAGGGGGAAACAGGCAGGAAACCATCTGGGCGCTGGGAGAATCGATGGCCGGAGGTCTGCAGGAGAAGGAGAAAACCGTTCTGGTGAAGACAACACCAGGACGGTTTTTCTTTGAGGGAGGTATGAACATATGTCCCGGACACGATTGTCCGGACATTTAAAAAAAATAAAAAGCGGATAACGGGAATCGAACCCGCCTATCCAGCTTGGGAAGCTGGTGTTCTACCAATGAACTATATCCGCATGTAGATATTATAACTGTTGTTTCATGAATAGTCAAGCAAGTTTTTCGGATATTCAGCGATATTTCTCTCTCAATTTTCTGATATTTATGTCTTGCCATATAGTTTTAAATACTATATAATAGCAAACAGAGGTGAATATATGAAAAACAACGAAGAATTAGTGCAGGAACTGCTGGAGCGGTTGAAGAAATTAAATTATATCCACAGCCGGGATATTCCTAATATTGAGTTATACATGGATCAGGTGACTACCTTCATGGATCAGCACCTGTCCCATGGAAAAAGACGGGATGAGGATAAGATCCTTACCAAAACGATGATCAATAATTATGCGAAGAACAACCTGCTTCCACCTCCTGTGAAAAAGAAATACTCCAGAGATCATCTGATTCTGTTGGCTTTTATCTATTACTTTAAGGGATTTCTCTCCATTGGAGATATCCAGGTGCTGCTCTCTCCATTGTCAGAGAAGTACTTTACAGAGGAGCATGATGAGCTGGATAAAATTTACAATGAAATCGTGAAAATGGAGAGGCTTCAGTTGGTGGATCTCTTCAAGGAAATTCCGGTCCGCGCGGAGCTTGCCGGAAAATCTTTTAAAAATGTCTCTGAGGGGGAGCGGGATTATTTGCAGCTCTTTTCTTTTATTTGTATGCTCAGCTTTGACGTCTATGTAAAAAAGCAGATGATCGAGCAGATCATTGACGAGATGCGGGAAGATAAAAACCCGGATGCTTCCGAAAAGGAAAAATAAAAAGTCCGGCAAACGAGGGCCGCTGAGAGGGGGATCTCCCCTGCAGCGGCCCTTTTCTCACGGATCCTGCCGGAGCAGGATTCTTATTCCTCTAATCTGGCAAATACCATGTCGTATCCGTCATTTCCATAATTTAAAGAACGGTTTACCCGGCTGATGGTTGCCGTAGAGGCTCCCGTCTTCTCTGCGATCTCCAGGTAAGTTTTTCTGGACCGCAGCATTTTTGCCACCTCATACCGCTGAGATAGAGACAAAAGTTCATTCACAGTGCAGACATCTTCAAAAAATATATAGCATTCTTCGATATCTTTTAATGTAAGGACTGCCTGAAACAAATGATCAACAGCCTCGGTTTTCAGCTTCTTATTCATCACACCCTCCTCCGATGCTTTTTAACGACTGCAAACAGACACTTACATATTTTAACATTTTAACGCTTTAAAGTCCAGACCAAACTCCTTACTTTTTTATAAAATATGGGGCGGTATATTTTGAACATGTGTCAGATAGTGACGACAGACACTTCCTTCACCAGCTCTTCAACCAGTGCGCCGACCGGAGGCTTGGTACCCAGGGTGGTACAGGCTCCTGCGGAGGCGGCTATGGAAAGCCTTGCACAATCCACAAAAGGGATATCGTTGTCCAGGCCGTGGGCGAGAGCCGCTACCATGGCATCTCCGGCGCCTACGGTGGAATGTGCCTGTACCTGGATCCCGTTTGCTTTCAGGCATTTGGCATCGTGAGTGACAAAAAGCGCCCCTTTTTGTCCGCGGGAGATGGCGATGGTGTGGATGCCTTTGCGGAGGAGTTCCCGGCCCAGATCGGCAAGGGTTGCCTCCCCGGCATCATCGCCAAGCCCAAAATAATCCGCGATCTCATGGGCATTGGGCTTTACCAGGTAAGGCTTTGCCTTGACGGCTTCCGCAAAAAGCTCTCCGGAGGCATCCACAAAGACTGTGGCCTGACGTTTTTTCAGTTTTCTGGTAAAATAACCATAGATCTCTTTATCCATGGTGGCGGGTACGCTGCCGGAAAATACAAAAATAGAGGAGGGGCCGGCGTAGGATTCCAGAGTTCTGGTCAGTTTTTGGATTTCCGCCGAGGTGACGGTGGGGCCTGGTTCATTGAATTCCGTGACAAAGCCGGCCTTGGTCACATCGACGACTTTCACATTGGTGCGGGTCTCTCCTTCGATTTGTACGAACTGATGCCGGATTGCCAGCTCGTTTAAAGAGTGCTCGATCATCTTTCCGGCGCTTCCCCCCAGAAAGCCGGTAGCGATGGTTTCGCCGCCCAGAGACTGGACGGTTTTGGAAACGTTGATGCCTTTTCCTCCGGCATCCTGAATGACATTGGTGACCCGATGGACAGCGCCGGCTGTGAAATTTTTCACGTCCAGGGTCTTGTCAATGGCCGGATTCATCGTGACTGTAATAATCATACCTACCTCCAAAGCATGTCCGAAAATTCTTTGTTTTTATTTTAACATATTTCACAAAAATGGGGAAGAGAAAGTTATTATTTTATGCAAAATTAAGAAAATCCCCGGATGAAAATTTTAGAAAAAAAAGTCTGGACGAACCCGTCATTTTGTGAGAAAATAAGACAGAGTATGTACATGAATATTTATATTCTGAAAGGAGTCTTAACATGATTTATTCACATGAAGTAGAGAAAATGTGTACAGTAGCCCAGGGTGTGGCCCATGGCGCTGCTCCGATCCCTGAGGAAGCGAAATGGGTACAGGCCAAAGAGGTCGCCGACATTTCCGGCCTGACTCACGGCATTGGCTGGTGTGCTCCTCAGCAGGGCGCCTGCAAGCTGACCTTGAATGTCAAGGAGGGAATCATTCAGGAGGCTCTTGTGGAGACCATCGGATGTTCCGGTATGACACATTCTGCAGCCATGGCCTCTGAGATTCTGCCTGGAAGAACTGTTCTGGAAGCGCTGAACACAGACCTGGTATGTGATGCGATCAATACTGCCATGAGAGAGTTGTTCCTCCAGATTGTATACGGCAGGAGCCAGAGCGCATTTTCTGAGGATGGGCTTCCCGTCGGCGCCGGCCTTGAGGATCTGGGCAAGGGCCTCCGCTCTCAGGTTGGGACCATGTACGGCACCTTGAAAAAAGGTCCCCGTTATCTGGAGATGGCAGAGGGCTATGTAACCGGCATTGCCCTGGATGAGGACGATCAGATTATCGGCTATCAGTTCGTAAGTCTTGGAAAGATGACTGATTTTATTAAGAAGGGGGATGACCCGAACACTGCATGGGAGAAGGCGAAGGGACAGTACGGACGTGTTGCCGATGCGGCAAAGATCATTGATCCCAGACAGGAATAATCAGTATCTGGTAGTAAGTGCGAACTATACATAAATTTTAGGAGGAATCGTATAAAATGGCTTTATTTGAATCATATGAGAGAAGAGAGAAACAGATTCTTGCTGTTTTGAAGGAGTATGGAATTGGTTCCATCGAAGAGGCCGGCGAGGTTACGAAGGCGGCCGGCCTGGATGTATATAAGATGGTAGAGGGCATTCAGCCCATCTGCTTTGAAAATGCAAAATGGGCTTACACCGTAGGCGCGGCCATTGCCATCAAAAAAGGCTGCAAGAGAGCGGCAGACGCTGCGGCAGCCATCGGCGAGGGACTTCAGGCATTCTGCATTCCCGGCTCCGTTGCCGATACCCGTAAGGTAGGCCTTGGACACGGAAACCTCGGCAAGATGCTTCTGGAAGAAGAGACCGAGTGCTTCTGCTTCCTGGCCGGCCATGAGTCCTTTGCAGCGGCGGAGGGAGCCATCGGTATCGCAGAGAAGGCCAACAAGGTCCGTCAGAAACCCCTTCGTGTCATTCTGAACGGTCTCGGCAAGGATGCGGCTCAGATCATTTCCAGGATCAATGGTTTTACATATGTAGAGACAGAGTATGATCCCTATACCAATGAGGTGAAGGAAGTATTCCGCAAATCCTATTCCGAGGGACTCCGCGCGAAGGTGAACTGTTACGGCGCCAACAGTGTGCCGGAGGGCGTGGCCATTATGTGGAAAGAGGCTGTAGATGTTTCCATTACCGGAAACTCCACCAATCCCACCAGATTCCAGCATCCTGTGGCAGGAACCTACAAGAAGGAGCGCAACGAGGCGGGCAAGAAGTATTTCTCCGTGGCTTCCGGCGGCGGTACCGGACGTACCCTGCATCCCGACAACATGGCGGCAGGCCCTGCTTCCTACGGTATGACAGATACCTTGGGCCGTATGCATTCGGATGCACAGTTTGCAGGCTCCTCCTCCGTGCCCGCGCACGTGGAGATGATGGGCTTAATCGGTGCCGGCAACAACCCTATGGTCGGAATGACCGTGGCCGTAGCAGTTTCCATTGAGGAAGCGGCCAAGGCCGGGAAGTTCTAAGAAATAGCGTATTTATGAGGATACTGAAAAAGTCCTTTTATGCGGAAATCTACCACGATATATTGTGGTAT
>CAJUQY010000067.1 GCA_910588815.1 uncultured Lachnospiraceae bacterium | reverse complement strand
ATGGGGAAACAATTCAATAAAAAATCCAGTTAAAAACAATTTAGCTGTAAAAACCGTCTTTAACGGTAATTTACAGATGTGAAATTCGGGAAGGCCTGGAGGCCGGTGGATACGGAAGTGGAGGAAGAGGACGATCTGCCCCAGGTATGGGAATAGGGAAATCGAAAAAGGAGAAGAAAGGGCTGTCGCTTCGGTAGACGAATGGTTTACCGAGGCGGCAGCTCTCTTTTTGCTGGTATAAAAGACAGCGTCCTTTTTCGGATGTTCTGCACAATGATACATGCCGGTGATTGTGCAATATGACGGCTGCGGACGATTTTTATTTTTTATGTGAAATAGTATTGACAAAAAACCACTCCTATATTATCATAACAACATAGAACAATATATAACAAACGAAGATGATAGGGAACAATTAAAATTCACCATATAAGGAGGAACATCATGTTCAATTTCAATGTACCCAGGTATGAGAAGGTTGTGAGCGATGCCATTGCGCTCCGTCCCCAGATTGAGGCGGCTGTGGACAAGATCTGCGAAGAGGGATATTCCAACATCTTCTTTATCGGCTGTGGCGGGACCTACGCCCATTCTTTGCCGATCATGTACTGGCTGGACACGGAATCTGCGAAGATCGAAGCCCATTCTGTGATTGCGGCCGAGTTCATGGCCATGGGGCACAAGGCATTCTCCAAAGATTCTGTCTGTGTGTTTTCCACACGCTCCGGAAACACCAAGGAGATCGTAGCTGCCGCCAAGTTCTGCAAGGAGGCGGGTGCCCGCACGCTGGTTTACGTGTCCAATGACAACACACCGGTCTGCGAGTATGCGGATTACAAGTTTTTCAGCTTTGCCGAGGATGACTGCCTGTGCGAGGCAATCTACACCTATATGTATACCGTGGTCGGCCGGTTCCTTAAGAACGCCGGGGAGTTTGCAGATTATGAGACCTTCATGGGCGAGTATGGGAAGATCGTGCCTTATCTTCTGAAAGGCAAGGAGCTTTACGAGGACAGATGTGCGAAGATCGCGGCGGAGCTCAAGGATGTGGATTACCACATGGTGGTCGGCTCCGGCATGCTCTGGGGCGAGGCCTACGACTATGCGATGTGCATCCTGGAGGAGATGCAGTGGATCAAGACCAAGTCCATCCATGCGGCAGAGTTCTTCCACGGGACCATCGAGCTTTGCGAGGAGGATACTTCGATCTTCTTATTCTATGGCGAGGACGAGACCAGGCCGCTCATGGACCGGGTGAACAACTTTGTGACCAAGGTTTCCAAAGTGATCAATCGGTTTGACACGAAGGAGGTGGAGCTTCCCTTCAGCAAGCCCCTGTACCGGAAGATCGTGTCTCCCATGATCATGTACGCAGTTACCGAGAGGCTTTCCTGCCACATAGAGAAGGAGCGCAACCATCCTCTGACGACCAGAAGATATTATCGCCAGATGGAATATTGATTTTACATAGCGTGGGGTGACATATGGCAAGACTGGTTGGAATCGGTGACAATGTTGTTGACCTGAATTACACCACCGGAATCGCATATCCGGGAGGGAACTGTGTGAACGTGGCAGTCTTTGGCGGGATGCTTGGTCATGAGACCGCTTACGTGGGAAAGATCGCCAAGGACCGCTGGGGAGAGGTGATCCTCGGGGCGGTCCGGGAGATGGGAGTCGACGTCTCCCGCTGTGAGATCGAGGAGGGAGAGACCGGGCGCTGCGGCATCCATCTTGCGGACGGCGACCGGAGGATCGTGGAGGAAAACGATGCGGGGCTTGTGAAGGAACGCCCCCTTCAGGTCACAGAGGACCTTCTGGCCTATATTCGGACCTTCGACGTCGCCCATTCTAGCTGTTACAGTCATATCGAGAACCAGTTGAGACGGATCAAGGATGCGGGAGTTCCTCTGCTCTATGATTTTTCCGACGAGTGGACGGAAGAGGTGCTTCGAACGGTCTGCCCGGATATCTCGATTGCCTTTTTCTCCGGGAGGGATCTTCCGGAGAAGGCACTCGAGGGGTATCTCAGGTTGTGCGTGGAGGAATGCGGCTGTATGCTTGCGGTCACCACCATCGGCGGTCGGGGGGCCATCGTTTACAACGGAAGGAAGTTTTACAGGAAGCGGCCCTACAATTACGGCGGGGCCGTGGTGGACACGACCGGGGCGGGGGATTCCTGGATCACGGCTTTTGTCTGCACGTTTTTTGACAACAGAAAGTATCTGGAGCTGTTTGTCGGCAATTCGGAAGTGTCTTTCATGAGGGAAGAGGATTTTCATGATCTGGAGGACTGCCTGATCGAGCATTGCATGTGCCAGGGGAATGTTCTGGCCAGGAAGAATTGCATGGTGAAGGGGTCTTTTGGATACGGAGTGGCATTTGCGGAGCCGGAATGATGAGAGGGTGGTGAAAGTATGACAAACACGATTCTTAGGATGCAGGGGATTTCCAAGCAGTACGGCGGAATCCGGGCGCTGAGCGACGTTTCCATGGAGCTCAGGGAGGGGGAGGTCCTCTGTCTTTTGGGGGAGAACGGTGCCGGGAAGTCTACGCTCATGAAGATTTTGTCCGGCGTGGTTATTCCAAGTACCGGGGAGATTTTTTTGAATGACCAGAAGATCGACATCAAGAATCCGGAGGTCGCACATGGCTATGGCATTTCGACGGTTTACCAGGAACTGGTCCAATTTCCGGACATGACCATCATGGAGAACATTTATGTGGGCCGCTATCCGAAGAAACATGGCCTGGTGGACTTTGAGGAGCTTAGGAAGCGGACGCTTCGGCTCATGGACGAACTGGACATCCATTTTGAACCGACGGAGTATATTCGGAACCTGAGCGTGGCGCAGAGGCAGTTGGTCGAGATCATGAAGGCGATCTCCTATGATTCCAAGATCATTATTTTTGATGAGCCGACTTCTTCGCTGACCAACGAGGAGACGGAGATTTTGTTCCGGATTATCCGGGATCTTAAGAGCAAGCATATTTCTATGATCTATATTTCCCATCGGCTGACGGACATTTTTGCCATCGGAGACCGGGCGGCCGTCCTTCGGGACGGGAGAAATTCCGGTGAGGGCATGGTGAAGGATTTGAATGAAGATCAGATCATCGCCATGATGGTCGGCCGAAATCTGGAAAATCAGTTCCCGAAGAAGTCTGTCCCCATCGGGGAGGTGATCCTCAGGGCGGAGCACATTTCCAATGAAAAAGTGAAGGATGCGTCTTTTGAGCTTCGGCGGGGTGAGGTCCTGGGCTTCGGCGGCCTGGTGGGTTCCGGGAGGACAGAGCTTATGCGTGCCATCTTGGGCCTTGACAAGTGCACAGGGACGGTGATCAAGGACGGAAAGGAAATCCAGAACAAAAGTCCCCAGGACGCCATCCGGAATAAGTTTGCGCTGGTCCCGGAGGACCGGAAGGATCAAGGGCTCGTGCTGATTCGCACGCTTCTCCAGAATATCGAGATGAGTTCGCTAAGGACGGTGAGCCGTGGCGGGTTCTTGAATGCCAGGCTGGAGCGGGAATGTGCAGACAAGTATATGAGACAGCTCAACGTGAAGGCTCCTTCCTACAATGTGAACGCTGGGGACTTAAGCGGCGGGAACCAACAGAAGGTGGTCATTGCCAAGGGGCTTGCCACGGACCCGGATATTTTGATTTTGGACGAACCGACCCGGGGCATCGACGTGGGTTCCAAGGCGGAGATTTATGAGATTATGAATGACCTGGTGGAAAAAGGTGTTTCGATCATTATGATCTCCTCGGAACTCCCGGAGCTGATGAACATGAGCGACCGCATTGTCATCATGCGGGAGGGCCGCATTACCGGGATGGTGGATGCGGAGGAGATGGGGAATGTGACGGAAGAGCAGATCATGAGTTTTGCGACGAAGGAGATATGAGATGGGGACTAGTGAGAACAAAAAGGACAATCCAATCAAGCGGCTTTTGAATAACCCGAATTTCAGATCCTATTCGGGAATCATTCTGGTGATCGTCGTGGTCTGCGTTTTTATGAGTTTCAGAAGCGCTAACTTTATGACGCTCAACAACATCAAGAACATTTTGCGTCAGATCTCGGTGTACGGGATTTTAGCCTGCGGCATGGCCTTCGCCATGATGACGGGCGGCATCGACTTGACGGTGGGTTCCACGGCCGGTGTTTCCGGCGCTATCGTGGCTAAGTTCGTGACGGAGATGGGGATTCCGCTGGCGGCGGCTATCCTGATCGCCATCGTCGTGGGCGGCCTGATCGGGCTCATGGACGGGACGGTGATCGCCTACACCGGGATTCCGCCTTTTATCATGTCCCTGGGCGTCCAGATTATGCTCCGTGGCGTCTGTTACCTGATCACGGCGGGCAAACCCATCGGCAATCTGCCGGACAGCTTCCAGTTTTTGGGGCTGGGCAACATTCTGGGGGTTCCCACACCGATTTATTTCATGGTGATCACTTTTGTGATCGTGGCGGTCATTCTGGCGAAGACTTCTTTTGGACGTTCGGTGTATGCGGTCGGCGGCAATTATGAGGCGGCCCATCATTCCGGCATCAATGCGAAGCGGGTTTTAATGTACTCTTACATGATCAGTGGTCTCTGTGCGGCCCTGGCGGGAGTGATCCTTGCGGCCAGGAACGCGTCTGCACAGCCCACCGGTGGCAATACCTTCGAGACGGAGGCTATTGCGGCCTGTGCCATGGGCGGCGTATCCTTCAGCGGTGGGAAGGGGGCTGTTCCGGGCATTTTCTTCGGGGCCCTGCTCATGGGCATCATCAACAATGCCATGAATTTGATGTATATTGACTCTTATTGGCAGCAGGTGGTGAAGGGCATCATCATCGTGGGATCTGTCCTCTATTCGATTTATAACGGGAGGAAGAAGTAAGAGGACGGTGTTTTTTTTTTGAGTTTCATGGCGCTTACCGTGCCATGTGCTATAGCAACAGGTAGGTTACAGATACCAGGAATGCGTGTACGAAAAAAGGAGGATGTTTTATGAAAAAACGGTTTTTGGGTGTACTGACGGCGATGGCGATGACGGCTGCTCTGTTCGCGGGCTGTGGCGGCTCCGGCGACAAGGAGGCGGATGCCGGGACTAAGGCGCAGAGTGAGGAGACGAAAAGTGAGGCATCCCAGGCGGGGGCTGACGCTGTGACTGAAGCCGTCACGAAGGCGGACGAGGCGGGGGGTGACGGAGAGTATACCATCGCTATGATCACTTATTCGCTGGCGGAAGAATTCGGCGTGGACGTCATTGACGGGGCACAGGCGAAGGCGGACGAGTTGGGCGTGAACATGGTCTACATGGACCCTGCGGGCGATATGCAGAAGGATATTTCCATCATGGAGGATTTGATCAGCCAGGGGGTGGACGCTATCTGTATCGCCCCGGTGGACGCGGATGCCATTGAGCCCTATATCGACCAGGCGAGGGCGGCTGGAATCGTGATTGTCAACTGGGATATCGAGACGCAGGCGGAGGTAGATGCCAAGGTGCTGGACAACAATACCGGCGGCGGAGCCATGGATGCGGAGTATCTGGTGGAGAAGATGGGCAAGGAGGGGAAAGTCCTGATCGTGTCTGATCTGGAATCTGTGACGGCCACCTGGGAGAGGATCATCGGTTTCAAGGATAAGCTTCAGGAGATCGCTCCTGACGTGGAGATCGTGGAACAGCTTTCCAGCGGCACCCGGGACACTCACCGCACCACGGTGGAGAACATGCTCCAGGCCCACACGGATATTACCGGCATTTTTTGCCCGGACGGAGACCGCACTTTGGGCGCTTACGTGGCCTGTGAAGCCAATGAGCGCAAGGACGTTCTGATCGTCGGCTATGACGCCACTCCGGAGCAGAAGGAGATCATGAAGCAGGACGGCGCTGAGTGCAACATGATCGCTGTGGTTGATCTGCATCCGAAGACGTTAGGGTCGGTTTCTATGGAGACGGCTTACAAGATTTTGAAGGGTGAGACGGTGGAGGCAGTCTACCAGTCGGAGATTTCTCTGATGACGGCGGAGGCTGTGGCGGCCGGTACCTATGAATAAGAGTTCGGAGGCATAGCGGATGAAATTTTCTTTCCTGACGTATCAGTTTGCGAGATATCCTTTGGAGTATTGTTTTCGGATGGCGAGGGAATATGGCTTTGACGGCGTGGAGGTCTGGGGAGCCAGGCCCCACGCATATGCCTGGGACATGGATGAGGCGTCCGTTCGGGAGGTGCTCGGATGGAAGAAGTGTTACGGCGTGGAGATTTCCATGTTCACACCGGAAATTCTGGCCTATCCTTACAGTCTGACTTCTGCCAGTGTGAAGGAGCGAGAAGAGACGGCCGCCTACCTGATCCGCAGTGTGGAGACGGCAGCGGCCCTTGGGACGGACAAGATGCAGATTACGGCCAAGCATCCTGGCTACGGAAGAAACCGGGATGAGGTCTGGGAAATCTTGACGGAGGGGGTCGGAACGCTTTGCAGGCGGGCGGAAACACTTGGGGTAGACATTATTTTGGAGTCTCTGTCGCCCTCGGAGGGCAACACCATCACCTGTGCGGATGACATTGTGAAGCTCCAGAGGATGGTGAGGAGCCCGGCTCTGTGTGCCATGATCGATGTGGTTCCGCCTTTGATCGCCAATGAGCCGTATTCGGAGTATTTTGACAAGCTTGGGGGGACGATGAAGTATGTCCATATCTGTAACAGTGATGGGGCGACAGAGTTTCATTCCCAGTTGGATGATCCGGCGGGAGTTCTCCCTCTCGTGGATTTTATGAGGATTTTGAAGAGGAACCTTTATGATGGCTGGTGCTCTACGGAGCTTCTGGCCCCTTATTTCAGAGATCCGGAGCTCTACCTTTCTCAGTCGATGCGGGCCATCGACCGGATTTGCGGGGAGGCTGGGATCAGTCGGTGTACATTTGCATGATTACGCAGTCGTTCTGCGCAAATTTGAATCATGCTTGTAGGAGGCATCCATGAATAAATTAACTGCACAAACTTTTGCACATATGGTTGACGGCGCATGTATTGCGGCCACCATGTCGTTTTCTTCTCAGCGGGATTTGGCGGAGGCGGCGAAGAAATATGGCTTTGCCCAAGTTTACGGGTTCGCTTCTTATTATGATTTTCTGCTGAAGGAACTGAAGGGGACGTCCACCGGAGTCGGAGGCGGGGTCGGCTCGTCTTTGGGCGCAGGGACGGAGCGGACGGAGGTCAAGGTGTTTGAGACGAAGACGTATATGGACCTTGGCTGCGACGAGATTGATATGTGGATGAACATTGCCGCCCTTAAGAACGGAGAGTTCGATTATGTGCTGAAGGACATCCGGGCGGTGCGGGCGGTGGTACCTGAGGGCCATAATTTGAAGGTCATCATTGAGCCGGCCACGCTGACGGCGGAGCAGATCGAGACGGCCGTAAAGCTGGTGGCTGAGGGCGGCGCTGATTTTGTGAAGGCGGGAACGGGCTTCGTGGGCCCTTGCACGCTGGAGCATGCAAGGCTGATGCTCCGGGCGGCAGATGGGAAGGTGAAAGTGAAGGTCTCCGGCGGCATCCGAGAGCTTTCTGTGGTGAAGGAGATGTATGACATGGGCGTCGACCGGTTCGGCATGGGCGTGGCGTCCTCAGAGAACATCATCCGCCTGCTGAAGGAAGAGGAGTAGTATGATGCCATGCATTCTTGCCCACGATTTAGGGACTTCCGGCAACAAGGCTTCTCTGTTCGGGACGGATGGAAGGCTTCTCGACAGTGAGGTGGTCTCTTATGCCCCTGTTTATCCGAGACCCGGGTGGGCGGAGGAGGATCCGATGCTCTGGTGGCGTGCGGTCTGCGAGGCCACGAGGACGGTTCTCGGACGAAATCCAGGTGTCTCGGTGGAGGTGGCGGCCGTATCGGGACAGATGATGGGCTGTCTGGCTTTGGACCGGGACGGGGTGCCTTTGGGGAACTGCCTGATCTGGTCTGACGCGAGGGCGGAGGCGGAATGTGAGCGGATCGTCGGGGGGCTCGGAAGAGACCGGTATTATCGGATCACCGGACAGCCGCCCAGCGCTTCTTACAGCCTCCCCAAGATTTTGTGGCAGAAGGAGCATATGCCGGAGCTTTACGGCCGGGCATTCCGGTATGTGCAGGCCAAGGATTTTATCAATTTCATGCTGACGGGGAGGATCGTCACGGACCCGACGGACGCCGCCTATACCATCGCCTATGACATTACGAGGCAGGATTGGTCGGAGGAGGTTCTTGGCTGTGCGGGGATTACGAGAGAGCTGTTTCCGGAGGTGGTGCCCTGTGAGACGGTGATTGGCAAGGTTACGAGGGAGGCATCTGCCGCTTGCGGACTTTTGGAAGGAACGCCGGTGGTGGCCGGAGCCGGTGACGGATCGGCGGCCCATCTGGGTGCGGCCTGTGTGGAGCCCGGAGACAGTTACCTCTGTCTGGGGAGCTCTACCTGGCTGGTGACGGAGACGGACCGGTTGATTCTGGATGGGGCCTGCCGGATGCAGACAGAGCCCCATGTCATCCCCGGACGGTATGTGTATCTGGGAACCATGCAGACCGGGGGCCTGGCCCATTCCTGGGCAAGGGAGAGGCTGTCTTCTCCGCCGCTTTCTTTTGACATGATCGAGAACTTGGTTTCAGGAAGCCTGCCTGGGGCGGGGGGAGTCCTCTTTCTTCCCTATCTTATGGGAGAGCGTTCGCCTTGGTATGATTTGCGGGCTAGAGGGGCTTTCCTTGGCCTTGGACAGGAGACCTCCCAGGGGGATTTTTACCGGGCGGTCATGGAGGGAGTCGCTTTTAATCTGAAGCTTCTCCTGGACGTGATGGAGCGGGACGCTCCGGTGGGGGATATTGTCCTGATTGGCGGTGGTGGAAAGAGCAGGGCCTGGAGGCGGATTTTGGCGGACGTGTTCCAAAAAAGGATTCGGATTCCGGCCAACGTGGAGGAGGGAACCAGCATCGGCGGCGCTCTGATTGGAGGTGTCGGGGTGGGAATCTTCCCGGATTATTCGGTGGCGAAGGATTTCCTACGGTTCCCTGAGACGGTGGAACCGGACCCGGAGACCGCCGCCCGCTATGGGAAACTGTGCCACATTTTTGAGGACGCTTACGGGGCTTTGCGGGAAATCTCCCACAGACTTTCGGGGCTTCTGTGATACAGAGGATATCTGTGGTGCAGGAGCTCCGTTCTTTTGTGTGAGGAAAGGCCGCCGGGGAGACCCGGCGGCTTATAAATTGTACTAAAAATAGAACTTCATGTTCTGGGTGTTGTAGAGCTGGCTGGACAGGAAGGAGGGCGTGCCGTCCAGGGCGGCATGGGAGTCCCGGAACAGGAGCAGAGGGGTGCCGGACTTGATATTTAGAAGCTGGCACTCGTGAGTGCTGGGGAAGCAGGTCTCCAGGGTTCGTTCTGTCACCGTAAACTGGAAGTTATGTTTTTTTAATATGGCGAACAGGGAGCCGTTCAGGTCTTCTTCAAACAGGTAGGCGAATCCGGGCGGATAGTGGTTGGTCTCGATCATGGTGGGATTCCCGTCGACACTGCGCAGCCGTTTGGAACGGATGAGCTTGGTCTGGGGATCGATCCGGAAGTAATTCACCTGCTTGTCGGTGGGAAAGACCCATTCGATGGACAGTAGTTGGGTGAAGGGGGTCTTTCCCGCAAGAATGCAGGAGCGGTTGAAGCCGATGGCGTCATTGGCGGGCTGGGAGATGGAGGGCTGTGCGACGAAGGTGCCTTTTCCCTGGGAACGGACGAGGAGTCCGTCGTCCACCATCTCTGCGATCGCCGTTCGCACGGTGATGCGGCTGACGCCGAATTCATGCATCAGAGTGAGTTCGGAGGGAAGGCGGTCGCCTTCCTGGAGTTTTCCGCTGGTGATCTGTTCTTTTAATATGCCAAGTACTTGCTTGTACATGGGTATATTGCTGTTTGGATTGATGAGTGATTGCTGGTTACCGGCCATGTTTCTTTTCCTTTCTTTACCCGGATGGGATAGCATTATCCATATTGTATCATCTTAGAACATTCTATTCAAGCGGAAGCTCAAGGAGAGTTTTGGGGATGGGAGCGGCGATTCCTTCCTAAGTGTTCCAAAGCTGTTTGACGGCCAGGGCGATGCCATGTTCGTCACAGGACTTGGTGACCAGGTCTGCGGCGGCTTTCAGGGCCGGGGCTCCGTTTTCCATGGCGACTCCCACGGCGGCGTATTCCAGCATGGGCCGGTCGTTCATGCCGTCGCCAAAGGCGGCCAGGTTTTCACGGGTGAGGCCCAGAAGGGAGAGGAGTTGTTTCAGGCCGGAGGCTTTGTCGATTCCCCTGGGCATAACTTCGAGGAAATAGGGGGCGGAGGGGGAGACGGTGCAGGACGCACCCATTGCCTTTCGGAGTCCGGATTCGCCGCCATTTGCGATTTGTTTTGGGTTTCCGACCACGAGGACTTTGTTGACGGGGAAACAGACTTCTTCCCGGAAGGAGGGGATCCTGCGGACGGGGAGGCCGTTCAGACTGGCTTCGAACTGAACGTATGGGTCCCTTTCGTCCAGGCACAGAAGCTCGGACTCGGTGTAGGTTACTGGGGAGAGACCCAGGGTGAGGGCAACGTCGGCGACGGCCCAGGCGGTTTCGGGATCCATCGGTTGGTCGTAAATTCTCTTCCCGGTCTTTAGGGAGACGATGGCTCCGCCGTTGAAACCGAGGAGATAGCTGTCTGTTCCGGTCAGGGAAAGCCTCTCGGCGACAGGCCAGATGCCATTCGGGTGACGGCCGGAAGCCAGGACGATCCGTACACCGATTTGTTTCAGATGCCGGAGGGCCTGGATGGTGGAGGAGAGTAGTTCTTTTTGGGAGGTCAGGAGTGTTCCGTCCAGGTCGAAGGCGGACACTTGGAGTTTGTTGGTATTATTCATATGTTCTCCTATATATTCATTGATTGTTATAATATGTTATATAACATTATACCTGAATTATTCATGAACATATAGAAATGCTTGATACTACAAAACCTTGAACCA
>CAJUQY010000066.1 GCA_910588815.1 uncultured Lachnospiraceae bacterium | reverse complement strand
GCCAGCAGTGGACGGAAACCGGGATCTCGGCCAGCTTTTTTAAAGCGGCATCCGTATCGATCCCGTACTCCGCATATAACTCTTTCGCTATGTTGTAATTACTCTCTACGCTCATATTCCCTCCTTCATTCAGGACACAATGGTCGTTGCAATGGCAAGCTCCGCCTGAGTCGTATCCACTCTCGTATACTGAACCGTAAGCTCCGATTCACTCTCCACCTTCACCGCATAGGGCGTATCCGTGGGAACAGACGCCCCGTCCCGGTTTTTGATCTGATCCATGCGGCAGTGAAGCGTCCGCTCTGCCGGGACCACCACCGTGAATCCTTCCAGTTTTTCTCTGTCTTCAAAATACAAAGTCATTGACACCTTGGCATCCTCTTTCCCCACATTGAGGAAACAGATGGCCTCGTGACTCACATATTCGCCGTTCTTGCTGCTCGGGTAATATGCGTCAGGAATATACCAGGTTTTCATGATTTCCTCCATTCTGTGCATGTTTCACAGCACAAACAGGTATGGGTGAAACGTTTTCTTTCACCCTTTTCCCCCTCCTTCTCTCCATGCTTCCAGTTTCCGGAAGATGTCCGCCGTTTTTCCGAACGACTCCCGGTAAATTTCATAAAGCGCCTCATAGTCCCGGCACCTCCCGGGATCCGGAATTTCCTCCGCCGAAAACAGGCTGGTCTTCATTCCTGAAGAAACGACATCACAGTTCAGAAAACAGGCTGTACTTTTTTTCATTATCACTCCGCCGTCCTGTTATTCTGCGGAGCCTAAATAAGCTTTCCGCACATCGTCGTTGGCTTGGAGCACCTTCGCGTCGTCGGAGAGAGTCACCTTCCCGGTCTCCAGCACATACCCCCTGTCCGCGATCTGAAGGGCCATATTGGCATTCTGCTCAATGAGAAGAATGGTGGTTCCCGCCTTGTTGATCCGCACGATCAGCTCAAAAATCAGATCCACCAGATTGGGGGCCAGGCCCATGGACGGTTCATCCAGAAGCAGCAGCTTGGGCTTGCTCATGAGCGCCCGCCCGATGGCAAGCATCTGCTGTTCGCCGCCGGAGAGCGTTCCCGCCGACTGCTTTTTCCGCTCCGCCAGGCGGGGGAAGAGGTCATACACCATCTCGAAAGACTCTGCGATCTCCTTCTTGTCCTTTCTCGTATAGGCCCCGATCTTTAAGTTTTCCTGGACGCTTAAGCCCCCGAACACTTCTCTGCCCTCCGGCGACACACCGATCCCCAGCTTTGTGATGTCGGACGCCTTCATCTTTGTAATGTCCGTGCCTTCAAACAAAATCTGTCCGCTGGCGGAAGGCACGATCCCGGTGATACTGCTGAGCGTCGTGCTCTTCCCCGCACCGTTGCTCCCGATGAGGGTTACGATCTCATTCTCGTACACTTCCAGATTAATGCCCTTTAGGGCCTCAATGCTGCCGTAATTGGTATGGAGGTCGATCACCTCAAGCATTTTCTTTTGCACCAGCCGCACCTCCGCTTCCCAGATAAGCCTTGATCACCTCAGGATTCTTTGCGATCTCCTTCGGGAGGCCCTCCGCAATTTTCCTTCCGTGGTCGATCACATAGATCCGGTCGGAAATATTCATAACCACGTTCATATCATGCTCGATCAGAAGGATCGTCTCCCCCCGCTCCCTGAGGGACCGGATAAACTCCATCAGTTCTTCCGATTCCTGTGGATTCATGCCGGCCGCCGGCTCATCCAGGATGATGAGCTTCGCATTGGTGGCAAGGGCTCTTGCGATCTCCAGCTTCCTCTGCATTCCATAAGGAAGGTTTTTCGCATAATTGTCGATCTCATCGGCCAGGTCCAGGGATTCCAGAAGGTCTATGGCCCTCTGATGGGCCGCCTTCTCTTCTCTTCTGTATTTCGGCGTCTTCAATAACAGATCCCAGAAATGATACTTCACATTGATGTGTTCCCCCAGGAGCACGTTTTCGATGACGCGCATGGTGGGGAACAGCCGAATATTCTGGAAGGTCCTGGCAATCCCCGCCTTGACGATCTCCCTGGGCGGACGGTTGTGGATGTCCTTCCCTTCGAAGGTAATGGCGCCTCCGTCCACCTTATACACTCCGGTCAGCATATTATAAATGGTAGTTTTTCCGGCGCCGTTGGGGCCGATGATGCTGATGATCTCGCCCTGGTCCACCTTGAATTCCACATTCTCAACCGCCTTTAGGCCGCCGAACACCTTCGTGATCCCTTTTACTTCCAAAAGCGCCATCTAACTCACCTTCTTCCCTTCTTCTGTACCGCCGCCGTCCGGTTTCTCCGGCCTTAAAACTCCTGCCGGAAGCTTATATGGACGTCTGCTGAGGCCCCCCAAAAGTCCCTGAGGACGGAACCGCATCATTAAGATCAAAAGCAGGCCGTAGACCACGAACCTGTAATCTGCCAGAGACCGCAACACCTCCGGAAAGGAGATCAGCAGGGCGGAACCCACGATCATACCGGGGATGGAGCCCATTCCTCCGAAGATCACGATACAGAGGATTGTCATGGAGATATCAAAACTGAAGGTGGCCGCGTCAATGTAGCGGTTCATGGAAGCGTAGAAGGCTCCCGCCATCCCTGCCATAGCTCCGGAGAGCACGATGGTCTGTACTTTATAGGCCGCCGTATGGACGCCCATCAGCTTCGCCGCCAGCTCATCCTCCTTGATAGCCCGCACAGCCCGCCCGAACTTGGAATTGACCACGCTCATGCTGACTAACACGGCAATGATGACCAGCACCAGCATCAGCCAGTAAAACCCACCGTTGGTGGGTGTCAGCTCCCAGCCAAACAGATTGGGACGGGGAATTCCCCTGACGCCCAGAGGCCCGTTGGTCACAGAATTCCAGTTGAGCACCACCATCTCCACCACCTCGCCGAAGGCCAGGGTGATGACGGAAAGATATCCCGCCGAGAGCTTCATAGTGGCAAACCCCAAAATCAGACCGCCGAGGGCTCCTCCCAGGATCCCGAATACAAGAGTGATCCAGAAGGGCCAGCCAAGCTTCGCGCCGAGAAGCCCTGAAAAATATGCGCCCATCATATAGAGAGCCGCGTGTCCCATGGAGGACTGACCCATATATCCGGCGATCAGATTTAAGCTCAGGGTCAGAATACAGTAAATCCCGATCAGGCAGAATACCCGGATCACATATTGGCTTTTGATCACCAGAGGAACGACGGCCAGAATAACCAGAAAGACCGGAAGGACAATCTTTTTATGCTTAAGGATGAAATCCACGAATGAATCATAAACAGAACTTAATTTTCCCATGGTCAGTCTCCTTTACACCTTGACAATATTGTCCTTGCCGAACAGTCCCGAAGGCCTGATGAGAAGTACAATAAACAAAACAATATACGCGGTGGCGCTTCGGAAGCTGCCGCCCAGATAAGTCACTGCCAGGGCCTCGGCCACACCGATGATGATGCCTCCAACCACGGAGCCATGGAGGACACCGATCCCTCCCAGAACTGCCGCAGAAAAGCCCTTCAGGCCAGCCTCTGTTCCCATGGTGCTGTATACCATCTGATAGTATCCGGAAACCAGCACGCCGGCTACCGCCGCACACATGCCGCTGATGAAGAAGGTGAAGGTTACGATCCCGCGCACATCAATGCCCATCATATTGGCCGCCCTGGCATTTTCTCTGGAGGCCCTCATGGCCAGGCCGACCTTGGTGTAGTTTACCACTACGGTAAGAAGCACCAGGAAGGCCAGGGCGATGAGGAACATCGCGATCTGCGTGCTCGTCAGCGTGACACCGAGGAAGACCACGTTTCCGAAGTCAAAAAGCTTCGGAAACGTTTTCTTCGTGCTGTCGAAAATGATCATCATCATATTCTGGATAATATAGGAAACACCCATGACAGAGATTAAAGCCGTAATGTTCGGCGCATTCTTTGCCCGGAGGGGGGCCAGGATAATCCGGTCCATAAGAACGGAAAGAACCCCCGTAGTAAGAATGGCAAAGATAAAAGCCGGAAGAAGTCCAAACTGCATAGACACGATGAACAGCGCCATGTGGGCTCCGAAGGCATAGATGGAACCGTGGGCCATATTCAAAAGCTTCAGGATACCGAACACCAGGGAATACCCCACCGCGATCAGCGCGTACACCATGCCAAGCATGACCCCGTTTAAAACCTGCTCTAATATCATATCGTCACCTCAAATGCTTTCCAAATGCATTTTCTTACTGAACGCCAAGCTCCTTCTCGTAATCCGTCTGGCTCTTCAGCACGCCGGGGATCTCCACATACTTGCCGTCTTCCACTTTCAGGAGTACCTGCTGCTTCGGGCAGTTCCCTTCCTCGTCAAAGGTGATCTTTCCGGTTACGCCCTGGAAATCGGTGGAAGGCAGGTTTGCCAGAATGTCCGCTCTGTCTGCAGAGCCGCCCTTCTCGATGGCATAGAGGATCGCATAAGTCGCATCATAAACCTGCGCCGCAAAAGTAGAAGGGTTGGAGCCGTAAGCCGCATTGAATTTCTCAGTAAAGGACTTCACCGCTTCGTCAGAGCTCTCATAGAAGAAGCTGGTTCCAAGAACCACGCCCTCTGCATCCGCGCCGGCAAGCTCTAAGAATTCCTGGGAGAAGCATGCCGCCGACATGATAAACTGTACGTCCTTATTTTTCTCTCTGTACTGCTTGATGAAAGGAGCCGTCTGGGCATAAGCGCCGGAAGAATATACACAGTCCACACCCGCCTCTTCAAACTTGGAAACGGTGGCGGAAAAGTCCACGGTGCCGTCCTCATAAAGCTCGGCCAGAACCAGTTCTGCCTCATACTTGTCACCATAGGTTTCCATCATATTCTGGATCTCGGTGGTAACGGCAACACCTGCGTCACTGTTGGGATTCAGGATACCGATCTTCTTAAGCCCAAGATGCTGTACGATCTGAAGCATGGTATTGGCATCCGTAGCATAAACGGAATTGTTTCTGTAAATGCAGCCGCCGATCTTGGTCAGATCCACATGGGCCGCGGAACCACTTATGTAGGCAATGCCGGACTCCTCATAAACCTCGCTGGCCGTCATAGCCACGCCGCTGGAGAAATGCCCGATCACCGCGCTGATGGAATCATCGCCCACGATCTTCTGGGCTACGGAGGCCGCCTGCTCAGAGGTATTGGCATCGTCATAATCCACCAGCTTGATCTGCTGTCCGTTTACGCCGCCTTTCTCATTCCACTCGTCAATGGCGATCTGGATAGCCGTCTTCATGGACTTTCCGTACTCGGCGTTGTCACCGGTCTGGGGGCCCACAAAAGCCAGTGTGACCTCGCCGCCCTCAGAAGAGCCGCTCCCTGCCCCATCGTCTCCGGAGTCTTTACTCTCCGCCGCTTCCGCCTTCTTCGTCTCGCCGCCTGCGGGCTCGTCCTTCCCCCCGCCGCAGCCTGCAAATAGCGTGAGCATCAAAGTCGCCGCCAACATTACACTTAAAACCTTTTTCATCTTACTTCCTCCTTTTGATATATCTGGTCGTCATGATTTTTGAGAAAACGTTTTCTCGCAAAAAACAACCTTATGTGACTAATATACACGAATGTCTCATATCTTGTCAACCTTTTTTTGCTTTCTGTATAAATGTTCAATTTCCCTCCCTTGTTTTTGTGCACATTTCATAATCCTTCCATTTGTTCTACTCATCTTTATAAAGAAACGTTTTCTCGTCAAAGCCGACTTATGCGCTCCAACAAAGCCCTGCCTGCCAGCCCGTTACCTTCTCTCCAGACTCTCATCTGAGCCGTGGCGCATCCATCTCCCTCCCATCATTCTCCAGACAAATAAAACGGCCCGAAAAATCCAATCGATGCTCATGGCAATCCAGACTCCGATCACCGGCATATGGAACCCTTTTACCAGAAGGTAAGCCAGTCCGATACGGAAGAGCCACATGGAAGCCACGGCAACCACCATGGTAAAGGTCACATCCGAAGCAGCCCGCAGGGCGTGGGGAATAAGAAAGGCCGGAGGCCACACCAACATGGCAAAGCCATGAAACAAAATCAGTCCTGCCGCCACCGATACCGATTCCGGCGTCAGATTGTAGAGCCCCACAATGGGCATGCGGAACAGATCGATCAGCAGAACAATGCCAATCAGAACGGCATAATTTAACAGAAGAAGTTTTTTCACATACTGCTTCACCTGCCCAAATTCCTTTGCACCAACGCACTGGGACACCACCGTCACCATGCCCATCCCCAGGGCCATGCCGGGAAGATATTCGACCGTCGCCATGTTTCCTGCCACGGCAAAACCGGCGATCGCTGTCGTTCCCAGAGTCGAAACCAGGCTCTGTACCATGATCTTCCCCAGCTGGAACATACCATTTTCCATACCGCTTGGGATTCCGATCCGAAGGATTTGCCGAATCATAGACGGTTCGTATCCAAGCCGCAGGCGGCGGTCCACATGGACCGGATTTTTCTCGTTCCTGATAATAAAAAGCATGATGCCCGCGGCAACTATCCGGGAGATCAGGGTAGGGACCGCCACTCCGGCCACCCCTACCCGAAGCAGGTAAACGCCGACGGCATTTCCCCCGATATTCAGTCCGTTCATGACCAGGGAAGTCTTCATGGACACTTTGGAATTGCCCATAACCCGGTAGAGGGCGGCACAGGAATTGTATACGGCCAGAAAAGGAAAAGAGAGGGCGGTAATGTAAAAATATAATCTTGCATTGGACATGACGTCCGCCTCGATCTTTCCAAACAGGACGCTCAGGATCACACGGTTGCCAAGAAGGGACAGGAGCATAATCACGCCGGAAAACACCGTCGTCACAAGAAGAAGCTGGTTGGCCGCATGACAGGCCCGCTCCTCGTTTTTACAGCCCAGAAGCTGTCCGGCCACCACGGCGCCGCCGGTCGCCATAGCCGCCAAAAGCTGAATCAAAAGCAGATTGATGGCGTCCACCAAAGAGACTCCCGACACAGCGGCCTCTCCCACCTCTGCCACCATCACCACGTCGACCATCCCCACCAAAACCGCCAGGAACTGTTCAACGATCAGGGGTACCAAAAGCTTTCTTAAATCACGGTTTGAAAATAACATGAGCCTTCCCTTCCGTTTCTTCTGCATTTTATCAAATCCGTTTTGATTGTAGCACCGCGCGGGTGAATTTACAACCGGGATTTTCGGGAAAACAGCCGGTTTTTTGGCTTTACTTAATAAGGAAAAACACAAAAGAAACAAGTATAATTTCCATCTGCAGGGTATACTGAAAGCAGGAAGTTTTCCCTGAGCCTTGTTCCGGGAAAATCCCTGCTGTTTCCAACAGACTCTTAACATAAGCGAGGTGCACAGGATGTCAAATCTGCTTCAGTATGAAAAATCCCCTTATCTTTTGCAGCACAAAGACAACCCGGTCAATTGGTTTCCCTGGGGAGAAAAAGCCTTCCGGAAAGCCGCTTCGGAAGAAAAGCCGGTTTTCTTAAGCATCGGTTACTCCACCTGCCATTGGTGCCATGTGATGGCCCGCGAATCCTTCGGGGATCCCGGGATCGCCGGTCTCCTTGAGGATTTCGTCTGTATCAAGGTAGACCGGGAAGAGCATCCGGAGGTGGACGCAGTCTATATGGCTGTCTGCCAGTCTGTGACCGGCTCCGGCGGCTGGCCGCTCTCCGTCTTTCTGACACCGGATAAAAAGCCTTTTTTTGCGGGAACCTATTTCCCCAAAAACAGCCGGTACGGCCAGGTGGGATTCGAGGAGCTTGTAAAGCAGATCAGTCTTCTGTGGCGCACAGACCGAAAAAAGCTTCTGGAAACTGGAAATCAGATTACCGCAAAACTTCAAAAACAGGAAGCGTCGGTTTTTTGCCGGCCGGACCGGAATCTTTTGCTATATGGATACCGTCTGTTGTCCCAAAGCTTTGACAGAGTTTTCGGCGGCTTCGGCTCCGCGCCGAAATTCCCCACGCCTCACAATCTTCTTTTCTTGATGGATATGTATCAGAGAGAGCAGCTTCCGAATGCCCTCCACATGACAGAAACCACATTGAAGGCCATGGCGGCCGGAGGGATCTTCGACCAGGTCGGAGGCGGTTTCTCCCGCTACTCCACGGATGAAAGATGGCTGATTCCCCATTTTGAAAAAATGCTGTACGACAATGCCCTCCTGCTTGCCGCCTACACGGAAGCCTTCCGGCTTACCAAAAAACCTTTCTATGGTGATATTGCCGAAAGGACTGCCAATTATCTCTTAAGGGAGCTTGGGGCTTTGGAGGGCGGCTTTTTCTGCGGGCAGGATGCGGACAGCGAGGGAACAGAAGGCAGTTATTATCTCTTTACAAAAAAAGAAGTGATCCGTCTCCTCGGGGAAAAGGACGGCGGGGAGTTCTGCAGTCTGTACGGCATCACGGAAGCCGGAAACTTTGAAGGGAAAAGCGTGCCGAACCGGATCGGCCTGAAAGACAGTGGATGGAACAATGACGATCCCCGCCTGAAAGCCCTGCGCAGGTACCGAAAAGAAAGGATGTCCCTCCCCCTTGACAACAAAATCCTCCTGTCCTGGAACGGCTGGGCCATCTTTGCGCTTGCGCAGGCTGGAGAGGCCCTAAAAAACCGCGGCTATCTGGATGCCGCAAAAAAAGCGCAGGCATTTCTGCAGAGAACCATGACGAAGCCCGGCGGCCGCCTGCACCTGCGTTACTGTGACAAAGAAGCCGCATATCCCGGACAGCTGGACGATTACGCCGCATATGCGCTGGCCCTGACAGCGCTTTACCGTTCCACCTTCGATGTCTCTTATCTGGAAGAAGCGCTCCTGTATGCCCGTCAGATGATGAAGCTTTTTGAAGATCGGGAAAACGGCGGATTCTTTATGACAGCCTGCGACGCGGAGGAGCTGATCCTTCGTCCAAAGGAGACCTGCGACGGAGCCATCCCCTCCGGAAATGCGGTGGCTGCCATGGTTCTCACGGAGCTGTTCTTCCTGACGGGGGAAACGGTCTTCCAGGATGCGGCTGACAGGCAGAATCGTTTTCTGGCCGGAGAGGCCAGAGCCTATCCGGCCGCCCACTGCTTTGCTCTGTCGGCCATGGCAAAATCCCTGTATCCCCACAGGGAACTTGTATGCACCGGAACGAGTGTCCCGGAAGAGCTCACCGTCTACCTGAGGAACCACCCGGCCCGGGATCTGTCCGTTCTCTTTAAGTCCGCCGAAAACGCAAACCGCCTGGCGGAAATTGCCCCTTTCACCGACTCCTATCCCGTCTCTGACGGGCCGGTCTATTATCTCTGCGAAAACGGGAGCTGCCGCGCTCCGGTAACCGATTTCGGACGACTTGGGCTGCTTTGATTTTATGGCCATATATCAGTAAGGAACATTGCAGGAAGCCGCCCGGAATTACCATCCTGACAGACGTGTCTGTGGGACGGAAATTCCGGGCGGCTTCCCTCGGTTCCATGCTTATAAACGGACTAGTTTGTTCCGTATTTACTCATACAGCGGATACCGGTCAGTCAACTCCTTCACCATGGCCTTCGCCTTCTCCGTGTTCGCCGCATCCTGGGTGATCACCAGGCGGACGGCCTCCGCAATGGCCGCCATATCCTCTTCCACAAGTCCCCTGCTGGTGACTGCCTGGGCGCCCAGGCGGATCCCGCTGGTGACGAAGGGCTTCTCCGGATCATTGGGGATCGCGTTCTTGTTGCAGGTGATGTTGGCCGCGTCGAGAAGCTTCTCCGCCGCCTTTCCGGTCACGCCCACCGGGCGCAGATCCACCAGCATCAGATGGTTGTCCGTACCGCCGGAGACGATGTCAAAACCCCTGGAGAGCAGCTCCGCCGCCAGTCTGGCCGCATTCTTTTTGGTATTCGCCATATATTCCTTAAAGCCGGGCTCCAGAGCTTCCTTGAAACAGACGGCCTTGGCCGCGATCACATGCATGAGGGGGCCGCCTTGGATCCCGGGGAACACGGCCTTGTTGAAATTGAATTTCTCTTCCACCTCATTGCTGCAGAGGATCATACCGCCTCTGGGACCCCTCAGGGTCTTGTGGGTGGTCGTGGTGGTCACATGGGCGTAGGGAATGGGGCTCATGTGGAGTCCCGCCGCCACCAGGCCGGCAATATGGGCCATATCCACCATCAGGTAAGCGCCCACCTCGTCGGCGATCTCCCTGAACAGCTTGAAATTAATCTCCCTCGCGTAAGCGCTGGCTCCGGCCACAATTAACTTCGGCTTGCACTCATGGGCCAGCCGGCGGACCTCTTCATAGTCAATGACTCCCTCGTCAGTCACGCCGTAGGGCACAATCTTAAAGTAAGCGCCGGACATATTCACAGGGCTTCCATGGGTCAGATGGCCGCCGTGGGCCAGATTCATGCCCATCACCGTATCGCCGGGCTTTAACATGGCAAAAAACACTGCCATATTGGCCTGTGCGCCGGAATGGGGCTGTACATTGGCATAATCACAGCCAAACAGCTTCTTCGCCCGCTCCCTGGCCAGGTCTTCCACCACATCCACGTACTCACAGCCGCCGTAATAGCGCTTTCCGGGATATCCCTCCGCGTATTTATTGGTCAGCACGCTTCCCATAGCCGACATGACAGCCTTGCTCACCAGGTTTTCGGAAGCGATCAGTTCCAGGTGGCTTCTCTGTCTCCCCAGCTCGTCCTCGACGGCCTTTGCAACCTCCGGATCATAGGCGGTCACTTCATCAAATGCATACATGGTTCTTCCTCCTGTTTTCGCAATGATTTATAGTTATAGCGGACGACAAAAAAATGTTGTTTTTGGCGTTCGCTGCGCCGATTTTTGCTGCGCCGAAGCGCAGAATTCACCTTGCAAAAATCGTGCGCATCTCCCAGAGGGCTTATAGTAAACGACAAATTATTTTGTCGTTTACTATACTTGTCTATCTGCCTCTCTTTATGACTCTTTCTCCCGGATATCCAGCCTGATATGCACATCCTCCAGCTGCTTTCCACTCACCTCGGAGGGCGCTCCCATCATGACATCCTGAGCGTTCTTGTTCATGGGAAAGGGAATCACTTCCCGGATACTGTCCTCCCCGGCAAGGAGCATGACCATCCGGTCCACGCCGGGGGCAATCCCTGCGTGGGGCGGTGCCCCGTAGCAGAAGGCATTGTACATGGCCGGGAATTTGGCCTTCACATCCTCC
>CAJUQY010000065.1 GCA_910588815.1 uncultured Lachnospiraceae bacterium | reverse complement strand
GTTTTTATTGAATTTTCAAGGGGCATAGGCACTTATTCAAGTGCGAAGTTTGAGATATTTATTTATTCCTTGCAGAGCCAGCGAATTTAAAAGCAAGTATAACATGAATATTTCTGATGCATTAAGATTACATATTGATGAGACAAGGAGAAGCTCAGAGAGAGAAAATTCTTTGGCCGTGTTAAAGAGTTATGCGAGGATGCCTATAATAGAAAAAATATATTTATACTTGTTAGGTGAAGAGGGGGACGAAAATAAATTAGAGAAAGTAAATAATTGGATATATGATTTAAGATGTAATATAGCTCATTTTAGATATGGACAGGTTAAAAATAATGATACATATGAGTGGAATCATATTTTTGCGTTGATGTTGGAATTGTTGGTGTCAATTTATAGTAATCTTGACCAAAATGTTCAGAATATTTGTAATGGAGTGGTGGTGTCCCGGTAAATGATTTATCGGGACGTTTTTGTTGATAGATGAGTGATTTAATGTTAAGATTAAAGTAGTAACAGAACGAAATAAAAATAAAGGAATGGTGCGGACATGAACATTGCCGCTTACTGCCGTGTTTCCACAGACAAATCAGACCAGCTCAACAGCCTGGAGGCACAGAAGAGGTTCTTTACAGAGTATACGGAGAAAAACGGCCACAATCTGGTTCGGTTATATGCGGATGAAGGGATTTCCGGGACGAAGATCAAAAACCGGAAAGAGTTTAAACAGCTCCTTAAGGACGCAGAACAGGGACTGTTTGACATGGTGGTGGTGAAGGATATTTCCCGGTTTGCCCGCAATACGGTGGATCTTCTGCAGAGTATCCGCAAGCTGAAGGCTCTTGGTATTGAGACCACCTTTCTGACGGCCAACATGACGGTGCTTGGGCAGTCGGAATTTGTCCTCACCATCTTTGGGGCGCTGGCCCAGGAGGAGAGTGCCAACACCTCCAAGCGTGTAAAATTCGGAAAGAAGATGAATGCGGAGAAGGGACGGGTCCCCAATCTGGTTTATGGCTATGACAAGACGGCCGGTGAATATTTCGACATGGAGATCAATGAAGAGGAGGCGGCCGTGGTTCATCGGATTTTTGACTGGTATACGAAGGATGGCTATGGGGCGGCGAAGATCGCGGGTATGCTGAATGAACAGGGGATCCGGACAAAACGGGACTGCAATTTCAGTCAGAATGCCGTCTGCCGGATTCTGACCAACGAGCTTTACACGGGGAAGGTCATCAACGGCAAGCAGGAGGTGACAGATTTCCTCACGGGGGTTCGGGCCAAGAAAGACAGATCAGAGTGGATGATCACAGAGAGAAGGGATCTTAGGATGATTGAGCCGGAGCAGTTCGAGAAAGCGCAGCAGATATTAGCCAGTCGCCATGAGGCATTTCATATGAAGAAAGAAAGGCAGAGCAACAAATATTTATTCAGCACCATCATCAAATGTAAAGAGTGCGGGTGGTCCTTCCGCCGGGTGGTCCGTACCTACAAGAATACCTATGTCCGGTGGACATGCTCCGGCCGCAACGGGAATGGGGCGGACAGCTGTCCCAATCGGGTTTCCCTTGAGGAGGAGGAGCTGATCCAGGCTTTGGAGGATTACTTCGCCGCTCTTCTGGAATCCAAGAAGAAGATCATCGGGTATGTGGGGAAAGAATTTTCCAGAGTCTATAAGGCCAGGAATGAGAATGAGACTTATGCGAAGGAGCTGGATGCGAAGCTTGCAAAGATCCAGAAAAAGAGGCAGAAATATATGGACATGTATACGGATGACCTGATCAGCCGCCAGGAGTTAAATGCCAGGATTGGGGGGATGCGCGAGGAGATCGAACGGCTGGAGAATGAGAGGAAGCTGGCCCAGTACAATCTGGACAGGGAGAGCCAGCTTGACGGGATTTTGCAGAGGAGCTTCAAACGGATTGAGAACATTACTTCTGTCAGAGACATGACCAACGAGCAGCTTAGGGAGATTGTCCAGAAGATCGAGGTGGACAAGGACGGCAACGTGGACATCCATCTGCGCCTCTTTGGGGAGCTGGGGCTGGACGGGACCGTTCTGATTAGTGACAACCATACATAAAGATGTTACCGATCGTTTGATGCGGATCAACCCGGCATTGGCGTCGAAGGCCCGTCTTGTGCTGGATGTCAATAAATCGGAGAGGCACATCAGAGGCGGGATGGCTACGAAGGAAAAATATCTGCATCAGCTTCCGCCAAAAGGCGATCACATATTTACTTTATAGTCATAGGGATGATATAATAAAAAACGAGGGGATGATTCGGTATGGAAGAAGCCGAAAGAAAGGCGAAAAGAAGAAATTTGTGACGAGAAAGAGATGTACAGGAGCAGAGGATGAACGCAGACAGGGTACGGGGGGAGATAAGGGTATGGGAGGACGGTTGAAGAACAAGCTGCTGCCGGAAAAGCGGCAGATGATTAAAATGTTAATGCTTGCCGCCAAAATTGCAGTGGGAAGCAGTATTGCTATTTATCTGGCAGAGCTTCTTGAACTGCAGTTTTCGGCTTCGGCCGGGATTGTGACATTGCTTACACTGGTGACAACGAAGAGAGGGACCATCAAGCTGGCACTGGCCCGGTTTGTGACCTTTGCGGTTGTCGTCCTGTTTTCCTGGATGACATTTATTCCGTTCCGGAGTGAATGGCTTGCATTCGGAGTTTTTATTTTTTTGACAGTCCTTATGTGCCAGGTATCCGGATGGATGGCGACATTGTCGGTCAATGCAGTGATTGGAACACATTTTCTGACGACACTGGATTTTAGTCCCGCATCTTTTTTGAATGAGTTTTTGCTGGTGTTAATCGGAAGTACAATCGCTTTTTTGTTGAATCTGTTTCATCACAACCGCAGCCAGGAGGAGCATCTCAGGGAGAAGATGACTTATACCGAGGAACAGATGCAGTTCATTTTCGGGGAGGTGGCGGCCTATCTTTCCAATAAGACCATGGAGGTGGATGTGTGGGGACATGTGGCTAAGCTGGAGAGTTTGATTCGGGAATACACAAGGGAGGCTTACGAATATCAGGAAAATTCCTTCCGCTCCGACCCGGAGTATTACATTGATTATTTTGAAATGCGCATGGATCAGTGCAAAACGCTCTATAGTCTGCATTCCGGCATGTGGTGGCTGCGCGTTGTGCCGGAGCAGGCGATGCCTCTGGCGGAATATATGCTTTATTTGGCAGAGCATGTGACAGAGCTCAATGTGCCGGAGCCGCAGCTGGAACGGCTGAATGAAATGATAGAGGATATGGGAAAGGAGCCGCTGCCCACAGACAAAGAGGAATTGGAAGGCCGGGCGATTTTATACCATATCATGAAAAGTATTGAGGGGTTTCTGCTGGTAAAGAAACGGTTTGTGGATGCCAGGCTTCCGAAGCAGGAGGAAGGCTAGACGAAGACGGCGGAGAGTTCAGAAGGAAGGCTCTTTCTTTTGAGAAAGAGTCTTTTTTGTCATCAGGAGTCTGTTTGTCAAGAGTGTGATTGTCAGAAAAGAGAAAGTATTCTATAGTCGAATTTTGTCGGAAGTTCTGGATTTTAAGAAAATGAGTGTATAATGAGCACATTCACTTCTTGCCGCTGCGGGCTGCCGGTATTCTTCCGGTCCGTCTGTGCATTATGGGACGCAGCCGGTCCAAAAGAGGCAGTGGACGGAGCCTTCCTTCTGACAGAAGCAAGGCTCCCCATTTCGGAAAGTCCGGGGTTGACAGACAGGAACACTTGCACTAGACTGGATATACGAGGAGGTAGGAAGATGCATTATTCCATTCAGCAGTGGCTGCTGTTTTTTTATATTTATTGTTTTTTCGGCTGGTGCTTCGAGACTACCTATGTGTCAATCAGAAAACATCGTTTTGTAAACAGAGGGTTTCTTCATTCGCCGATGCTGCCGATTTATGGTTCCGGAGCGGTGGTGATGCTGCTTGTGACGATGCAGATCAGGGGGCATGTGGTCTGGATGTTTTTTGCGGGGATGGTGGGAGCCACCCTGCTGGAGCTTTTTGTGGGCCTGGCCATGGAGGCCGTCTTTAAAGTGAAGTACTGGGACTACAGCAATCAGAGATTCCATTATAAGGGCGTTATTTGTCTGTCCTCTTCTCTCTGCTGGGGATTGTTTACCGTGCTTTTGAACCGGTATATCCATAAGCCGGTGGAAGAGTTTGTGCTGGGGCTTTCCTGGGTCACGGTTCTGGTGATCGTCATTACAGTATCTGTGGTCTTTTTGTGCGACACGGCTGTGTCCGTGAAAGTTGCATTGGGAATTCGGGACATGCTGGATGCCAAGGTGCGGCTTAAGAAAGAGTTCGAGGCGGTATCGGAGCAGTTTTCCGATAAGCTTCTGAACTTGCGGGAGCATTTGTCGGAATCCCTTGGAGAGCGTTTTTCGGAAGTTGGGAAAACTTCGGTTGCGGATCGGCTGAATGCCCTGGCTGAGGTAGCGGGGAATCGCCTGGGAGCCTTGACAGATATGGCGGGAGACCGCCTGAATACCCTGGTGGATGCGGCCAATGACCGCCTCAATGTGTTGGCGAAACACACTGGCGATCAGGAAAAGGAGGAGATCCGCGAGTTGTCCGGACTGGGAGAGCGGCTGAAATCTCTGAAGAGGGAAAATGAATCGCAGACAAAACGTATGGCTTATTTGAAGTTTAAGATGCTCCGCCGGAATCCGACGGCCACCTCAGGAAAATTCAAGGAGGAATTTTTAAGGCTGCGGGAGGAACAGTCAAAATGGTATGAGAACCGCAGAAGGGAGAAGAAAAGCAGAAAAATCAAGTAGAAGAGTAATTCCTGACATGAAAAAACACCCGCAGACATTGGGTGTAGGTTAAAAGGGGGGGACCCGGCGGCTTTCGCCGCCGGGCGTGAGTATGAAAAAGCTTGTTTATACCAACCTCAATTGGTATGCCTATAGTATACGGGTAAAATGTGACCAAAATATGTTCAGACTATGAAAAAAAGATGAAGAACATAAAAGAAATTTTATAGAAAAAGAAAATTTCACAGGACTTTTGAAAATGGAATTGAAAAACCCGAAAAATTGTTTATAATATAAAGGATTGGAATCGGGCAGCGAACAGCATAGGAGGAAGGAACATGTTACTATCTACAGATATCGGAATTGATTTGGGAACCGCCAGCATACTGGTTTATATAAAAGGAAAAGGTGTTGTATTGAAAGAGCCCTCGGTGGTGGCCTTTGACCGGGACAGCAATCAGATCAAGGCTATCGGTGAGGAGGCCCGTCTGATGATCGGAAGGACACCGGGGAATATCGTGGCTGTCCGTCCTTTGCGCCAGGGTGTGATTTCGGATTACACGGTGACGGAGAAGATGCTCAAATATTTTATCCGCAAGGCGCTGGGAAAGAAAACCCTCCGGAAGCCTAGGATCAGTGTCTGCATTCCCAGCGGCGCCACGGAGGTGGAGAAGAAAGCGGTGGAGGATGCCACCTATCAGGCGGGCGCCAGAGAGGTGTCGATTATAGAGGAACCCGTGGCGGCGGCTATCGGTTCCGGTATTGATATTTCCAAAGCCTGTGGAAATATGATTGTGGACATCGGCGGAGGCACGGCAGATATTGCGGTGATTTCCCTGGGGGGAACCGTGGTGAGCACCTCTGTCAAGGTGGCCGGCGACGATTTCGATGAGGCCATTGTCCGTTTCATGAGGAAGAAGCACAATTTATTGATTGGTGAGCGGACGGCGGAGGAGATCAAGATTCAAATCGGCTGTGCCTTTAAGCGTCCGGAACTGGTGGCTATGGATGTCCGGGGGAGAAACCTGGTGACCGGACTGCCCAAGACTATCACCATCACCTCCGACGAGACGCTGGAGGCGCTCAGAGAGCCGGCCATGCAGATTGTGGACGCGGTACACAACGTGCTGGAGCGGACGCCTCCGGAACTGGCGGCAGATGTCTATGACAGAGGGATCGTGATGACCGGCGGCGGAAGCCTGCTCAGCGGCCTGGATGCACTGGTGGAAGAAAAGACGGGCATTAATACGGTGATCGCAGAGGAACCGCTGACCGCGGTGGCGATCGGCACGGGAAAATTCATTGAATTTATGCACGGACAGAGAGACGACTGATCGAAAGGAAACCGAATGGAGACCATTTCGGGCTATGTAAATAAAATTGTATATCGGAATGAGGAAACCGGCTATGCGGTGGTGGAGCTTTTTGGCGGCGGAGAAGAGACGACGGTGGTGGGCTCCCTTTCCATGGTGGAGGAAGGGGAGTACATAACGGCGGAAGGCGCGAAAAAGCTCCATCCTCTTTATGGAGAACAACTGGTGGTGGAGTCTTACCAGGTGCAGGAGCCGGAGGATGCCATGTCCATGGAACGGTATTTAGGCTCCGGGGCCATCAAGGGGATCGGGCCGGCGCTGGCGGCCAGGATCGTGAAAAAATTCGGGGACGGTACCTTTCGGGTCTTGGAGGAGGAGCCGGAACGTCTGGTCCAGGTGAAGGGCATCAGTGAACGGAAGGCCATGGAGCTTGGCAGCCAGGTGGCGGAAAAACGGGATATGCGCCAGGCTATGCTGTTTCTGCAAAAATACGGGATTTCCCTCAATCTGTCGGCGAAGATATTTAAACAATATGGGACGGAGCTCTATAAGGTTGTGGAGGAGAATCCCTACCGCCTGGCGGATGACATTGCCGGGGTAGGCTTTAAGATTGCCGACGAGATTGCCGGCAAGGTGGGGATCCGGGCGGATTCAGATTATCGGATGAAGAGCGGGATTCTGTATACCCTCTTTCAGGCCATGGCCGGGGGACACACCTATTTGCCTCTGGAGGAGCTGCACAGGGAGACGGAACGCCTTTTAGGGGTGGAGATTCCTTCCGTGGAAGAATATGTGATGGACCTGGTCATGGATAAGCGGCTGGTTGTGAAGAAGGAGGGCGGCCCGATCGTCTATGCTGCAAAGTATTATTATATGGAGATGACGGCCGCGAAACGGCTTTTAGAGCTGGATTTCACCTGGGAGACCTCAAAAGAGGCGGCCCTTTCCAGGCTTTCCCGGATCGAGGCGGAAGAGGGGCGGAGCCTGGATGAAAGACAGAGGGAGGCAGTTTTGGAGGCGGCAGGCCGGGGCGTCCTGGTGATCACCGGCGGACCGGGGACAGGAAAGACCACTACCATCCGGGCAATTATCCGATATTTTGAGGCGGAGGGGCTAAAGGTAGAACTGGCAGCCCCCACGGGCCGCGCGGCGAAACGCATGGCCGAAGCGGCCGACCATGAGGCCAGAACGATCCATCGGCTGCTGGAGCTTTCGGGCATGCAGGAGGAAGAGCGGGAGCGGGTGCGGTTTTCCAGGAACAGGAACAATCCGCTGGAGGCGGACGTGATCATTATCGACGAGATGTCCATGGTGGACATTCAGCTGATGGATTCTCTCCTGGAGGCTGTGGCGGCCGGCACCAGGCTGATTCTGGTGGGAGACCGGGATCAGCTTCCCAGCGTCGGCCCCGGAAATGTGTTAAAAGATATTATCCGGTCAGGCCGGTTCCACGTGGTCTGGCTGACCAGGATTTTCAGGCAGGCAGAGGCCAGTGACATTATCATCAATGCCCATAAGATTAACCGGGGAGAGCCGGTTGACATCTGTGCCAGAAGCAAGGATTTCCTTTTTATAAAACGGCCGGACGCCAACGCGGCCATCAACGCAACCATCTCGTTGATCCGGGATAAGCTGCCGGATTATCTGGGAGTCCCCATGTCCGAGATTCAGGTGATTGCACCCATGCGGAAAGGCGCCCTTGGGGTGGAGCGCCTCAACCGAATCCTCCAGGAGTATTTGAATCCGCCGGATATAAAGAAGGCGGAGAGGGAAGGGAGCCGGGGGATTTTTCGCGAGGGCGACAAAGTCATGCAGATCAAAAACAATTATCAGATGGAATGGGAGATTCCGGGAAAACATGGAACAATCCTGGACTGCGGAACAGGAGTTTTTAACGGCGATATCGGCATCGTGAAGGAGATCAACGCCTTTGCGGAGGAGATGAAGGTGGAATTTGACGAGGGGAGGATGGTCACCTACGATTTTGAGGGCCTTCATGAGCTGGAGCTTGCCTACGCCATTACCATCCACAAATCCCAGGGGAGCGAGTATGGGGCTGTGGTGATTCCCCTGCTCTCCGGGCCGCGGATGCTGATGACAAAAAATCTTCTCTATACGGCGGTGACCAGGGCGAAATCCTGCGTTTGTATTGTGGGGCTGCCGGAGACTTTTCAGGAAATGGCGGGGAATGAGACAGAGCAGAGGCGCTATTCCAGTCTGGACAAGCGCCTGATGGAATTGTAGACTGAGAGAAAGGAGTATCATTGCTGCTAGATTTGATTTATCCCAGGCGTTGTCCGGTATGCAATGAAGTGCTGGCTTTCGGGGAGAGGGGCGTCTGCCCGGACTGTAAGGGGGCCTTGTCCTTTGTGGGCCAGCCGGTTTGTATGAAGTGCGGGAAGGAAGTAAAAGGGAGGGGGGATGACAGCTTTGGCGCGGAGGAGTACTGCCCGGACTGCATGCGCCGCGCACGGAGCTTCACCGGCGGCATTGCCCTGCTCAATTACAATGACGGGGCGAGAAAGCTGATGGCGGGCCTCAAGTACAAGAACCGGAGAGAATATGCGGATTTCTTGGCGGAGGAGATGGCGAGGAGGCACGGAAGAAAAATTTTGAGACTGAAAGCGGATGCCCTGGTGCCGGTTCCGATTCACAAAAAGAGACGGCGGGAGCGGGGATATAATCAGGCGGAGCTTTTGGCAAAGGGACTTTCCCGAAGACTTTCCATTCCCATGGAGAAGCTTCTTCTCCGGGTGGAATACACCGAGGCTCAGAAAAAGCTGGGATATGAGGCACGCCAGAAAAACGAGGAGCGGGCCTTTGCGGCGGCGGACTGCGGGGGATTCGGCCGTGTGCTTCTGGTGGACGACATCTACACTACGGGCGCTACGGCGGAGGCCTGCACGAAAGCGCTTCTTGCGGCCGGTACCGGCGAGGTCTTTCTTCTGAGCATGGCCATCGGCATCGGACGGGAATAACATGCAAAAGAAAAATCAATCATAGAAAGGACTTCTCTGGCGTAAACTGTCTTAAGACAGGCCAAAGGAGTTTTTTTATGAAAAAAAGTTATTCCATGATTCTTTTTGGGACAATCCTTCTCTTTTTGTTTCCGTATATATTTACTCTCTTTGTGAGCGGAAGCACCCTGGAGGAGCGGGGGGAAATCCGAAAGAGCGGAAAGACGATCCTGCGGGAGAGCGCTTACGGCAGAGAAGAGATCGACCTGGAGGAATACGCCGTGGGCGTAGCGGCTTCCCAGCTCCCGGGAAATTATGAAAAGGAGGCGGTGAAGGTTCAGCTGATTTTGGCCAGGACGTATCTTTACAAGATGGTGGGAGAGGCAAATCAGATTTCGGAAGCAGAGCTGCATTGTACTTATCTGGACCTGGCGGGCCGGGAAAAGGAGTGGGGAGCAGACTCCGCTGCATATGAGGAAAAGTTTGAGGCGGCGGCCTCAGAGACGGCAGGGCAGGTAATCCTCTATGAGGGGAGCCTTGTGGACGCCATGTTCCACCGAGCCAGTGCGGGGATGAGCAGGGACGGAGGCGGGGCGTTTCCCTATCTAAAGAGTGTGGACGGCGGACGGGATGTGGACATAGAAAATTATGTGACTATCCGAGAGTATTCGGAATCGGAGCTTGTCTCCGGTATCGGCAGCATCCGCGGACAGAGCCTGGGAGCGGGAGAAGCCCTTGGCCTGCAGATCGTATCCAGAGACGGCGCCGGATATGTGACCCAGGTCATGGCGGGAGCGGAGGCATACACAGGGGAGGAATTGGCGGCGGCTTTGTCTCTTCCCTCGGCAGCTTTTTCTGTTTCACAGACAGAAAGCGGCCTTAAATTTGTCGTGAAGGGTTCCGGCCATGGCTACGGCGTGAGCCAGTGGGGGGCGAACAAGCTGGCCCAGGAGGGAAAGGATGCCGCAGCGATTTTAAATTATTATTTTCAGAACATTACGGTCGAAACCCTCGGTGAATCGGAAACGCCGGAGAAATTTCCTGCATGACCAGAAATGCCCAGTTAATTTTTGAATAGGACGCGGTAATCGGGCAAGAATAATACCGAGGTGATTATCGTGAAAAAGAAACAAGGATTGCTGGTCATGCTGCTGGGGTGTCTTGTTACCGTGAGTGCCGTCGCCGGAGTGCTGGTATGGCAGGGAGCGGGCAGGAAGGATGAAGAGAACCAAAGACGCGCAGAGTCTGAGGGCTCTTCCGAACAACTCTTATGGAATGACGAAGAAACGACAGGTACAAAGGAAGAAACGACGAAAGCCGAAGAGACAAAAGAGACAGTGAAAGAAGCAAGAGAGACGAAACCTGCACCGACAGAGGCGAGGGAGCCTGTGACGGAAGCTCCCACTATGGAAGCCAGACGGGAGACAGAGCCTTTGGAGGAGGAAGAAGCTCCTTCCGAGGCCCCGGCTGCCGTGTCACAGGTACAGACGGTCAACTTTCAGGTGGAAAACGGCCTTCGCTGGCCGGCTGAGGGCAATGTCATCATGGAATATTCCATGGATAAGACCGTCTATTTCCCCACGCTGGATCTGTATAAATGCAATCCGGCGGTGTTAATCCAGGGCGAGGTTGGAATGCCGGTAAATGCCGCTGCGGACGCCATTGTAAAGGTGGTGGGCACCGATGCGGAGATCGGAAACTATGTAACCTTAGATTTGGGGAACGGCTATGAGCTCACCTATGGACAGCTTGATGAGCCCCAGATAAATCCCGGCGATTACCTGGAAGCAGGAGCCCAGGTCGGAACTCTGGCTTCGCCCACTAAATATTATGTGGTGGAGGGCGTCAACCTGTATCTCCAGATGACAAAGGACGGAGCGCCCATCGATCCGCTGGATTTTGTGGATTACGCGGAGGATTGAAGGAAAACCGGCAAGGTTTGGCACATATCTGCCAGCCCTGCCGGTTTTTGCGGTGAAAAGCCCGCCTGAAAAGCCTGCCGTTCATCCGCCTTCTCAAAAGCCGCCTCGTTGACGGTAATCGTCAGAAATTCGCTGCTGTTTCGTTCCGCCATATCTCTGGGAAGTTCCGGAAGTTCTTCTTCGGTCATCAGGAGCAGTTCCCCGCTGATCCGCGCCGTCCGGCCGAAATGCCCGTTGGCCCATTCCAAAAGGGAGACGTTGAACAAGGTACAGGGGCCGATCTTCATAGCCGGGGGTCTTAAGGACCGGGAGAGAATCATAATCGGACTCGGTTCCGGGAGATGCCAGCCGGGATACCTGATCGGATAAATCCGGATCCCCCAAGGGCTCACCGGCCTTCAGGAAGGATAATAAAGCGTTTGGAAATCCATTATGTGCCCAAGCATGGGAGATGGCTTGACATGGCTGAAATTGAACTTAATGTGATGACACATCAATGTTTATAATATTTTTCATATTGATTTTACAGACAGAATTTCAAGGGCAAGTTGTGTAAGTGCTTTTACCACTTTTACAGCTTGCCTATTTTCTTGTCCATCTGCTATTGATACGATATATATGGTAACCAATGATAGGAGAATAAGTTATGAGTAAAGAAAAAGCAACAAAAATGTGCAAGCATTGCAAGTCGAAAATTCCTGCAGGAGCAAAAAGATGTCCGAATTGCCAAAAAAACAAAGCGGTATTTTCAAATGGATCATCATTGGAGTCATCGTGATCGGAATAGCAGGCGCAGCGCTTGGTGATAAAGATAATTCCGTAAAACGTGTAGATTCTTCAGAAGACACCATACAAAAAGAATCCAGGAAGCGACATCCTTACGAATATGAAAAATATCTTCCTGATACCGGATTGATTATAAATTCTCCCGATTATGTCGGCCTCAGCCCTAAAGACTCATGGGCTCTGGTGTCGAAGCTGCAGGCCCTGGAGGAGGAGCGGGACGGCCCAGAGGTAGAACTCGCCCGGGCAGAAATTAAAAAGCCCCGGCTCACCGGGGAGATGATCGGGGAACGATCGAGCTTTAATTTTTTACAATATAAGAGAAAAAGGACCGCACTCTGACATTGATGTTCGAGTACAGTCCGATTACTGGAAGCAATGGGGCTCGAACCCATGACCTCTCGCGTGTGAGGCGAACGCTCAT
>CAJUQY010000064.1 GCA_910588815.1 uncultured Lachnospiraceae bacterium | reverse complement strand
AGCCGCCTAATAATGATATCTTAAGCGATTCCATAAGATTTTTCAAGGCATAGTATCCGCTATGTCCAATGTTTATGTCCTTTTTTCTCTAATTTCTTTTCCTGCACCATATTCAGTTGTCAATCTTCGGTTGGAATCTCATTCATTGAGATTCCGAGAAGTTATTTATACATAAGGAGTTATACAGTATTAATATGATATCTTATTTTCAGAAAATTCGCCACAAAAGTTTTTGCCTTGTCGACGCACTATAAAAATAAAGCCCTGCCAGCACAGCCTGGCAGGGCCTTCCCGTCTATTCCCTTTTCTGTTTGCACTACTTCGTGATCAAAAGCTGGTCACCGATGTTGACTCATTTACTCCGCTTTTTCTCTTTCTATTTTGGGAAACTTGAGCCCCAAAATTTCAGCCAATGCCTTTAAGGCTTCCTGCTCCGTACTGCCTTTTTCAGCCTCTCTGTTTAAAAACCTCTGCATTTCTTCCTTCGTCATCGCCTTCACCCCTTCTCTGATTATACGGCAAAAATCACTTTCACGATATCATCCGGCTTTTAAAACATTATACTACAAATCACATGATTGTTACAAGATTTTTATCGCTCTGGGGCATAGTTCCAATTTGTCCTACTCCGTGGTCAAAAGGCTTGTCACCGCATAGACCTCTGTTCCGTTATAATCCAGCCGGGACCAACCGTTGCTTCCAATTCCGGTCCGGCTCACAAACTCTCCGTGGCTCAGGGTTGCGACCACGTTCTCGTCGCTGGAAGAATCCGGCACAGACCGGAGATAGACCTCTTCCTTAGCCGTCACGCTGTCCGAGGCCTCCTGGTAGGTGGGGGCGGAGGAGGAAGAACCGTCCACGGAAAGATAACTGGTGACCGCGTAAAGCACCTGGCCTTCATACTCCACCCTGGACCAGCCATTGTGGCCGATCCCGGTCCGCTTAATCCAGTCGCCGTTATAGATCTTCGCAACCACGTCCTCATCCTTTTCCGTGCTGGGAACCCGCCTGAGATTAGTTTCGATCTTGGCCGTTACCTGCTCGTCCACAGCCTGGAAATGAACACCGTGCTCCGTGAAGGTATCGCTCTGGGGTCCGCCGGCGCCGCCCTCCGAAGGGGCCGGCTCCATGCTGCCTACAGTCCCGCCGCCCTCCGCCGCAGAAGTAGAGACCGGCTCGCTCTCCCCGGCCCCCGATTCCAGCGGCTGTATAGAAGGCCCGTTTCCTCCGGCGGAGGGGCTTTCCTCCGTCTCCGCGGCGGAAGAAGATTCCGTCGGATTCCCCGCCGCCAGAGTCTCCGCCGACGAAGGGGCAGGATTCTTTTTTCCTGAACCTCCTCCGGCCGCATAGCTGATTCCATAGGACGCGCCGCCTATAACTGTAACCATCAACACAAACACAAGAATGCCCACCACTTCCCCATGATCCGACATCCATCTCCTGATTCCCTGCATATACTCCCTCCATCAAGTTCTAACCGTAAAAACCGGCCTGCCTTAAACCCAGCTTCCTGGCGTGGTGCCTGGCCGCCGCAAGGCCCCGGTTATAAATCTTCCATCCGGCTCCGATCGTAGCCGCCCAGAGGGGCGTCCGCTCCTTGGGCTCACGCTCTGTTCCTCCACAGCCGTCGATCCGTCCCTCCCACACCAGACGGATCAGGTCGTCGGCGCAGGCAACCGGCTCATGAATCTCCGTATAAGCCATCCCGATATAGTCCGCCTTGTGGGAATCCGAACCGCCGAAGCAGGCCTTCCCATACCTGGCCGCAAGATGGGCCGCCTTTCGGTTGGACTCCGGAAGCTCACAGGTATTGAACGCCTCCACGAAATCAAATTCATGGATCAGCTCCGGTTCCCTCTCCAGCCGCTTCGAACACATGGCGCTTAAAAATTTGGCTCCGTAGGGGTGGGCCGGCCCCAAAATTCCCCCGTACTGATGGACAATCCCCGTCAGCCGTCTGACGGAAAGCCCTCTAATCTCTAAAATCTGTAAATCCACTTCGTCCGGCATCACCACCAGAATATGGCCCGCATCCAAGGTATCATACTCAATTCCCCGGAGTACCACGAAATCCGACAGACCGCCGGTCTCTTCCTTTATGGTGAGCCAATCCCTGTATCCTCTGTAGCTGTTGTGGTCCGTAACCATCATTCCCGCAAAACCCTTCTCCTTCAGGAGCCTCGCATACTCCAGAACGTCCACCCTGGCATCCAGAGAGCCGTTCCTCGTGTGGCAATGAAAGTCAAACTTCAAACTACCATCCCTTTCTATAAGCATTCCATACGCTAACCTGTACTTTATCATTTTTTTTCTTCCAGGTAAAGGTTTATCCGCAATTTCCAGCGAATTCATAAAGAATTAAGGTTTCCATCAGGGTTTCCTTTCGAGTTTCCTGCGGGTTTCCCTTAAGTATTTACCCGGCATCCCTAAGCTGAAGCCAGAGGTCATTGAACAGTGCATCCCCATCGGCGCCCAGAGAATGGAACACCTCGCACTGGCTTAAGATATCCTCGCCGGGAAACAGCGCCGGGTTGTCAAGGAGCTCCTCATCCAGCAGCTCCTGGGCCCCGGTGTTGGGGGTGGAATAGGTGATATATTCAAAATTCTTGAGGGCAATCTCCGGCCGGTTCAGGAAATTGATCCATGCCTCCGCATTCTCCTTGTTCTCTGCATTGGCAGGAATGACCCAGGAGTCGATGAAATAATTGCTCCCCTCCTTCGGCACCACGTATCTCAAGTCCGGATTGCCGCTCTGGAGCTGGAGCACTTCACCGGAATAGCACATGGCGATGGATGCACTTCCGGAAATCATGCTGTCTTTGATCTGGTCCATCACATATCGCTGGATGAGAGGCTTCTGTTTTAAGAGCAGTTCCTTTGCCTCCGAAAGCTGGGCCTCGTCCGTGGTGTTGATGGAATATCCAAGAATCTCCAGCGGTGCCACGAACAGATCTCTGGGACTGTTGTACATGAGGATATTTCCCTTATACTCCTCATTCCACAGATCCTCCCAGCTGTCGATCTCGTCGTCAATGAGAGCCGTGTTATATAAAATCCCCAAAGTACCGAAGGTATAAGGAACCGAATACTTATTCTCCGGGTCAAAGGCCCTCGACCCCTCCATGATCTCCTCACTGATGTACTTCATATTGGGAATGTTGTCAAAATTGATCTCTGCCAGAAGGTCATTGGCGATCAGTTTTTCAATCATATAGTCCGAGGGACAAATGGCATCATAGGACACCCCGCCCGCCTCAATGATGGGATACATGGCCTCATTGGTCTCAAAGGTGTCATAGACCACCTCGATCCCCGTCTCCTCCTCAAACTGTTCGATGACCTCCTCGTCGATGTACTCCCCCCAGTTAAAAATCTTTACCTGGCCCTTGGATTCCTTCTTCTCTCCGCCGCAGCCCGAAAGTCCGAGCGCCAGGCAGCCGGCCAACAGAAACGCCACAATCCGTCTTATCTTCATCTCCGTCAAATCTCCTTTGCAAATTCTTTCTTCCCTTTCGGCAGGTTCGCAATGACAAGAAGAACCAGCACCGCCAGGAACATGACCGTAGACAGCGCATAAAGGCTGGGCTTGATTCCCTTCCTCACCTCGCTGTAGATCAGGGTGGACAGCGTATTGACCCCCGCCCCCTTGGTAAAATGAGTAATAATAAAATCATCCAGGGACATGGTAAACGCCATCAGAAATCCAGACAAAACTCCCGGCCGGATATCGGGAAGCACCACCTGCCAGAAGGCCCGAAAAGGCGAAGCCCCGAGATCCAGAGCCGCCTCATAGGTGCTGGGCTCCAACTGCTTGATCTTCGGCATCACACTCAAAATCACATAGGGAATGCAAAAAGTAATGTGGGACACCAGAATCGTCCCAAAACCAAGACTCACCCCGAAGGCAATGAAACAGAGCATCAGGGAAATACCTGTGACGATCTCCGCATTAACCATGGGAATATTGTTGAGTCCCATGACAATGGCTCTGGGCTTCCTCTTCATCCGGTTAATGCCGATACAGGCCGCCGTCCCGATCACCGTGGAGACCACCGCCGAAATCAGGGCAATGACAAGAGTCGTCTTCAGGGCCGACATAATCAAATCGCTGGAAAACATGGCCTCGTACCATTTCAGGCTGAAACCATCAAAGCGGGACATGTATTTGGAGCTGTTAAAAGACAGCACCATCAGCGCCGCAATGGGGGCATAGAGAAAAATAAAAATAATCGCCAGATAAAACCGCTTCAGGAATTTCATCATTTACATCACCGCCCCCTCTCCATCCCTGTCATATTTGGCAAACAGCACCATGCTGATCAAGATAAAGACCATAAGCACCAGCGAAAGGCCGGAACCCAGATTCCAGTTGGCCGTAAAGGTGAACTCCTGCTCAATCACATTCCCGATTAAAAGTACCATGCCTCCGCCAAGGAGATCCGAGATCACGAAAGTAGTCAGCGCCGGCACAAAGACCATGGTAATGCCGCTCACGATTCCCGGCATGCTGAGAGGAAAGATCACCCGGAAAAACGTCTGCACACCGTCGGCCCCCAGATCCCTGGCCGCCTCCACCGTGTCGTCCCCGATCTTAATGAGCACATTATAAATAGGAAGAATCATAAAAGGCAGGAAGTTGTAGACCATGCCGAAAATGATAGCCGCCTCCGTATTGATGATATGGAGCCCCGGCAGATGGAAAAACGCCAGGACATTGTTGACGACCCCGTTCTTGTCAAGAAGCGTCTGCCAGGCCATGGTCCGAAGCAGAAAATTCATCCACATGGGCAGGATAAAGAGAAACACCACAAAACTCCCTTTTTTCACATGGAGTCCCTTTAAGATCATAGCCAACGGATAGGCAAGGACCAGGCAGATGGCGGTACTGAATACAGACAGCTTCAAAGACCGAAGGAGGGCTCTCACCTTCTCCGGAGAAGCGATGGCCGCCAAATTTTCCAGAGTGAAAGCCCCGGCCCGGTCCGTCAGCCCGTAATAGACCACAAACAGAAGCGGAATGATGATAAAGCCGACCATCCATACAATATACGGGGCCGCTAACGATTTCTTACCCATTGACTCCCACTGCCTCCTCATCCTCCGACTCCGGCTTCTTCATGATCTGGATGTTGAAGGGATCCACCCCGATGCCGACCTTCGCCCCAACCGGATGACAGACCGTAGAATGGACCAGCCACTCAAAATCCCCGGCCATGACCTCCATCTCATAGTGAACGCCCTTAAAAATCACGTGGGTGACCACCCCGGAAAGACGCCCCTCCCCCTCCGGAAGCAATTCTACATCCTCCGGCCGGATCACCACGTCCACCGGCTTCCTCACCCCAAAGCCCGTATCCACACAAGGGAATTTGACTCCGAAAATCTCCACCAGCTTATCTTCGATCATTAGCCCGCCAATGATATTGCTGTCCCCGATGAAATCCGCCACAAAAGCATTCTCCGGCTCATTGTAAATATCCTCCGGCGTCCCCATCTGCTGAATATAGCCCTGATTCATGACCACGATGGTATCCGACATGGTAAGGGCTTCCTCCTGGTCGTGGGTCACATAGATAAAAGTGATTCCCAGCTCATTTTTCAGCCGGATCAGCTCATACTGCATATCCTGCCTGAGTTTTAAATCCAGAGCCCCCAAAGGCTCGTCGAGAAGCAGAACCCTGGGCTCGTTGACAATGGCCCTGGCGATGGCGATCCTCTGCTGCTGGCCGCCGGAGAGGGAAGCCACACTGCGCCGCTCATATCCGTCCAGGTTCACAAGCTTCAGGGCGTATCTTATCTTGTCATTGATATAAGACTTTGTCTTCCCCTTGATCTTCAGCCCGAAAGCAATATTCTCAGCAATATTCATGTGGGAAAACAGGGCATATTTCTGGAAAACCGTGTTGAGCTGACGTTTGTTGGGCGCCAGATCCGTAATGTCCGCCCCCTCAAAATAAACCCGTCCCGTATCCGGCTTCTCAAAGCCGCCGATGATACGGAGCGTCGTGGTCTTCCCACAGCCGCTGGGCCCAAGAAGCGTCATAAACTCATTTTCCTTAATAGAAAGCTCCAGCTCGTCGAGAACCATGGTCCCCTCGGAAGTCTTCGTCCTGTCAAAGGTCTTGGAAATCTTATCCAGGCGGATCAAAGGTGTGTCATTCATCAATTATCCTCCTAAAAATTGGGCGGCGAGCTGATCCAGATCAGGACCGCCCCAGTCTTCGATGTAAGATAATGCTTTTTATCCGGTGTAAAATAAAAGGATTCTCCTTTCCTCGCCCGGTAACTTTTACTGCCGATGTGAATCATAACCGCTCCCTGAAGCACATAGCCGAACTCCTCCCCCTCATGGGGCGTATCCGGGTAAGTGGAACCGCCCTTTTCCAGCGTCAGCAAAATTGGCTCCATCACGTTCTTCTGGGCATTGGGGATAATCCACTGAATCGTGTTTTGCAGATCCCCGTCCTCCTTCACGAAATAATCCTCTGTCCCGAAGACGATCTGTTCATCCGCGTCCGCCGTGAAAAACTCACTGAGTGTGGTGCCCAGGCACTGCAGAATGTCCGTCAGGGTCGCAATGGAAGGAGACGTAAGATCCCGTTCCAGCTGGGAAATGAACCCCTTGGAAAGTTCCGCCCGGTCAGCCAGCTCTTCCTGGGTCAGCCCCTTCAAAATCCGCAGTTCTTTCAGTTTCTGTCCGATATCCATGGGATCCGTCTCCTTCTGTATGTTCTTTTCGGAAAACCTCCGACCCGATCAAGCAGGGAAGATCCTTCCGCTCCGCACCCGTGTGCACAAAAGCCTCCTAGCAGTCCGCCCCGGCTCATTGCCCACGTGAGAATAAACACAAAGTTTAGTATATCTAAACCGTAAAACAGCTTCTATTATACCTCTTTCCACTGCTCTGTCAATGGTTTTTTCACTTTTTTCAAAGAGAAATAATCTGCCGCCGGAAAAAAAGGACCGTCCTCCGACAGCCCTTTACTTTCTTCCTTCGCGAAAACGCTGTGGAAGGTCCGAAAACCTCACACAGCGTTTTTTCTTGTGCTTCTGTCCAAATTACTGCTAATCAAAATCTCTCTGAAATCACAATTCCAAATTCTATGGCTCTAAATCTGTGCATCCAAAACATACATGGCAATAAAGATCACCGAAAGGATGTATACAAGCACAGGCACCTCCTTGGCCTTGCCCCGGCAGATTTTGATCACTGCATAAGAGATAAACCCAAAGCCGATACCGTCGGAAATGCTGTATGCGAAGGGCATCATGGAGATGGTCAGGAAACAGGGCAGAGCCGTCTCAAAATCTCCCCAATTGATCTTTGACGCACCCATCATCATATAAACGCCCACAATGATCAGGGCAGGAGCCGTCGCCGCACTGGGCACAATGCCGGCAATGGGGGCCAAGAGCACACACACCAGGAACAAAAGTCCGGTCACCACAGAAGCAAGCCCGGTCCGGCCTCCCTCCTGGATACCGGTGGAGGACTCCACGAAAGTAGTCACTGTAGAAGTACCGAGGCAGGCGCCCACGCAGGTGGCAACCGCATCGGCAATCAGCGCACGGTCGCCGCCGGGAAGGTTCCCGTCCTTATCAAGCATCCCCGCATTTCCGGCCGTGCCAAGCAGCGTTCCCACCGTGTCAAAGCAATCCACAATAAAGAAGCTGATAACCGCCGTGATGAGGGGCAGAGGCCCGAATGACATAATGCCGCCGAAATCCAGCTGGAAAGCTGTCAGGCCGATGTTTCCGATATTGCTCATGGTCACACTCTCCGGCATGGTGGTAATCCCCATGGGAATGCCGATGACGGTGGTGATAATAATCCCGATAAAGATCGCCGCCTTTACTTTATGGGCAATCAAAATTCCGGTGATCAGAAGACCGATCAGAGCCAGAAGAGCCGAACCCTTGGTGATGGCTCCCATGTCCGTATAGCCGCTTCCGCCTTCCACTCCGACGCACTGTACGATACCCGCGTTCAGCAAACCGATAAAAGCGATGAACAGGCCGATACCCACCGAGATGGCATCCTTCAGGCAGGCCGGAATCGCCGCGATGATCTTACTCCGCAGGGGAGAAACCGTAATGACCAGGAACAAAATACCCGAGATCAGGACGATGGTCAGGCCCTGCTGCCAGGTATAGCCCATGCCGAAGCAGACCGTGTACGTAAAGAATGCATTCAAGCCCATGCCGGGAGCCTGCGCAAAGGGCACGTTGGCGATAAACGCCGTCAAAAGAGTGCCGACGGCCGCCGAGAGACAGGTAGCGACCATGACCGCCGTAAAATCCATCCCCGCCTGAGACAGATAGGTGGGATTCACAAAAATAATGTAGGCCATGGCGAAGAACGTGGTAACACCGGCAATGACCTCCGTCTTTACATTGGTGCCGTGCTCCCTCAGTTTAAAAAGCTTTTCCATTTTTTCCTCCGTTTCTTTCTGCGTACTTCACACGCAACAGGCCGGAACATGGAAAATTCCTCTGCCCCGGCTTTGTTTCTTCACACCATGATTATCCTATCATAAAATTTTTATAAACTCAATAAAAATTTAAGAAAATTCTGTTTTTATTCCGTTTTATTCTTCCGCTCCTGCAAGAATCCTCCCGTCCACGGCGCTCACCGCCAGCAGGCATTCCCGGTCAGCCGGATTGGAATCACGCAGTACTCCGTTTTCGTCCAGAACCTGATACGTTCCAAAGGCTTCCCAGGCCGGAACCAGATGCCCCGACACACTGCTCCACTCCGAAACCGGCACAAAGCGGTACACCAAGCGGATTTCGTCAACGGAAATCTTTTTCAGTTCACCCGGCTCACAAAAAATCCGAATCGACGTCTCCTCAAAGATTTTCTGAATTTCCGAAAAGGGAAGCAGTTCCGCCGGTTTCCCCTCCTGCCCGATCACATAGTCCCCGTAGCCAAGCCGCCGCACGCCCCGATCGTCCACCGTCAGATTAAGGCCTTTCGAACCGGAATAGCCGACCGGAACTCCTCCCAGTGTTCTCACATAGGCAAACACATATCCCGCATCCTCCCGCATCCCTTCGTTCTCCCCCGCAAAATCAAGAACCAGCTCCTCTGAAAGCCCCATGCGTTCCACATAGGCTTCTGCCACAGCCTCCGCCTGCTCCTTGGAAATCGTACACCTGCTCTGCTCTTCCATCGGCCAGGAATCAAGGATCATGCCATATCTGCTTATCCCCACATGCATCGTCCTCTGCTCCCAATCCGTAAAGCCTTCCAAAATTTCCACATACTGCCCCGAGTTTAGCTTCTCTTCAATTGTCATCCGAAGAGCCAGCTTCGTCTTCTGGACCTCCCCCTCCATTTCCCGGATACAAGCCTCCGTCGTCTCCAGAGTCTGTTCCAGGTTCTGACGCTCCTCCTCCCCCTCATAATCTCCCTGTTCCAGCCGACGCCTTAAAAGCGCGCCCTGGCTGACCAGAAACTCATACCCCTCCGGCTCCAGGCGGTACAGCCCCCCTTCCCCCAAAACCGGCTCCACCAGGGTTTTCATATTGCTGTCTCCAAAAGTCTTACTTTCCGCAGAAGTAATCACAAAAGAATCCGCATCCGGCACCGACACGGCCGCATCTATGATCCGAACCACGCCTCCCTCATTCGTCTCCGGCGCCGAAATCCGTTCCGGCACTCCGAGCTTCTCCCGCAGAGCCATTTGTTTTTCCGTCTCCCCTTCTTCGGTTTTGCTGTCTGCGGGCTCTGCCCCGTCCCGGGATTCCGGCTCCGCGCGGTCTCCCTCCAAAGCTCCTCCGTCTGCCGGCTCCGCTCCGTCCTGGGACTTCTGCCCCGCGTCGTCTCCTTCTAAAACCCGTCCTTCTTCCGCCGTTACCGCCTCCGTCTTCTTCGACGCGATGTTCTCCACCGCCGCCTTCCCACAGCCGATTCCGACTGTCAGGCTGAACAAAACCCCCGTCAAAAGCAGAGCGATCATCCTCTTCTTCATAAGCCAAACTCCTTTCTGTTCTGCAAATCTTTCCGTCCCTTGCCCGGTGACGGTAACCCTACTATAAAAGAAAGTCTGTGAAAAATCTTCATCGCCCTGTAAACCTTTTGTAAGCATCCCTGTTTCCTATGGGGCAAAGGAAACTGTCACCATCGTCCCCTCTCCGATTCGGCTCTCAAAAGAAATCTCCGCCTGGTGGAGGCGCACAATCTGCTCACAGATAGAAAGGCCGAGGCCAAGCCCCTCTCCCTCAAAACTTCCCACCCGGTAAAAAGGCTCCCGGATCCTCTGGAGCTCCTCCTCCTTCATTCCCTTTCCGAAATCCCGGATCTCCACCTGGTTTTCCTCCGCTTTTATCTGAATCTCCTGCCCGGCTCCGGATGCTTTCGCTCCGTTGTCAAGAAGGTTCACAAACAGACTCACCAGCAAATCTTCATCCCCGCGGACGGAAAAATCTCCGGCGGACTCCAGTAAAAACCTCCGATCCGGCCATCGGCCTTCCGCCATCCGAACTGCCTGTTCCAAAAGCGGCTTCATCTCCTGCGCCTTCATAGCAATGGCATCATTCCGGTGGAGGGCCGTCAGCTCCATCAACTTCGCCGAAAGCCGCTGCAGATAACCGGCCTGCCCGTAAATATTCCGGAGGGCCCTCTCCCTCTCCCTCTCCCCCAGCTTCACATGGAGCAGGGCATCCGAGTACCCCAGCACCGCCGTCATAGGGGTGCGCATCTCATGGGCCAGGCTTCCAAGCAGCCGCTCCTTCTCTTCTCCCGCAAGGGTGAGCTCCCTGACCCGGCTTTCCACCTGCTCCGCCATAAGGTTAAAAGCCTCCGCCAGCTTTCCTGTCTCGTCCCGCCGCCTCACCGCCGCCCGGACGCTGTAGTTCCCCCGGCTGATCTCCCCGGCTACCTGCGCGAGATCTCCCATGGGCTTTAACATCAGCCTCGCTGCCGCCGCCCCAAGGAGGGAGGCGGCAGCCACAAACAAAAACCAGATCAGGGAAAACTGCCGCACAAACCCGGTCGTTTCCCGATGGATCTCCGTCAGATCCTGTACGGAAAAAAGGTAGTTGTTTTCTCCCAGCCAGGGGAGCTCAGAGCCGATGACAATCCAGTATTCCCCCTCCCCTTGTTCAAGTATCCATTCTGTTTCTTTAAATCCCCCTTCCGCCCTCCAGCCTGCGTCCCAGGAAATCTCATAGAGGGAGGAGTCACAGAGCACCTCGCCGTCTGCGATCCAAATACACCCGTCAAAAAGCTTCTGGCGGAACAGGCGTTCCATGAGACAGCCGGTTCCTTCCCTGGCCGCAGGCTCCGTCTGACACATCCATTCCACGGCATATCTGGCGGATTCAAAGCCATGGACCTCCGCCTCCACAGCCCGAAACATCTGCTTTTTCTCATAGCTGTTCCCCAAAAGCCAGCCGCAGACTATCCCACAGCCTGTGAGAATCACAAAAATAAGCGCCATAATCTTCTGATACAGCTTCATCCCCGCTCCTCCAGCCGATAGCCGATCTTCGGTATGGTCTGGATCAGCCCCGGAACCCCCAGCTTCTTCCTGAGCTGGCCGATGTGGACATCCACCGTCCTGGTCTCTCCCATATAGAGATCCCCCCACACCTCTCTCAAAAGCCGTTCTCTGGAAAAGGTCACATTTTTATTTCTGGCAAGAAGCACCAGCAGGTCATACTCCAGGGGCTTCAGGCGGATCTCAGTCCCCGCCCGCATGACAGTCCTGCTCTCCGGAAAAATTTCCACATCCCCGGCTCTCAGAGCCTTCTGCAGACGCCCCGTCCGCTCCAGCACCTTCTCCACCCGCACCAAAAGCTCCAACACCTCGAAGGGCTTCACGATATAGTCTTCCGCCCCTCCCTTTAACCCCCGCACCTTGGACATGACATCATCCTTCGCTGTCAGGAAAACCACCGGAATTCCCCGCTCCCTGAACACCGGAAGAAGGCCGAAGCCGTCCTGCCCCGGCAGCATAATATCCACCAGCGCCAGGTCAAATTCCTTATCCTCCGCAAAAAGGGCCAGTGCCCCTTCTCCGTCCGTACAATGCCTCGTCCGATAACCCGCCACAGAAAAATTCATCTCCAGAAGCTCCGAGATAACCGGATTGTCCTCCACAATCAAAATACGGTTTTCCATCCCCCGCACCTCCATCCAGTGCCTGGTAGTGTCAAAAACTACCCTGTTTTTTGTATCTAAATCTAATAGAAACCTTGA
>CAJUQY010000063.1 GCA_910588815.1 uncultured Lachnospiraceae bacterium | reverse complement strand
GCTTCCCGGTAACGTGAGCTTCTGCTTTGAGGGGATCGAGGGGGAGAGCCTGGTGGGATACGCGGTAATAAAGGTTATAGGAGTCCGTATCCGGAGCGGCCGCCTTTGAAAAGATCGAAGGCATCGAAGGAAACAGGACGACCGTCTCCGAGCTGGAAAATAAAACAAAGTACGAGCTTTACGTGACCGGGGTCAATGAGTTCGGGGAGAGTGATCCGTCTCTGACGGCGGCCGCGACGACAGAGGATCCGGATCCTGCCGTTATGCCGAAATTCGGCCTTTTAAATACCGGGAAGGACGGGGAGGCCGGAGCTCATATTGCGGCGGCTTCCATTAGGCAGGGCGGTATGAAGGAGAGCCCGTTGGATCCAGCTTTTGGTACGGCCTGGGGCACGGTGGATAAGAACCCCGGCTCCTATTATTCCTGCGAGACCTGGGATACCGGAGGCTATAACGCCATGGGAGAGAACCACGGGCTGTTTTATGAGTTTGACCAGGAGTATCAGATCCAGGAGTTTGCATTCCAGGAGCCTGCAGTCCAGGCGCCGGCTTACGGGTACGTAAGAGTCCGCTGGTGGGACGGAAACGGGACTGCTTCGGAGGCCGTAAGCTGCCAGATCCAGAGAAAGACGGACGCAGAAGGGCGGGTCTACTACCGAGTCCGGCTTCCGCAGGCCGTGATGGCAAAGCAGGTTCAGATCGGCCTTGCAAGATCCGTGGCAAGGGGGAGCGTCACTGTTTCGGAGCTCTACTTCTACCATTATAATTCCCTGGAGGACGATATCTTCGCTCTTTACACAGACGATCTGCACACGGTACTGAGAGAGGATGTGACTCAGAAAACCATTGATGATCTCAGAGTGCGGATCAATACGCAGGATCCGGACTGCGGAGAATACCATCCGGATAAAGAGGCTTTGGAGCGGGAGCTTAAGACTGCGGAGGATATCTTAAATTCCAGGCTGACAGCGCCGGTTCAGGTTCACAGTGAGATCACGACAAGCGACACCAGTCTCGGTTTCGGAGGCCTGAATGCGTGGCAGCCCCTCGGGGTAACGGCGGCGGCCGGAGAAGAGATCACAGTCTATGTGGGGCATCCCTCCAAAAAGACGGGAGATTCCACCAACGTGCAGCTTGTGGCGACCCAGTACCATGCGGAATCCGGCTCCATGTTCCGTCAGGTGGCGAACCTGAAGATCGGAAGGAATGACATCGTAATTCCGAAGCTCTGGTCCGTAGATGCAGAGTCCGGCGGCGCTCTTTATGTTCAGTATACGGGCAGCAATGTGAGTGACCGGTATGCGGTGCGCGTAAGCGGCGGGGCGGAGGTCCCTGTTCTTGATCTGTACCAGGTGGAAGAAGACGCAGAGCGGCAGAGGCGGGCGGAGGCCTATGTGACAGCCCTGGATTCCTATGTGGGAGCCATGGAGAGCGCTCACGCGGCCCTTCATGAGAATTCCGGGAATCAGACGGTCCGATATGCTTACCAGGCGGGCAACTGCATCCTGGGGGCCTCCGACATCCTGTCGGATACCATGCTGTTTTCTCTTCCGGCGCCCCAGATTCTTGCCGGGCTGGGAAGCGGAAGTGTTTCGGCCCGGGCCGCAAAGCTTTTGACTTCGGTGGGAGCCATGGAGTCGATGATGGATCTCTTCTATCAGCATAAGGGGCTGAATGAGGCGGCAGCAGAGGCGAAGAACCAGTATCCCTCCAGGCATCTGAATATCCGGTATCAGCGGATGTTCGCCGGAGCTTTCATGTATGCCTCCGGCAACCATATAGGCATCGAGTGGAATGAGACGAAGGGCATGGTGAACTGTGCGTCCCTCCAGGCAGATGCAGAAGGGAAATATCTGGGCGGCAATTATTTTGGCTGGGGCGTTGCCCATGAGATCGGCCACTGCATCAATCAGGGGACTTATGCCGTTGCGGAGATCACCAACAACTATTTTGCCGTGCTGGCCCAGGCCAAGGATACCAACGGCAGCGTCCGGTTCCAGTACGGAAAGGTCTATGAAAAGGTGACCTCGGAGACGGAAGGCCGGGCTTCCAATGTGTTCACGGCGCTTGGCATGTACTGGCAGCTCCATCTGGCCTATGACAAAGGCTACAATTATAAAACTTATTCAGATCCGGAGGAACAGTTTGCGGGCCTGTTCTTTGCCAGGGTGGATACATATGCCAGAGGCGGCCGGCCGGCCCCTGCGCCTGGCGGCGTGGCGCTCAGCCTGTGCGGCGACCGGGACCAGGATCTGATGCGCCTGGCCTGTGCGGCGGCAGAGAAGGATATTCTGGAATTCTTTGAGCGGTGGGGCATGACGCCAAGTGCCGATACCATTGCTTATGCAGGGCAGTTTGCGAAAGAGACCAGGGCTATTTATTACGTCAGTGACGATGCCCGCGCATATCAGCTAAAAGGCGGCGAGAGCAGCCTGGATCCGTCCGGCGCCACCCAGGCGGTCGGGGACGGAACAAAGGCGGAGATTGACAGGGCGAAAGCCAATCAGGTGAATCTGACTCTGACAGCGGATGCTTCTGTTCCGTCCGGTGATGTGCTGGGTTATGAGATCGTGCGGTGTGTGACCTCCGGGGGAGAGACAGAGAAATCCCTGGTGGGCTTTGCCACGGGAGGAACCTTTGAGGATTCCGTTACCACCATGAACAACCGGGTCGTGACCTATGAGGTGACACTCGTGGATCAGTATCTGAACCGTTCGGCGGTAAAGACACTGGCGCCTTTGAAGATCGAACACAAGGGAAATATAGACAAGGAGGGCTGGACGCTGACAACAAACGGCCTGACAGCCACCAATGTGGAAGCGGCAGGCTCCGGGACGGAGGAAGACCCCTGTGCGCCGGCAGCCGAAGAGCCGGCCATGAAGGCGGCGGACGGCAATACGGCCACGGCTTATACGGGAATTGCCGAAGCCGGGGCGGAGATCATCGTGGACTTCCACAAGACTCTGACGGTGGCCGGGATCCAGTATACTGCGGCCACCGGGAATGCCATTACAGATTACCGTGTGTCGGTGCTTGGGCCTGACGGCCAGTGGACGGAGGCGGCGGCCGGGACCTTCGGGAAGGGCGAGACGGAAACGGTCTACTTTGCAAGAGAAGGAAATGTGGCGTATTACGACGCTTCGGCCCTGAAGCTTTCCATCCTTAACCAGAGCGGAAAGGAAATCTCTGTCAGCGAGCTTGACGTACTGGGAGTCACCGGAGACAATGTGGACTTCTACAGGGCAGGCGACGGCACGCCGGCGGTGGGAAGGCTGAAGACAGATTATCGATACGGAGATAAGGAAGAGGACGTGATCCCGGCAGGCTCCGTGGTATTTACCGGAACCTACAAGGGAAATCCAGCTTATAACGTGGTGCTGCTCTATGACCAGGACGGGAACATGGTCGGCGGCAGGGACGCAGACGGGAACCTGAAGGCTTACCAGACTGTTCTGGCGCCGGCGACGGACCAGGATAAACTGGAGGATGTCTCAGACGGAACCTGGCTCTACTGGATCTTGCCGGAAGACGCCGGCGGTCTTTCCGGCGTGGCGAAGGTAAGGGCGGAGCTCTACCGGGTGGACAATGCCCTGACCAATGAAGGGCAGAGGATGGTGAGCGATTCCTTCTTCGAGGATTATCCGCAGGCGCTTCCGGATCTTGAGCTTGGCGGCGGCCCGGCCGGCGGAAACTAAGGCGGCAAAGGAGTAAGAGATGAAAAGATATTTACGGATATTTTATAAGATCAGGGGGCGGGCGGCCCGGAGGGCCGCCACCGCCTTGGCGGCGCTCATGTGCGTCCTGGCTCTGCCGCTTGTCAGCCTGGCGGCAAGGGGAACTGTGGAATTTGAAGAAGGTGAGGGAAAGGCCCTGGTGTCTGTGGCTCTGGAGGGAGACGAAGGCGCGAGGAAGGGGGCCGCTTCCCTGGAGCTTGGCCTTAAGATCACGTCAGGGCAGCTGGCGGACCTTACCGTATCCTTTGCGTTTGACGAAGGACTGGGCAGCGGAAGGGTGGCGGAATTTCGCTATCATCCCGACACGGGGATCCTGAATCTGTATGTGGCCGGTGAGACTCCCCTTTTTGCCGGGGATCCCGGCACGCTGGTTTTGGGAACCGTGACGGTGGCCGGAGGGACAGCCGGCATCAACGTGGTGGAAAATTCCCTGAAGCTTTCCGGAAATGCCTTTCTGACAGAGAATGTTTCCCTTCAGCCTCTGGCTGAGGACGTACCGCTGGGCGGCGGGGCGGCAGACGGGATGGTGGACCGCTCCAGACTGGAAGAGATCCTTCAGAAGGCGGCGGAATATAAGGAGGCCGATTATACTCCGGAAAGTTATCAGATCCTGGCGGAAGCCGTAAAGACGGCCCGGGCCGTTCTGGATAAGGAGGACGCCTCCCAGACAGAGATCGACGAGGCGGTCCTTCTGGTGGAGAACGCCATCGGTTCCCTGGCAGAGAAAAACACGGCGGCCGGAGGGGACGGCTCCTCTCCAGGAGGAAGCCAGAGCAGTGGGAATCAAAACGGAGGAACCCAGGGCAGCGCAGCCAGACCGCCACTGAACACTACGGAAGAGACAGATACGGGGGATAAGACCAGGGTGTTTCCCTATGTGCTGGCGGCATCCATAAGCGCCGCCGTGATCGGCGGGATCGTGTTTTTGCAGAGGCAGAGGAGAGCCAGAAGGAGGCGCAGGCCGGAAAAGTAGGGGCATTACGGAAAGAGATTTCTATTATAAGGCCAATATGCAGTTTTTGACCGGAGACGGTTTCGGATGGATGTTTTTGAAAAGCGCAGGAGAGTGGATATCCGGGCTTTAGAATCCAGCCGGGACCGTCTGTTTTTTACTATATACACCGTTTGACTTCGTAGAGTTACAGGGAACGACGGATGACCTGTTTTTGGAGAAACTCAAAAAGTTTCGCCGCCGCTTCGACAGAAGTTGCCTCATTTAGTTGAATTTGGATTTTTTTTGTGATAAATTAGACTATATTGTTTTTTCCATAATTTGGAAGTTTTGGCTGATGTAGGTGAATTCATATGAGACGAGAGTATTTGGAACAGGATGTGTACGAGGCCCTGCAGGAGCGGTTGAAATTTGTATTTGAGGAATTTGAGAACATTTATCTGTCCTTTTCCGGGGGGAAGGACAGTGGCCTGCTTCTGAACTTGGTGCTGGATTTTCAGATGAAGCATTATCCGGAGAAAAAGATCGGAGTTTTTCATCAGGATTTTGAAGCGCAGTATACGGTGACAACAGAATATGTGGAGCAGACTTTCGAGAGAATTGAGAAATATGTGGAGCCTTATTGGGTGTGCCTGCCCATGGCCACCAGGACGGCGCTCAGCAGCTATGAGATGTACTGGTATCCCTGGGATGACGCAAAAAAAGATAGTTGGGTCCGTCCCATGCCGGATAGGGACTATGTGATTAACCTGGAACACAATCCCATGACTACTTATCGTTACCGGATGCACCAGGAGGATCTGGCGAAGCAGTTTGGACGGTGGTACAGTGAATCCCACGGAGGAAAGAAGACCGTATGCCTTCTTGGCATGCGGGCCGATGAGTCTCTGCAGCGCTACAGCGGCTTTCTCAACAAAAAATATGGTTATAAAGAACAGTGTTGGATCAGCAGGCAGTTTAAGGATGTCTGGTGCGCGTCTCCCATCTTCGACTGGTCCACGGAGGATGTCTGGCATGCCAATTATCTGTTCGGATATGATTATAACCGTCTGTATGATCTTTATTATATGGCAGGGCTCAAGGTCTCCCAGATGCGGGTGGCCTCTCCCTTCAATGATTATTCCAAGGATTCTCTGAATCTTTACCGGGTCATTGATCCGGAAATATGGGTGAAGTTAGTGGGCCGCGTCCGGGGGGCTAACTTTGCCTGTATCTATGGAAGAACCAAAGCCATGGGATACCGGAACGTCACGCTTCCCAAAGGCCATACCTGGAAATCGTATACGATGTTTCTTCTGGACACTCTGCCGGTGCGGCTGCGGAATAACTATGCAAAGAAGTTCAATGCTTCCATGGAATTCTGGCATAAGACCGGAGGCGGGCTGGATGAGGAGACTATCCAGGAGCTTTTGGATCACGGCTACAAGATCCGCAGGAACGGAATATCGAATTACACACTGAACAAAAAGTCCAGAATCGTTTTTCTTGAAAAAATTCCTGACGATACCGACGATATCAAGTCCACGAAAGATATCCCCAGTTGGAAACGGATGTGTTACTGTATTTTGAAGAACGATCATATTTGCCGTTTTATGGGATTTGGCATGACAAGGCAGCAGCAGAAACGGATTGATGCGATCAGGCGAAAATACAAAAGTGTGGAGGCGATGGAATATGGAGTATAAAAGTCCTGCATATCATGTGATTCCGGTCCCTGTTGAACAGATCAGGCCCAATACTTACAATCCCAATGCGGTGGCCCCGCCGGAGATGAAACTGCTCTATGAGAGCATCAAGGCCGACGGCTATACCATGCCCATTGTCTGTTATTATAATAAGGCATCGGAAACTTATGTCATTGTCGACGGTTTTCACCGCTATCGGATTATGTTGGAACATGAGGATATTTTCAAGAGGGAGCACGGGATGCTGCCTGTATCGGTGATCGACAAACCCATTGACCAGCGGATGGCCAGTACCATCCGTCACAACAGGGCGAGAGGAAGCCATGATGTGGATTTGATGAGCAACATTGTCAAGGAACTCCATGAGCTGGGCCGGTCGGATGCGTGGATTTCCAAACATCTCGGCATGGATAAGGACGAGATCCTGCGGTTGAAGCAGATCACGGGTTTGGCAGCCTTGTTTAAGGATGTGAAATTCGGAAAAGCCTGGAGACCGGCGGATGCGGAGGACTTGGATGACAATGATGAATAAAACCATAGGCGGCCGGACCGGCTTTGTAAAAGCTTCCACCTACTTGATTTTGGTGGAGGCTTTTCATTTTGAAGGCGCAGAATTCCAGACAACGGCGGAATCATGGGCGTTTGTTCCGAAAGGCCGGCTTGTCAAATGGAACGGGGACGGGTATAATGAAAGCAGCCCGCATAATATAAGACGGGACTTGACAAACATACCAATGGTATGATATGATAAACATACCGCAGGTATGTAGAAGGAGTGCGGCCATGGCCAGGAATAAACACCCGGAAGAGACAGTGAACCGGATACTGGAGGTTTCTCTCCGCCTGTTTCTGGAAAAGGGGTATGAGTATACTTCGATCCGGGATATCATTGACGGGCTGGGGAATTTAAGTAAGGGGGCCATCTATCATCATTTCAAATCCAAGGAGGATATTTTAGAGGCGGTGACGGATAAACTGGTTGGAAGCTCCAACCGGATGCTGACCAAGATCCGGGACCGGAAGGATTTGAATGGGCGGGAGAAGCTGAAGACCATTTTCCGGGAGTCGCTCATGCGGCCCGGCCAGGAAGAGCTGTTCGCGGTGGCGCCGGATATCGGAAAGAATCCCAAGCTTTTGTTCAGCATCCTGCGGGATACGACAGACGTGGTGGCTCCCAGGTATATCCTTCCGATCATTGAGGAGGGGATCCGGGACGGCTCCATTGAGACGGATTACCCGGCAGAGCTGGCGGAGCTTGTGATCCTGGTGGCCAATGTCTGGATGAATCCGATGGTCTTTGAGGACTCGACGGAGACGTCCAAGAGGAAATTCATGCTTTTTGCCCAGATGATGCAGGGCTTTGGGCTGGATGTGGTTGACGATGAAATGCTTGCCAGGCTGGAGTGCCTGACAGAAATTTACCAGAAGAATAAATAAGCTGGGCCCAGGAGGGTTGTGGCGGAGAATTCCGCTTTTGCGGAATTCTTTTTTGGGATTATACATACCGGTAGTTGGTATTTGAGGAGGAATGTCTGAATGGGTGTAGTTATGAAGGCGGCAGGGCTGGAAAAAGCCTATGGAGGGATTCCGGTGCTGAATCATTTTGACCTGTCGATGAGAGCGGGGGAAATTTACGGGCTGCTCGGTGTCAACGGGGCGGGAAAGACAACGTTTATGAAGATTTTGCTGGGACTGCAGAGGCCGGACAGAGGACAGATTTTGTTGTTTGGAAGGGAGGTGCTTCGAGAGAGAGAAGGCCTGGCCCTGGTGGGAAGTATGATCGAGATGCCGGCTTTCTATGAGCATCTTTGTGGCGAAGAGATTCTTTCCATGCATTTGTCTTATCTGAATGCTTATGGCGGGAGGCACTCTGCAGAAATGGGGGTTCGCACCCGCGCAGGACAGGAGGAGATCAGGGAGGCGCTCCGCCTGACCGGGCTTGAGGGGGCCGGGAGAAAGCCGGTCTCTCAGTATTCTCTTGGTATGCGGCAGAGACTGGGGCTTGCGAGGGCGATTGTGCACAGGCCGAAGCTGTTGATTTTGGATGAACCGATGAACGGCTTGGATCCGGTGGGGATCCGCAAAATGCGGGAGCTTTTGAAAGGGCTTTCCGGTGAAGGAGTGTCGATTCTTTTGTCCAGTCACATTTTAGAGGAGGTCCGGTATATGGCTGACCGGATTGGCGTGCTTTCCGGGGGACAGATTTGCCGGGAGTTTTCTGTGGCGGAGGTGGCCGGAGAGTTCGGGAAAGCTTTTGAGGACTGTGTGATTGATCTCATGGAAAGGAGAAGCTGACATGGAACTTGGCAGGTTAGAAGGGAAGAAGCTGCAGTCGTCTGTTTGGAAGAGAGCGGCGGCTGGATGTTTTGCCGGGCTTTTGGCCCTGGGGCTTTTGTTTCTTTTTATGGCACGGATCGTGGCCTGGGACGGAGGAGATTTCCGGGATTTGGAGCTATTTGTCGGATGGGACGGGCTTTTGGCTCTGATGACAGCTCTGTCTTTTTGTGTGTTCAGTATTTTTGCGGCGGCTCTGGGGGCCAGAGTGGTTATCGGGGATTACGGGGGAAAAACGGCGGTGACACTTCTTTCGTACCCGGTTCCGAGAAAACTGATCCTGCGTGCGAAATGTCTGCTGTTCGGCGGGGTTACAGTGCTGACAGCTTTCACGGAAAATGTGCTGGTAATGGGACTGATGTACGGGACGGGTCTTGTCTTCGGGGTGGAGACAGAGCGGTTTACAGGACTCTTCGTCCAGGAACTTCTGGCGTCCAGTTTTCTTATGGGGCTCCAGGCAGCGGCGGTGGGTATGGTCTCGGTGACGGTGGGCTGGAGGAAGCGCTCCGCGACGGCGGCTCTCGTCTGTGCTTTGGTGATCTTATGCATGTTTGCTAATTTTATTGCGGGGGCTTACCGGATTCTGCTCCCGGCCATGGCCGTCCTGGGCGTTCTCCTGGCGGCTGGCGGAATGGCGGCTTACTGCATTCTTGCATCAGAGATCGAGAAATTGGAGGTTTGAGTGTGTGGAAGGAGTGGAGAATAGAATGAGAGAGAGGAAGCTTTTTTCAAAGGATTTTACGCTGGTAGTTGCCGGGCAGATCGTGTCTCTTTTCGGGAATGCGGCCATCCGGTTCGCCCTGCCGCTTTATCTGCTGAATCTGACGGGGTCGGCGGCGCTTTACGGGATGGTGACAGCCTGTGCTTTTGTACCTTCTGTGATACTTTCGCCATTTGGCGGGATGATCGCGGACCGGGTCAATAAGCGGAACATCATGGTGGTTCTGGATTTTTTTACGGCGGCGGTGCTATCAGTTTTTTTTGCGCTTTCTTCGGGAGGAGTCCTTTCTTCCGGGGATGGGCTGACGGTTCTCCTTGCGGTGACTCTGATGATTTTGTACGGCATTGCCGGGGCTTATCAGCCGGCGGTGCAGGCCAGTGTGCCGGCGCTTGCGGGACAGGAGTGTCTGATGGAAGCCAATTCTGTCATTCAGGTGGTGAATTCTCTGGCTTCCCTTCTGGGGCCGGTGCTTGGAGGGATTTTGTACAGCGCTTACGGCCTGCGGCCGGTATTGGTTCTGTGTATCGTCTGCTTTTTCTTGTCGGCCGTCATGGAATGCTTTATCCGGATTCCCCATGAGAAACGGGAGCGCGGAGGCAGTGTGTGGGAAATGGTGCGGTCTGATTTTTCGGAGGGTTTCCGGTTTGTCTGGCGTGAGAAGCCTGTGGTGGGAAAGGCAGTTCTGGCGGCTTTCGGACTGAACCTGTTTTTGTCTGCAATGTTGGTGGTGGGGATCCCTTATCTGGTGACGGAGGTGTTTTCTCTGGAACCGGGACAGGCCAACAGACTTTGCGGCTTTGCACAGGGATGCCTGGCGGCGGGGGGGCTGGCCGGAGGAATTCTGGCCGGAGTGCTCGGAAGGCGTCTGGCAATCGGGAAGGCGGGAGTACTTCTCATGGCCTGTGCAGCCTGCGTCTTTCCCATTGCAGGAGCCTTGTTTTTCTTCTCGTCCGGAATGGCGAATTTTCTGGTGCTCGCGGCCTGCAGTTTTCTGGTTATGCTGGCCGCCACAATGTTCACCGTTCAGGTCATGTCTTTTGTCCAGAAGGAAACGCCGCCTCTTTTGGTGGGGAAAGTCATTTCCCTGATCATGGCCGTCAGCATGTGCGCCCAGCCTCTGGGAAGCGGGCTGTATGGGTTTTTGTTTGAGGCTTTTGACGAACTTGAATTTGCTGTGGTTTTATTTTCCGGAATCTGTTCGTTCTCTGTGGCTTTTTTTACACGGAGAATTTTCAGTACCTGTGAATAGAAAAATTTGGAGGGAAAATAATGATGCATTATTGAAAGTGGAAGTCAAACCATATTAAACAGAAAATTTGATGATTATAGGGCATATCGGATAAAGGCATTTATCTGGTATACCCTATTGTTTTGTAATTTTACTGAAAAGTATGGATAAGTCTCTTAAGCTATGGTAAAGTATTCTTGTAAGAATATGGATAACAATAATATGTTTATAGATGGTGAGGGAGGCTGGAAATATGGTATATCCTTATGCAACACTAAGCGATACAACAGAAGTCGTTCATTCGGAAATGAGAGAGGATGGGAGAGTTAAAGTTTATATTGAAAAAGCTGTTTATGATGGCTTTCATAATGCTACATGTTACTTGCCGGATTATACATGGGAAAATATAGTTGGTTTCTCTGATGAAGAAATGGCTTATTATAAAGAGTTTATAGAAAATAATGCCCACTTAATCATAGAATTTGCAAAAGAGGGAGGATTCGCAAATACCAGTAAAAGATTTGAGGAAGTTATTGACGTTTATTGAAGCAAATAGTAATGAAATCATGCAAAAATGGCATGAATATTTTGGAGAAATTAGTTATTTTTGTTGACCGTTGATTTTGCAAGGCATATCGGATGTAAGAGTCTGGTATGCTTTTTTACTGCTTTTTACAAATATCTACAAAATATATGGAACTATGATTATGGATGTGATATGATAATAAAAGTATTAAATAATTTTTGCAATGTGGAGACTAATTTGTAGGGGGCGCGGTTTTGGCAGAAGAAGAAATAAAAGTATTATTGGAGAATTTTGTATCAATTATTACAGCACTAATAGCCTCTTAGGCGTTATTAAAAACTTCTAAGATTAAATATTTAGAAAAAAAACAGCGTTCACATTGGTTTTTTGACGATTATTTAGTTTCTGTTGGAAAATGTATTGCTGATTTATGTAGAGTTTCGTATCTTCTGAAGTACTGAAGAGGGCTATTGTATGTCTGAAAGTGCACAAAAAGCCTTGAAAATGCTTGATTTCCATAGCTGTTGGATGTATAATAAACAAACAAAATAATAAAAAGTTCTTCGGGGCGGGGTGAAAGTCCCCACCGGCGGTATAGTCCGCGAGCTGCCTTTGGCGGCTGACTCGGTGTGATTCCGGGACCGACAGTATAGTCTGGATGAGAGAAGAAGATGTGGCTGTGCAGATGTTTTTGGCATGGAAAGGCAGCAGTATGAAAAGTCCCGGATACGATATGGTATCCGGTTTTTTTATGCACACGGGCGCGGAGAGTAGGGAAGCTTTATCTTCCCCACTCGATTGCACACAGGCGCCCAAAGGGAAAGTGCCGGCATAGCCGGCGGGCATCCGGCGCGGCACACCAATCCTCTGAAGGGCTCCGCATGCGCGGAGCGTCTGTAAGGAAGAACGGTCAGGAGGAAAGTATGAAACGAGAAAAACTGCTTACTGTGAAAAATCTGGTTACAATTGCAGTGCTGTCGGCGGTGGCTGGAGTGCTTATGTATCTGGAGTTCCCCCTCTGGTTTGCACCGCCCTTTTATGAGTTGGATTTCAGTGAAATTCCTGTTCTGGTGGGAGCGTTTTCCATGGGGCCTGCGGCAGGATTTGTGATTGAGGCATTGAAGATCATTCTGAAACTTTTGCTGAAGGGTTCCACAACCATGGGGGTTGGCGACTGGGCCAATCTGCTGATTGGCTGCGCCCTGGTGATCCCTGCAGCTATGATTTATACGAAAAACCGGACGAGAAAAGGCGCCATTGCGGGGCTGGTGGTTGGAACGCTTACCATGGCGTTTGTGGGCTGTTTCTTAAATGCCTATGTGCTTCTTCCCACCTATGCACAGGCCTTTGAGGGGGCATGGCAGGGCTTCCTGGTCATGGGGGCTTTTACGGCGGCGGTAGCTTTCCCGGTGTTTTTCTTCTATGGGAGGGAGCCGGGGAGTCATCCGATTTTGGTGGGTATGGCGGTAGAACTTGTGATTCTGGCCGCGGCGGTTGTTTTGATGAATGTGCTTCAGCTGTTTTCCGGCGACAGCCTGGAGGGGCTCATCGGCATGGGGACGGCGGTCAATCCGGCCATTACGGGGATCTGGAGTTTTGTGCTTTTGGCCGTACTGCCCTTTAACCTGCTGAAAGGAATCGTGGTTTCTCTCATTACGGTTTTGATTTATAAACGGATCCGTGTTATAATAAAGCAGGCCGGCGATTCCGGGAAGGTGACCGGAAAGAGTTTTGAAAAGCTGTAAGGGATTTGGGCGAAGCCTGTAGTGCTGAGAGTGGTCTGCAGCAGGAGGCTGTTCCAGGGCTTTTCGGTGGCAGGAATCGGGCCGGAGATGCGGTAATTGCATCTCCGGCTTTTTACGGTGCGCCCAGTATGGGCGCAATCTAATCGGTGAAAGTCCGTAACAC
>CAJUQY010000062.1 GCA_910588815.1 uncultured Lachnospiraceae bacterium | reverse complement strand
CTGCAATGGCTGCGCTGTCCTTTTCTGACATCCCCAGTTTCCGAAAAACCTCCCGGCAAAACGCATCCATTTTCTCAAAGCTTAAATACTGATATCCTTCCACGATACCTTCCTCCCTTTTTGCATAATCATTTCCTTTTGTATCAGAATCCATTGACATATAATTATACGCCTGATATAATATAATCATATTGTCTGATGTCTTGTCAAGCTATTTTTAAACATTGTATGCGGGGAACTTTTTTCATCGCCTTCTGAGGGCCGTGAATCATGATAATTTTTATTTCTGAGGGGGAGAAAGTCTTATGAAACCGATCGAGCGCATTCCCATTGTGGAACAGGTAATGAACAACTTAAATGAATACATCAGAGAACAGAATCTTGCCTCTGACAGCAAGATGCCTACAGAAAAAGAAGTCTGTGAAATGTTCGGCGTCGGCCGCTCCACTGTCCGGGAGGCCTATCGGATGATGCAGGCTCTCGGAATCCTGGAAGTACGCCGCGGAAAAGGAGTATATTTTAAAAGCTTCCCCGATGAGAACAGACAAAGCGAGGTGATCGACTGGTTTAAGCAGAATGCCAAAACCCTGTCAGACTATATGGAGGTCCGATCTGCCATCGAGACCATGGCCATCCGTCTGTCCATTGAGCGGGCCTCTGAAAAAGACATCGCCGCCCTGGAGAAAATCCAAGCCTCCTTTATCCAGGATGCCGCTGCAGGGAAGCAGGCCGGCATGGCCTTCTATGATCAGGAATTCCACCACAAAATTGCCACTGTCACCAGAAATGGGCTGCTGATAAAAATCGAAAAGATCATCTCCGAGTGCCTGATCGACTACCGCGCCCAGACCTTCACCATCAAGGGAAATGTCAAACGCGCCATCCTCTCTCACCGGAAGATCATCGACACCTTTTTGAACCGCGACCCTGCCGCAGGTGTTCGCCTTATGACGGAGCATATGGAAAATTCCCTGATCGATATGGAGCGGATCATGAAACAGCCGCCGGCGGCCGAATGACCGCCGGCCGTCTGCCTACTGCATGTTATGTAAATGCCTCATATCCTCGCCGGTAATGTCCAGATGCCGCTGCATTTCCAACACTGCCTGCTCCGCATCATGGCTCTTAAAGCATTCCAGAATTCTCTCATGGGGAGCTACCGCATTGCCGTATACCTCCGTATTCATGAACGATTCTCCCCTGTATACCCGGAAGCTGTCCAGAAGCTGTTTATTGATATTGATCAGCAGCGGATTTTTCGTAAAGGACATGATCTTGGTATGGAAAAGTTCGTCCAGCATGATCAGCTTTGCCATATCATGCCCCATATTTGCCTCCACGAAAGAATGATGAATCTCCGAAAGCTCCGCGATTTGCTTTTCCGATGCCCGCTCCACAGCCAGACGGACGCCCAAGGGTTCTACCGCACAGCGGACTTCCATGAAATCCGAGAACTGAACGTTATCCGCTTCGTACCAGGGTTCTTTTTCTCCCAATCCAGGCTTTTTTTCTGCCACGAATGCTCCTTTTCCGGCTTTGATCACGACATATCCCAAAGCCTGAAGCACCCGGAAGGCCTCCCGCACACTGGTACGGCTCACCTTCAGCATTTCACATAATTTCGCTTCTGTAGGAAGCTTCTGGCCTGCTTCGTACTCCCCTGACTCAATTAACTCTTTCATGTTTTCCACGACTGCATCCGTAATCGATATCCGCTGTATCTCTTTCATATGCTTTTCCTATGAGGTCCTTTCGCGACTTAAGATATAATACTAACAATTATATCTTACCTGTTGACAGTAGTCAATCTCTCTTATTCCGCGTGCTGCCCTCTACCTGCCTCCGTTCCTGCAACACTCATTGACAAATATACCCAAGTTTAGTATGTTTAAACTGTTGTCAATAATTTTTTATTGTTTATAAAAATATATCCCGGCAATTCACAGATTGTCCGGAAAAGGAGGAAACTATGGATTACGCAAAAGAGTCTCTGCGCCTTCACGGCGAATGGAAAGGAAAAATCGAGGTGGTCGCCACCGTGCCGGTGAAGACAAAGGATGACCTGTCTTTAGCCTACACCCCCGGTGTCGCTGAACCCTGCTTAGAGATTCAGAAGGACGTGGAAAAAAGCTATGAGCTGACCCGCCGCCACAACATGTGCCTGGTGGTGACCGACGGAACCGCCGTTCTGGGCCTGGGCGACATCGGTCCCGAAGCCGGCATGCCGGTCATGGAGGGAAAATGCGTGCTGTTCAAGGCCTTCGGGGACGTGGACGCCTTCCCGCTCTGCATTAAGAGCAAAGATGTGGACGAGATCGTCAACACCATCTACATGATCTCCGGCTCCTTCGGCGGCGTCAACCTGGAGGACATCTCCGCCCCCCGCTGCTTTGAGATTGAGAAAAAATTAAAGGAGAAATGTGACATTCCGATCTTCCACGACGACCAGCATGGAACTGCCATCATTACCCTGGCGGGGCTTACCAATGCGCTAAAAGTCGTGGGTAAAAAGAAGGAGGAAATCCGGGTTGTGATGAACGGCGCAGGCGCCGCCGCCATCTCCATCGCCCGTCTTCTCTTAAAGGCCGGAGTCAAGGACATCACTCTCTGCGACCGGCACGGCGCCATTTACGAGGGCCGGAAGGAAGGCATGAACGCCATCAAGGACGAGATGGCGAAGATCACCAATCGGGATCAGAAGGCGGGAAGCCTGGCCGACATGCTGGTGAGCGCGGACGTGTTCATCGGCGTGAGTGCCCCCGGCATGGTCACGACGGACATGGTAAGGACCATGAATCGGGACGCCATCGTCTTCGCCTGCGCGAACCCGACTCCTGAGATCTTCCCGGATGACGCAAAAGCCGGCGGCGCAAAGGTGGTCTCCACCGGGAGAAGCGATTTCCCCAACCAGATCAACAACGTCCTCGCCTTCCCCGGCGTGTTCCGGGGCGCCTTCGACGTGCGGGCCAGCGACATCAACGACGAAATGAAACTGGCCGCCGCCTACGCCCTGGCCGGGCTGATCTCCGACGGGGAGCTGTCGGCAGACTACATCATTCCCAAAGCTTTCGACCCCAGGGTAGGAAAAACTGTGGCCGCTGCCGTGGCGAAAGCCGCAAGGGAGACAGGAGTCGCAAGGATCTGACTGTCCGGAACACAACTTTAATCAACACTAAAACAACACTTTGTTCAACCGTCTTGTGTTGAACAAAGTGTTGTTTTTAAGTGTTGCTTGAAATCATCCTATTTCGATTTCACCAGAATCCCGTCCTTCTCCAGCCCTTCGTTGCGTTTCGCTTTCACCACACAGTAGATGAAATCCGATATATAATAGACGGCCGCTGCAATGACCAGAATCTTGCCCACAATCATGCTGTAGCTGTCCGACAGCCAGGAGACCCCCCTGTGCACAAAGGCGAACAGGCAGATCGCGTAGAGTCCCCAAGCCAGAGTGCTTTCCAGGCAGAGAATTCCCTGGTAATTGAAGGGCTTATCCTTGTAGTCCCACCAGACGGCCCCGAAAATCCGAATCATGGCCTTCGCCACCAGAAATTCCAGCGCCGTGGCCGATACGCAGCCCAGCACATAGAGTAACGGCCAGTTGTGGGCAATGGGCTTAAACAAAAAATATGCGCCCAGAAATCCCACTCCGTAAATGGGGCAGATGGGGCCGCGGACAAAGCCGCGGTTCGTCAGCCTTTTATTGCAGAAAGACATATAAATGGATTCTACCAGCCACCCCAACATGCTGTATAACAGAAACCAGTTTAAAAAATGATAAACATCCGTTGAAAATATTTTCGCTTCCCACATATCAAACTCTTCCTCTTATGCCAAAAATTCCAAAAGTATCCGATTGACCATGGCCGGATCTGCCTTGCCCTTCATGGCTTTCATGGTCTGTCCCACTAAAAATCCCATGGCCTTTTTCTTTCCACTCTTATAATCCGACACGGACTGTGGATTATTCTTCACGATCTCTTCAATGGCGCTGCGAAGGGCCCCCTCGTCCTGCACCATCACAAGGCCCTTTTCCTCCACATAGGGAACCGGATCTATGTCTTCCCTGAACATCACTTCAAAGACTTCCTTGGCCACGGTCCGATTGATCTTTCCCTGGTCCACCAGCCCGATCAGAGCCGCCAGATGGGCCGGGCTGAAGCGGATATCCGAAGCATCCATATCCTCGTCCTTTAAAAGCCGCATGGCCTCCACCATGAGCCAGTTGGACACTTCCTTTGGTCTGCAGCCCGCGGCAATGGTCTCCTCAAAAACATCCGCCAGCTTTTTTTCCGAAGTCAGAATGTCAATATCGTATTCGGGAATCCCGTATTCCTCTTTGTAGCGAAGGCGCTTCTCATCCCGAAGCTCCGGCTGTCTGCCCTTAATCTCCGCCAGCCATTCATCGTCAATGATCACCGGAACCAGATCCGGCTCCGGGAAATACCGGTAATCCTGGGCATCCTCCTTGGAACGCATGGCGTAGGAGCACTCTTTGTTGTCATCCCAGCGCCTGGTTTCCTGGATCACCTGGCCTCCGCCCTCCAAAATGTCAATCTGCCTGTTTTTCTCTCCTTCAATGGCCCTGGCTATGGCCTTGAAGGAATTCAGGTTCTTCATCTCCGTCCTGGTGCCGAAGGCTTCGCTTCCCGCCTCCCGTACCGACAGGTTCACATCGGCCCTCATGGAGCCCTCCTGCAGCTTGCAGTCGGAGGCCCCCAGATACTGGATAATCAGCCTGAGCTTATCCAGATAAGCAATCACTTCCTCCGCGGAGCGCATGTCCGGCTCCGAGACGATCTCAATCAGTGGAACGCCGCTCCGGTTAAAATCCACCAGAGTACAATCCTCCCACTCGTCGTGGATCAGCTTCCCGGCATCCTCCTCCATGTGGATCTCATGGATCCGGACAGTCTTTTTTCCTGCTGCCGTCTCGATCTCCACCCCGCCGTCCCGGCAGATGGGAAGATACAGCTGGGAGATTTGATAATTCTGCGGATTATCCGGATAGAAGTAATTCTTCCGGTCAAACTTGCAGTTCCTGGTAATGGTACAGTTTGTGGCAAGGCCCACCGCCGCCGCATATTCCACCACCTGCTTATTGAGGACCGGAAGGGAGCCGGGCATGCCCGTGCAGACCGGACAGGTGTGCGTGTTCGGCTCTCCGCCAAACTGCGTGCTGCAGGAACAAAAAATCTTGGTTTTCGTGGCCAGTTCCACATGAACCTCCAGGCCGATGACGGTTTCATACTGTTTGCTCATGATTCGGACACTCCTTTCTGCGCAAGCGGGCAATGCTCATAAGCTCTCGTCTGCTCGTAAGCGTAAGCCGCCTGCAGAAGCTTCTTCTCCTGGAAGCAGTCCCCGATGAGCTGCATCCCGATGGGCATTCCGCTTTTATCCAAACCACAGGGAACGCTGATTCCCGGCAGGCCCGCCAGATTTACAGATATTGTATAAATGTCTCCCAGATACATTTTGATCGGGTCGCCTAAGCTTTCTCCCAGTTTCGGCGCCGTCGTGGGAGCCACCGGCCCGAGAATGAGGTCATATGCCTCAAATGCCTTGTCAAAAGCTTGTTTAATCAGCGCTTTCGTCCGAAGGGCTTTCAGATAATAGGCGTCATAATAGCCGCTGCTGAGGACAAAGGAACCCAGCATGATCCGCCGCTTCACTTCCGCGCCGAATCCCTCGGAGCGGGTCCTTTTGTACATCTGATGGAGCCCCGCGAAATCTTCGCTGCGGTACGCGTATTTCACCCCGTCAAACCGTGCCAGATTGGAGCTGGCCTCCGCGGAGGCGATCACATAATAAGCCGGGATCGCATATTCTACCAGGCTCAGATCAAATTCCTCAACCAAAGCCCCCTTCTCCTCCAGGATCTTCGCCGCCTTTAAAACAGCCTCTTTCACCTCGCTGTCCAGGCCTTTTCCAAAATAGTCTCTGGGGATTCCGATTTTCATCCCCCGCACATCGTCCTTAAGCGCCTCCGAGAAGCGGTAATCCTCTCTTTTTACGCTGGTGCTGTCCTTCTTGTCATGGGAAGCGACAGCCTCCAGAATCAGGGCGCAGTCGGTTACGTCTTTTGCAATGGGCCCAATCTGGTCCAGGGACGAACCGTATGCAATCAGCCCATATCGGGATACTGTCCCGTAGGTGGGCTTCAGCCCCGTCACGCCGCAGAAAGAGCTGGGCTGCCTGATGGAGCCGCCCGTATCGGACCCAAGCGCACAGGAGCACTCCTCCGCCGCCACGGCCGCGCAGGAACCACCGGAGGAACCGCCCGGCACGCACTCCGTATTCCACGGGTTTTTCGTCACGCCGAAGTAAGAGGTCTCTGTGGTGCTCCCCATGGCAAACTCGTCCATATTGGCCTTGCCCACGATGACAGCGCCGGCCTTCTCCAGATTGAGAACCGCCTCTGCCGTGTAGGCGGGCCTAAAATTCCCCAAAATCCTGGAACTGCAGGTAGTAAGAAGTCCCCTCGTGCACAGATTGTCCTTAATGGCCACGGGAACCCCCGCCAGAGGGCTGTCAAGCGTTCCCTCGGAAATCTGCTTCTGAACCTCGCCGGCTCTTGCCAGCACCGCCTCCTCATCCACCACCGTCACAAAACTGTGGACATCCCCTTCCCTTGCCCGGATCGCTGCCAGGGAGCTCTCTGCCGCCTCCCTCACGGAAATCTCTCCTGATTTTATCTTTCTCCCCAGCTCTGCGGCTGTCAGACTCATCAAATTCACGGTATTTCCTCCTTCTGTGTGGCCTATTCCACCGTTTTCGGCACCTTGTAGCAGCCGTCCTTCCTCTCCGGTGCATTGGCCAGCATATTTTCCCTGTCGTCGCCGTTTGACACCACATCCTCCCGGAACACGTTATGCACCGGAAACACATGGGACATGGGTTCCACTCCCGCCGTATCCAATTCGTTTAACATATCAATATAATCCAGCATGTTGGCCATATCCTCTTTGGCCTGTTCCTTCTCCGCTCCGGATAAGTCCAGCTTGGCCAAAATACCTACATACTCAATGGTCTCATCGGAAATCACGTTCTTCGCCACGTCTCCCGCTCCTTTCTATGATAACCAGTTTCCTGATATCCTTCGCATTCTCTTATAATATAATATCCTTCTGAAGAAATCAAATATTATTTTATATGGGCAAAATTTTTGTAAGGCAGATCCCTGGGCTCCGGCGGGGCAAACCTCATTATGTGAGCCTGCGCATAACAAACGTCCCGAGCCACGCGCAGCGCATGGTTCGGGACCACTCCTCCTATTCCCCGCGGCCGCCTCTGTCGTCCGCTTCTCCCTCCGGAGCCTCCGCTTCCGTCTCTTTGCCGGCCTTCTGCTCCTCTTTTTCCTCTCCGTCAGCTTCCGGCCCTGCTTCTTCCTCCTCGTTTTCGCCGTCCTCCTCCTCGTCGGCAGGATTGTAATACACTGCCGCCCTGGAGGCCACCGAAGACGTGTTAAGTTCCGGCTTCACAAGAAGGCCTCCAAGCAGGCCGCCCTTCACCGGCTCCTCCGGTGTCTCGCCCCGCTCCGCCATCTCGGCTGCCAATTTTTCCGCCTCTTCTTTTTCCTTTGCCTTCAGCATATTGTGGAGCCTCCAGCTTGAAATCAGGATCCAGACCGCCGCCACGGCAAAAATCACCGTAAAGACAATATTGATGACCGTATCTCTTCCCGGCTCTACCTTACCCTCAATCAACTCCTTAACCGTCATATAAGCCGTATAAAGCAGATATACTCCCGCAACCGCATAAATAACCGTGATCGCCTTCTCGTTCCGCTCTCTCTTTTTCGCGCCGAAAAGCCCACGGCGCTCCTCTTTCTCTTCTGCCTCCGGCTCCCCGGCCATTTCTGCAGCAGGCCCGCCGTCTGCCGTCCCACCGGTCACCGGCTCATGGCTATCCGTCTCGTAACCGCCCGATTCACGGATGCCTGTCCCATAGACTTCCGTTTCATTCGCTTCGTTTCTTTCTTCCTTTTTCTTTTCTTCCAAAATTCTACCGCCTTCCCGGCATATACGCCTTCTCCATTCTATCATTAACCTGCAGGAAAAGGCAATGGGTTTATACCTTTTCCAATCAGGTTTCATTAAAAATCAATGTTGCCCAATGATAAAAAAATAGAGATTAAAGACAATACAATTCCTATTGTCAGCAAAATTCTTCTTGCTTTTTCCGGCATAGGTACACCTCCTGTTCTGGAAATCCCTCTCTATCTCTTATGCCATAATATAGCTCAGCACCGTATTCAGTTCCCTCGGCGAACGGGCCGTATAGCGAACCGTGTCGGTGTCGATTTGGCTGATGCCCGGATTGGCCAGAGCTGCCCGCAGTGTCTGATGCCTCACAAGACTCACCTCCAGCACAAACTCCGCAGGCAGCTCCCGGACCGGCGCCTGCCGTTTTAATGCCTCCGCCACTCCCGCCCTGATCTTATCACAGGCCTCCTCCGGATGGAGATTGAAGGTGGAATTGCCCCGGCACTCCTTCACGGCCACGGTCTGAATCTGGGGAACCTCTTCCCCCGCCAAACGGCAGATGGTTTCATCCCCGCTGATAAAAACAGAAGGCACTCCCATCTGCGCCGCATACATGGAATTCAAGGTAAATTCCGAGGCAAGCTTCCCGTTGATCTTTACCCACCGGATCTCATTTCTGTCCATGGTATGGGCCAGGGGGCTGCCGTCGGTCCCAGCCGGAGAATGATATCCCACATATAACGCGCCTGCATACTTTTCACTGATTCCGGCCATCATGGAGCCCGGATGGCAGGCCCAGCCCCGCATCAGCTTCGCCCCCCTGGGCAAAAGTCCGTGGAGAATGTTTCTGGCGCTCTCGTGTCCGTCCCGGACCACCACCTGATACCCCGCCGCCAAAACAGCTTCACAGGCGGCCGCTGCCTCCCTGCTCATCTGGAGTCTGGCCTCCTCGTAGCCGTCCCCTCCCTTTTCCGTTTCGCACCAGGCGGTCACATCGGCGGCGCCCTCCAGGTCTGCACTGATAAAATAGGTTCTCTGTTCCATTGTGTTCTCTCCTTTTTACTGATTGTATGTTTCAAGAAATTCCTTCAGCCCGATCGCCGTATTGCCGCGAATTCCAATCATACTGTCAGCATGGTAGAGAGAGCTTATGACGGCCTCCTCCACCGCTTCCACCGCCGCCTCAAACACGTTGTCGATATGTTCGTCGTAGAACATCCGGACCGGGAGGATATCTGTATCGCTGTAATGGCTGAGTCTGTTGGCTGTGGAAAAAGCGATGGCAATGTCGCCGCTCCCGTTTCCGCAGAAGGAGCCCACCCGGCCGAGGGCAATCATGGAGCGCTTCGCCACCCGCTTCAGCTGTCTTTCATTTAAAGGAAGATCCGTGGCAATCAGAATAATGACGGAGCCCTTGTCCCTTTTTTCGGCCGTCTTACAGATCCCCGTGTCGTAATGCCTTCCGCCGATCACCAGGTTTCCCGGCTCCCCGAAGTTCGTCATCACCAGGGCTCCGACCACATAGTCCTGATTATCCGCCCGGATCACTCTGGAAGCAGAGCCGATCCCGCCCTTTAATCCCAGGCAGACCATGCCTGTTCCGCCTCCGACGGCTCCCTCCTCGAATTCCTCGCCTGCCGCCGCAAGGGCCGCACGCACGTGTCCCTCCTTCACATGCATTCCCCGGATGTCATTGAGCCTTCCGTCGTTGCATTCTGTGACCACACAGTTCACCGTCCCGGTAGTCACGCCGATCTCCTCATTTTGCTCCAACATGTACCTGGTGAGCGCCTCCAAAACAGTTCCCACACTGAAGGTGTTGGTAAGGGCAATCGGCGTCTCAATGGTTCCAAGCTCCTCAATCTGGAGCAGGCCGGTGCTCTTTCCGAATCCATTGATCACGGAAACACCGGCCATTACCTTTTCTTTAAACAGATTCCCCTCATGGGGGAGCACCACCGTCACGCCAGTGTGTACATCCCCCCCATTGATTGTTGCGCTCCCCACCTTCACCCCGGGCACGTCGCTGATCAGATTGCGCCTGCCCGCGGGCCGTTTTGCATGCAGCAGGAGGCCGCTGTCCTTTGGTAATCCCATTGTCTTCCCTTTCCCTTCTTCCTCGTTTTCTACAGATTTCATTGTAGCACTGAATTCTTCCGGTGGAAAGAAAATTCTTTTATTTGCGTTTTCGCATTTTTACTCTGGCAAAAAATACGGAAGAAAAGGGTTCCTCCCGCCGCTCACTCTCCGGTGAAAAGCTCCTTTGGCGTGATCTTCCGGATTTTTAAGGACAACAGGCAGGCGAGGGCAAAGGCCATCAGGCATAAAGCCCCTCCGGCCGCCGTCACGAAGCCCACAGGCACCCTGAACGTACATTTCACGATCCCGATTCTGCTGAGGAACAGGGCTATCAGCGGATTGATCGCCTGCACGCTGACGATCAGTCCGGCCGTCATGGAGAGAATCACGGCGGGCATAAAGCTTAAAGCCGTCTGCAGGACCAGCTGCCCTGTGGTAAAGCCCAAAGCCTTCAAAATGCCGTATTCCTGCTTTTTTCGATCCAGCATGGCGCGCACCAGCAGGTACAGGACAAAGAGGATGACTGCCGTACTGAGAACCAGAATAGCGGTCACGAGCACGCCCATCAGGGAAACATACACCCTGCCCGTCCCTTCCAACACATCCAGAATATTGACCGCCGCATTCATATCCTCCTTAAGCCACGCTCCCGTCTCCTCCTGAAAGGCTTCCACATCCACGCCTTCTGCCAGGTTAATATAATAGCTGAGTGCCCCGAGGGTTCCGATCCGTTCATAGCCGCTTCTGGTAAAAAGGCAGTCCCGCCCCAGATTATTGGACATTTGAGTCAGGCCGCAGATCAGATATGTCTCTTCCTTCCCCTCTGCCGTCATACGGATCTCATCCCCCACGTCAAGTCCCTGTTCTCTGGCATATTTGGCGGCGACCGCGATCTCATTATCATAGCGTGGATAACGCCCCTCAACGCATACGTCCTGATTGTTCACGTCCTTAAAGTCGTCCGTTACCGTCGCCATCAGGCCGATTCCTCCCACGGGAAGCGCATTGGTGCTGTTGTAAAGATAAACCTTTTCCACCCGGCCGTCCGCCCGCATCCGCCGCAAAAATTCTTCTTCCGCCTCTGCGTTGATATTGATGCAGGAATCTGCCGTTTCCCCCACAATCATGTTGATAAACGGCTCCATGTCCATAATGACGTTTTCCACCATCAGGCCGGAAAAGACCACCACCAGCGACAGAGCCAGCATGGTAATACACAGGGTCACGTTCTGCTTCATGCCGGAAAGAGTCGTCTTCATGGCAAGAGCCGGGCTGAGGGAAAGCCTGGTTTTTTCCAGCGGGATGTGGTTCTTTCGGAAGCTGTGGGTCCGTATCCCCTCCCTGAGAGCCGTGATCGGCTCAATTTTGCGGATCCGGCGGGCAGAAAGCCATACGGTGAGGAAAACCGTCCCTACGACAGTGATAAGAGCCAGAAAAAACGGCAGCGGCAGGAAATGAACCGCATAGGGAATCCCCGTCTGGGAAATCATCATGTCATTGACTGCCGGAAACAGGCAATAGGAAAGCCCGATTCCGGGGAGGGCCGCCATCAGGGCAAGGCCTGAAAACTGAAACAGCAATGCCCCCACAATCTGCCCGCTCTCATAACCGACCGCTTTCAGGGCCCCCAGATTCTTCATATTTCCCTGGATGTAGTGAATCACGTTGGAGGCGATCACCACCAGGGCGATCAGGGTCACGAAAAATGCCATGACGCTCATGATGCCGGAGCAGATCATCTGGGAGATATACCGAGACGAAGAGACAAGAGTATAGGAATTGCTCTGAGTCCGGATCTCCGGATATCGGGCCGACACCGCCTCTTTCAGATCCGCTTCAAACTCCTGGCTCTCCTTCTTATCCCGGATCCGCACGGAAACCAGAGTGGACCGGCAAAGCTCCTGTTCCCGCTCCAGCTCCTCATATTTATCCCCGGTAAGCACCAGCGCACTCATGGAACAGTTGTGGGAGCCGGCCATGACGCTGTTCAAAAAGCCGCACACCGTATAGCGCTTCACCTGGCTGCCAATGGTGATCTCAACCGTTTCTCCCACAGCAAGCTTCTCATCTGACCGGTAAAGCATGGGCAGGTAGATACCGCTCTGATACCGGTCATCTTCTCCCAGAAGCTCAATGGCCCCGATCGTACGGTTCTCTGCCGTCTCCTTGTCCAGAATAATGAACTCCGTATTGACCTCGCCGTCGTGATAAGAAAAAGAGCCGGCCATGAAGAACCCGTCATCCATGCAGTACTGCACTGTCCGCCCATCCTTCTCCAGAGTTTCCGAAAGAAATTCCCGCACCCCGGCATCGCGATTGTCGTTTAGGGCAAGAGTCACATGCTCCGCATGGAGCTTGTCATGATAGCGGTCAAAATTCTTTTTGTAATCCGTAGAAAGCATCAGCCACAGGTTCAGCATAAAGGCTGCCAGAAGGACCAACAGGGTGATGGCTGCGGTCTGGCCCTTGGCCCTGCGGAAATTGGCTCCGGCGATCAGTATCCATTTTTCCATACTACCACCCCATTTCCGTGAGGAAACTCTTCAGCTTCCTGTGGCGTTTTTCCTCTCCGGTGACATAATTCCCCAGATCACATTCCCCGAGAACCGCTCCGTCCTTCAGATACAGGATCCGGTTCCCTCTTCTGGCAGATCTCATGTCATGGGTCACCATGACCACACTCTGTCCCTGCCTGTGGAAAGACGTCAGAGTGTCAAGAACGCTTAAGCCCGTCCGGGAATTTAAAGCACCCGTGGGCTCGTCGGCAAAAAGGATCTCGGGCGAATTGATCAGCGCCCGGACAATGCCCGCCCTCTGCGCCTCTCCTCCGGAAAGCTGCGCCGGAAATTTCCCCCAGGTTTCCTCCAAAATGTCCACCTTGAGGAACAGCTCTCTGGCGCGCCGCAAAAGAGCCCTTTTATCCTTGTTCATCAGAAGCCCTGCCGCCAATACATTGTCCATGACGCTCATCCCTTCGATCAGGCAGGACTGCTGGAAAACAAAACCGCAGTGTCTCCGCCTGAAGACTGCAAGGGCATCGCTGTTTTTCTCCGACAAAATCTCATTTCCAAAGGCAATGGTCCCCAGGGTCGGCACATCCATTCCGGAAAGAGCGTAAAGCAGGGTGGACTTTCCCGCGCCGCTGGCTCCCATGATCACCGTAAAATCCCCTCTGTAAATCTCCAGGTCAATGTTCTTCAGCACGTGCTGCATCGTTCCGCCGCTGGAAAAGGACTTGCTTAGGTTTTCCGTCTTCAATAATACTTCTTTCATGAAAATCCTCCTCTCACAAGCCCCATTTTACCGGTTTAAACCTTAAATGTCTTTATCGAAACCTTAACAGTTCCTTAAATATCGTGACAGGAAACCCTTGTAAACGCTGTACTTTCGGAGATTTTTTGTTACTAACGTGTTACTA
>CAJUQY010000061.1 GCA_910588815.1 uncultured Lachnospiraceae bacterium | reverse complement strand
CGGCTCTCTTGGCAATATTATCAAGCGGCACTTTACCCTCACCCTCGCCAAACTCCACTTTTACGTTGATTACGCTATCAGGTTTTTTGTGGGAAAGCATTACAACCGTCTCCACATGCACCGTCATCGGGAACATATCCACAGGCTGCACCCGCTCCAGCCTGTAGCCCGCACTGCACAGCACCTTCAAATCTCTGGCGAGGGTGGCCGAATCGCAGGAGACATAGACGATCCGCCCCGGCTCCATCTGCGCCATAGTGGCAAGGAGCGCTTCATCACACCCCTTCCTCGGCGGATCAACCACGATCACGTCTGCCCGTTCTTCCGGATGGGCCCTGTACCAGTCTGGCAGTATCTCCTCTGCCCTTCCCTCAAAAAATTCCACATTGGTGATATGGTTTATGGACGCATTTTCCCTGGCGTTTTTTACAGCCGCCGAAACAATCTCTACTCCGTATACCTGACTCGCTTCTCCGGCCAGAAACAAGGAGATCGTGCCAATCCCGCAGTAGAGATCCCACACAGTCTCCCCGCCGGTAAGACCTGCAAACTCCAGAGCTTTCTTGTAAAGCTTCTCTGTCTGCTGAGGGTTCACCTGATAGAAAGACTGGGGGGCAATCCGGTAAGTCAGGCTGCCGATTGTGTCGGTAATGCAGGGTGCGCCGGCCAGGAGAATAATCTCATCTCCCAGGATCACATTGGTTTTCCGGCGGTTTACATTGAGGGAGACGGATGTCATCCCACTGACAGCCATCAGGCGATCCGCCAGGATCTGGCTGTGGGGAAGGCGTCTTCCATTGATCACCAGGCATACCAGGACTTCTCCCGTGTGATATCCCGTGCGGATCAGCACATGGCGTACCAGACCCTCGTGGCGCACCTCGTCGTAAGGCGGAATTTTGTATTCTTCCATAAAAGCACGGACGGTTTCCAGAATCCGGCTGCTTACCTGCGAACCCAGAAAACATTCTTTTATCTCGATGATGGAATGGGTGCGTCCCGCATAAAAACCGTAAATGATCTGGCCTTCCTTCCCCCGCCCAAAGGGGAACTGTCCTTTGTTCCGATATCGGAATCCCCTGTTTCCCTCCGGATCCATGTCCATGCCGACGATGGGCTCCATGGGAAGCGCCGCCTCATCAAAACCGCCGATCCGTATCAGATGGTTCCGCACCTTGTCCTCTTTAAAAGAAAGCTGCCGCCCATAGGACATGGCCTGCAGCTGGCAGCCGCCGCAGGGCGACGCAGCCGGACAGAGGGGCTCCACCCTAAAGGGTGATGGCTCCAGAATGCGGAGCAGCTTCCCGTAGCCATAGGTCTTCTTCGCCTTGATCACCTTGCCCTCAATGCGGTCTCCGATCAGCGCATCTTTAACAAAGAGGGTATAGCCATCTACTCTGCCTATACCCTCTCCCTGTTCACTCATGTCTTCAATCCTGGTCTCAAATATCTGATTCTTTTCCAAACTATAATCTCCATCTCTGTCTCCCCGCGGGGAGCAAAATTTCATCTGCATTCAATACTGGATTTTTCTCTACCACTCCGAAGTCATGCGCACATTGGAGTCCAGAAGGCGATTGAAGCCCAGCCATCCATGATTGTTCGTATTCCCCGCAAAAAGCTCCTTAAAGGTCTGCATTTTTGCATCCAGGTTGTCTGCGAAATTCAAAGCCATCGCCTCCGCCAGAGCCGGTTTTTTGGGGGAACCGTACTCATATTCTCCGTGGTGGGCCAAAATGCAGTGCTTAAGCTCTGCCGCAAGCTTTGCCGGAAATCCCGGAATCTCCCTGATCTTCTCGTCCAGCATGACCGTCCCGATGACGATATGTCCCAGAAGCTGCCCCTCATCCGTATAGTCGTTTTCCGGGAAATCAGACAGTTCCCTGGTCTTTCCGATATCATGGAACAGGGCGGCTCCCATCAGAAGATCCCGTTTTAAGAGCGGATACTGCCCGCAGTAAAAGTCACAGAGCTTCATCACACTTAGAGTATGCTCCAAGAGCCCACCCACGAATCCGTGATGAACCGACTTGGCCGCCGAATGGCCTTTAAAGCTCCGGATAAATGCTTCGTCCTCCAGGAAAAATTTTCCTGCCAGCGCGCGGAGCGGTGCATTTTTTATCGCTTTAATAAATCCCAGCAGTTCCTCATACATCACGTTCACATTTTTTTCCGACACCGGCAGATAATCGGCCGGGTCATACTCTCCCGGCCTCGCCACCCGCAGACGCCGGATATTCACCTGAGGGGAATTCTGGAAACTGGTAACATCTCCGTCGATTTTCACATAATCCAGTGCCTCAAAATGATCGATCCCGCCGGAAAGCTCCCAGACCTTCCCGTCAACCATACCGGATTTATCCTGCAACGCAAGGGAATAATAGGTCTTGCCCATCTTGGTCTTAGCCACTTGCTTGGTCTTGCACAGATAAATCTCGGAAATCCTCTCCCCTTCCCTAAGCTCCGCAATATATTTCATACTCTTCCTTTCATCCGCCTTTTCAGCGTCCTCCTAATGTCACATCAAATTCCATTTTCATATAACCGTCGCGGCCAACCCGTTCCACATGGGCCGTCACGACCTCCTCCGGAAGCTTTCCCTCCAAAAAACTCTCCATCATATTTACCGACAAAATCTCCGTCTCATCCAGCGCCACCAGCACGTCCCCACTTTGGAGTCCCGCATGGTAAGCGGGTCCTTCCAGAACCGCCTCCGACACATAAACCCCTCTGGGAATCTGCCTGCTCTCACTGATCTCCTCAGTCACATCCTGTCCGATAATGCCCATGTATGCCAGGACAGAACCGTTGGAGAGTCTTTCGATACTGCTCTTAAGATCTGAAATCCCGATTGCGCCGGTCGTGGCGGAACCGGTGGTTCCATCCGTAAGAACCCCGATAATCTGCCCCTTCAGGTTGACCACAAAGCCGGTCGCCTGACTGCTTGTGGACACATCCGTATAAATCATGCGAACGTCCATATCCTCCCGCTGCACTCCCGGTCTTACATAGGTGATCATCCCGTAAGCAACAGAGCCGACGAAATCTTTAGGGCTGCCCGCCAGAAGCACGGGCTGTCCCAGCCTGGCTTCGATGGAATTGCCCAGGGGCACCGGCCGGACCTGGTTTCTGGTCTCCTCGTCCACACTGGCTAAAGGGACGCTGACAATGGCGATTCCCGTCCTTCCGTCCGCCGATTTGACAGAGGCCGCCGCCTTTGTCCCGTTGTGGAAGGTCACCTCCACCGTTGCCTCCCCTTCCTGCGTCCGGTAACCGGTCAGAATCAGCATTTCGTAGGACGTGATGTTCCAGACAACTCCCGAGGCACGTCCCTCCGTCTCAATGGGATTGTCAAAGAGATCCGTCGTCGGGGTCCTGGTGGTCACTGTCACAATCCCCTGATTGACTTCATCGGCGATCTCTCCGAGAGCCCGATACAAATTTTCATAATCCGTAATATTCCACTGATAGGATTCTACGACTGATTCCACCACATCCTTAATGTCCTTTGTGGGTTCTGTCTGCGGCTCCGTCTCGGAGGGCAGCTGCTCCGATTCATCTGCCGGAGATTCCGTCTCCGTCTCGGAGGGTTTTGTCTCCTCGTCCCTTGGAAGGTGGATAACCGTCTCCGGAGTCTGCTCCTCCCTCCGGAACCATTCCTCCATATAGGGCCTGAGACATACGAAAACAAGACAGGCTACCATGCCGAAAATAACCGCACTGGCAATCAGGGAGATCACCCGTCTCACCCGTCTCCTTCTTCCCGCCAGGCGGTCAAGAATCCTCTCCCGCACAAAAACCTGTTCAGGCTCTGCGGCTTCCTCCTGCTCCGATTCTTCCTGCGTTTTCTTATCCAGTTCTTCCTGGCTCTTATTCTCTAAATCTGCCATGTAAAAATCTCCCTGAAACAGTTTTTGCTGGTATCCATTATAGATGATATCCCCCTGTTTTTGAAGTGTTTTCAAAAAATTTTTCCCAAAAGCGGCGGAAATTCTGGTATACTATCATTCGAGGAGAATAGTTTATGAACCAAAAAGCATTGCGTACACTGGAATTTGAAAAAATAATTGAAAAACTGACGGAATTTGCCGCGAGCCTTCCGGGAAAAGAACTTTGCAGGGCGCTTGCGCCTTTCACCTGGCCAGAAGACATCCGGTCGGCCCAGAGAGAGACCAGCGATGCCCTAAGACGGACCATCTTAAACGGTTCCCCTTCCTTTTCAGGCATGCAGGATATCCGCGGCTCGGTCAAACGCCTGCAGATCGGAGGCGTTCTCGGCATGTCCGAATTGCTTCATATTTCCGGTCTTCTGACGACCGCCGCCAGGGTAAAGGCTTATGGGCGGAGCAGCGGCGACAGCCTGAAACGAAGCGCTGTTCCTGCGGAAAGGCAAAGGAAAACAGCTGCTGCCGCAGACAGCCTGAAGCAGTCAGAGCCCGCAGATGAGGAGTTCTCTGATTCCCTGTCGGAGTTTTTCCGGCTTCTGGAGCCCCTCACCCCTCTCAATCAGGAAATTAACCGATGCATTTTGTCGGAGGAGGAGATGAATGACGATGCCAGCCCGGGACTCCGCCATGTAAGGCGGACGATGCGCATCACCGCAGAGAAGGTCCACGGCCAGTTAAATGCCATCTTAAACGGAAGCCGCGCCTACCTCCAGGATGCCGTGATCACTGTGCGGAACGGCCGTTACTGCTTACCGGTAAAGGCTGAATACAAGGGACAGGTTCCCGGCATGGTCCACGACCAGTCCTCTTCCGGCTCCACCTATTTCATCGAGCCCATGGCCGTTGTCCGCCTGAACAATGAACTCAGAGAACTGGAAATCAAGGAACAAAAGGAGATCGAGGCCGTCCTGGCCTCCCTCAGTGCCATGGCCGCCGAGCAGGCGCTTCTCCTGGAATCGAATTACGAAATTCTGGGAAGGCTGGATTTCATTTTCGCCAGAGCTGCCCTTTCTTCCTGTTATAAGGGCAGCGAACCTAAGTTTAATACCGACGGTTACATCCATATCCGGGATGCCAGGCATCCCCTGCTGGACGCAAAAAAGGCGGTGCCCATCACTGTAACCCTTGGAAAAGACTTTGATCTTTTGATCGTCACCGGCCCCAATACCGGAGGCAAAACGGTTTCTTTAAAGACCGTTGGACTTTTTACGGTGATGGGCCAGTGCGGCCTCCATATTCCTGCTGCTCCCGACTCTGAGCTGGCTGTCTTTGAGGAGGTCTTCGCCGACATCGGGGATGAACAGAGTATTGAGCAAAGCCTCAGTACCTTTTCCGCCCATATGACCAACATCGTCTCTATTCTGGAACAGGCCGGCAGCCATTCTCTGGTACTGTTCGACGAGTTGTGCGCCGGAACGGATCCGACGGAGGGAGCGGCTCTGGCCATCTCCATTCTGTCCTTTCTGCACAACATGCAGGTGCGGACCATGGCCACCACCCATTACAGCGAGCTGAAGGTTTTCGCCCTCTCCACAGACGGAGTGGAGAATGCAAGCTGTGAATTCAATGTGGAGACGCTCCGTCCTACCTACCGCCTGTTAATCGGCATTCCTGGAAAGAGCAACGCCTTCGCCATTGCCGGAAAGCTGGGGCTTCCCGAGTTCATCATCGAGGATGCCGGAAAGCGGATCGGCAGCGAGGACGCGGCCTTTGAAGATCTGCTCTCCGATCTGGAGAAAAACCGCCTGGAATTAGAGCGGGAACGGGCAGAGGCAGAAAGCTACCGGGCTGAAGCCGAGAGACTGAAGGAACGGCTTGCCGGGAAGCAGACACGCCTGGACGAAAGCCGGGAGAAGGTTCTCTCCCGTGCCAATGAAGAGGCCAGGCGGATCCTGGCCGATGCCAAGGCCACGGCCGACGAGACCATCCGAAACATTAACCGCCTCGCCCAGAAAAGCGGGGTGGGAAAAGAGCTGGAGCAGGAACGGCAGCGGCTCAGGAAGAAGCTGGACGCAGCAGGCGAACGCATGGCTGTGAAGGCGGAAAAACCGAAGAAGGTTTACCGGCCGGAGGACTTTAAGATCGGAGATTCCGTCCGGGTACTGTCCATGAATCTGAACGGCACCGTCAGCACCCGCCCCAATGCCAGGGGCGACCTGTATGTGCAGATGGGCATTCTCCGTTCCCAAGTTAATATCAAGGATCTGGAGCTTTTGCAGGAGGACACTATTTCCACCCCCGCGGGGAGCTTCGGCCCCGGAAAAAAATCAGCGAAAAAGCAAGTCCGGGACGGAGGGTATACCGGCTCCTCCCACATGTCCAAAGCCGCCACTATTTCTCCGGAGATCAACCTGATCGGAAAAACCACCGATGAGGCCTTGCCGGAGCTGGACAAATACATCGACGATGCCTATCTGGCCCATTTGCCCCAAGTCCGCGTCATTCACGGACGGGGCACAGGAGCCTTAAAAAAAGCGGTCCACGGATTTTTGCGCCGCTGCCGCCATGTGTCTTCCTACCGTCTCGGCGAGTTCGGCGAGGGGGGTACAGGCGTTACCATAGTAGAATTTTCTTATGACAAATAAGAAGGGAGGGATGCCGCATGCCATCAAAACAAAAAATCCTGATCGTCGACGATGACGAGAATATCGCGGAGCTGATTTCTCTCTATCTCATCAAGGAATGTTATGAAACCAGGATCGTCCACGACGGAGAATCCGCCCTGCAGGCGTTTCCTGCCTTTTCGCCGGATCTGATCCTCCTTGACCTGATGCTTCCCGGTATCGACGGTTACCAGGTCTGCCGGGAGCTCAGGAGAGATACTTCCGTGCCCATCATCATGCTCTCCGCCAAGGGAGAGGTCTTCGACAAGGTCCTGGGATTGGAGCTTGGCGCCGACGATTATATCATCAAGCCCTTCGATTCTAAAGAACTGGTGGCCAGGGTCAAAGCCGTGCTGCGCCGGAGCGCAAAGGCCTCGCCGGCCGCTCCCGAGGGTTCCCAGGGGCAATATGTGGAATATCCGGATCTGGTGGTGAATCTGACCAATTACTCTGTGGTCTGTATGGGGCGCTCCGTGGAAATGCCGCCCAAGGAACTGGAGCTTTTATATTTCCTGGCCTCCTCCCCCAATCAGGTTTTTACCAGGGAACAGCTTTTGGACCATATCTGGGGATACGAATATGCCGGAGACACCAGGACCGTAGATGTCCATATCAAGCGCCTCCGGGAAAAGCTGGATGATCATCCCGCCTGGCAGCTCTCGACGGTGTGGGGAATCGGCTACAAATTTGAGGTAAAGCGATGAGGATTTCTCTCTACATCAAGGTATTATTTGGTTATCTCATATTCGGAGTCCTGGGTTTTATCACCATCGCTTTTTTCTCCTCCAATATGACTCTCAGGTATCTGGTCCGTGACCGGGCCGACCAGCTTTACAATGAGGCAAACATGATCGCTGCCACCTGCCGGGAACGGTACTCCGGTTCCGATATCCGAATCGATTCCCTGGCGCCGCAGCTGTCTTCGATTGCGTCTTATTTTGATGCCGATATCTGGATCGTGGAGCAGCAGGGGAAAATTGTGTTCTGCAGTGACGGAAAGGCCACCGGTATGAGGATCGAGAATTTCGACCCTTCCGAGCAGGGCCGCGGCGGATATACGATCGGACACTATTATGACCTGTTTGATCACTCCGTCCTCACCGTCATGGCTCCTGTCTCCGCCAATTTCAGCACCTATGGGTATGTGGTCGTCCATCAGTCCCTTTTGGGAATTTATGAGGTCCGCGACAAGATCCTCAATATCATTTATATGACCTTCCTGATCATTCTGGCACTTTCCCTGATCATCCTATGGATCATCCGTGTCTGCATTCTCCAGCCTATCAAGCAGATCACGGTCGCCGCCAGTGAATACGCCACTGGAAACTTAAATTACGAACTGAAGCTCCATTCCGAGGATGAAATCGGTTATCTGGCCGATACGCTGAAATTCATGGCCCACGAACTGAGCAACAAGGAGGCAGACCAGAAAAAATTTATCTCCAACGTTTCCCACGATTTCCGATCTCCCCTGACTTCCATCAAGGGGTATCTGGAAGCCATCATCGACGGCACGATCCCGCCGGAAATGCATGAAAAATATATGAAGCTGGTGATCTCCGAGACGGAACGGCTGACCAAACTGACCTCAAGCACCTTGGCCCTCCAGACTTTGGATGCCAAGGGCAATCTTCTGGATATCACGTCCTTTGATATCAATCAGGTCATCCGCAATACGGTGGCCGCCTTTGAGGGAAGCTGCCGCCCCAAGCATCTGACTTTCGATCTGATTTTTGCGGAGCGAAGTTTTTTTGTCCAGGCCGATATGGGGAAAATCCAGCAGGTTCTCTACAACCTGGTGGACAATGCCATCAAATTTTCCAAACCGGACTCCACCATCTGGATAGAAACCTACGAGCGGCGGGAAAAAATTTTTGTCTCCGTCAAAGACAGCGGCGTGGGAATTCCCAAAGACAGCCAGAAAAAAATCTGGAACCGTTTTTACAAATCCGACGCTTCCCGCGGCAAGGATAAGAGCGGTACCGGCCTTGGGCTTTCCATCACCAAGGAGATCCTTGCCTCTCACAATGAAAATATTGATGTGATCAGCACCGAGGGCATCGGCACGGAATTTATCTTCACCCTCCCAAAGTCAGGCCCTGGCCGGCCGTAATTACATACGACTGCGGGTATTTGTGTGCCCGCGAATATAAAAATGCAAGCAAGCACTATTTTGGAGGAAACATGTTATGGAAGAACTCTATGTATTTGGCACGGGCAATGCCCAGGCCACCCGCTGTTACAATACCTGCTTCGCCATCCGGGACGGAGAGGAATACTTTCTCGTGGACGCAGGGGGCGGCAACGGAATTCTGGCAATCCTGGAGGACATGGAAGTGCCCTTTGCCAATATCCATCATATTTTTGTCACCCACGAACACAACGACCACATTCTCGGCATGGTCTGGATGATCCGGATGATTGCCACCGCTGTTTTAAAAGGAAGCTATGAGGGAAATCTTCATATCTACTGCCATGAGGGATTGGTGGACACTGTCAAAACCCTGTGTACCTTGACCATTCAGAAAAAGTTCTGTGAGCTTTTTGACGAGAGAATCCTTCTGATCCCTGTCGCCGACGGGGAGACCAGACGAATTCTTGATTACGATGTGACCTTTTTCGACATCCTGTCCACCAAGGCAAAGCAGTTCGGCTTCACTACCGTCTTAAAGAACGGGAAGAAGCTGACCTGTGCCGGAGACGAGCCCTATAACCCCGGCTGTGAGCGCCATGTGGCCGGAAGCGACTGGCTCCTGCACGAATCCTTCTGCCTTTACGGCGACAGAGAACGCTTCAAGCCCTACGAGAAGCACCACAGCACCGTGAAGGATGCCTGTGAGCTGGCCGAGAGCCTCCATATCCCGAATCTGGTTCTGTGGCACACAGAGGACAAAGACATCGGACACCGGAAGGAGCGCTACCTGGCAGAAGGAAAACAGTACTATTCCGGCCGGCTCTATGTGCCCAACGACAGGGAGCGGCTGGCTTTATAAGCCGCTTTGCTCCCACTTTTGATACACGGCCTCCACGAAAGCGGCGTCCACTTCCCGAAAAGAATCAGTCAGCCTGACGGCACAGGACAGATCCTGATTTCCGGAGTCCGGGTTGACAAAGCCCAGGCATGCCATACCCGCGTTCTTCGCCGCGCGGACTCCATTGCAGGAATCCTCCACCACCAGGCAGTCCCCGGGCGCCGTCCCAAGAATCTCTGCCGCTTTCCAAAACACATCCGGCGCCGGCTTCGAGCGCTCCACACTTTCTCCGCTGATCAGCACGTCAAAATATTCCTGAATTCCCAATGCCTTTGTCGCTTTCAGGATATTTTCATAGGGTGAGGAGGAGGCCACCGCCAGCGTGTAGCCGGCCGCCTTTAAAGTTTCCAACAGTTCCGGCACACCGTCGATTCCCGGATACCCGTCCCGCTCATAGAGATAAGCTTTCTTTTCTTTCATCATCTCGTTAAACTCATCTCTGGTAATCGGAAGCTTGAATTTCCTGATCAGCCCGTCCAGTATCACCGCGTTGGTGGTCCCGACATAGGTCTTATACTCTTCATAGGAGAAGGTCTTTCCCCAGGGCTCCAGGGCCATCAGATACGCCCGGTAATGCACCGGCTCGCTGTTGACCAGCACTCCGTCCATATCAAAAATAATACTCTTCAGCATGTCATATTCCGTCCTTTCGCAACCATTATAAAAAACTCTTTCCAAAAACTCAATCCTTTTTTCTAAAAATTGCATTGCCCTCGCATCCTCTATGGTCTATAATAGCCTTAGAAATCATATTCAATCGGAGGTTCCCATGTCAGGTTCCACATACGGAAAACTATTTACCTTCACCACCTGGGGTGAGTCCCACGGAAAAGCGCTGGGCGTCGTCGTGGATGGCTGCCCCGCCGGCATTCCCCTATGCGAAGAGGATATCCAGATTTTTTTGGACAGGAGAAAGCCCGGACAGAGCCGCTATACCACAAAGCGGGCCGAGGATGACGCCGTAGAAATTCTCTCCGGCGTCTTTGAGGGCCGCACCACAGGAACCCCCATCTCCATGGTGGTGTTCAACAAAGACCAGCGTTCCGGAGATTACTCGGAGATCGCCTCCTACTACCGGCCCGGCCACGCCGATTATGGCTTCGACGCAAAGTACGGTTTTCGAGATTACCGTGGCGGCGGCCGTTCCTCCGGCAGGGAGACCATCGGTCGGGTGGCGGCGGGCGCTGTCGCCATGAAAATCCTTTCGGCACTTGGCATCGAAGTACATGCCTACGCGGAGGAGATCGGCGGGATCCGCTGCGAGACGGCGGATCTGTCCCTCTGCACGGAAAACCCCTTTTACATGCCGGATCAGCGGGCTGCCGAAAGAGTTCAGAAGCTGGCCAAAGAGCAGATGGCAGCAAAGGATTCCATGGGCGGCATCATCGCCTGCCTGGTGAGGCATATGCCTGCCGGCATCGGCGAGCCAGTCTTTGAAAAACTGGATGCCAATCTATCCAAAGCACTGTTTTCCATAGGTGCTGTCAAGGGTGTGGAGATCGGCGACGGCTTTGCCGCGGCGAGAAACTCCGGCTCCGGGAACAACGATCCGTTTCTCCCCCCGGATTCAGGAGCTCCCCTGCCCGCCGCGCAGCCTGCATGCTGCTCCGGCAGCAAACTTCCTTATGCGGATCTGTGCATAAAAAAAGCGTCCAATCATGCGGGCGGAATTCTCGGGGGCTTAAGCGACGGTTCCGATATCTTTATCCGTGCCGCCGTGAAGCCGACGCCCTCCATTGCCAGGGAGCAGCAGACTGTCACCCGCGAGGGCCGTCCCGTCACCGTCTCCATCAAAGGCCGCCATGACCCGATGATTGTCCCCCGCGCCGTGGTGGTGGTGGAAGCGATGACTGCAGTCACTTTGGTGGACATGCTGTTTGCCGGGATGACATCCAGAATGGACTCTGTCTGCCGCTTCTTTGGCCGGACGCAAAGTCACTCTGAGCAGTAAGTATCCTATCATATACAAGGAGGTTTCATTCTATGTACAACATTCTCTGCTTTGGGGATTCCAACACCTGGGGTTATGTTCCCGTGGAAAAACGACGCTATACGGAAGCGGAACGATGGACCGGTCTCATGGCCGCCGCCCTGGGCAATGAATTCCATGTGATCGAGGAGGGTTTAAACGGACGCACGACCGCCTTCACCGACTACCTGGAGCCATACCGGAACGGGCTGGACAACGTCGCGCCCTGCATCTTAAGTCATGCGCCCCTGGATTTCATCATTGTCATGCTCGGCACCAATGACACCAAGCCCCGCTTCAGCGTCTCCTCCGGGGAAATCACCGAAGGCATGTCCAACCTGATCCGCAAGCTCCGCTTCTACTATCCGGTGAACAAATATCCCATGCCTCCCGTCCTTCTGGCGGCTCCCGGTCCCCTTGCCCCTGCAAAGGAGGAGTATGCCTTTGACGCCTCCTCCGCCAGAAAGGTGAGGGAGCTGCCCGCCAGATATGAGGCTCTCGCCAAAGAACTCGGCTGCCTGTATTTTAATGCCCAAACGGTCCTTACAGAGGAGGATTTGGGCGGGGACGGCATCCATCTGAAAACGGAAGGGCATGTGAAGCTCGCGCAGGCTTTTACGGCCATCGTAAAGGATTATTTCAGCAAAGCATAAATCTTTCCGGCTTCAGTCAGATGGTGTTTCACTGGCTGAAGCCGACTTTTTCAGTTCCACCACCACATATTCACAGTGCTCCTCTGTGCGGAAGGGATAACCCCAGCCGGTAAAGCCGGAGGAGACAATGACGCGGCAGTCTCCCTCCTGGTATTCGCCGTAATTGAGGGTGCCAAAAAGTTCCGAAAAAACGCCGATGGGCCACATCTGTCCCGCATGGGTATGGCCGGAAATCAGAAGATCCACTCCTGCCGCCGCATTTTCTTCTGCCTCAACAGGCTGATGATCCGCCATGATGACAAAGCGGTCCCGATCAGCATCCTTCAGGAGTTCTTCCGGTGAAGCCCGGCCGGAAATGTTTCCCCAGGCAGCGTCCGCCCGTCCGGCCAGCAGAAGATCCTCTCCCAGTTCCACCGCCTGATCCTCTAAAATCGTGATCCCGTTTTTCCGGACAGACTCCGCAAGCTCGCTGTCCGCATATGTCGGTTTGTCGGTGTAGGGCTGTCTGTCATGGTTTCCGTACACATAATAGACTCCGTACCGGCTTTCGATGCTTCCGAGTACCTGAAAGACCTCCTCCATATCTTCCTTTGAAGTGTCCTCCTCCACAATGTCTCCCGCCAGCACCACCAGATCCGGCTCCTCCCTGCTGATCTCCTCCACCTTTTCCTTTAACACGTCCTTGCTCTGAATCGTTCCGTAATGAGTATCGGTGATGAGAACCAGCTTATACGCTTCTCCCAGCTCCTTTCCCGTCTCGACGCTGTATTCCGTCCGCACCGCATGCCCCATATTGAAGGCTCCATAACCAAGCATGGCTGCCGTAATAAACACAGGAAGAAGCCCGCACCGGCAGAAGAACCTCAGGCCCCGGAACAGACGGTTTTCGCTCCGTTCCCCTTTTCCCCATTTCCGAACGGCCAGCCGGACCGGGGCTGCCGCCAGCTCCACAAGAAACGCTACGGCCAGAAGATGTAAGATCACCATGGTCCTGGCACTCCAGAAATTGCTGCAAAGGGCCGCAAAGACCAGCGCCAACGCCACATTTAGCAGCCTTGCCCGCTGCTTTTTCATGTCCGGCTTCCAGAAAGTCAGTATTCTTCTCCCATAAAAATAAGAACATATCCCGGCAATCACCGCGGGCAATGCCCGGAACATCAGATAGTAAACAGTCATTTTTATCCTCCTGTCTGTAAAAATGTTTTATGAGATGCACAGGACAAAAACTAAATTTTTTTGTCGTTCGCTATATCAGAACATTTAATCTCTCTTCCGGCCCACGATGTTAATCCCATATTGTCTTTATCTGCATCTACCCGTTGATAGATCACTTCTGCCGCTGTGTGCTTATGAGCTGCCCAATGCATTTTGTTCTGTACCTGTTTAAAAAACAAAGCTGAACTTTCTGCTTTTGGGTCATAATCAATACTTGTTGCATATATTTCCAGAAC
>CAJUQY010000060.1 GCA_910588815.1 uncultured Lachnospiraceae bacterium | reverse complement strand
TTTACCTGGCATTCGTCACAAATTTTGCAATATTTCCTTATGGACTACCGCCATTTCCGGCGGCCCCCTCTCTGCCATTCAATCACTGTTAAAATTCTAAATTCTTACCTTCTTTGTCAAACATGTGGACGACGTTCCCGTTGAATGTGAGGTTCAGCTTATCGCCCGCCTTGAAGGAATCAATGTGTGTGCCGTTGGCGTCCATGGTGGGAACGATGACCACCACGTCTCTGCCGTCGGCGTTGGCATGGAAATGGATCTCGCTTCCCATCATCTCAGACACCTCGACGGTGGCAGTGAGCGTATTCCCGGCTTCCTTCGCCAGCACCATGTGGCTGGGACGCACCCCCAGGGTGATGTCCTGCGGCTGCACCTTGCCTGCCGCCAGCTTCTTCGCCTTTTCCTCCGAAAGCGCCACCTTGCAGCCGTCCACGGACACGGAGTATTTCCCGCCCTCGCAGAGCAGCTTTGCGCTGAAGAAGTTCATCTGGGGCGTCCCGATAAACCCGGCCACGAAGAGGTTTGCCGGATGGTCAAACACCTCCTGGGGCGTTCCCACCTGCTGGACGAAGCCGTCCTTCATGATGACGATCCGGTCTCCCAGGGTCATGGCCTCCGTCTGGTCATGGGTGACGTACATAAAGGTAGTGCTGATCTTTTTCCGTAGCTTAATGAGCTCTGCCCTCATCTGGTTGCGCAGCTTGGCGTCCAGATTGGATAAAGGCTCGTCCATGAGGAGCACCTTGGGCTCCCTGACGATGGCCCGGCCGATGGCCACACGCTGGCGCTGGCCGCCGGAGAGGGCCTTGGGTTTCCTCTCCAGATACTGGGTGATGTCCAGAGTCTCGGCAGCCTCCCGCACCCGGCGGTCAATCTCGTTTTTATCCATCTTCCGCAGCTTCAGGGGGAAGGCCATATTGTCGTACACGGACATGTGGGGGTACAGGGCATAGCTCTGGAACACCATGGCGATGTCGCGGTTCTTGGGCTCCACGTCGTTGACCAGCTTGCCGTCAATGTACAGCTCGCCGCCGGAAATTTCTTCCAGTCCCGCCACCATGCGCAGGGTCGTGGACTTTCCGCAGCCGGAAGGGCCGACCAGCACGATGAATTCGTTGTCCTTGATGTCCAGGTTGAATTCCTGGACGGCCACAACGCCCTGATCCGTCACCTGCAGGTTCGTCTTCACCGACGCCCCCTTTTTTCCCTTTTTATGTCCGCCGCTGTGAGGATAGATTTTCGTAATACGATCCAGTTTTAAAGATGCCATAGTGATTCGGCTTTGATGGAACGGCCTCCGCCAGATTCCACCTTGCCCGCCGAAAACGGGCTTTACGACAGGTCTCCACACTGCCGCACCGCAAGCCGGGACGGAAATTCCTCCTTTCGTACGGTACCAGGAGCTGTGGTAGTGGAGCAGCTCCCTGGTCCATGATATGAAGTATCCACTGTCAATGCACTATAATCTGTAAGGTCTAATCAATTTTTAAAATCAGCTCCAGGATCCGTCTGGCGCAGGTCTCTAGGTCGTGTCTGGTGACAACGCCCCATCTCATGGCCTCCTGTACCCGCTCCGGATAGCCGTTGGCCATCTTTAAGTCATTCCCCGCCAAAAGCTCCTTGTAGTGCTCCCCCCTGGTCCACCAGTCGCTCATGACCACTCCGGCATAGCCCCATTCTCCCCGGAGAATGTCCGTCAGAAGCTCCCGGCTCTCGGAAGCACGGCGGCCGTTGATCACATTGTAGGAACTCATGACGGCCCAGGGCCCCGCTTCTTTGACAATGATCTCAAAAGGTCGCAGGTAGATTTCCCGCAGGGCACGCACCGACAGCCTGGAATCGCTGTATTTCCGGTTTGTCTCCTTGTTGTTGCAGGCAAAATGCTTCACCGTCGCCGCCACATGCTGAGACTGGATGCCCCGCACCATGGCCCCGGCCAGCTTCCCGGCCAAAAGCGGATCCTCCGAATAATACTCAAAGTTTCTGCCGCACAGGGGATTCCTGTGGATGTTCACCGCAGGAGCCAGCCAGACGGCAAGGTTGTTCTCCTTCACCTCCGCCCCGGCGGCGGCGCCGACCCGGAACACCAGCTCTTCATCCCAGGTGGCGGCCAGCAGCGTCGCACAGGGCCACGCCGTCGTGCAGACTCTGCAGGCAGGCTCCAGCCTAAGGCCGGCCGGCCCGTCCGCCGTGGTGACGTTGGGGATGCCGTATTCCGGCAGGTTCCCGATGCCAAAGGTATTGGAAACTCCCACGTTGGGCTGGCCTCCCAGCAGATGAATCAGTTCCTCATCGCCAAGCTGTGCCATAAATTCATCCAGAGTAAGCGTTCCCTCCGCCACCTCGGACAAGGGCTTCACTCCCTCCGCATAAGGAGGGTACAGAAGATAACGGTTTCTTCCCCGTGTTGCGGGAGCCACCGCCTCCGCCCTGCCTCCCCGGATCCGTTTCAGCACATTGGCGTCTGTGTCAACCGCAGGCGCCGCAGGCAGGGCTTCCTGACTTCCGTCCGCCAGCAGGCGTTTCGGAAGATGGGAAGGTGCCAAGAAGCCGCCATGACGGCTGACCACCTCCATCTCCGCCTGTTCGTAGACGTAATCCAGCTCTCTCGTGTCCCGGACGGAGGTTCCCACATGGAAGGTGTAGCGCCCCTTCTCCAGTATGTATGCCATGGAAGCGGCCTTCCCCAGGTCGTCGAAGCTTGCCATGTCAGAGACGGCAAAGCAAAGCTCCAGCGTCTCGCTCTCCCCAGGCGCCAGGCACTTGGTCTTTCCAAAGGCCGCCAGGCTGCGGGCCGGCTTCTGCAAGACTCCCCAGGGTGCGCAGTAATAGAGCTGCACCACCTCTTTTCCGGCCCTGTCCCCCGTGTTGGTGACACGGACCGACACACGGATCAGCCCCTCCTCCTCCCCGGCGCCCACCGGCTCCAGGGCGAAGCTCGTGTAGGAGAGGCCGAAGCCGAAGGGATAGCAGACCTGCCCCGCCGCGCCTGGCAGCGTCTCAAAATACCGGTAGCCCACGTAAATGTCCTCGGTATAATCCACGTACTCCAGGGAATCATGGAAATGCTCCGTGGACGGGTAATCCGCCAGGCCGCAGGCAAAGGTGTCCGGCAGCTTTCCGCAGGGATTCTTCCTGCCCATGAGCAGGGCCGCCGCTGCCGCCCCGCCCTCCATTCCCCCCTGGTAAGCCAGAAGGACGGAAGAGATACGGTCATCCGCACAGAACCAAGACACATCCACCACGCCGCCCACGTTCAGGACCACCGCCACCTTCGCAAAGGCCGCGCAGACCCGCCGGACCATGCGCCGTTCCGGCTCCGTGAGATAATAATCTCCTTCGGGGAAAATGCTTTTTGCCTTCCTAGGCATGTTTAACTCATCCGGCCAGGGATAGTCCTCCTCCACATAGAAGACCGGATCCCGGTCCCAGCCCTCCCCGGAAAAACGGCTGAGGACGATCACCGCCACGTCCGCATGGCTTCCAGCCGCTTGCAGCAAGGCCTCCGGAAGCTCCGGCTCCGCCATCAGCCCCGGCACATCACCGGCCGCATAGCGTTTTGCCACGTACTCCCGGTAATAATCGGACAGCGGCTCATAGAGGGCGGCGCCCTCCCGCTTCAGTCCGTCGTACACATTGCAGGTGTAAGCCACGGTCACGTCGCCGCTTCCGCCGCCGCCCTTGACATAGTCAAAGCTGCCCTTGCCGAACAGGGCCACATGGCTGCCCGGCGCAAGCGGGAGTAAATCAGCCTGATTTTTTAAAAGAACCATCCCCTCCTCGGCCGCCTGCTTCGTGAGGGCAATGTGCTCCGGGCCGGCAGTCACATGCCATCCGCCCCTGCCCAAGGGCAGATTCGGCTGATAGCGGGCGCGAATCCATTTCTCCATAAAGCTTCTCCTTCCTGTAATAACCGATTTCCCTGCCCGGCTGTCTACTCCTTCACACCGCCGAGGGCGACGCCCTCCACGATAAACTTGGAGAGAAGCAGGTAGACAAGGATGATCGGGACGATCGCAATGGTGATCATCATGTAAATCTTACCCATGTCGAAGTTCATATAATCGGCGCCGCGAAGGGTCGCGATCATGATCGGCAGGGTCTGTTTGTTCTTGGACGTGATGACCAAGGCGGGAACGAAGTAGTTATTCCAAGAGCCGACAAAGGTGAAGATTGCCTGCACCGCGATGGCCGGCTTCAAAAGCGGCAGCACGATGCGGTTGAATGTCCCGACCTCGCTGGAACCGTCGATCCTGGCCGCCTCCACCAATTCCTTCGGCAGTGAGGACTGCATGTAGCTGTGCATGAAATAGAACACGGCCGGGGAGGCGATGGACGGCAGGATCAGCGGAAGCAGAGAGTCATCCATTCCCATGGAGGTGATCAGGCGCAGGAAACCGAGAGCCGTCACCTGGGTGGGCATGACTAGGATCATCATGATGAAGGTAAAGGCCGCCTTTTTCAGCTTGAAATCATAGACATAGATGCCATAGGCCGTCAGGGCGGAGAAATACGTCACGATCAGGGCGCAGCAGCCGGACACGATCAGGCTGTTGAGCACGCCCCGGAGAATCGGGATCGCCGGGTCGTTCAGCACGCTCTGCAGGTTGGCCACGAAACTAGAGCCGGGCAGGGCGGAAAACCCTCTCTGCAGCTCCGCATGGGACCTGGTGGCGTTGACGATCAAAATGTAGAAGAAAAACAAGCACATAAAAGCCAGGATGATCAGGACAATATGCGCAAAAACAGAACGGGATTTCCCTGATTTCGTCTTCATTACGCCTGTCCTCCTTTCTTAGCCAGTCTCCTCGCTTTTCTGGCGGCGGATCTGGAGCCGTCCGGATCCTTGTCCATATTGATTCTAAACACGAAGTAGCACAAAATGCCGCTGATCACGAAGAGGTACATGGACAGCGCACCGGCCATGCCATAGTTCTTGCTCTTCAAGTGGTTGTTCAAGAACATGATCAGAGTCATCGTCGTACGGTCAGGCGCGCCCTGCCCGTTGGTCAGGATCTGGGGCACGTCGAACATCTGCAGGCCGCCGATCAGGGAAGTGATCAGCGTGTAGGTCAAAAGCGGCTTGATCTGCGGCAGGGTGATGCGGAAAAATTTCTGCGAGTTGGTACAGCCGTCCAGCTCCGCCGCCTCAAACACCGAGGGATTGATGCCCATGATGGCCGCCATCAGCATGATAGTTGTGTTGCCGAACCACATGAGGAAGTTCATCAGGGCCACCAGCGTACGGGAACCCAGGGTGGATTCCATAAAACGGATCGGCTCACTGATGATGCCAAGTCCCTTCAAAATGCCGTTCACCGGGCCCGCATTGGAGAACAGGGCGAAGAACAGCATGGCAAAGGCCGAAGCCATGATCAGGTTGGGCAGGTAGATGACCACCTTGAAAAACTGTTTGCCGCGGATCTTCATCCGGTTGTTGGTAAACCAGGATGCCAGAAGCAGGGCGATCACGATCTGCGGCACAAAGCCCAGCACCCACATGACGAAGGTGTTCCAGGCGTACTTGGGCAGATCGGCGGAAAGAAGGCTGATATAATTCTGGAAGCCGACCCACTTGGGCCCGATGACCTTCAAACCGGAGGTATAGTACTCATAAAAGCTGTTGCGGATCGTATCGAACAGCGGAATAAGTGAAAAAATAAAGTAAGTCAGGAAGAATGGCAGGATAAAAATATAGCCCCATTTTGCATAGCTGATGCTTTTAATTTTCTTCTCCTTTTGCATGGGAGTTCCTCCTTTCACGTGTCTTTTCACAGAGGCGGGGCATCCTCCCCGCCTCTGCCTGGTACGGAACTATCGTCACGGCCATTCCACGCCGCCGGAAAGCTCCGGATAGCGCTCCACGATCGCCGTCTCAAAGTTGGCCTTCGCCTTTTCCAGATCAATCTTTCCGTTAAAGTAATCGCCGAAAACATTCTGGAATTCCTCGGTGCAGCCCTGGTCATAAGGAGAAATGTTGCCCAGGTCGATGCTTGCGGCCACCTGCGTCAGTACCGCCAGATGGTTCTGGCCGCCCAGGATCGCGGACGCAAAATCCGGGCTCTTGGCCAGTTCTTCCATGAGCGGCTGGTCATTGGTCATATCATTGTCTTCCACGGCCATCTTTTTGAGGATCTCGGTATCTGCCGTCATCTTGAGCAGGATATCCTTCACATGCTCCGGATTGTCGGTTCCTTCCGCCGCCAAAAGCCAGGTTCCGCCCCAGTAGAAGGGCTGGGGGCTGGCGCAGGCTGCCCAGTCTTCCGCGGCACTGCTTCCCTCCACGTTGGGCTCAATGCAGACCCCTAAGCCCCATGCGGGAAGGAAGAACCCAAAGACCTTGGAGTCGGCGCTCATGTCCTTGTTCCACTCGTCCGTCCACTGGCCGCCCACTTTGTGGTTGAGGCCCTCGTCCGTGTAACGCTTGGACTGCTCCACCCAGTTCATCAGGTTCGGGTCTACCTTGACCTTGTCGCCGTCCACCCAGGGGGCAGAGACGTTGTTGGAAAACACCCGGTAGGTGTCCGCGCGGCCGGACACCATGTAATAGCCTGCATCCTTCATCTTGTAGGCAGTCTCATCAAATTTGTCCCAGTCAGACACGGACTGGTAAACCGTATCCGGGTCGTCCGTGCCGAGGACTGCCTTGGCGATGGATCGGCGGTAAACGAACATGCCCGGCGTGGCCTGATAGCTCAGCCCCCGGATCTCGCCGTCGTCGCCGGTCACTGCCTGGAGGGTGTACTCATACTGGTTGGGGACGTCCTCCCTGCTGATTCCCAGGGACGACATGGTCGCCGTCGCTCCAACCTCCGGGTCTGTATACTTCATCACATAATCCGCCTCGGCCAGGAAAATGTCAATCTTGTCGTCCGCCGCCGCGCTGCCCTGATTTGCCAGGGCCTCGTCCAGCTTCTGCTGGTAAACGCCGTCCTGGTTGGGATTGATGGTCCAGTGGACCTCCGTGCCGTCCTTCAGATATGTCACGGACAGATCGTTGGAGGTCTTCTCCACCTCGGGATAGCAGGCGTTGAACTTCTCCTGGAACTCCTGATTCCAGACATAGATATTGACTACCTTGCCCTCCTCGCCTGCGGTTTCGCCGTCCGTCTTGCTGCCGTCTCCTCCTCCGCAGCCGCTCAGCAGGCTAAACATCATGCCCGCCGTGAGTGCAAAACTTACGATTCTCTTCTTCATCATCTTTTCCTCCTTTTGATTTTTTGTTTCTTATTTTTGATACGGCCGTCAGCCGTATTGATACTTTAACTTTAACAATTTCACGGAATTGCGTATATTAAAATAATAAAACAAACATCAAATCTATGCTTATTTTCATCAGATTAGATAACTCTTTCATGAAATTCCGTCATATCTCTGTTTATTTTCCATTATCAGACCGTCAAATCCGTACCGCATCCTTGTTAAAATACCAATTTTGTGCTATGGTTGTATTAACTCAAGACCTTGTATCCGAAAGGGGGCATTTATGGAACCCTCCAAACTGCAAAAACCCATCGAGGCAGATGATACCCGAGAAACAACCAGCCACCGGGAACCCGGGGAAGAATTTCTCTTTTACCGATCAGTGGCCGCCGGGCTGATTGACGTTGTCCAGGAAAACTGCCGCCGGGGCGATTTTGAAAACGCGGAGGGCGTCGGCCGCCTTTCCGACAATCCCGTCACCAACCTCCGCTACCATTTCGTCGTCACCGCCGCCATGATCACCCGCTTCTGTACGGAGGGCGGGATGGCCATGGAGGAAGCCTTCGGCCTCAGCGATACCTATATCCAGAAGATGGACCACTGCGGTAATACGGCGGAAATCGTCCTTCTCCATGACCAGATGGCTCTTGACTTTACGGAACGGATGCTGATGCTCAAAAAGAATGTCGCTGCCTCCAAGCAGGTTGCGGACGCCATCAGCTATATCTACGTCCACATCATGGAGCGGATCACGGTCAATGACCTGGCCAAGGCCATCTTCGTCTCCCCCACCCATCTGTCCCGGATTTTTAAGCAGGAGACCGGCATCTCCGTCAGTGAATACATCCGCCAGAGGAAGATCGACATGGCAAAGAATTATCTCCAGTTTACCAATTATGAACTGGCGGACATCTCTGCCATGCTTTCCTACTCCTCCCAGAGCCACTTTATCCAACACTTCCGCAACCAGGTGGGCATGACGCCCAAAGCCTACCGGAAAAAATTCTATCTGAACAACTGGAACGTCAACCAGGACGCACCCTCCGACTGACGGACCGGACGGATGGATGGCAGGCGCCCCGGGCCGGAGGCCGCCTCACATGGTCAGGACAATTTCTGTGGTCTCAGTAAGAAGTTCCTCCGGCACATAGCTGCCGGCCAGCTCCTTTCCGTTTACCGTGAGCTTTCTGCAGCCCGTCTCTTTTCCGTCAGGATTCTCGATCTGAATATGCAGCTTTTTCCCTCGGAAATCCTTCCGGATCTCCAGCGCCTTCCACCCCTTCGGGATGGAGGGTGCGATTTTTATGCCGGAAAGATCCGGCCGCATTCCCAGGATCCCCTCCACACAGCCGACCATGACCGTCGAGGCGGTTCCCGTCAGCCAGTGGACATGGGAACGCCCGGCATGGGGGCTGGCCTTGCCCTCCGTGAACTGGCCGTAACAGTAAGGTTCAATCTTGCGGATCTCGGCCCGGTCATTCTGCATGGAGGGGGCGTTCTCTTTAAAATAGGTAAAGGCCCGTTCCCCATGTCCCAAGAGAGCCTCCGCCAGGATCAGCCAGCCCTGGGACTGGGAGAACACTCCGGCGTTTTCCTTTACCCCCGCATTGTAGATCACGGCCAGCGCACCGTCAAAGGCATGCGCATGGTAAGGAGGATCCATCAGTATTGCACCGTATTCCGTGTTCAGCCGCCGGTAAACGTTGTCCATCGCAAGCTCCGCCTGTTTCGCGTCCGCCAGGCCGCTGATCACCGCCCAGCTCTGGGGGTTCAGCCACAGGTCAGCCTCCGGCGCGCCGTGGCAACCGATCACCTCTCCCGCTTCCGTAAAGCCCCGGATAAAGCGGTCTCCGTCCCAGCAGAGGTCGACAAGCAGCTCCCCAAGCTTTCTCTGCTCCCGTGTAAGCCACGCACAGTAATTGGCGTCCTTTTTCCAGGCCGCAAATTCCTGCAGGACGGTAAAGGCGTAGTAGTACTGGAACGCCACGAAGGAGGACTCTCCCTCCGTCCCCAGGCGCAGGCAGTCGTTCCAGTCGGCATGGAGGCCCGCCGGCATCCCATGGTGTCCCAGATGCCGTAGGGAAAATTCCAGCGCCCGTTTCAGATGTTCGTAAACCGTCCCCTCATCCCGGTTTGCAAAGGGGATCACCTCGTCCAGAAACCCTGTGTTCCCGGTCTCCGCAATGTACTTGTAAACCGTGGGGAACAGCCAGAGGGCGTCGTCGGCCCGGTAAGCCGGATGTCCGGTTTCCTGCACGTAGGACGCATCCTCCGGGGTATCCTCATGGCCCGGATTATGGGTGAACTTTACTAACGGCAGACCGCCGCCGTGGTCCACCTGCGCGGAGAGCATAAAGCGGAGCTTTTCTGCCGCCGCCTCCGGCTCCAGATGGATGATCCCCTGGATGTCCTGGACGGTATCCCGGTATCCGTAGCCGTTTCGCAGGCCGCAGTAGATAAACGAAGCTGCCCTGGACCAGGTGAAGGTGATAAAGCTGTTGTAAGCATTCCAGGTATTTACCATGCTGTCAAATTCCGGGCAGGGGGTCTTTACCTGGAAATGGGAAAGCTTCCCGTGCCAGCAGGCCCTCAATTCTTCCAGCTCCCGCCCACAGACGGCTTCCGGATCCTGATATGCGCTCAAAAGCGCCTCGCTTTCCGGGGCATATTTTTCTCCCAGCAGGAAAGCAACCGTCCTTGTCTCTCCCGGCTCCAAAGCAACCACGGCAGAGAGCGCCCCGCAGCCGTTCCCGTTGTAATTGAGCCTGCCGCCTAAGTTCCCGGACTCCACGCCCGCCGGATTTCCATAGCCCCGGTATGCGCCGAGGAATTCTGCCCTGTCCCCGCAGTAGGAGGAGACAGCCGCTCCCGCCAGCCCGAAAAACCGCTCCACCACTATTTTTTTGTCCACGGCGCTGCCCTCGGCAATGGAATCCAGGTTGCCGTGGATCTGCTGCCGGATACGATCCCGGTCAAAAATCGTCCTGGTGATAAACTGGGAATACTGGAGGTTCACCTGATCCTGCTCATAATTGCCGTTGTTTGTAAATTCTGCGTACCCGGTCAGGGTCAGCTCCCTTTTCTTCTCCGACCGGTTCGTCACGGACAGCTCCCACACCTCGTGAGTCCCCCCGAGGGGCACATAGTAAACCGCCTCGCTGTGAATCCCGCCGTAATCCGCTTCCATGCGCGTGTATCCCGTCCCGTGGCAGCAGCGGCCCTCATAGGCATCCAGGCTCTTCCCCACCGGCTGCCAGGAGGCCGACCAGAAATCCCCTGTCCCGTTATCCCGGAGATAGAGATACCGTCCCGGCTGGTCAAACTGGTTGAACACGTAGCGCAGGATGCGGCCGTTCGCCCCGGATTTCACAAAGCTGTAGCCGCCCGCATTGTTCGAGATCAGCGCGCCGTACTCCGGCGAGCCCAGATAATTGGTCCAGGGAGCCGGCGTGTCCGGCCTCGTGATGACATATTCCCTGGCCTGCTCATCAAAATATCCATACTGCATTTTCCTTTTCTCCTCACATCAGTTCAATCATGATTTTATATCCCCGCTCCGGCAGCGAAAGGATTTCGCTCCGTTCAAGCACCACCTTGCCGTCACGGACGGCAAGCCGCCGCAGTTTTCCGGCCCCGGGGCCGGCCAGGCAGGCCTTTTCCACCCGGTACTGCCCGAAATCCACTCCGGTCATGTTGGCAAAGATCACCTGGAACTCCCTGCCCGCAAAGGGGAAGGTGAGGGCCGCCGTCCCGGCCTCCCCAAACTGTTCCCTCACCAGCCTGGGCGAGATCACCAGATCTCCCCTCTCCCCATGGACGCCGAACGCCTCCGTGATCACCGTCAGCATGTACCAGCTGGCCGCGCCTGTCAGATAATGGTACATGCCGCGGCCCTCCGCATTGAAATATTCCGGAATGCCGGGATAAATCCTGCCTGTCTCAAAATCCAGGGCCGCCTCCGCCAGTGTTTTTAGCGCGCGCCAGCCTTCCCTGGCAAAGCCCCGGCGGTAAAGGGCGTTGGCATACATGACCGTCATATGGGAGAACACCGCGCCGTTTTCCTTCTCCCCGTAGGCAAAGCCGAACATCCTCCCCATGTCGAATTTCAGCTCATGGAAATCCGTATTCAGCCGATAGCCGCCCGCTTCCTTTTTGTAGAGATAACGGTCGGCGCTCCGGACGATGGCCTCCGTCTGCGCATCGGTCGCGGTGCCGCTCATGACGGCAAATACCTGTCCGGTCAGCATCATGCGCACGCCCTTTTCCGTGACGCCCTCCAGGGGCCTTTTGCCGTTGTCGTAATAGCTGTTGAACCAGCCGTCCTCCCCGTCCCTGATCCACTCCTGGCCGCGGACGTGCTCCATCATCCAGTCTGCCTTTTTGTCCAGGCCGTCCGCCAGTTGAAAGAGAGAAATGCGGAAGCGCCGCCCCGTGACCGTATGCCTGCAGCGTCTGGCATACCCCTTGAGAATGGCGTCCTTCCGGGAAATGTCCGTGCAGGCGGCAGGGTCGTCCTCCAAAAGCTCCCGAACCTCCTCCAGAAGCTCCGTGGTCTCCAGTCCGTCCCTCTTTGCCAGATCCCTGAGAAGCCCGGCCATCTGGCGCAGATTTCCCGCATAGGCACAGGTAAAGGCCACGCTCTCCCCGTACTCGGGGGCCATGTCCAGCGCGTCGTTCCAGTCTGCCCCCCGCAGGCGGAGGATATTGTGCCCGCCCACCTCGTAAAAGGCGGTAAGCTGCTGGATCAACAGGTGCTCTAAGATGCTCACCGCATAGACCCCGCCGTCCGCCGTCCGCTGCCGGTTCCCGTATTCCTCGTCCCAGAGGCCGTCGATGTCCGTCCCCCGCACGGCCTGCGGATCCTTGAAATAAGGGACCTCCGCCTGCAGGATATCAAAATCCCCCGTCTGGTCAATGTATAGCTTCGTGGTCATAAAAGGCCACAGGGCATGGTCCATCCAGACGCGGGCGATCCCGTTGCGGTCGGCGATAAAATTCCCCTCGCCGTCCCCGATGATGGTCGCATTGGTCCCGTCTATGCGGACGCCCCCGAAGTTCGCGCGGATCATCTCCCCCACGCCTGAGGGATTCATGAGGAGCAGGGAGAGGCAGTCCTGCCAGAGATCCCGCCAGCCCCGGCCGCCCCTCCCATAGTCGTGGTGGGGCAGGAAGGAGCAGCCGTAGAGCCTCCTGAGGAAGGGCTGAAAGCTGACCCAGCGCATCAGGCGGTCAAAATCCGGCGATCCGGTCTGATAACGGACGTTGACCTGCTCCTGCCAGTAAGCCTTCGTCTCCCTCAGGGCAGCTTCCGCCTGCCGCACCGTGCCGAGGGCGGCCAGGACCCGCTCGATTTCATCCTCGTCCTCCGCGATGCCAAGGAGCACGACATAGTCCGCGGTCTGTCCCGGCCCCAGTGTCACCGGCTGGAAACGCAGCCCTCCCATGGCCTCTCGGCCGTCGGCCCCGGCGCCGGACAGAACCCCCTCCCGGCCCTCATAAACCGCGCGGGGACGAAGGAAGGTGCCGCCCTCGCCGATAAAAGAATCCACGGTGGGATAAAAGCTCTCCGGGGCCTTTCCGTCTCCGCCAGAGCCGAGGACATAGTAGATCCGGCTATTCTCCCTGTGCCCCTTCTCGTCAAAGGACATGGTCGGCTTCACCAGCACGCCGTGTTCCACCGTCCGGATCCGGTGCAGCATGGAGGTCACGCTCCGGTGGTCCCGGATGTTGTCCGCACTCCGCCCATAGACGGGCACCGCCGCCACCCCGGTCACCTTCTGCGGCGTCTTCCCCACGTTCGTGACCCGCACCTCCATGACCTCCGCGTTTTCCTGACGGGGGACGAAGGACGTGACCTCGGCACGGAGCCCGTACGTTTTCGTCTCCCGGCAGACCTGCTGCCACATCAGGCCGGCCGTCAGCGCACTCTCGTCCTGTTCCTCTGTAAAGCGGGCGGCCTCCTGTTCCGCCGATACCCCCGTCGCCGACCAGCAGCCTTTTTCCGTGACACACCAGAAATTTCTGGTGCTGCGGCTGGCATGCAGGTCCTCCACGCTGACCGGCTCCAGCAGAAAGGTCTCCTGATCCAGCTTGCTGTCCCCGCCCAGATTTGGAGTGACCGCGCTTTTTAACCCCCGCTCTCCCGCCAGAGGGAAATACAGGCCGCTCACCTCCTCCGGATTCTCAAGCATAAATGTTCCGTCGTCATCCAAAAAACGGATCTTTCCCATCGTCACCACCTCCATAAAATACTTTTTGTGTTCTTATCCCTGCCTTCTCTGATATGCCCGCACATGGTCCACCGCATAGACGGCATGGTCAAAATCTGTCGTTTCATCCGGGTATCCGACCCAGCTTCCCCCGACGGCCAGATTCAGGATTATATACATATCATGGTCAAAAGGGGCGGGATACGGATTTTTCCCGCCGTCCCTCCCCGTGGAAAACCACTGCCCGGTCTCATGGAACAGCCTGCCGTCCACATACCAGCGGATCATCTCCGGCTCCCACTTCAAGGCAAAATCATGGTACTCCTCGGCGAAATCTCCCTCTGCCAGCGTCATCCCCCCTTGATTTTGTTCATGGGGAAGGCCGTAATGGAGCGTCCCATAGGCCGTTTTGGTCTGGCTGCCCCAGATTTCCATGATGTCGATCTCGCCGCATACCGGCCACTTTTCATACCGCCCCTCGTCCGTCGTCATCAGCCAGAACGCCGGCAGATATCCCTTTCCCCTCGGCACCTTCAGGCGGGCCTCAAAGATGCCGTAGGTAAAATCATGCTTCCACTGTGTGGAGATCCGGCCGGAATAAAAAGAAACCCTTCCCTTCTCATCCACGGTCCTGACCGGGCGGATCAGCAGTTTTCCGTCCTTCAGGCAGACGGTCTCCTCGGAATCCACATACTCCTGCAGCTCCTCATTGACCCAGCCCGGTTCATGCAGCTCCACGTTCCAGCGGCCCCG
>CAJUQY010000059.1 GCA_910588815.1 uncultured Lachnospiraceae bacterium | reverse complement strand
TTTTACAGCCCCGTCCAATCGCAAGATCCTCACACGTCTGCATCATGATTTGACCGTCCGGTCTGGCAGCCGCTAAGGCCTGGCCGCAGCGCTCCTGTGTCTGCCAAAGGATGAACTTCTGACTGTCTATACCGTCCTCGGCAATGTATGCAGGGAACACAGGCCCTGCCTGGACGGACCGTTTCAGGATATTTCGGTCAGCAGAAACTCTGTGAACATTCTGGCGGGAGCAGACAAAGCTGCATTTTTATTCTGAATCATGGAGATCGTGGAGGTCAGAGTATCGTGTTCAATGGGACGCCATATGGTATCCCTGTGTTTGAGCAGGGGAATGGCAGATTCCGGCAGGATTCCGACACCGGCGCCGGCGTCTGCCAGAAATGCGGTGGTTTTGGCATCGTCATTTTTGCAAAAGGGTTCAAAAGGCAGGTTTTCCCTGTGAAAAGCGGCAGAGAGGACCCCTTCCCATCTCCGGTAAAGGATGAAAGGCATACGAGAAAGTATTTTTAAAGAGATCGTGCCGGGAATGGGCAGCGGGGCCGTGTCCGGAGTTTTCTGGGAGGTTGCGGGGGATGAGGGGAGATCAGAAAAATAGCGGGCGTGTCCGGCGACGGTGATCCTCTCTTTTTTGAGGGGAAAAGTCTGAAAATCACCGGCGGGAAACGGGGTGCGGACGATGGCAAGCTCAATGAGGCCGCCTCTTAAATTTTCCAGGAGCTGATAGGTATCGGCTTCGGAGAGTTCAAAGCGGAGTTCGGGATTTCGTTTGTGAAAACCAGCAAACCACTGGCAGAATAAGGTGCTGCTCACCGAGGAGACCACGCCGAGCCGCAGGATCCCATGGGTCCCCCTACGGTACTCCTGGAGCTCCTCTTTCAGGAGAGAGGACATGTGGAGAAGCGTGGAAGCCCGTTCATATACCATTTTTCCCGCATCCGTGAGCCGGACCGCCCGGGGACCCCGCTCAAAAAGCAGGCAGCCGGTCTCTTCCTCCAGAAGCTTAAGCTGGGTGCTCAAAGGCGGCTGGGTCATGTGGAGCTTTTTGGCTGCCGCCGAGATGGTGCCTTCGTCGACGACGGTGACAAAATAAGAAAGTTGTTTGAGATCCATAGAGGGGCTCCTTTCGGACTTTCACGGAGATGTTGGGGGCCGGCGCATAGAAATCCGTATACCGGCACATGGATATGTGTAAAGCGTCTGCCGGTATCTTGTTTTGCGCACATCCCAATCTATATAAAATAAATATAGATTCCATATAGATATAATATTTTTCATATGGTTCATTCTATGATAGTATAAAAACCGTAAAAATGCAACACAAATATCAGGAAAATACTTTGAGGTGAAGGGTATGAAACGACTTCTTATTTATCTGAAGGATTACCGAAAAGAGAGTGTCCTGGGGCCGCTTTTTAAGCTTCTGGAGGCATCCTTTGAGCTTTTGGTGCCCCTTGTGATGGCCGCGGTCATTGACAGGGGAATCGCAAACCGGGATACGGGGTATGTGACCCGCATGTGCCTGGTCATGGTGGCGCTGGGGTTCATTGGTCTGGTCTGCTCCGTGACAGCCCAGTATTTTGCGGCCAAGGCGGCGGTGGGATTTGCCACCGGGGTGCGCGGAGCCCTGTTCTCCCACATTCAGGGGCTTTCTTATACGGAGATCGACACCCTGGGGACTTCGACTATGATCACCAGGATGACCAGTGACGTGAACCAGGCCCAGTCCGGCGTCAACATGACTCTGCGGCTGTTCCTCCGGTCTCCCTTTATCGTGTTCGGCGCCATGGTCATGGCCTTCACCATCAATTTTCAGGCGGCCATGGTCTTTGTGGTGACGATTCCCCTTCTGTCTGTGGTGGTGTTCGGGATCATGATGGTCACTATGCCCTTATATAAGAAAGTTCAGGCAGGACTTGACAAGGTTCTCGGGATCACAAGAGAGAATCTGACCGGCGTCCGGGTTCTGCGCGCATTTAATAAGGAAGAGGAAGAGCGGGAGCGGTTTTCAGAGAGGAATGAGAGCCTTACGAGAATGCAGGTGTTTGCGGGGCGGATCTCCGCATTGATGAATCCTCTTACCTATGTGATCATCAACGGCGCCGTGGTGGCGCTCATCTGGACGGGAGCCATTCAGGTGGACGGAGGCATCATCAGCCAGGGCCAGGTGGTGGCGCTGGTCAATTATATGTCCCAGATTTTGGTGGAGTTAATTAAGCTGGCGAACCTGATCATCACCATTACCAAAGCCCTGGCCTGTGCCGGGAGGATCGCTTCGGTTCTGGAGACGGAGTCCAGCATGACGGCGCCTGAGGTCTGGGGAGAGACGAAGCCGGCGCAGCGGGGGACGGTGGAGTTTTCAGATGCCTGCCTTCATTATAAGAATGCGGGGGCGGAGTCTTTGAGCCATGTGAGCTTTCGGGCAGAACGGGGGGAGACCATCGGGATCATCGGAGGCACTGGCTCCGGAAAATCCTCTCTGGTCAATCTGATCCCCAGGTTTTACGACGTGAGCGGTGGCCAGGTCTTGGTAGACGGTGTCAATGTGAAGGATTATCCGACCCATGCGCTGAGGGAGAAGATCAGCGTGGTGCCGCAGAAGGCGGTGCTTTTTAAAGGCAGTATCCGGGAGAATTTACAATGGGGAAAGGCCGACGCCACAGAAGAAGAGCTGTGGGAGGCCCTCGAGATCTCTCAGGCGAAGGAGTTTGTAGAGAAGAAAGAGCAGGGGCTTGACACGCCGGTGGCCCAGGGCGGGAAGAATCTTTCCGGCGGACAGCGCCAGAGGCTGACCATAGCAAGGGCTCTTGTAAAGAAGCCGGAGATCCTGATCCTGGACGACAGCGCTTCGGCCCTGGATTTTGCCACCGATCTGAGCCTGCGCATGGCAATCCGGGACATGAAAGAAAAGCTGACGGTGTTTGTCGTTTCCCAGAGGGCTTCATCCGTCCGTTATGCGGATAAGATCATTGTGCTGGAGGACGGTGAGGTGGCCGGGATCGGAAGCCATGAGACGCTTCTGGAATCGTGCAGCGTCTATCAGGAGATCTATTATTCCCAGTTCCCCAAGGAGGTGCAGGCAAATGGCTGAACAGAAAAAGAAAAAGGCGGAGAGGGGAACCTTGAAAAAGGTGCTCCGGTATATTAAGAAATACTGGTTTTTTGTGGCGGCATCCCTGGCTTTCGCGGCGTTGACGGTGGCATTTACCCTGTACATTCCCATTCTGACTGGCCGGGCCATTGACCAGATCGTCGGACCCGGGGAGGTGGCTTTTGACGAGATCAGGGCTGTCCTTTGGACCATAGTCTTTGTTATTGCCCTGACGGCAGTCTCTCAATGGCTCATGAATCTGTGCAACAACCGTATTACCTACCGGGTGATCCGGGATATCAGGCGGGATGCCTTCGCCAAGATTGAGATCCTTCCATTAAAATATATCGACAGCCATTCCTACGGCGAGGTGGTGAGCCGGGTCATCGCCGATGTGGATCAGTTTGCCGACGGACTCCTGATGGGTTTTACCCAGCTTTTTACCGGGGTAATGACCATTGTGGGGACCCTTGGCTTTATGCTGTCGGTGAATGTGAAGATCACCCTGGTGGTGGTGGTGATCACGCCGGTCTCCTTATTTGTGGCAAGTTTTATCGCCAAGAAGACCTATTCCATGTTCAGGCTTCAGTCGGAGACAAGAGGGGAGCAGACGGCCCTCATTGAAGAGGCCATCGGGAATCAGAAGGTGGTCCAGGCTTTTAATCATGAAGAGGAGACAAAGGCCCGGTTCGACGAGATCAACGGAAGGCTTAAGGATTGTTCTCTGCGGGCTATCTTCTTCTCTTCACTGGTGAATCCCTCCACCAGATTTGTCAACAGCCTGGTTTATACCGGCGTGGGCATTACCGGGGCTCTTTCTGCCATTTCCGGAGGAATCAGCGTGGGGCAGCTTTCCTGCTTCCTGACATATGCAAACCAGTATACAAAGCCCTTTAATGAGATCTCCGGCGTGGTGACAGAGCTTCAGAATGCATTGGCCTGCGCTGCGAGGATCTTTGAGCTGATCGAGGAGGAACCGCAGGTGCCGGACCGGGCGGATGCGGGGAACCTTGGAAGGGCGGAAGGAAACGTTGCCATTGAACATGTATCGTTCTCCTACGATCCGGCCCAGAAGCTGATCGAGGATTTCAATCTGAAAGTGGAGCCGGGGCAGCGGGTGGCCATCGTGGGGCCCACCGGATGCGGGAAAACCACCATGATCAACCTCTTGATGCGGTTCTATGACGTGGACGGTGGAAAGATCCTGGTGGACGGAAAGGAAATCCGGGAGATCACCAGAAAGAGCCTGCGGGAAAATTACGGTATGGTGCTTCAGGATACATGGCTTAGGAACGGCACCATCCGGGAAAATATTGCCATGGGACGGCCGGAGGCCTCAGAGGAAGAGATCGTTCAGGCGGCGAAGGCTTCCCATGCCCACAGTTTTATCAAGCGTCTGCCGAAGGGCTATGACACGGTGATCACCGAGGACGGGGACAATCTTTCCCAGGGACAGAAGCAGCTTCTCTGTATCACCAGAGTCATGCTTTGCCTGCCGCCCATGCTGATCCTCGATGAGGCGACATCCTCCATTGACACCAGGACGGAGATACGCATCCAGCAGGCTTTTGCCAAAATGATGGAGGGGAGGACCAGCTTTATCGTGGCCCACCGCCTCTCCACCATAAAAGAAGCCGACGTGATCCTGGTCATGAAGGACGGTTCTGTCGTCGAGCAGGGAAGCCACAGGGAGCTGCTTGAAAAGAACGGGTTCTATGCGAAGCTTTACAACAGCCAGTTTGCGGTATAAATGATAAAAGAAAATCCGACAAAAGGTAAAAGAATAGTATGGTCTGGAATCCCGCTGAACATGGAAACAGCGGAAATAACAACCGGCGCGGCTTTATGCCGCGCCGGTTGTTATTTCCGGATCAGAAATCCGGTTCGATGAGTCCGTAGGTGTTTCCCTTTCTTTTATATACCACGCTGACCTCGTCGGTCTCGCTGTTTCGGAATACAAAGAAATTGTGGCCGAGAAGCTCCATCTGGATGCAGGCTTCCTCCGGATCCATGGGCTTTACGGCGAAACGCTTGGTGCGTACGATCTTGATCTCTTCGGGATCGTCGGCCTCTTCTTCGATATAAGCTTCAGAAAAGGAAGCGGCGCTCTGCTTCTGATCCACCAGCTTGGTCTTATAGCGCTTTAACTGACGCTCGATGATCTCTTCTACCAGGTCGATGGAAACATACATGTCGCTGCTGACCTGTTCGGAACGGATAATGGAACCTTTTACGGGAATGGTGACTTCGATCTTCTGACGGTCTTTTTCGACGCTTAAGGTAACATGGATCTCTGTGGCCGGGGTAAAGTAGCGCTCCAGCTTACCGATCTTTTCGTGAATGGCATTTTTGAGTCCTTCGGTAACGTCGATATTCCTTCCGGTAATGATATACTTCATAACACCAACTCCTTTTTCTGTGTATTTTCGGAATCGTCTGTGAAAACGTTCCTGAATCCGACCGGATTTTAAGGTGGATTATATAGAAATTATACCATATAATAAAAAAATTACAAGGCAAAACAAATAAAATAACAAGAATTGTTCGACAACAGAAAAGGGAATACGAAGAACGAAGCTTCTGAAAAAGTCAATAGAAACAGGACAAAAAGTTCCGGAGACCATGAAATTCGGTTAAGTTCACAAAACTGATGTTTTCCGGCATTTCGGTTGTCCACAGTGGAGAACTTCGGGGATTATGTGGATAAGTTTCCGGAAGTATGGGAAATCAAGGGAAAACGGGGAGGATTTTAGTGGATAACTTTTGGGGATAATGTGGATAACTCTTGGGCCGGGCCTGTCTGAAGAAGAAAAGGCGCCGGAGCTTTGTGCAAACTGTCCAAATAAGAAAACAGTTGAAGGAAACGGAAGTTGGTGATACAATAGAAAAGATTTACAAGTGTTTATGGATATCTGTTTGAAAAAAAAACAGGAGCGTACAGATATGGGTTTGATGCAGAAGCTATTTGGAACACACAGCGAACGGGAGATCAAGCTGATCAGGCCGGTCATGGAAAAGATTGTCGCCATGCGCCCGGAGATGATGAAGCTTTCTGACGGGGAGCTGAAAGCAAAAACAAAGGAATTCAAGGGCAGGCTGGAAAAGGGCGAGACTCTGGATGATCTGATGCCGGAGGCCTACGCCACGGTCCGCGAGGCGGCCAGGCGGGTGCTCAACATGGAGCATTACCCGGTGCAGATCCTGGGCGGCATTGTCCTTCACCAGGGCCGGATCTCGGAGATGAAGACCGGTGAAGGAAAGACTCTGGTGGCGACCCTTCCCGCTTATCTGAATGCGCTGGAGGGACGAGGCGTCCATATCGTGACGGTCAACGACTATCTGGCCAAGCGTGATGCGGAGTGGATGGGACAGATCCACGAATTCCTGGGACTGAGCGTCGGTGTCGTGTTAAACAGCATGACCAATGATGAAAGGCGGGAAGCCTATAAATGCGACATTACCTATGTGACCAACAATGAGCTGGGCTTTGATTACCTGAGGGACAACATGGTGATCTACAAGGAGCAGCTTGTCCTCAGGGATCTCCATTATGCCATCGTCGACGAGGTGGACTCGGTTCTCATCGACGAGGCCAGGACTCCTCTGATCATTTCCGGCCAGAGCGGAAAGTCCACCAAGCTCTATGAGGTCTGCGACAGTCTGGCGAAGCGCCTCCAGAGGGGCGAGGCCAGCGGCGAGATGACCAAGATGGCCGCCATTATGAAGGAAGAGATCACCGAGACAGGCGATTTCATCGTCAATGAAAAGGAAAAGGTCGTGAGCCTGACGGCTGAGGGTGTTTCCAGGGTGGAGCAGTTCTTCCATATTGAAAACCTGGCCGACGCGGAGAATCTGGAGATCCAGCACAACGTCGATCTGGCTCTCAGGGCCAATTACCTGATGTTCAGAGACCAGGACTATGTGGTGAAGGATGACCAGGTGCTGATCGTGGACGAGTTTACTGGACGTATCATGCCGGGCCGCCGTTATTCCGACGGGCTTCATCAGGCCATCGAGGCCAAGGAGCATGTGAAGGTGAAGCGGGAGAGCAAGACTCTGGCCACCATCACCTTTCAGAATTTCTTTAACAAGTTTGACAAGAAAGCCGGCATGACCGGTACGGCCCTGACAGAGGAAAAGGAGTTTCGGGATATCTACGGCATGGACGTGATCGAGATCCCTACGAACCGTCCCGTGGTCCGCAACGACAGGCAGGATGCCGTTTACAAGACAAAAAAAGAGAAGCTGAACGCGGTGGTGGAGTCGGTCATAGAGGCTCACAAAAAGGGACAGCCGGTTCTGGTCGGCACCATCAATATCGACTCTTCAGAGGAGATCAGCGGCCTGCTCCGGAAAAAGGGCATTGCCCACAAGGTGCTCAATGCCAAGTTTCATGAGATGGAAGCGGAGATCGTCGCCGAGGCCGGCGTTCACGGGGCAGTGACCATTGCCACCAACATGGCAGGCCGCGGTACGGATATCAAGCTGGACGAGGAGGCCAAGGCGGCAGGCGGCCTTAAGATCATCGGCACGGAGCGCCACGAGTCCAGACGGATCGACAATCAGCTGAGGGGCCGGTCAGGCCGCCAGGGAGATCCAGGCGAGTCCAGGTTTTACATCAGTCTGGAGGACGACCTGATGCGTCTCTTCGGTTCGGAGCGGCTCATGTCCATCTTCAACACCCTCGGTGTGGCAGACGGTGAGGAGATCGAGCATAAGATGCTTTCCGGCGCCATCGAGAAGGCACAGAAGAAGATTGAGGGCAACAACTTCGGGATCAGAAAGCGGCTCCTTGATTACGACCAGGTCATGAACGAGCAGCGCGAGGTGATTTACGCGGAGCGGCGCCGGGTGCTGGACGGTGAGAGTATGCGGGACGTGATCTATAAGATGATCACCGATACGGTGGAGAACGCGGTGGACGCTACCATTTCCGACGATCAGTCTCCGGACGAGTGGGATGTGAAGAGCCTCAACGATCTGCTTTCCCCCGCGGTTCCCGTGAAGCCGGTGGAGATCCCGGAGGCCGATTACGATTCCTACAATAAGGGGAAGCTGAAGCATGCGTTAAAAGAAGAGGCGGTAAAGCTCTACGAAGAAAAGGAAGCCCAGTTCCCGGAAGCGGAGCAGGTCAGAGAGCTGGAGCGGGTGATCCTCTTAAAGGTTATCGACCGGAAATGGATGGATCATATTGACGATATGGATCAGTTGAGACAGGGCATCGGCCTCCAGGCCTACGGCCAGAGGGATCCTCTGGTGGAATACAAGATGGCCGGTTATGAGATGTTCGATGCCATGACTGCCAACATTCAGGAAGATACCATCAAGCTTTTGTTCCACGTCCGCGTGGAGCAGAGGGTGGAACGGGAGCAGGTAGCCAAGGTGACCGGCACCAACAAGGACGATTCCCTGGCCAACGCCCCCAAAAAGCGGGAAGATAGGAAGGTCTACCCCAACGATCCCTGCCCCTGCGGTTCCGGCAAGAAGTACAAGCAGTGCTGTGGACGGAAGCTGTAAAACAGGCATAAAAGGTGATTTTTGGTGTATGGAAAAACCAGGCGGCGTTCCTTCCGTGAGCAGGCGATCGGAAGATTTTGCCGGGGAATGAAGGGCCGGAGGATTTCTGTTATATGAGTGAGAAATCTGGATGTTCCCTTCCCATGAATGGACGATAAGAAGATTGCGCAGATTTTGCGGGCATAGCGCAGACAATTTTCGCCGACCCGCTTTGATGGAGGCAAAATTGTCTGCAATAAGCGGCGGAGCAAAAGCAAGTAATCAATGTGTCTGGAAGGGGAAGGGAGCAGCCGGATTTCGGAATAAATAAAAAAGAAAGAAGGTGAAGCTATTGGTAGAGCTTGATGCATTTAAGGGCGAACTTGCCGCTCTGGAAAAACCTTTAGTGGAAGTGAGGGATTCACTTTAACCTGGCCGGGAAAAGTGAACGGATCGCAGAGCTGGAAAAGTATCTGGAGGAGCCGGATTTCTGGAATGACGCAGCCCGCTCTTCCAAGATCATGCAGGAACTGAAAAATTTAAAGGATACGGTGGAGGAATTCCACGGCCTGGAGGAGAAGATGGAGGAGATCCAGATCCTTCTGGAGATGGGCTATGAGGAAAATGACGCTTCCGTGATCCCGGAGATCGAAGAGGGGCTGAAGGAGCTCGGCGATAAGCTGGAGGAGATCCGGCTGTCGACCTTGTTATCCGGAGAGTACGACAGGGACAATGCGATCCTGACCCTCCATGCGGGAGCCGGCGGCACCGAATCCTGCGACTGGGCCGGGATGCTTTACCGGATGTACACCCGCTGGGCGGAGCGCAAAGGCTTCACCACGGAGGTGCTTGATTATCTGGACGGTGAAGAAGCGGGGATCAAGTCGGTGACGGTGCAGATCAACGGCATGAATGCCTTCGGCTATCTCAAATCGGAGCGGGGGGTTCACCGGCTGGTGCGGATCTCGCCCTTTAACGCGGCGGGAAAACGGCAGACCTCCTTTGTGTCCTGCGACGTGATGCCGGATATTGAAGAGGACATTGATATCGAGATCAATCCGGACGACCTCCGGATCGATACTTACCGTTCCAGCGGGGCCGGCGGCCAGCATATCAACAAGACTTCCTCGGCCATCCGCATTACCCATCTGCCCACGGGGATCGTGGTGCAGTGCCAGAACGAGCGCTCCCAGCATATGAACAAGGACAAGGCCATGCAGATGTTAAAAGCCAGGCTCCTTCTTTTGAAGCAGCAGGAGAATGCGGAAAAGATTTCCGATATCCGCGGCGATGTGAAGGAGATCGGCTGGGGCAGCCAGATCCGTTCTTATGTGATGCAGCCTTACACCATGGTGAAGGACCACAGGACCAATGAAGAGAGCGGAAACGTGGCCAGTGTCCTGGACGGGAATTTGGACGGATTTATCAGCGCTTATTTAAAATATCTGCAGTTGGGTGAGCAGAAGTAGGAAACAGGTATCAGGAAGGGGCAGGCATCGAAGATACAGCTGTCGGAAGGAAGATCAATAGTGAGAAGATCAAGAGACGGACTTTGTTTTTTAAACCTGCTTTTCATTTCCTGGCCCTCTTAAAGAATGAGATCGTTTATGACGGCGGAGGGCAGAAGCTTTCCGGGTTTGGGTTTTATTTTAAAAAGGGCACGGACGATATGGCAAGATTTGAGGAGATCATGGGACATTTGTTCCGCTAGAGCAGTGAACAGCAGATCAGTGAACAGGAAAAGGACCGCTGTGAAACCGGAGAGCCTATCTGCGGGCAGCGGTTCTTTTATCGTACTGCGTTTCCCATACGATAAAAAATCCGGAGGTTCACATGGAAACGACAACGGAGGACAGATATGTCATACGAACGAGTAAAAGAATATTTTGAGAGTGTGGATATGGGGGAGCGGGTTATGGTTTTTGAGAAATCCAGCGCCACCGTGGAGGAGGCAGCGCTGGCAGTGGGCTGTGAGGCGAAGCAGATCGCAAAAACCATGTCCTTCCTGCAGAAGGAAGGCCCGGTGCTGATTGTTGCCGCCGGGGATGTGCGGGTGGACAATAAAAAGTATAAAGCTCAGTTTCGTCAGAAGGCAAAAATGATCCCGGGAGACCAGGTGGAGGAGCAGATCGGACATGCTCCCGGCGGCGTGTGTCCCTTTGCGGTAAGGACAGAGGTAACGGTCTATCTGGATGTCTCCCTGAAACGGTTTGAGACCGTCTATCCGGCAGCGGGCAGCGGCCACAGTGCGGTGAGACTGTCCGTCCCGGAGCTGGAGCAGTATTCCGGTTTTCAAGGCTGGGTGGATGTCTGCGGCGGCTGCGAATAAGACACAGTGGAGAACCGGGATGAATCGGCTGCCCTCATTGGCGGGCAGGACGGGAGAAAAAACAATAGTTTTTCATTGACATGACGGGGATTGTATTTTATTATGTAATTACATAATGACATAAAGAGGAGAACGATCCATGAAATTAAGTGATCTGGTTAAGCTGTTTGACCATACCTATCTGAAGCCTTATGCCACGGACGCGGATATGGAGAAGCTGTGCAGGGAAGCAAAGGAATATGGGTTTGCCATGGTGGCAGTCAATTCGGTGCAGACGAAACGGTGTGCGGAGTTTTTAAAAGGGAGCGGTGTTCATGTGGGAGCGGCCGTCAGCTTTCCGCTGGGACAGACGGCCATTGAGACGAAGGTGTTTGAAACGGAGAATGCCATCGCAAACGGAGCGGACGAGATTGATTATGTGATCAACATTACGGAATTAAAGGAAGGCAACCATGCCTATATTCAGGACGAGATGCACCGGATCGTAACGGTGTGCCGGAGTAGGAATGTCATCAGCAAGGTCATCTTTGAAAACTGCTTTTTGACGGACGAAGAAAAGAAAACGCTGTGTGAGATCGCGCTGGAGGAACGGCCGGATTTCATCAAGACTTCGACGGGATTTGGAACCGGAGGGGCAGTTCTTTCCGATGTGAAGCTGATGAAGGATATGGTAGGAGACGTGATCAAGGTGAAGGCCGCAGGCGGGATCCGGGATCTGGACACCTGTCTTGCCATGGTGGAGGCCGGGGCAGAGCGGATCGGGACCTCTGCCTCGATCGCGATCACGGAGGAATTTAAGAGCCGGGGGAAATAAGGGGGGATTCGTATGGAATATCTGTTGGCGCATGACCTGGGGACTTCGGGGAATAAGGCGACGCTGTTTTTGGCAGACGGGAGGCTGGTGGACAGTGTGACCTGCCCCTACCCGGTAAACTATTCCAATGGGACCTGGGCGGAGCAGAAGCCGGAGGACTGGTGGCAGGCAGTTGTGGAGAGTACCAGGGCTTTGACCGGACATGTGGACCGGTCGCGGATCGCGGCGGTATCTTTCAGCGGTCAGATGATGGGCTGTGTCTGCGTGGACAAGGAGGGGAAGGCCCTGCGGGACGCCATCATCTGGGCGGACATGCGGGCGGTGGAGCAGCAGAGGAAGATTGCAGAACAGATCCCGGAATGGGAATTTTACCGGCTGACGGGCCATCGGCTGTCGCCCTCCTACGGGGGACAGAAGTTTATGTGGGTGAAGGAGCATGAACCGGAGATCTATGACGCCACTTATAAAATGCTCAATGCCAAGGATTATGTGATAGTTAAACTGACCGGAGAGTTCGTGACGGAGTATACCGACGCGTCCTCCACCTGCCTGATGGATCTGGATCACCTGGAATGGTCGGGCCGGCTTCTTGATGCCATGGGGATTGAGGGGGAGAAGATGCCGAGACTCTGCAGCTCCACGGATATTGCGGGATATGTGACGGAGGAAGCGGCGAAGCTTACGGGGCTTCTTCCGGGGACTCCGGTGGTCTGTGGAGGCGGGGACGGGGTCTGTTCCGCCATTGGCACCGGATGCACCAGGGAGGGGGTGGCCCACAGCAGTATGGGAACTTCCTCCTGGATTTCCATTACCAGCAAAAACGCGATTTACGACGAGGAACAAAAAACTTTCAACTGGGCCCACATTGTCCCCGGCTATGTTCTTCCTACGGGAACCATGCAGAGCGGCGGCGGGGCCTTTGCCTGGTATGTGGAGCATTTCTGTGATTATGAGAGGGATCTGGCGAAGGAACGGGGCGTGTCGGTTTACACGGTTCTGGAGGAAGAGCTTCAGAGAAGCAAACCGGGAAGCAGAGGGCTTCTGTTTTTACCTTATCTGTTGGGCGAGCGGAGCCCCAGGTGGAATCCGGATGCCAGGGCGGGCTTTGTGGGGATTGGCATGGAGCACGGGAGAGAAGATTTTCTCAGGGCCGTCCAGGAGGGCGTGGCCCTGAACCTGAATGTGGTTTTTGACACCTTCCGGAAGAAAGGCCAGGATATCCGGGAGATGGTGGTGGTTGGCGGCGGGGCAAAGAGCCCCTCCTGGCAGCGGATCCTGGCAGATGTCTACGGCGTGAGGATCCAGGTTCCGGCATTGCTTGACGAAGCGGCCTCCATGGGGGCGGCCATCACGGCGGGCGTGGGTGTCGGGCTCTTCCGGGATTTCGATGAGGCAGACAGGTTCCTTGAGATTCGCCGGACTGTGGAGCCGGACGAAAAAGCAGGAGAGCTTTACCGCAGGCTGGCGCCGGTTTTTGATGAAACGTATGGTGCGCTGGAGCCGGTGTACCAGAGATTGAAGGGGTTTGTATAAAAATGGTGTGGGGATATCCATTAAAAAGAAAAAAGATGGCTAAGGCTAACGCCACGTAAGGAAGGAATTTGAAAACAACAATCAAACATCAACTATATGGGCATTACAAAGGTAAATACAGCGTGAAAGGCAGAAATGCTTTCCACGCTGTATTTTTGTGCGGAAAGTTCAAATTTTGCAAAGGAAACCGGTTAGAGCCTTACCGGTTCATGGAGCAACATCATGAGGAATTCGGCGTCCGCTGGCTGCTGCTGCGGCTGGCGCTCTCCTCGAATGCCTACTATAAATTGTGGGAGAGTGGTTTCTCGGCTTTGCGTTTCTTCTTGTTCTGCTTTTTCTTCTCGTTGGCTACACGTTTTTTCGCCTGTTCCAACGCTTGATAATGTTCGCAAATAAATCAGGAAACTGCTTCACACATCTTATGCAACACACATGAGTCCGTACATTATTACACATATAAATAAACTGATTATGTTTACTTTACTTGTTTTATAGTTTGTATTTGCAGGATTCCACTTTTTTATTTTGGCGTTTTCAATGAAAAATCCTATTGTTGCACTCGTTATGCCCAAAATCAGCAATCCACATATTTTTATTGCAGACAGAGTATTATTCTCAATTCCTTTTGCTTCAAATATGATATCCATTATTCCTATTCCCACACATAATATCAGGGTGTATATTACAGTTACCGGAATACTGCGTTTGGCACGTTTCTTATCATCTTCTCTACGATAGATTTTATCTGTCATTTTGTAGTTGCACATTTCTATGCTTGTGATAAAATTCAGTATATATACAACAATCAGAACGCCATTGAACCATTGCATTTTTAAATTTACTCCATTTATCACACAAAGCAGAAAAATATATACAGTAGACAAGATTCCAACATGCAAATCAATCTGTGCCAGCAGTTTCTTCACTTCGCAAATATTATACTCTATACTGTCATCAAATCCTGCAATCCCACTAAAAGAATTATTTTTTATTGCGTTGGAAAAATACATATGCAGGAATAGTTGTATTGGGATACATAGAACAAATATACAGATGAATACCCCAATACTAAAAATATCCGTTAATGCACTGTGAATTATATATGCCAATATGCATAAAACAGATATTCCTATAAAAACCCATGGCATTTTTCCTATGAAT
>CAJUQY010000058.1 GCA_910588815.1 uncultured Lachnospiraceae bacterium | reverse complement strand
AGTAACTATGTGGTTTTCAACCACTTTCACGGCATAGTCGTGAATAATTCAGGTTATATTATCATTTTTGGAGAAATTTGTAAATAGGATTTGTGAAAGATGGGGAAAGGAGAAGGGCCGGGATCACCGCAGGGGGAAGGATTTGCGGTGGCCCCGGCCAGGGGGGGGAGGGAGTCAGGAAGTGTGGTCAGAGAGGATCGGGATTGCGTCCGCCAGGGTTTTCACTTTTGCGTAGGCGTATCCGGGGAGTCGCTCGGTGGGATCCTGGAGGTCGGGAACGACGATCACCTTCATGCCGGCGGCCTTTCCTGCCAGGAGACCGTTTCTGGAATCTTCAAAGACGATACAGGAGGCGGGATCTTCACAACCGAGGGCTTCGGCGGCCATCTGGAATATTTGGGGATCCGGCTTTCCTCTCGTCACCATATCGCCGCCTAAGAGGACGTCGAAGTATTCGGTCAGATGGACATTTTCGATGTAAGCCGCCACTTTGTTCCGGGCGGAGGAGGATGCGACGGCGATCCGGCAGTGATTTTTTTTGAGCCAACGCAGCAGTTCGATTAGGCCGGGCTTCACGGGCAGTCCATGTTGGGCGATGTAGTGCCTGGTCCATGTTTCGCTGATGGCGTAGCACTGGTCACAGGTGTATTTGGTGCCGAACAGCTCCGGGAATCGTTCCACTGTGGAGGCGTGGTTGAGGCCGATGATGGAGATCAGCTTGTCTTTGGGGAAGTCCATGCCGGTCTCTGGGGCGACGGATTGTTGGAAGGACTCTACGAACAGGCGCTCGGTGTCGAACATCAGCCCGTCCATGTCGAAGATCGCATACTGGAATTTCATGGGAACACCTCTCTATGTATTATTTGTTCTATCATGTCTTATAACATATTTCCTGCAAAATTGCAAGGGAAGGATCTCTTGAATTTTGCGGCAGAATCTTGTCAAGGGGGATGGGGATGGATATAATATAGGGAGCCCGCTGATTTTGGAAAGTGGGACTTGACAAACATACCGTGAGTATGATATAAAAAACATACCGTCGGTATGTAGAGGGAGTGCAGCGATGGCAAGGAATAGACACCCGGAGGAGACGGTGAACCGAATTCTGGATGTTTCGCTCCGTCTGTTTTTGGAGAAGGGGTATGAGTATACTTCGCTCCAGGACATCATTGACGGGCTGGGGAATTTGAGCAAGGGGGCCATTTATCACCATTTTAAGTCGAAGGAGGAGATTCTGGAGGCGGTAACAGACAAATTGATGGGAAGTTCCAACCGGATGCTGGCAGCCATTCGGGATCGGAAGGATTTGAACGGGCAGGAGAAGCTTAAGACCATTTTCCGGGAATCTCTCATGCGGCCGGGCCAGGAAGAGCTGTTTGCGGTGGCGCCGGATATCGGGAAGAATCCCAAGCTGTTGTTCAGCATTCTCAGGGACACGGCGGACGTGGTGGCGCCCCAGTATATTCTTCCGATCATGGAGGAGGGCATCCGGGACGGCTCTATTGTGACGGATTATCCGGCAGAGCTGGCGGAGCTTGTGATTTTGGTGGCCAATGTCTGGATGAATCCCATGGTCTTTGAGGATTCTCCGGAGTCTTCCAGGCGGAAGTTCTTGTTGTTTGCCCAGATGATGGAGGGATTTGGGCTGGATGTCATCGACGGAGAAATGCTGGCGAGGCTGGAGGAATTGGCTGGGATCTATCAGAGGAATAAGTAGGCCGGGGAGGTCTTTGACCCAGGGAAGTTTCTGTCCCGGAAACGGGGCAGATTTTTTTGAGACAATACATACCGTTGGTCGGTACTTGTCGGACCGATGTTTGACGAGATGGAGGCCGGAACTTGAACGATTGGAGGCTTTAGGGATGGAAAGGAAGTTGTTTTCGAAAGATTTTTTGCTGGTGGTGGCGGGGCAGATCGTGTCTCTGTTTGGCAATGCGGCCATTCGGTTTGCCCTGCCGCTGTATCTGCTCAACCTGACCGGGTCGGCGGCGCTTTATGGGATGGTGACGGCCTGTGCCTTTCTGCCGGCGGTCATTCTCTCGCCCTTTGGCGGGATGATTGCGGACCGGGTCAACAAGCGGAACATCATGGTGGCGCTGGATTTTTTCACGGCGGCGGTGTTATTTGTCTTTTTTGTTTTGTCTTCGTCCGGCGGGCTTTCTTCGGGGGATGGCCTGGTGGTGCTTTTGACGGTGACGTTGATGGTCCTATACGGCATTGCCGGGGCTTATCAGCCGGCGGTGCAGGCCAGTGTGCCGGCTCTTTTGGGGCGGGAGCATTTGATGGCGGGCAATTCGGTCATCAATGTGGTGAATTCTCTGGCTTCGCTTCTCGGTCCGGTGCTCGGGGGGATTTTGTACAGTGCCTATGGCCTTCGACCGGTGTTGATCCTCTGTGTGGCCTGTTTCTTTTTGTCGGCTGTCATGGAGTGTTTTATTCGGATTCCTCAGGAAAAGCGGGTGAGGGACGGTGCTTTTTTGGAGATGGTCCGGCGGGATTTTTCGGAGAGTTTTCGCTTTATGCGGAAGGAGAAACCCATGGTGGGGAAGGCGATTTTGGCGGCTTTTGGGCTAAATCTGTTTTTGTCTGCCATGCTGATGGTGGGGATTCCCTATCTGGTGACGGAGGTGCTTCTTTTGGAGCCTGCTCTGGCGAACCGGCTCTGCGGCTTCGCCCAGGGCAGTTTGGCGGCGGGCGGCCTTGCCGGTGGGATTCTGGTGGGGATCTTTGGGAGGCGTCTGGAAATCGGAAAGGCGGGGCGGCTTTTGATGATCTGCGGGGCCGGCGTCTTTCCCATTGCGGGGGCGCTGTGCTTCCTTTCTTCGGCGATGGCGATTTTTCTGGTGATTGCGGTCTGCAGCTTTGTGGTCGTGCTGTCTGCCACCATGTTCACAGTGCAGATCATGTCTTTTGTGCAGGCGGAGACGCCGCCTGCGCTGGTGGGGAAGGTCATTGCCCTGATCATGGCCGTCAGCATGTGCGCCCAGCCTTTGGGGAGCGGGCTGTACGGATTTTTGTTTGAAGCGTTGGAAGGACTTTCGTTTGTAGTGGTCCTGTTTTCCGGAGTCTGTTCTTTTTTGGTGGCGGTCTTTACGAGAAAAGTTTTCCGGGAGTTTTGCCCTTCGGGAAAGGTCTGAATTCCCCCGAGGGCTCAGCTATCATCACAGCCATGATCACGGTTGTCATTGCAACCGTAATCACGGCTGTGATTTCAGTGATGCGGTCAGTCGTAATGGATGCCGTCCCAGTAGATGCACCGGTTCACGATGGTTTCCGGCATGAGCTCGACGCCCTCCAGGGCCCACTTTTTGTATTCCTCGAAGCCGGTCCGGTCGATGATGTAGCCGACGTGTTCTTTGCCGCCGGGGGCGTTGGGGTCAATGTGGGCTTTCACGAAGCGGTAGGTGTTGAGGATGATTTTCAGAATGCTGTCTTCGTCGGCCCAGAGAAGGAAGTCCTTTCCCAGGCGGGGATTGCGCTTCCCGGTCCGTCCCATGAGGGTGAGCCGATAATATTTTTTCTGGCTTCTGGTGAAGGCCCTGGTGGGGCATTTGGTGATGCAGACGCCACATCCGATGCATTTCTCCGCATCCCGGACGATCTTATAATTTTCCATGCGCAGGGCGTTCACGGAAAGGCTCTTGCAGCCTTTGATGCAGGCTTTGCAGGCCACGCAGCGGCTAGGATCGTACTGGGGCAAGGTCATCCCGATGATGCCGAAGTCGTGGAGGCGGACTTTGGCGCAGTCGTTGGGGCAGCCGGTCAGGGCGATCTTGAAGTGGAGATCGTTGGGGAAGATGGCTTTTTCGATTTTTTTTGCGAAGTCTGCCGTATTGTAGTTGGCAAAGGGGCAGACGTTGTTTCCGATGCAGGCGCTCACGTTCCTGGTGCCGGAGGCGGGGTAGCCGCAGCCCTTCTCGGTCTGGTTGATGTCCAGGAGCTCAATGATGGGCTGGAGCATCTGGTTGATGGCGTCCATGTCTTCTAAGCGGATGCCTTCGATCTCGAAGCCCTGCCTGGTGGTCAGATGGACGACACCGTTTCCGTAGGTCTCGGCGATCTCTTGGACCATGCCGAGGATTTCGGCTTTCAGGTAACCGCCCGGCACACGGATTCTGGAGGCGCCGATTCCCCGTTCCTTGCTGATTCGGTATGCGTTTTTCTTCGCTTTTTTGGTGTTGATATCTAAACTCATGGGTATACCTCCTAATCGACCAGTGTTTTTCCTTCATCGTAGCGGAACACGGGGCCGTCCAGACAGACATAGGCGGAGCCGATCCGGCAGTGGCCGCATTTCCCGAGGCCGCAGCACATTTTCCGTTCCTGGGATATCCAGATGTTTTCTTCGGGGATGTCTCGTTTCAAGACTTCGGCCACGGTGAATTTCATCATGGCGGGCGGGCCGACAATGAGGAAGACGGCCTGGGCGGGGTCTGAGACGGAAAGCTCGGGAATATATTTGGTCACCAGTCCCACGGGGCCTTCATAGTCTTCGGGGGCTGTGTCCACGGTGCGGATGACGGTCATGGCCTGTTCCCACCGGTCGAAGTCCTCCCGAAAGAGGATGTCTGCGGGGGTTTTGAAGCCGGCGACCAGGGTCATTCCCTGGATTTGCCTGGGATGGGCGGAATAATGGTCGACAATGCCTTTCACCGGAGAGAGGCCGGTGCCGCCGGCAATCACGAACAGCTCCTTTCCGTCGTAATCCTCGGTCCGAAAGCCATTGCCGTAGGGACCTCGTATGAGCAGAGTGCTCCCTCTGTAATGTTCAAAAATCTGGTTTGTCACGGCGCCGACCCGGCGGATGGTGAGATCCACAAAGTCCGAGCCGATGCCGCTGACGGAGATGGGGGCTTCGCCGTATTTGGGGATGGAGACCTCGAAGAATTGCCCGGGCCGCACGGGGCCGGAATAGCTCATGCGGAAGGTGTATTCAATGTCGGTGTGGCGGATGACTTCTTGTACCCGGGAGGGAAACGGAAGATATGGATTGTTCATTGGGCAACCTCCTTTGCAAGGGTGTTCAGGATGTTGACGTAGGAGATGTATTCGGGGCAGACGGCTTCGCAGCGGCCGCAGCCCACGCACATTTGGAAGCCGAAGCGCTTTTGGAAGTCACTTATCTTGTGGAGCACCTTGAAGCGGAGCCGATCTGCCTGGCTTTGGCGAAAGCTTCCGCCCCCGGCCACATCGGTGTAGCCGTCCACCTGGCAGGAGGCCCAGACTCGTCTCCGTTCCCCCACGTTTTCGTTGTCTTTGTAATGGATGTCCTGCATGGTGAAGCAGGTGCAGGTGGGGCAGACGAAGTTGCAGCGACCGCACCCGATGCAGCGGCTCCCGTAGCTTTCCCAAAGGGGATGGGCATGAATGTCCTCGGGGAGGGAGGAGGGGAGGGTGACGCTCTCTTTGTTGGTCTCTATGTATTCCGGCGTCACCGGGCAGGGGACGGCTCCGTCTGTCCCTGCATAATCCTGAAGGAATGCCTCCAGCTCCGGGTGCCTGCAGTCGGCGAAGACGGCGTCTTCGGTCACTTTCAGATAAAGGTCATAGGCATCGGTTTGGTTGGTTCCCATGGAGACGCAAAAGCCGGTGTCGCAGGTTTTCGGGCATCCCATGAGGACGAAACGGGTCTGATCCTGCAGGCGTTTGTAGTAAGGGTCCTCGTTCCCGCTTTCCAGGTAGATGGCGTCCAGGCGTTTCAGGGCGTGAAGGTCACAGCTTCGGAGGAAGACCAGCCGTTTTTTCTCCGGGAGGGAGGGGATCGCGGTCTGGTCCTCGGTGAAGTAAAACAGGGTTTCGTTGACGGGGAGCAGGGCTTCCTTGAAGGAGTAGTCTGATTTTTTTTCGAATTCGATCTCAGACAGGGAGCGGACGGTTCCGTAGCGGACCACGTCGGTGTCGGAGTAGCATCCTTCTCCGGCAAAGACTTTCGGCGCAAGGATGTGATAGTGCTCGCTGAGTCGCTGGAACAGCCGGTCGGCGTCTGTTCTTGGCATCTGGTATCCCATTGGCTTTCCTCCTGTATGGCTTTTTTTCAGTTTACCGGAAAGAGAAAAAAATTTCCGTGACGTTTGTCACGGAATGGGATTTTATCTGTTTCAGAGTTTTATCTGTTCCAAAGTTTCAGTTGTTCCGGGTCGGGGATGGTGATCTTTTTTTTCTCCATATGGATCAGGCCGAGACCGCAAAGCTTCCGGCAGGCCCTGGAGGTGTTCTCCCTGGGTGCTCCCAGGAGGTCGGCCAGGAAGGTGACGGTTAAGTCCATGTCGATGAGAATTCCATTTTGGGAGGGCACGCCGAAGTCTCTGGCCAGTTTCCAGAGTTTGGAGGCCAGCTTCCGCTCCAGGTAGACGTTCCCAACAGTATTTTTCAACTGGTATTCCAGCCGTCGGATTTTTTGTTCCTGGTAGGCCAGCAGGGTGCGGGCCAGAGCGAAATCCTGTTCCATGAGGGTCAGAAAGACTTTTCTTTGGATTTTAAACAGGTGGCAAGGCTCTAAGGTTTCGCAGAAAACGCTGTTGTATTCCTGAGTTATGCTCTCGTTGGCAAGATGACCGTTCCCCAGGACGAACAGTATTTTCCGGCCTCCGTTTTTCGTCAGGTTGTAGATGATTACTTTGCCGTTTAAAAGAAAGTAGAGACTGTGGTTATCTTCTCCGGCCCGGAGGCAGAGGTGTCCCTTGGGGCAGGTGACGGCCGTCCCCTGTGCCAGGAAGATGTTTTTTGTCTCCGGCCTGCAGTCTGCGAGGAGGTCGAGTTGGCGGTTCATGGACGTTCTCCGAAAAGGCTGAGTGTATCTGGACCAAAGCGAATGGCGGTCGGAACGGCCGTTTCCTTGATTTTGTCTATCGTATCAGGCATGTGGTGGACTCCTTTCGTTGTGGGGCTTGCCGCATCGTTCGGTAGATGGTGGGGCATTCCAGGGTTACGGCGAGATTTTGGTATTATTATATGGTATGAACGGAATGGCGTCAATGGTTCGCCCTTTCTTTTGGCAATCGGTTCAAGTGAAAAATCTGCTCTTGAACCTGCTGTTCAGAACAGGTATAATAGGGATATTATGTTTACGGATGGAGACGTTGAGATGAAGACCGGAACGATTTTAAAGAACAAGTATTATCTGTATCTGACGGAATTTTTTGCGGGCATGTCCGTCATGGCCGTGGAGCTGGCGGCAAGCCGGCTCCTGGCGCCTTATTTCAGTTCGTCCCAGATCGTCTATACGATCATCATCGGGACGGTGATGATCGCCATGGCCCTGGGGAATATCTGGGGCGGGAGAACGGCGGACAAGAATCCCAACCCGGACAGGCTCTATGCCCGCCTGATGGTTTCGGCCGTCTGGATCGCGGCCATTCCGCTGGTGGGAAAGTACATCATCATCGGGATTTCGGCCCTTCTGGTGTTTACGGTGAGCAGCAATCTTCTGATCTGGGCGGCATTTTTCACCTGCATGGTGATCTTTGTGTTTCCGCTTTTCCTGCTGGGGACGGTGACGCCGTCGCTGGTCAAGTATACGGTGGACAGTCTGGATGACAGCGGGAAGGTGGTGGGCACCCTGGGGGCCTTCAACACCATTGGGAGCATCATCGGCACCTTTCTCCCCACGTTCGTGACCATTCCGGCGGTGGGGACCTCGGTGACGTTCCTGATTTTTTCCAGTATTCTGCTTCTTCTCGGGCTGGCCTATTTTGTCAGTGCGAGGATGAGGCTGGTGAAGAGCGCGGTATGCGTACTGCTGTTTGCGGGGTGCAGTGTGTCGGCCTTTTTTGACAGCTTTGCCTTCTGGGAGGAGGACCTTCTCTATGAGGGAGAGTCCATCTACAATTATCTGCAGGTGAAGGAGACGGACGACAGCGTGATCCTTTCCACCAACGTGCTGTTCGGCGTCCAGTCCATCATGAAGAAGGACGAGAGCCTGACGGGAATGTACTATGACTATGCCCTGGCGGCTCCGGTCATGGCGGGGGTCCCGGAAAAGGAGGAGCCGAAGATCCTGATCCTGGGCATGGGGACGGGAACCTTTGCCGCCCAGTGCGGCCGGTATTTTTCCCATGCGTCGGTGGAGGGGGTGGAGATCGACCAGAAGATCACGGATCTGGCCGGGGAATATTTCGCTCTGCCAAAGACCGTGGAGGTGGCCACCTACGACGGGCGGGCTTATCTGAATGTGAACCGGGAGAAGTATGACGTGATCATGGTGGATGCCTATCAGGACATCACGATCCCGTTCCAGATGTCCTCGAAGGAATTTTTTTCCATGGTGCGGGACCATCTGACGGAGGACGGCGTCATGGTGGTGAATATGAACATGCATACGGAGAAGGAGGGGAATATCAATCAGTACCTCTCGGATACCATCGCGTCGGTGTTTCCGGAGGTCTACACGGTGGAGGTGCCCCACACCACCAACCGGGAGCTGTTTGCCTGCGTGAAGGAGGGCGGCCCGGAGCGGCTTGACCGGCCGGCCCTGGAGCCTGGGCAGGGGGAGCTCGGGGCCATGATGGAAAAGGTGGCCGGCGGCCTTTCGACGTATGAGCGGGGCTCGTATCTTTTGACAGATGACAAAGCCCCGGTGGAGCTTCTCGGCATGTCTGTGATCGACGAGCTGATCCAGAATGAGGTCGGCTACTACCGGGAGATCTTTGAGGAGGAGGGCGTCTCCGGGCTGCTTGACCGCCTGTGAGTGTTCCGCCAGGCGGTGGGGGTCATGGAATGGGCCTCCCGGAAAGCCTTGGCGAAGTAGCTCATTTCCTGGAAGCCGCAGGAGGCGGCGACGGCGGTGACGGGCTCCTCGGAGGATGCGAGCAGTCCGGCGGCTTTCTGGAGGCGGTATTGTCTCAGGTAGCGGACCGGTGTCGTCCCGATGACATGTTTGAAGCAGCGGAGGCATTCGCTCTCGCTTATGAGGGCGCTTCCTGCGATCCTCCGGACGTCGAGCTCCTCGGAGCTGTGGCCGTGGATGTACGCCAGCATCTGTTTGAGCCGTTCCTGTTCCCGCAGGGCTCTTGGGGAGGGGCGGCTTTGCCCGGCGGCCGGCCGGTTGGCGTGCAGGAGATACAGGAAGTCCGACAATGCGTTCCGGACGGAGAATTCGAAGCCTGGAGGTTCCTCGGAGCAGGAGCGCCAGGCTTTTTCTGCGGCCAGGAGGGCTTCTTCCTGCCAGGGGATGCCGCGGCTCAAGAGGCAGAGGGGAAAGCCGGAGTCAAAGAGCAGAGGCTCCAGGTATTTCTGCCAGAAGATGCTGTCCATGCCGCCGCCCACCAGGCGGCCGTGGAAGACGAGGGAGTGGAGCCTGCAGGAGGCGTCCTCCCCTTTTTGCATCTGATGGAGGGTCTCCTTGTTGAGGAAGATCCCGTCTCCCTGTTTTATGGTGAGGATAGTGCCGCCCGCGGATGCGGACAGGGTCCCCTCGGCGACGGTCACAAGCTCCAGCTCTTCGTGCCAGTGCCAGGGGACGGACAGCTCGTTGAGATCGTCACGGTAGCAGGCGGCGGGAAAGGCCGGCGTTCCGTGGCGGGCAAGCTCTTTTCCCTGTTCGTCTGCCAGGGCAGTGCAGGAGGATATGCTCATGTGGGCTCCTTTCTGACGGTTTTGTCATAGTTTCCGGGCGGATATTTCCTAACGGAAGCTTTTTTTTTCTGTTATGCTATAAGCATAATACAGAGTGCGGAAACTTGCAACACACGGAAACGAAAAGGAGGATGAGATGATCGATCTGCACATGCACAGCCATTACAGCGACGACGGGGAGTTTACGCCAAAGGCCCTGGCCCTCGGGTGCCTGGAGGCGGGGATCGGCGTTTTTTCTGTGACGGACCACAACTGTGTCCGGGCGGACTCTGAGGCCAGGGAAGCGGCAGAGAGGCTTGGGCTTATGTACCTTTCCGGCGGGGAGTTTGACTGTACTTATAATGGAAGGAATTTTCACATGCTGGGGTACGGCATCGACTGCGAGAAGTTTTTTTTTGCCGGGGTGGAGCGGGCTGTGGAATCGCAGAGCCGGCGGGCTTCCCTGGAGATGCTGGAAAAGACCAGGGCGCTGGGATTTTCCGTGACGGAGGAGGAACTGGATGGGCTGTCCTCGGAGGAGTCCCGGAAGGGAAAGTGGACCGGGGAGATGTTCGGGGAGGTGCTCCTTTCCAAACCGGAATACGAAAGACATCCGCTGCTTGCGCCTTATCGGGAGGGCAGGAAACGGAGCGACAATCGGCCCTGGACTTTGACGGCACCGAAGTGTTCAGCAGTTATCACAGCAAAGCCCAGGAAGAATATTTCCTGGAGGCGGCCGGCCGTTTTGGGAAGCTTATCACCTGCGGGAGCGATTTTCACGGGAAGACGAAGCCGGCCATTTCGTTGGGAGAGGCGGCAGCCCATGGAGGCGGTCTGGCCGGGGAGATCACGGTCCGTGCACTAAAAGAAGGAGGAATCTTATGAAAAACATACCGTTATCTTTACACAATTCCGATGTGGGCAGGGCCAACCTGCGGACTTTTTTTCAGGCGGCGAAGGAGGCGGGGTTTGATTATGCGGAGCCGACCAAGATCCAGCTTCAGTATTTTCTGGATGCCGGCTATCAGGCGGAGGATGTGAAGGAGCTGGCGGGGGACCTTAGGCTCTCTGCCGTGAGCTGGCTGGAGAACTGCGAGCGCCAGGGCTATGAATTTGTGGCTATGATGCGGGAGGCGGAAAAGTTGTTTGCCTTGAGCGCCGAGATCGGGGCGGAGGCTATTGAGGTTCTCAGCGGGCCCACGGACTACCGGGCGGTGGAGGCATTCCGGAGGGGGACGCCTTACAGCGGCTATATGGGACTCCAGGGGCTGGCCATTGAAGAACAGACGGCCCTCACGGTGAAAAACCTCCGGGCTCTCTGCGACCTGGCGGCCCAGTTCGGCCTGATCATCTATTTTGAGCCCCTCTGCTGGACACCCATCGCCTCCCCCCTCCAGAGCGTCCCCGTCTGCAGGCAGGTGGAGCGGGAAAATATGAAGATCGTCTTTGACTTTTTTCACGCCTATATCGGGGGAGTTACGGCGGACTTCATCCGCACCATCGAGCCGGAGCTGATCCTGGGGGTGCATGTCTGTGATTCCCTGGACGTGAAAAAGGGAGAGGTTCCGGTGGAGCCGGTGCTGCGCAACGTGCGGCTGGGCCGCGGTTCGGTGCCGGTCAGAGAATGGATCCGGGCCGTCAAGGAGACGGGCTTTGACGGCTGGTGGGCCTACGAGACTTTCTCAAAGGAAGAGGCGGAGGAAGATTCCATCCTCTTTGCCAAGGAGATCCACGCAAAGCTCCGGGAGATTGTCGGCTGAACCCTTGCGGATCTCGGGCAGGATATGGTAAAATCAGAAAGAATTTGAAAATATCAGCCCGAAGCGGCGGTGGTTGAGGTGAGAGGATGTTAAAGGAAAATCTGGAGGAAGTGGAACGGCGGGTGGCGGCGGCCTGTGAGCGGGCCGGAAGGAAACGGGAGGATGTGACGCTCATCGCGGTCAGCAAGACGAAGCCGGTTGCGGCCATCCGGGAGGTCATGGACTGCGGCGTGGCGGATTTTGGAGAAAATAAAGTGCAGGAGATGTGCGGAAAGATTGAAGAGATCGGGGGATCGCTCCGCTGGCATCTCATCGGCCACCTGCAGAGAAACAAGGTGAAATACATTGTGGACAAGGCGTATCTGATCCATTCGGTGGATTCTCTCCGACTGGCGAAGGAGATCCAGAAGGAGGCCGAAAAGTGTGATGTGGTCTGTCCGGTTCTGATCGAGATCAACATCGGCGGCGAGGAGAGCAAGGACGGGATTCCAAAGGAAGAGGCGGTCTCGCTGATCCGGGAGATCGCAGGGCTTTCCCGCGTGAAGGTAAAGGGCCTGATGACCATTGCCCCCCCGGTGGAGGAGCCGGAGGAGGCCAGGGGCTATTTCAAAGAGATGCGAAAGCTTTTTGAGGACGTGAAGGCGGAGCAGATTCCCGGCGTGGAGATGGGGGAGCTCTCTATGGGAATGACCGGGGATTTCGAGGTGGCCATCGAGGAGGGCGCTACCATGGTGCGGGTGGGGACCGCCATTTTCGGAGCCAGGCAGTATGCTGTTTAGAGGAAGCAAAAAGAGCAGTTTCGGGGTATCCCGGAGCTGTTTTTTTCATAGGAATAAAACAAAGAGTAGGAAATGAGTCTGTCATGCAGGACGAAAAACTGGAGAACGTTTTGAACTTGGCGCTTAATGTGCCCCAGGCGGAAAGAGAGAAATCTTTGGATCTGGATATAGGTTATAATGAGGAAGCGAATACCTGGGATTTGATTGTGCGGTATACGGGGGATATCAGGCGTCTGGCCAGTGAGAGTGTACGGATTACAGAGCTTCTCGGCGGCTATGCCATCGTGACGCTTCCGGAAAGCGAGGTGCGAAGCTTTTCCTGGCAGCCGGAAGTGGAATATGTGGAGAAGCCGAAAGGCCTTACCTTTGCGGTGGCAAACGGGAGAAGTGTTTCCTGTGTGAATCCGTTACAGTCCGGGAGCAATTCTCTTTTTGGGGCGGGCGTCGTGATCGCTGTCATTGACTCCGGTGTGGATTATTGGCTGGAGGATTTTCAGAATAGTGCGGGTGAGAGTCGGATTTTATTTTTGTGGGATCAGACCGCCGCCGGAACGCCACCGGAGGGCTATCATATCGGTGCAGAATTTACGAGAGAGCAGATCAATGAGGCCATTGCCACGGGGAACCGTTCTCTGGTGCCGTCCCAGGATTTTCAGAATCACGGGACTCCGGTGACAGGGATTGCCGCGGGCAGGGGAAGCCAGGGCGGAAACCGTTACCGGGGAGTGGCTCCGGAAAGCGAACTGATCGTGGTGAAGTTGGGAAATACAGGCGGAGGATTTCCTCGCACCGTAGAATTGATAGAAGCGGTGGATTATGCGGTCCGGAAAATGTTGGAGTACGGATTCCCCATGGTGATCAATTTGAGTTTTGGAAATACCTACGGCTCTCACGAGGGAAATTCTCTGCTGGAATCTTATCTGAATGACATTTCCAATCTGGGGAAGTTGTCCATCTGTGTGGGGAGCGGCAATGAGGGAGGAAGCGGCGGTCATGTTTCCGGTGTTCTTGCCAATTTGCCGGAGGGGATCAGTGGGGAAATGGGAAGTACCAGGGTATCGCTCACCGTGGGAGAGTATGAGACCGGCCTGAACCTTCAGATCTGGAAATCATATGTGGATGAATTCACCATTCAATTGGTTACTCCAAGGGGAGAACGGTTCGGACCGTTCAGCCGTGCCCAGCCGGTGAGTCGTTTTTTTACAGAGGCGGCGGAGATCTTTGTCTATTATGGAGAACCGATTCCATATAGCACTGCTCAGGAGATTTATATGGATTTCATTCCGACGGATTCGTATCTGGAGAGTGGAATCTATTTAATCGAACTGACGCCAATCCAAATTGTGGAGGGTCGTTTCGACATGTGGCTTCCCAGTGAAGGAGTCCTGAATCGGGCCACCAGGTTTGGAAGTCCCACGCCGGACATTTCCCTGACCATTCCCAGCGCTGCAGCAGATGTGATCACCGTGGGAGCCTACGACAGCTATTATCTGACCTATGCGGATTTTTCCGGCCGAGGATACACTCGCATTACCAATCAGGTCAAGCCGGATCTGGTGGCTCCTGGTATCGGCATCGAGACCATCCAGGCCGGTGGAAACTACGGTCCCGTAACCGGGACCTCCTTTGCGACTCCTTTCGTGTCAGGTGCGGCGGCGCTCCTCATGGAGTGGGGCATCGTGCGGGGGAACGATCCCTATCTCTACGGGGAAAAGCTGAAGGCGTACCTGCGCCGCGGCGCAAAGCCCCTGCCGGGCTTTACGGAATATCCCAATCCTCAGGTGGGCTATGGGGCGCTGTGTGTGGAGAATAGTCTGCCGAGGTGAATATTTTCCTGCTTACTGTTGAAAATTATATCGTGGTATCCGCCATTCCTATACAGAAGAACTAATCCAAAAGTGGTTGATATCTTTCTTAAAAAAGGGTATGCTTATGAAGAACAAATATTATTTTGGATGTTTTAATGAAGAGTGAACTATATGCGGAATCGGCTCAGACAATCATGACCAAGTGTGCAGAGATTATTGGATATTTAGCAGCACATAGCATCCATAATTGTTTTCTGTTTTGAGAAAAGTTATTTTGAGAACAAATGAGAGATTTATGAAAAACGATATTTTTGAAGGGAGTGGATCCATGAAGAGAGAAGACTATATTTCTGATGAAGCTGTTGTAAAACGTGTAAATGAAGCGGTGCGAATTGAGCTGGAGAAGAAAAAGGCAATGGATGTTCCGATCATTATATATGATAAAGAATCGCAGATCATATATCAGGAAAACAGCGACGGTTCGAGAGTCGAAGTGGGACGGAGAATGAGAAAGGAGCGCTATAGTGAACGTGTCGCTAAAAAAGCCTGAGATTGTAGTATTTGCAGGGCCGAATGGTTCAGGTAAGAGTACAATTACAGAATTGTTAAAACCTCCGATGGATTATATCAATGCAGATGAAATCAAAAAGCATATCAAATGTTCGGATCTGGAAGCGGCACAATTAGCAGAAAAACAGCGGGAAGAGCATGTGCAGCAGATGGAAGAATTTTGTTTTGAAACAGTGCTGTCAACAGAACGAAATTTAAAATGATTGCATAGGGCGAAAGAAAAGGGATATTTTATCCGTTGTTATTATGCGCTTACGGCAGACCCTATTATAAATGTATGGCGCGTAAAATCAAGGGTGGAATCCGGAGGACATAATGTGCCGGAAGAGAAAATTATTGCAAGGTATGACAGGGCGTTGGGGTTGGTGAAAGAATTGGTGAAGATATGTGATATATGCCATATCTATGATAATTCTGGAAGCAGGCCATTTCGCATATTCAAAAAACGAAAAAAAGAGCCTGAATTATTCATGAACATATAGAAATGCTTGATACTACAAAACCTTGAACC
>CAJUQY010000057.1:3198-15219 GCA_910588815.1 uncultured Lachnospiraceae bacterium | reverse complement strand
GGAAAAGCTGTAACGCCTCCCCGCCGTCATAAGCCGGGATAACCTTGTGGCCTGCAGGCTTTAAATATTCACAAACCGCATCGTTGGTCTTGCGGTCATCCTCAACAATCAGTAATGTTGCCATCAGCCCACCTCCTTTGAGAACAGTATAACACAGATATATGGAGTGGATATGAAATTATTGTCTCTTATGTTATCCCTGAAAGACTAGGACGCGGCCTTAAATTTTTTCTTCTCCAGAAAGTTATACCTTTCTAAACGATTGAAATCCCCTCCTTCAAAAATCCCCTGGCATGGCGCATCCGGACGTCGTTCAGGTAGTCCGTGAAGCCGGTTAAAGGCCGGGTGGTCCGTATACCGGTATCCGACGACCCGCTTCAAACTATTTTATTGATTTTTTCTACTTTTTCTTCAATTTCCCTGAGAGCAGTGCAGTCTCATAAACAGTGCGGCTATTTCAGCAATCAGGAAAGATACCTCCCCTTCAGGCTTTCTACCATATCCCGGTACCGCCTGCTGCAGTCCTCCATTCTTCCGGCCTCAATATCCGCGAGGCAGGGAGAAAGCCATTCCCGCCAAATATCCTCATAGACCTCCGCCCGGTCTTCTCCCAGATTGATGCAGGTGACAATAGCCGGAGCGATCTCATAATATTCTTCCACCAGGGCGCGCCCCGCCTTTGTCCGCAGCATATGTGTGTCCCTGAAGCTGCGGAAACTTGTAAGCTCATAACAATCGTCTGGTTTTTTAAAGGATTCACAGACCGCAGTCGTGATAAAGCACATCTTTCCCTTTTTAAAGCCGACCACCATGTCCTCATAATTTCCCTTCGCGATCCTGGATTTCGGATGTGCCGACACCCACTCCTCCACCAGGATATCCGCCAGTCTTCCGCCCACAGACAATTTCTGCTCCTGTACCATGGGAACGGCGTAAACCGCGAGAATCATTTTATACTGGTCCAGCTTCATTGCACGGGCGTTTCTCGACCGGAGGGACGGATCCGCGGCGACGGCCTCGTCTATGGCTTTCACCAGAGCCGCCGACAGCTCGTGCATCAATTCCTCGCCTCTGTCCTTTGAAGTCATGGCATACCGGTCCACCGTCTCCAGCACAGGATGGCACTGCCTTTTATAGCTTCCGAAGCAGGCTGCATATTCTGAACGGCTGAAATGCTCCATGACATCTAAATGCTCAAAAATGATATCATTAAAATGAAGTCTTGCGTAGATCTCATTGGCTTTTGCATTGTACGAATCCAGTTCAAGCATCTGGTCGATCAAATCCTCTGCTTTTTCATCTCCACTTTCATAAAGCTTCTGGAGCACATCCTCCAGCGGATTTTTTTCCGTTTTCTCCCGGACAACGACTAATTCCTCCTGGGTCAGCACCGCGCCGCAGTACATACAGGAAAATTTTGCAAGCTCCTCCGGAATACTCAGTTCTCCGCCGCATTTCGGGCATTTTCCATTTTTGTTTGCCATATCGTTCTCTCTTTCTTTATGGTATCGTTTATGCCGGCCGCCCCGTGGAGCGGGACTTGGCCGGCCTATCGCTCCTGCCGCAAGAGCTCCCTGACCCCATGGACCGTCATATCACAGAATTCTTCGTTGCGAAGCTCCGTATCCAATGACAAAATCCGCTTGATTTTCTCCTCCTTCGGGCATTCCCGGTCGAGGACCGCCGCAATCAGCTCCTCCTTCGGTCTCTTGGTAAAGGCCAGAAGCGCCTGTTTTCCAAAGGCACGCTTTAGGGCAATCCCGCCGCAGATATCCACGGCCATCACCGCATCCCTGCCCTGCTCCAAAATATCCCGGATATCCGTCAGCATACTGCCGTAGCTGTTTTTCGCATACCTTGTAGTCTCAAAAAAGGCCCCCGCCTGCTCCAGCCGCCCAAATTCCTCCTGCGTGACAAAATGATAGGCGTCTTCATCCTCTCCCCCCTTTTTGCCGCGGGTCGTGTAGGACTTTGCCCGGACGGCGCTCCCGCTCCTGATCAGTTCGTCCATCAGCTGCGTTTTGCCCGAACCGGAAGGGCCGATGAGCGCAATGACCCGGCTTCCCGCCTCCTTCTCCCACTGATAGGCCGCCGGATCCATCAGAATATCCAGAAAGGTCAGAAACTCCTCATAATTGTTCACGGAAATACATCCCGTCATATGGCGGTTCCAGGGCCTTCGCATCAGTACCGGATAGGCGGAACTGGAAGCGGAAATGTTGTGGCCGCCGTCGTCTAAAAGCATGTCCACGTTCATCAGCTCTTTCCGGAATCCCATAATAATATTCTCACCGGGCACCATGGGAAATTCCTCCGTAAGCCTTGCGGCCCGGATTCCCATCAAATGGGGCGGCAGGGCCGTAATAAAAAACACCTCCGCCCGTCTGGAAAGCTCCCTCACAAACTCTGCCGCCCCCGGAAGAAGGGGCTGGTTTTTCACAAATTCTTCCCTCCGGTAATACTGAAGCAGCACGTCGGTCCGCTCCCCCGTTTTTCCCCAGGACCGGACTTCCTCCACGGTCATGGGCGGATCGAATCCATATTCCTCATTGGCCAGGGCCACCGCATATTCATTGCAGGAAAAAAGAATATCGTCCACATCCAGTCCGATTTTAAAATATTTCTTCATCATGTTACTCCCAGGTCAGGCGGCGCGCCGGGCTTCCGGTCATGGTTTCCGGAACAAAATCAGGCTGAACCAGGTCACCACATTGCCGCCGTACATAAATTCAATGTCATGCTTCTCCGCCAGGTCCGTCACCAGGATCCCATAGCTCTCCACGCATGGGAACATCCTGTCCGGATGCCGGCAGGCCCCCTCCGGGTAAGCGCACTTGTCGCAGACCGCACAGGATTCCGTGGACAAGGCCATGACCTCAAATCCGTGCTCCTTAAAAATGTCACGCACCTGTCTCGTAATCTCCTCGTGGCCGGCCCTGTATGCAAGCGTCTGTTCCAGATCTGCGATGTCCGGCACCTCGGAAAAGCTGGTAAATAAAAACCCTTCTTCGTAGGAAAGGCACTTCTCCCGGCACTCCGCCACCGTGCCGACCGCAGGCGGGCAGGCCCAGGAAGTCCCGTACCTGGGGCATTCCGTCTCACAGATATAACGCACCTGCTCCGGAAACTGAAGCTCTTCCGGCCGAATCCAGGCATACTGGGCCAGCGGAAGCTCCAGGAGCCGCTCCTCAATCTGTCGTTTCCTCTCGTCCGTCATCTTTATCCGCCCCTCTGTTTTTGTTCTTCTGTTTTTGTTCTTCTGTTTTTAAATCCTTCTGTCTTCCATTTTCCGTTTTTAGAGCCTTCTGTCTTTCATCTTCCGTTTCCGGGCTCCCGTTTTTATCTCCAGATGATATCCACCGGCTTCCTGGGCGCCGTCCTCCTGTAACGCACCGCCGGATAGCCGAGAAGCATGCAGCAGGCCAGAGGCTTGTCGGATACCCCGAGCCACTCTTTAAGGGCCGGGCTTCTTCCAATGATCTTGGTCAGGTAGCCGCTGTAGAGTACCCCCAGCCCCTCCGAGACGGCCATGTTTTCCATATTACAGGCCGCAAGCCCCGCGTCAAAGGTCTCGCCGGCTGCCACGGCCAGAAATACATCCGCTCCGAAAAACAGGAAATCCCTCCCGGGATCCGCCTGATGCCAGCCCGCGAACTCCGCAAAACGGGCCGCCATGTCGGGAGCCGTTTCCCGAAGTACTTCGATCACACCGGGAAGCTCCTGCCACACCAGCTCCTTCCACCGGGAAAGCTCCCTCTGCACCACATAGAATCTGCAGGCCTGCCGGTTGGCCGCCGTGGGCGTATACCGTCCCGCCTGGAGGATCCGCTCCAGCTTTTCCCGCTCCACCGGCCGTCCCCCATAGCTGCGGATACTCCGCCTGAACTTCACCGCATGGAGATAATTCTCCGGTTTGATGGCAAAGCCCTCCCCCTCATATTCCTCCACGTCCGCCATATCCCAGGCCGGAAGGGAAACGGCCCCCTTCGGGCAGACCGCCACGCAGTGGCCGCAGCCGAAGCACCGCTTCGCCGGCACCGCCTTTCCCTCCTCCAGACGGAGGTTTCCGAGGAGACAGTCACTCACGCAGGCGCCGCAGCCGACGCAGGACTCCCTGTCAATTACAATCATTTCTCCCATTCTTCCCCGATCCTTTCCTGAAGCTCCTTCGTTATTGCTTACCATTGTATCGGCATGCCCGCCCGCTGTCAAGAGGCGGCAGCGGGACAGCCTATATGACGAGAGCCGGAGACCCCCAAAGGAGCCCCGGCTCGATTTTTCTATCGCCGATTTTTCTGATCTTTATTTTGCCGGCTTGGGGTTGGAGTTTCCAACCTGGGCCCGCTTCTCATCGTCCAGGGTCGCGCGGTACAGCTCATACCACTCTTCCCTGCTGATCTCCACATTGGAGGCAGTACAGATATCCTTTAACCGCTCTTTGTTGGTGGTGCCGATCAACGGCTGAATCTTCGCCGGATGGCGCAGAATCCAGGCAATAGCAATGGCAGAAGGGGAAGCTTTCTTCTCTTCGCTCATCCGGTTCACCACGGAATTGAGAATCGGATACTGGTCATCATTCATGAATACGCCTCCGTAGAAACGTACCTGGAAGGGAGACCACGCCTGAGCCGTCATCTTCTTCATCCTCATATAAGTCAGCACGCTGCCGTTGCGGTCCACATTATCCAACTCATTTAACTGTACAGAAGCGGTGGGATCAATCAACTCCGTATGAGCCACGGAAAGCTGCATCTGGTTGATGATCAGCCTCTGGTTCAGGCAGGACTGCAGAAACGCCAGATCCATCGTCTTGAAATTGCTGACGCCGAAATACCGGACCTTTCCGGCAGAGTGAAGAATGTCAAAAGCCTCCGCCACCTCTTCCGGCTCGATGAGCGTATCCGCCCTGTGCAAAAGGAAGGTATCCAGATGATCGACTTTTAACCGCTTCATACTGTTTTCCACGGACTCGATAATATGCTTCTTGCTTGTATCAATATACAGGGTCTTCTCCGTATCACGGATCAGAGCGCACTTGGACTGAATCAGAATCTTTTCCCTGAGTCCGGGATTCCTCTCCAGAATCCTTCCAAAATATTCCTCGGAAGCACCTGCCCCATAAACGTCCGCATGGTCAAAGAAGGTAATCCCCTCGTCCACTGCCGTTAAAACCAGCTTCTCCGCATCCTCAAAAGGAATCCGGCAGTCCCTCATGCAGCCAAGAGCCATCTCGGAAGCTTCCAGAACGCCGCCGACCATAATATGTTTCATTTTCCCTTCCTCCTTGCTTTTTTAGAATATTTTAAGTATAACACATCTTTATCTGCTTTCCCATATGGTATATTGCTTTCATTTGGCAGCCTTCCGGAAAAGATTTGTGACCTTCTCCGTAAACATTGACGGGACAAGACAAACTCTATATAATGGGCTTAACGCTCCCGCGGCAGGCTGCGGGATATTTTACCGAAAGGATACAGACCATGTGGATTGCAGATCATTGGAACGATTATGAAGTGATCGATACGTCGCTGGGGGAAAAGCTGGAACGGTGGGGAGACTACCTGCTGGTTCGCCCCGACCCCCAGGTTATCTGGGACACCCCCAAAAAACATGCAGGCTGGAGAAAAAAGAACGGCCACTACCACAGAAGCAGCAAAGGCGGCGGCGAATGGGAATTTTTTCAGCTGCCAAAGCAATGGTCCATCGGCTACAATCCCCTCGGCCTCACCTTCCATTTGAAGCCTTTCAGCTTCAAGCACACGGGTCTGTTTCCGGAACAGGCCGCAAACTGGGACTGGTTTTCGGCTTTGATAAAAAAATCCGGCCGGCCTGTGAAGATTTTAAATCTTTTTGCCTATACCGGCGGAGCCACCCTGGCCGCCGCCCGTGCGGGAGCCCAGGTCACCCATGTGGACGCCTCCAAGGGCATGGTGACATGGGCCAGAGAAAATGCCGTCTCTTCCGGCCTCTCCGATGCTCCCATCCGCTGGATCGTGGACGACTGTGTGAAATTCGTGGAACGGGAAATCCGCCGCGGGAACCATTACGACGGCATTATCATGGATCCCCCTTCCTACGGCCGCGGCCCCAAGGGAGAAATCTGGAAAATCGAGAATTCTGTCTTTTCCCTGGTGAAGCTCTGCACTGAGCTTTTGTCGGAAGCCCCCCTGTTTTTCCTGATCAACTCCTACACCACAGGCCTGGCCCCCGCCGTCCTCTCCTATATGCTGGGCGTCACCTTAAAAAACCGGGGAGGCCGCGTCTCCTCTGACGAGGTCGGGCTTCCCGTCACCGAAACCGGGCTCATCCTTCCCTGCGGAGCCTCCGGGCGGTGGCAGCGGTAGTCACCATTTGTTTCGGACCTTCTCCGCAAACCCCAGCAGATGTTCTACGGAAAGCTTCGTCCCGTCGTCAAGGACCGCCGTGCCGTCGAAATAACCGAACACCTGATGCTGGTCGCTCAAAATAATCCCGGCAGAGGTACAGGCTTTCCGGTCCAGAATCGGCGTGAAAGTGAGCTCCAGCCGTTTGTCGGAGGAGGTGAAGTTCCAGGGCTTCAGATAATCAGTCTTGCCCTCCTCCTCTCCGGGAATCAGAAAACGGACATCCTCCAGCTTGTGGGCCTTTCCCTGATAAAACAGCATGTTCTCCGTGGCTGCGGAGGTATCGCCAAAGCCATAGCCCAAATTAAAGCCGAAGTTTTCTCCGCCGCTAAGCCCCATGGCCGCACTCCAGTACCAGGTATTTTCATAGGTCCAGACCCCCCGCCCCCAGTCCAGGAGGGCAAAGCTGTCTTTCTTCTTAAATTCGTAGACATGTCCCCCATACTCCGCCCTTCCTCCGGCCCTCATGCCGATGATCTTCTGGTTATAGTAAAAAGCGGTCTTTTTCCCTGGAAAAGGTGTGGCAATAACCATGCTGTCCTCCGGCTCCTCCTCCAGTTCAAAATGGATGCGGATGGGCAGGCCGTTTTCAAAGCGTCTGATCTCCCCGTCCAGGATCCTTTTCCCATCCCGATGGCAAAAGGACATTTTCATATTTCTTTTATGGAGCGACACGTCCCCCGCCGCCGAGGTTCCCGGAAATCCTGTTTTTCCCATGGGAAAGACCGTCATCGGGCTGGCTGTGTGCTCTGTCCGCTTCTCAAAATCCAGAAAAGAAATGCTCACAAGCCCCATATAGGAATTGTCGTCCAGCGTAAGCGCCACCCCGCACCGGCCATTGTAAATCAGATAATAGTCCCACTCCTTAATCCGCAAAGCTCCGCCCTTTATGCGGCTCCTGTCATACTCCTTCACCAGCGATGTGGCATAGCCGGCCTGACATAACTCTCCCCGCTCATTTAAAAGCGGCCCCGGTGTAAGCTTCGTCTGTTTCCCCATACGTCATCCTCCTAATGCAAATTTGCCATGGCACCTGCCCCGCGCCTGTGTTATACTGGTAAATATCACTTGTACTCTCATATTCCGTGTAGAAAGGAAACACCCATGCCATCAATAAAAACAGCATTGATCACAGGGGCCTCCCGCGGCATCGGAAAGGCCATCGCCCTGCGGCTCGCAGGGGAGGGCTTCCGGCTCGTCATCTGTGCCAGGGACAAGGTGCCTCTTTTAGAAGCAAAAAAGGAACTTCTGGCCCTGGGCGCCCCCTGCCTGGCCGTCGCCGCCGACGTGTCGGATCCCGCCGCATGCCAAAAGCTCTTTGAAGAAGCCCAGGCCACCTTCGGCTCTGTCAATATCCTGGTAAATAATGCGGGTATCTCCCATATCGGGCTTTTGCAGGATATGGACAATGACCAGTGGAACACCCTGATCGGCACCAATCTCTCCTCCGTCTTTTACTGCTGCCGCCTGGCCATCCCCTCCATGATAGCGGCAAAAAACGGCCGGATTTTAAATATCTCTTCTGTCTGGGGGAATGCAGGCGCCTCCTGTGAAGCCGCCTACTCTGCCTCCAAGGGCGGCGTCAATGCCCTCACAAAAGCCCTGGCAAAGGAACTGGCCCCCTCCAAAGTCCAGGTCAATGCCCTGGCCTGCGGAGCCATCGACACGGACATGAACCGATTTCTTTCCGAGGAGGACCGCGCTGCTCTGGCAGAAGAAATTCCTGCGGGCCGCCTGGGCACAGTGACGGAGGCCGCCGACATGGCCTGGCAGCTCCTGAGGGCCCCGGATTACCTGACCGGGCAGATCGTCACCCTGGACGGCGGCTGGATCTGACCCTCTGCTTTTTGCCGCCTATTCCTCAAATGTTTATTCCTCAAAGGCTTACTCTTCAAATAAAAGGATCTCCCCGTCATGTTCTGCAAAGTAAGGCGTCCCGAGAACTTCAATCACAGCCCTCCCTCCGGTGGCCTCCGTGAGCTGCTTCACAAAAGCATCCGCCTCCTCCTCCGGAAGCATCAGCCTAGCGGACACCTGATCCGTATACTCTGTCCCCAGGACGGGAATCCGCCTCTGTCCGGCAATGTACTGGAGCTTTCCGAGCCCGTTGTAATCACAGACAACCAAAACCTCTTTCCCCGGACGTTTCTGCAAAATGACGCTGTGCTTAAGCCCCTCCTTCACCGCACCGGAATAGGCCCGCACCAGACCGCCTGTCCCAAGAAGGGTACCGCCGAAATACCTGGTGACCACCGCACACACATTGTGAATGCCCTCGCCCAAAAGCACGTCCAGCATAGGCCTCCCGGCAGTACCGCCGGGCTCCCCGTCATCACTGCAGCGGGTCAGTTCATTTCCCCTCCCAATACAAAACGCCGTGCAGTTGTGGCTGGCGTTCCAGTATTTCTTCCGCATTTCCTCAATAAAAGCTGTTGCTTCCGCCTCTGATTTGACAGGGCGCACCGTGGCGATGAACCGGGACTTTTTGTCTACCAGCTCTCCTTCGCCCTCCTGATACGCCTCCAGATAGCTCTGTCTCATCTTCCCCTCCTGAATCATTTGTCATGATACCATTGTAATATAGAAGCTTCCGCTTCGCAACCCCGGGCTTTTGCAATTCTCCCCTTTCCTTCTCCCTGATTTTTTGATATACTATAGTCAACGTCAAAAAATTTGCCACTATGGGACCTCTAGGAGGTTTTTGTATGAATTACGGAAAATCCGGCCTGAAAAAGCAGATTCATTCTTGTTCATCCAAATCTGCCAAGCGTAAAACGAAAGCCGGCATTCTGACCTTCAAGGCTTTTTTAACCGGCATCCTTGCCCTGATCGTCCTGGTCTTTTCCGCCGGTCTTGGCATGTTCCGCGGCATCTTGAAGTCTGCCCCGGACTTAAATACTCTGGATATGTCTCCAAACGCCTCCGCCACGATCATCTATGACGCGGAGGGCAATGAGATACAGACTCTTGTCATGGCGGGTTCCAACAGACAGCCCGTGGAATATTCGGAAATGCCGGAAAACCTGATCAATGCCTTTATCGCCATTGAGGACTCCCGGTTCTGGGATCACAACGGCGTGGATATCAAGGGACTTACCAGAGCCGCTTTCCAGGGACTTATGTCCGGTGAGCTGGATCAGGGCGCCAGCACCATTACCCAGCAGCTGATCAAAAACGTCGCTTTCGGCGGCGGCATGGAGACCTCCTTCGGCTCCAAGATCAAGCGAAAGATCCAGGAGCAGTATCTGGCCATCCAGCTGGAAAAAACCATGGACAAGGAGATCATTCTCCAAAATTACCTGAACACCATCAACCTGGGGGCCAACACCCTGGGCGTACAGGCGGCCTCCGAGCGCTATTTCGGGAAAGGCGTCAGCGAACTGACCCTGTCGGAATGCGCCGTCATTGCCGCCGTCACCAGCAATCCCACCAGGTACAATCCCATTACCCACCCGGAAGAAAATGTCAAGCGGCGCAATATCGTCCTCGAGTACATGCAGGAACAGGGTTATATCTCGGAGGAGGAACTTAAGGAGGCGCAGACTGACGATGTCTACGCCAGGATTCAGGAGGTAGATGCCGCCAGAGACAATGAATCTTCCATTTACAGTTATTTCGTGGACGAAACCATTGTCCAGGTTCTTGCCGATCTGCAGGAGAAGGCCGGGTATTCGGAGACCGAGGCCCGCACCATGCTTTACAGCGGAGGACTGCGGATTTTTACCACCCAGGATCCGAAGCTGCAAAAGATCGTAGATGAGGAGATTTCCTCACCGGAAAACTATTTAAACAGTGAGATCCGCTACAGCTTCACCTACCGGCTTTCCGTCACTCACCCGGACGGCAGCACGGACAACTACTCGGAAAACAACATCAAGACCTGGCTGAGGGAGAAAAACGGCGGCGAACCGGTCAAACTGATCTATGAGACGGAGGACGAGATCCGACAGGTCGTGGAGGAATACAAGGCTACCGTGGTATCCCGCCGGGATACCGTACCGGGAGAACGGCTGGACATTACTCTGCAGCCCCAAAGTTCCTGCGTCCTCATGGATCAGGAAACCGGCTATATCCTGGCCATCAGCGGCGGCCGCGGGACAAAAACGGCCAGTTTGAGTTTAAACCGGGCCACGGACACATTGCGTCAGCCCGGTTCCACCTTCAAGGTGCTGACCGCCTTTGCCCCGGCCCTGGACAATTCCGGCGCCACCCTGGGCACCGTCTATTATGATGCCCCCTACTCCCTGGACAACAAGGATTTCGCCAACTGGTGGGGAGGCCACTATGTGGGCTATTCCAATATCCGTGACGGTATTGTCTACTCCATGAATATCATTGCCCTGAAGTGTCTGATGAACACAGTAACCCCTCAGATCGGCTACCAGTATGCCTTAAACTTCGGCATCACCTCCCTGGTGGAGAGCGAGGTCAACGAAACCACCGGCCAGGTATTCACGGACATCGGCGCCCCCCTCTGCCTGGGCGGAATCACCCACGGGGTCAGCAACCTGGAACTGACAGGCGCCTATGCGGCCATCGCCAATCAGGGCATCTACACCGAACCCATTTATTACACCAGGATCGTGGACCGCAACGGGAAAATCATTATCGACAATCAGCCGGAGACCCACACGGTAATTAAGGAATCCACGGCCTGGCTCTTAACCAATGCCATGGAGGGAGTCTGCCAGTATTCATTCCTGTATGGCCATCCGGACATTCCGACCAGCAGGCTGGAAACAAAGCTTGATGCCATGCCCACAGCCGGCAAGAGCGGCACCACCACCAACACCAACGATATCTGGTTCGTGGGTTACACCCCCTATTACACCTTGGGTGTATGGCAGGGCTACGATGAAAATGCAGATCTGACCACCAGTTCTGATGTGAGGTCGATGTGGCGCAAAATCATGTCCAGGGCCTGCGAGGAACTTCCCATTAAGGAATTTCCTTCTATGCCGAATAATATCGAGGAGGTCTCGATCTGCCATAAGTCCGGCAAGCTGGCCGTTCCGGGTGTCTGTGATGCCGACCCGGCAGGCAATATGGTCTACACGGAATACTTTTCCAGGGGCACTGCCCCCACGGAGGTCTGCGATCACCACACCATGGTTACCGTATGCCGGCTGAGCGGGGCTCTGGCCACTGAATTTTGTCCGGAGCAGCTTCGGGAAAATCGAATTTACCGAACACTGACCGACGAGTCCACCGGAGGCACAGACGACAGCGCGTACCTCCTCCCGGAGTCTTTAAGAAACAGTACCTGCCCCATCCATACCGGCTATTTCTTCCCCTTCATGACTGAAGAGGAGAGCCAGACGGGAGAATCCGAGTCTCCCGGAACGCAGCAGACACCGGAGCCTTCCGCAGAAGCCCCGCCCGAGCAGGAAGCGCCTGCGCCGGAGCAGACCACTGCGCCGGAGGCGCCGCCCGGATAAAATGGGGGGACGAAGCGGCGGCCCATAATTGCCAACGCAAACACGGTTGAAAACACACCTATCGTTTGCTTTTGGTAATTATGGGCCGCCGCTTCTGGCTTTACGCACTACTTACCACTCACGCACGGTTGAAAACACACCTATTGTTTGCTTTTGGTAATTATGGGCCGCCGCTTCTGGCTTTACGCACTACTTACCAC
>CAJUQY010000057.1:0-3098 GCA_910588815.1 uncultured Lachnospiraceae bacterium | reverse complement strand
TCACGCACGGTTGAAAACACCCCCATCGTTTGCTTTTGGTAATTATGGGCCGCCGCTTCTGGCTTTACGCACCGTCTCCCGGATAGTTTAATTGGCAGGTCCCCGGCGGTGTTCCCCGGCAGACAATAGGAAGGGATTGCCGATTTCACGAGCATCGCGCAGGCAATTTTCGCTGCCCGCTTCTATAGCAGTAAAATTGCCTGCAATAGGCGGCGCAGTGAAATCGGCAAAACCGACGTGTCTGCCGGGGAACACCGCCGGGGGCCTGCCTGGATCACCTCCATAAAACTCCCGTTTAGCGGATGAAATTTGTCCGAACAATCGGTTCTTTTTCCGGCGGACAAATCCCCTCTCTTTTTCCGGCCTCAATACATTTCAGAAGCCATGCCATATTTTTCGCCAGGGTTTCCATGGTCTGCATGCCTTCCTCATCCCTCGGCGCATCCTCCGCTCCGGCTCCGTGAACCATGTTCCAGTACTGAGAAGACACAATGGGCATATGGTTGATGGTCATGTATTTATTCATCTGATCCAAGGCTGCCGTCGTCCCCGCCCTTCTCGCGCAGGCCACGGCCGCCGCTGGCTTATAATCAAACAATGCCCCTCCGGCATAAAACAGCCGATCCATAAAAGCCGTCATCAGCCCGGAGGCCGCCGCGTAATGCACCGGCGTGCCAAAAATAAACCCGTCGGCGCTCTCCGCCTTCTCCAGCGCCCGGTTGACCGAATCATCAAAGGCACAGCGGTTGTCCCCCCTCTTTTTGCAGACGCGGCAGTCGATACAGGCAGCAGAAAGCTTTTCCACATGAAAGATTTCCGCCTCAATCCCAAGGTTTTCCAGGGTATCAGCCGCTTTCTTCAGTGCGGTATATGTGGTTCCTTTCCCATGGGGGCTTCCGTTGATCAGTAATACTTTCATCTTCTTTATCCTCCTTCATCGAACAGGGAAATTTCTTTCCCCCCCTGCCAGCTCTACTTGCTGCTTCCTGCCCGCTTGCGCATTCTGGAGTCCAGAATCTTCTTCCGAAGCCTTAAATGCTCCGGAGTCACTTCCAAAAGCTCGTCGGCGTCGATAAAATCCAGGGCCTGCTCCAGGCTCATGATCACCGGCGGCACCAGCTTCAGCGCCTCGTCGGAGCCGGAAGAACGGGTATTTGTCAGATGCTTCGTCTTGCAGACATTGACCTCAATGTCCTCCGACTTGGCACCCGCGCCGATAACCATTCCGGCATAAACCTTCTCCCCGGCGCCGATAAACAGATTTCCCCGCTCCTGGGCATTGAAAAGTCCATAGGTGACACTCTCTCCGCTCTCAAAGGCGATCAGAGAGCCCTGGCGGCGGTACTGGATATCTCCCTTATAAGGAGCATAACCGTCAAACAGCTGATTCATCACGCCGTTTCCCTTGGTGTCCGTCAGGAAATCGCCCCGGTAACCGATCAGACCCCTGGACGGAATGGAAAATTCCATCCTGGTGTAGCCGGTTCCGGAAGGGGACATGCCCTGCAGCTCTCCCTTTCTGAGAGAAAGTTTCTGAATGACCGTGCCGGAAAACTCATCAGGCACGTCGATATAGACCAGCTCCACGGGCTCTAACCTCCGGCCCTTTTCATCCTGCTTATAGATAACCTCCGCCTTGCTGACGGCAAACTCATAGCCCTCTCTGCGCATATTCTCAATGAGTACGGAAAGATGCAGCTCGCCCCTTCCGGAAACCTTGAACCGGTCAGCGTCCTCCGTCTCCTCCACCCGGAGGCTGACATCCGTGTTCAGCTCCCTGAAAAGCCGGTCCCTCAAATGCCGGGAAGTCACATACTTCCCCTCGGTTCCCGCCAAGGGACTGTCATTGACCATGAAATGCATGGCGATGGTCGGCTCGGAGATCTTCTGGAAAGGGATCGGATCCGGATGCTCCGGGGCGCAGAGAGTATCTCCGATATGCAGATCGGCAATACCGGAAATGGCCACGATGGAACCGATTTTCGCCTCCGCCACCTCCACTTTCTCCAAGCCGTCAAACTCATAGAGGCGGCTGACCTTGACTTTCTTGAACTTATCCGGGTCATGGTGGTTCACAAGGGCCACCTCCTGATTGACGCGGACAGAACCGTTGTCCACCTTGCCGACGCCGATCCGTCCCACATACTCATTGTAGTCAATGGTGCTGATCAGGATCTGGGTGTCTGCGTCCGGATCCCCCTCCGGCGCCGGGATATGGCCGAGGATAGTGTCAAAAAGCGGCTTCATGTCTTTTTTCTCATCATTCAGATCTTTCACGGCATAGCCGCTCTTGGCCGAGGCAAAGACAAAGGGACAGTCCAGCTGTTCGTCGGAGGCGTCCAGCTCCAGAAGAAGCTCCAGCACCTCGTCGATGACCTCGTCGGGCCTGGCCTCCGGCCGGTCGATCTTATTGATACAGACGATCACCGAAAGATCCAGCTCCAGGGCCTTTTGCAGTACGAACTTGGTCTGCGGCATGGCCCCCTCGAAGGCATCCACCACCAAGACCACGCCGTTGACCATCTTGAGCACCCGCTCCACCTCGCCGCCGAAATCCGCATGGCCGGGAGTATCGATGATATTGATCTTCGTCCCTCTATAAAAAACCGCCGTGTTCTTGGAGAGGATCGTGATCCCCCGCTCTCTCTCAATGTCGTTGGAGTCCATGACCCGCTCCGCCACTTCCTGGTTTTCCCTGAATACGCCGCTCTGCTTTAAAAGCTCATCCACCAGAGTCGTCTTTCCGTGGTCCACATGAGCAATGATCGCAATATTTCTTACATCTTCTCTTGTCGTCTTCATACCTCGCCCGCTTCCTTTACAACTCCCTCCGGCGCGCCGGATATCCGAAAAAGCGCTGAAAGAAGTGTACTTTTATAGGATAACGGCAGACAGTCTGCCGTTTGTGATAAGTTTACACATTTTCCTATATTAGCACACTCCCACTGGTAAATGCAAGTAAAAGTTCGTTCCTTGAGCTTTTATTGTATGAAGAGTGAGTAACTAAATTGTAACATTTTTCTGGTATAATAAAAATAAAAAACAGGTGGTTTATTGAAAATGGTCGAATTATTTTATGCTGAGGATGACGCTCATAT
>CAJUQY010000056.1 GCA_910588815.1 uncultured Lachnospiraceae bacterium | reverse complement strand
GCCCAAAATGCTGCACGTTGTTGCCGGTATTGCTTTCCGCCTGAAATGCAAAAGACCATGGATCCCGTCATGAGACCCACGGCCCATATGCAGCATTTAGTTTTTTCCCTGCCTGTCGGCCAGAACAGGAAGATGGACCAGGACAGTGGCAACAGTCACCGCATCCACCTTCCGCATCTTCCTCTGGCAATTTGCTGACAGCAATGTGAATGGCCAGAAACAGGATATAGGCCGCGCCTATGTATTTCATGACGCCCAGAACACCGGGCAAAAGGCTGCTCAGCCCGAACACGAAGACAGCGCATAGAATTTGGACGACGTAATATCCTGCGAAGATTCCCAAGAACAAAGGCCGCCCTTTTTTGTATCCGTAATTTGTCACAGTATTAAGTGCCAAGATGTTACCCGGTCCCGGCGTAAATGCATTGATCAGGGAAAAAATAAAAAAATTACCTATCACATAGGCAGGAATTCTGCCACCTCCTTCCGATTCAGTATACCACGGAAAGGGATGCGATAGGTAATATTCTATGTTGTAACATAGGATGAACCTATGGGAGGATGACCGGCGGCTCTTTCGTATGATTGCAAAGCGGCAACCGGAAATTTACAGGACTGATACATTTTCTGCGGAATGTCATTCCCTTCAATGCAGTCAAGACGAATGGCCTTTTGTCCTATTTCTTTTGAAATCTGGATAGCATGTCTGACCAACTGTTTGGAATATCCACGTCTGCCATATTCAGGAAGAACGCGCAGTGCGTGCAGAACCATAACTTCATCTGTTTTTGCGTTTATCTGCCATTGAACCGAGCGATATGCAGGGCCGCAATTGTGGTCAATGATATAATCGGCGACGATTTTGCCATCTTCTATCCCGACAAACTGCGCTTTCTCTGCGATAGCTTCCCAAATCATTTCTTCTGATGGAAAACCACCTTTGTCTCCCTCGGGCAGAAAATCCTGCTCCCCCAACACACTGCACATCCTGTTATAAAATGACAATAATTCCGAAAAATCTTCTTTATATGCAGTACGAATTTCCATACATTCTCTCCTCATTCTTCATTTATTTGTCAGTAAAGTCAAAAGTTCCGGCAATCCTCGGATCTCATAGTTAGGGATCATACAGGATGGATTCGGCTTCTTTATCCCGTTCGATGCGGCAAACAGCGGAAAGCGCCCGGAAAGGGAGCGGATCACATGGTCAGCGCCGGGCACCAGGGCTGTCTGCGCAGATAAAGCCCGTTGAAACGCTGATGCCTGTACGGGTACGTTTATAGCTTTGGCAAAGTGTTTGGCTCGAAACTGTACTACTTCTGCAACGGTCAGCCGACCTTCTTTTTGTGCCTCCCAGAGCGAAACATCAATCCGGCAAAAGGTCTGCCAGATATCTTCTGTCGGTGTTATTTTGACAGCAGTGCAAGCATCCCCAAAAGCTCTGTGCGCACATTGGCTGAAATCAAATATGGTATCGTCAATATCCAAAAAATAGCTTCGATCATTTCTTCTTCCTGTTACTTATAACAATATCCTAAACCACCCTATGCGATATTTTTTGATTTCCATTTGCCTGTCTTATAATGGGCAAACGAGATACAGAAGTTGGCTGTCCATCCCAAGGGAACTGCAATCCAGACCATCGCAACGCCCCAGATCGGCGCACCGAACCAAGACAGGGCAACCCGGATGGCAAGGTTGACAAGATTGGCGACCGTAAATACTTTTACATCACCTGCGCCGCGGAGAATTCCATCCGCCGCCATCTTAAAGCCAACCATACAAAAGAAAAATCCGATAAATTTTAGGTAGGCTTCCCCTGTTTCAATCGTCTGTGCCGCAGGTGCTTCATCCAGAAACATGGCGATGATCGGCTTGTGATAACATTCCAGTATAACACAGAGTATCACAGCTATAAGGATAACGAGAAGATTTGCTGTTTTGTATCCCTGCGAAATTCTCTCTTTTTTGTTGGCGCCTATATTCTGTGCCGTATAAGAGGACAGTGCGTTCCCAATGGAGGACATTGGTACGATGCAGAGCGTTTCGATCCGCATAGCCGCCGAGAAACCGGCCAGAATTTGTGTGCCAAATCCATTCACTACAGACTGGACAAGCATTTGGCCGATGGAAACCGTAGACTGCTGTAAAATAGAGGGGACAGCGACCCTGGACATGGAGCCAAATTCCTTTAAACTGAAAATTTTGCCAGCCCGCTCTGCAAACAGGCGCATATGCCTCAAAAAGACGAAAAGGGACAAGACCGCGGAGATCCCCTGTGCAATAAAAGTAGCGTATGCGGCGCCTACAATGCCCAACCGGAGGACTGCGACCATATACCAGTCCAGAATCACATTCAGCAGAGACGAAAAAATCAGAAAAAACAGTGGTATCCTTGATTTTCCGAGCGCATTGAACAAGGAGGACAGAATGTTGTACATGAACAGAAAAGGCAGGCCATAGAAATAAATATTGAGATACAGGACGGCGCTGTCCAACACATCAGAAGGAGTATCCAGCGCGATCATGATCTCCCTGCTGAACAACCATCCGAACCCGGCCAGCAAAATACTGATTCCAAGAAAGGAAAGCATAAATGTCCAAACCGCCTGCTTCATTTGGCTGTATCTCTTTGCGCCAAAGTGCTGACTGATAATTACGGATGCGCCAATCCCTCCGCCGATGGCAATCGAGATAAAAATTGTCGTAAGTGCATACGAGGCACCTACGGCTGCCAACGCGGTTTCTCCATTATAATGGCCAACAATGGCAGAATCCACAATCGTATACGCCTGTTGAAACAAATTCCCTACGATCATAGGAATCGATAACTTTAAAATGGCCCATAGCGGCCTCTCCGTGGTCAGATAATCAATCCCTGTCCTCATGATTGTTTGCCTTCCCTCTGCGATTACAGACCGCGGAAAATTCGCAGTCGCAGTTTTCCAGATTTTTTTCCTTTTCATCCACTGCTGACACAAGATCGTTTATTGAGACAGCAGCCTTTCTTAAAAGTCCCAAGTTCACTGTATAGTGCATCTGATAATCCAATCGTTGACCGGTAACGAGGCCACAACTTTTTAAAATCTGCATTTGCTGGGAAACTGCGGGCTCACTAATGCCCAATTTTTTTGAGAGTGCTTTTACACAATAATGGTGTTCCAGCAGAAGTTTCAAAATTTGATATCGCGTCGGTGTCGTAATGCTATGTAATCGCTCAATATCCGTCATTTTATGACCTCCATAATTAATAGACTTCTTAATTAAGAATACTTTTAATTATAGATGCTGCATGGGAATTGTCAAGGGGGAATCATAGCAGTCTGCAACTTTTTCCATTTTTCGGATTCTTCGACTGGCGCTTTGACAAAGCATCGGGAACGGAGGCGATGAAAACGGTCAAGGGGCTTTTCATAAAAGCGGTAAATATCCTGACCACGGAAAAGGATGAGATTGCCGCAAACTTCCAGACCATTAAAGGGCAGTTATTCGACACGGGTGAACTGGAAACGGAGCAGTCACAGCTTCAGGAAGAACTGAATGTGGTGGCGGAGCTGATACAGTAGTGCGTAAGATTGTCTGGAAGTTCGGAGGACATGACGCAAATCTCCACACCACTGTCTCCGCATAAATGAAATATCTTTTTAGTCCCTGCTTGACAGAAGAAGACAAAGCATTCCATAGCGTCACTGAGCTTATGTAGGATTTAAATGCTTGATATCCGATCTTTTCACAGGGATTTATTTTGATTCTGGAAAAAAGCACTTCCTAATTGTGCGGGAATTGTGTATAATGGCTGTAAGACAGAATTTTGAGACGTTTAAGGGGAAAGGTTAGACTTCTGGGAAACGAAAGAAAGGCGGTGGCGGAGTATGGCATATGAGACATTGCGGCAGATGCTGGAGGAAAGTCAGAGGATCATGGTGTTCAGCGGTATGGGAATGATCCGGGAATCAGGAATCCCCTATTTTAAAGATGAGCCTTATGCTTACCAAATTGAAACAAAATATGGGGTTTCACCGGAGGAGTTTTTAAGTGCGGCTTATTACAGCACCAGGCCGGGCTCCTTTTACAAATTTTATAAGGAAGAGATGCTTAAGGACAGGAGCAGCCGTGTTCCCAATGAGGCTCATTATGCTCTGGTCAGGCTGGAGCAGAAGAAGGAGTCCCAGGGGGGAAGGGTGACGGTTGCCACCAGGACGCTCAGTGGCCTGCACAGGAAGGCGGGGGCGAAAAATGTCATCGAGATCCACGGAGATATGTCCCATAACAGGTGTACCAGGTGCGGAAAGGAATTTTCTATGGATTATATCCTGGAATCTCCGGGGATACCTCAGTGTAACATCTGCCATGGGGCGATCCGTCCGGGGATACTTTTGTCCGGGGAGAGACTGGACAACGGCATTATCACCTGGGTGGCAAATGAGACGGAACAGGCAGACATGCTGCTGGTGGTGGGAACCCATCTGGATTCCTACATGACGAAGCGGTTCCGCAATTACTACCATGGCAACAAGCTGGTGCTGATCAACGATGAGCACCATCCCACGGATCAGGAGGCAGATGTGCTGATCTATGGAAAGGCCTCCGAGGTTCTTCCTCAGGCAATCGACTGAACGGGCATAGAATCCTGCTAAGCAGGATTCTATTTCATCGTATAGAAAATGATGACTATGGGAAACGACGACCATAGAAAATGACAGAAAGGTAAGGATTGACCATCATGGGAAATGTAAGAACAAGGTTTGCGCCCAGCCCCACAGGGCGGATGCATGTGGGGAATCTGAGGACGGCACTGTATGCCTACCTGATTGCGAAGCATGAGGGCGGAGAGTTTTTGCTCCGCATTGAGGATACGGACCAGGAGCGGTTTGTGGAAGGGGCTCTGGAGATCATTTACCGGACCCTGGAGAAGACAGGGCTCTGCCACGACGAGGGGCCGGACAGGGACGGCGGCGTGGGTCCTTATGTCCAGAGTGAAAGGCAGGCGGCCGGGATTTATTTGGACTATGCGAAGAAGCTGATTGACAAGGGAGAGGCGTATTACTGTTTCTGCGACAAGGAGCGTCTGGATTCCTTAAAGCAGGAGGTGGCCGGCAAGGAGATCGTGGTCTATGACAAGCACTGCCTGCATCTCACGGAAGAGGAGGTGGAGGAAAAGCTTGCGGCGGGCATTCCCTATGTGATCCGCCAGAATAATCCCACGGAGGGAACCACCACCTTTTCCGATGAAATATACGGGGACATTACGGTGGACAATGCAGAGCTGGACGATATGATCCTGATCAAGTCGGACGGCTATCCCACCTATAATTTTGCCAATGTGGTGGACGACCACCTCATGGGGATCACCCATGTGGTCCGGGGAAATGAATATTTGTCCTCATCGCCCAAGTATACCAGGCTGTACCAGGCTTTCGGCTGGGAAGAGCCGGTCTATGTCCATTGTCCGCTGATTACCGACGAGACCCACAAGAAGCTCAGCAAGCGCAGCGGCCATTCTTCCTTTGAAGATCTGATCGACCAGGGGTTTGTGACGGAGGCGGTGGTCAACTACGTGGCTCTTCTCGGCTGGTGCCCGGAGGATAACCGGGAGATCTTCTCCTTGCAGGAGCTTACGGAGGCCTTCGATTACCGCCATATGAGCAAGTCGCCGGCGGTTTTTGATATCCAGAAGCTTAAGTGGATGAACGGAGAATACTTGAAGTCTATGGCTCCGGAAGTATTTTACGGGATGGCGGAGCCTTATTTAAAGGAAGCGCTCCATGAGTCCATGGATCTGAAAAAGATCGCAGCCATGGTGCAGACCAGGATTGAGGTGTTCCCGGATATTGCAGGGCTGGTGGACTTTTTCCGGGAGCTCCCGGAGTATGATACCTCCATGTATGCCCACAAGAAGATGAAGACCAGCGAGGAGAGTTCCCTTGCGGTCCTTAAGGATCTGCTCCCTGTTCTGGAGGAGACGGAGGCTTATGACAATGACTCCCTTTACGGGCTTTTGCAGGAGTATGCAAAGGAAAAGGGATATAAGAACGGCTATGTACTCTGGCCGGTCCGCACAGCAGTCTCTGGGAAGCAGATGACTCCGGCGGGAGCCACGGAGATCATGGAGCTTCTCGGTAAGGAAGAGACACTTGCCCGTGTGAAGAAGGGGATTGAGAAGCTGGAACATGCGCATGCTGAATGAGTTTCAGGAAAGTGCAGTCTGCCACAGAGACGGTCCCGCCCTGGTATTGGCGGGGCCGGGTTCCGGCAAGACTACGGTGGTCACCAGGCGGGTGAAACAGCTGATCGAGAATTGTCAGGTGCCGCCCGGCCGGATTCTGGTGATCACCTTTACCAGGGCGGCGGCGAAGGAGATGCAGAGCCGCTTTGAGGAGCTTGTGGACGGGAGGAAGCTTCCCGTGGCTTTCGGCACCTTTCATTCCGTGTATTTCGGCATATTAAAGCATGCCTATCACTATGATGCTGCCCAGATCATCGGGGAGGAGACCAGGCTTCGCTTTCTTTCGGAGGAACTTTCGGAGGCGGAGCTTTCCATGTCGGAGGAATCTCCGGGATTTTTGCAGGAGGTTTTGAGCGAGATCAGCAGTGTGAAGAACGATCTGCTGGATTTGGATAAATATTACTCCAGAAGCTGTCCGGAGGAGTTGTTCCGGCGGCTTTTTCGTGCTTATGAAAAGAGGCTCCGGAAGGAGAATGTCATTGATTTTGATGATATGCTGACGCTCTGCCATGAGCTTTTGACGGCAAGGAAGGATATTCTCGGCGCCTGGCAGAAAAAGTACCGCTATATTCTCTGTGACGAATTTCAGGATATCAACAGGCTCCAGTATGAGATTTTAAAGCTCCTGGCCCTGCCGGAGAACAATCTCTTTGCGGTGGGGGACGACGACCAGGCCATTTACCGGTTCCGCGGAGCCAGGCCGGAGCTGATGCTTGGCTTCGAGCGGGAATATCCGGGGGCGAAACGGTATCTCCTGGCAGTCAATTACCGGTCTCAGGATAAGATTATCCGGGCGGCCGGAAATCTGATCTCCCACAATCAGGTTCGGTTTGAGAAAGAGATTTCCGGTATAAAGGGGGCGGGGCTTCCCGTGGTGCTGGGGGGCTTCTCCTCAGAGGCGGAGCAGAACCGGCGGATTCTTTCTCATATCCAGGCATATTATAAGGAAGGTATGCCCTATGAGGAGATGGCGGTCCTTTCCCGGACCAACACGGGGAGCAGGGGACTTCTGGGGCTTCTCATGGAGTACAACATTCCCTTTCAGGCGAGGGACTTGATTCCCAGCCTTTATACCCACTGGGTCAGCGGTGACATTTTGGCCTATGTCCGGGCGGCCATGGGGGATGAGAGCCGGGGGACTCTTCTTCGGATTATCAATAAGCCCTGCCGCTATGTTTCCCGGTCGGTATTTTCCGGCGGGCAGGCGTCGCTTTCGCAGATTGAGGCCATGTATGAGGAGAAGCCCTGGATGGCGAGGCGGATCCGGGAACTTGCGGGGGATCTTCGGGCCATCGGCCGTAAGCCTCCTTACCAGGCGGTACTCCACATCCGGCGGGCCGTGGGTTATGACGACTATCTGAGGGCCTACGCGGGGGAGCGGAACCTGAAGGCGGAAGAGCTTCTTTCGGTGGCTGAGGAGCTTCTTTTGGATGCGGGTGAATATAAAACCTTTCCGGAATGGTTCGCCCACATGGACCGTTACCGGGAGGAAATGAACCGGCAGAGGGAGCGGAGGGAACCGGAGGGGGTGGTGTTTTCCACCATGCACGGGGCCAAGGGCCTGGAATATGAGGCGGTGTTTCTGCCAAACGCCAATGAGGGAGTGGTCCCCCATGAGAAAGCGGGGCGTTCTTCGGACGTGGAGGAGGAGCGGAGGCTGTTTTATGTGGCCATGACCAGGGCGAAGGAGAAGCTTCATGTGTACTGGACGAAGGAGCAAAGCGGCCGGGCGGCGGAGCCCAGCAGGTTTGTCCGGGAGCTTAAAGCTGCCAGCCGGAACGGGGAAGCGAAGGCGGCCTGCCTCGGTGAGAAGGGTAAAAGGCTTTGAGGAAGGAACAGGAGGACGGAAGGATTGGAACTTTTGGTTGAAGCGCTTTTGGACGGGGGACTGGATACCCTGAAGATGCTGCCTTTTCTTCTGGCGGCGTTTCTGTTTCTGGAATTTTTGGAGCATAAGTCAGAGGGGCGGCGGGACCGTTTTCTTTCTGGGATCGGGGCGGCCGGTCCGGCGGTGGGGGCACTTTTTGGATGTGTGCCCCAGTGCGGATTTTCAGTGGCGGCGGCCAATCTCTATGCCGGGGGAGTCATTACGGCGGGCACGCTTCTGGCGGTGTTCCTCTCCACCTCGGACGAGGCCATTCTCCTGCTCATGGGCCATCCGGGGCAGGCGGGAACGGTATTTAAACTTCTGGGAGTGAAGGTCTTATTGGGGCTCTTCTGGGGCTACGGCGTGGATCTTTTGCTGGCAAAGAGCGATATGAAGCGGAACCGGCTGGGGGCCATTTGCGACGAGTGCGGCTGTAACAAAGATGGGATTGAAATGCCTTTTAACGTACTGGGAAAGGGCTATGACCCGGATGCTCCAGGGCGGGAGAATCTGGGGGAGGGCACTGCCCGAAGGGGAGAGGTTTTAGAGGAGAGCAACGCAGAGGGACAGGCGTTTGGAGAGGGGCATCACACGATTTTGCGGGCGGCCCTCTACCACACATTGGAAATTTTTATCTATCTGTTCAGTGTCAACGTGCTCTTGAATATTCTGCTTGGGGCGGTGGGGATTGAGTGGCTCTCAGGTGTTCTCCTCAAGGATTCTTTCTTCCAGCCGGTGCTGGCGGCGTTTATCGGACTGATTCCAAACTGTGCGGCCTCGGTGGTCCTGACGGAGCTTTATCTGAGCGGAGCTTTGAGCTTTGGGGCGGCGGTGGCGGGTCTCCTTTCCGGAGCCGGTGTGGGACTGGCGGTGCTGTTCCGCATCAACCGGGATAAGAGGGAAAACCTTCGTGTCACGGGAATGTTACTTTTTGCCGCCGTATTCTCCGGAATTATTCTGCAGATCGTTCTGAAATTTTAAGGGATTTTTCAAAAAACGTTTCTTTGGACATGGTATACTATAGCCAATGGCAAAATAATTTGCCGCTGGCTATAGCCCCTTTTTGGGGATGCGCACGAAAGAGAGGTTGGAGAGGCGTGTATCAAGAGAAAAACGGAAGGTATGGGAGCGGAAGGCGGATCGGAAAAAGCAGAGGGGAAAACCGGACCAGAAATATTCTGTTTGTGGTGGGAACGGCGTTTGTGGCTGTTTTTCTGGTGTTTTTTATCAGGATGAAGGTTTTTTCGGGAGAGGATCGGGCGGCCGGCGGGGAGCTTTGGCCGGATGCCTGTGATCCGGCACGGCCGGTCTATCTGGATGCAAACGGGAGTCGGGTGATCCAGTGGGAGAAAATCCAGGTTCCCGAATGGGTGACAAAGGATCTTCTTCCGGTCAATGAGTATTCCAGGCCGGGGACTTATGTGGACGACGTTGCCGGGATCGTGGTTCATTATACGGCCAACCCGGGGACGACGGCGGAACAGAACCGGAATTATTTTGCGGGGCTCGCAGACGGAGCGGCGGATACCTATGTGAGCAGCCACTTTATCATCGGGATTGACGGGACCATCATCCAGTGTGTCCCCATGAGTGAGGTCGCCTATGCCTCCAATGACCGGAACCGTGATACCATCTCTATCGAATGCTGTCACGAGGACGAGAGCGGAAGGTTTACGGAGGAGACTTATGCTTCTCTGGTAAAGCTTACGGCCTGGCTCTCGGATACCTATATGATCGGGACAGAGGGAATTATCCGCCACTATGATGTGACGGGAAAAGATTGTCCCAAATATTTTGTAGATCATGAGGGTAAGTGGGAGAAATTCCTCAAAGATGTGGAGAAAAACAGATCATAGTGGGGAATAGAGGGAAAGGAGGCGCGATTTTTGCTGAACATTCTTTTTTGTGATGACGATCCGCTTTTCCTGGATCTGGAGCGGGAGACGGCAGAGAAGGTGATCCGGCGGGACGATCTTCCTGTCCGTCTCGGGGCGTCTTTGAGCTCTGCGCCGGAGGCGGTAGCTTTTCTGGAACGGTGTCCGGGCAGGTGCCTCGTCTTTCTGGATTTTGATTTCGGACCGGGGAAGCCCAACGGACTGGATTTCTCCCGGATTCTCAGGAGGCGCAGGGAAGGGGTGCAGATCGTTTACACGACAAATCACCAGGAGAAGGCGATGGAAATTTTGAGGAGCGGGACGGAGCCTTTTGGCTTTTTGGAGAAAGGGACGGATCTATCGTGTCTTGAGTCAGGGATTCGCCGTTATATGCGGATGGCCCTTCAAAGGAACGGGAACGCAGGGGAGAAGACGGAAGAAGGGATTCTCCTCAGACTGGGCGCGGGGGAGACAGTGGAGCTTCCCCTTTCGGATATTCTCTATGTGGAGGCGGAGAAGCAGATCTCCCACGGAATCACCTATCACACGCTGAACGGTTCCTCGCTTACGGTTCTTGGCACGATGGAGAACGAGGGAAGGCGGCTGGGAGACGGGTTCCTCAGGGTTCACCGGTCTTATCTGGCGGCTAAGAATCAGATCATGGCTTTGAAGGGCGGGTACCTGACGCTTTCCAACCGGCAGGAGATTCCCTGTTCTTTTAAGATGCGCAGTGAGGTGAGGCGATGGGCGGCGGGAGAATGACGGGCCGGCCGGGCCTTTCTCTGGTCGGAAAGCTCTTGGCCGGGGCGGCTTTGTGGTGTTTCGCGGCGCTTGCTTTGTCGTTCAGGGGCCCCCACCACGCCTGGAGTGGGATCTACATGACGGAGGTGATCCTCCTTGTACTGTTTGCGAAGCTTCTCGCCCGGATTCCCCTTTCGGTTTCTTCCTGTTTTCTTCTGCTTCCGGCGCTTCTTCTGGAAATGCTCTTGTTCTATGGGCCTCTCGCCCACTCCCCTTTCCTGGTGCTGTTTTTTCTGACAGACTGCTGCCTGCTTCTGTACGGGCAGAAGCGGAGTCTGAAAGAATATTATGCAGGACTGTCTGTCACGGCTTTTGCCGGCGTCTTTCTGCTTTCCGGCTATGAATTTCTGGCGGAGAAGCTCATTCCTTTTTATTTTGTCTTTTCCGGGAGGTTGGAGCTTGGAACGCTCTCGAGGATCAGCCTGATTTTGGGGTTCGGAATTTGTTTCCTATTTTTGTTTTTGGCGGCTCTTCGGCTTTTCGGGAGACTGTTCCGGAAGTGGGATCAGCCGCTGGGGTATTTTTCAGAGCGCTTTTCCGGCCTGGAGCTTTATGTGTTTCTGGTGGTGGTGTTTGCCGTTTTTCTGACGATCTTCACAGAGAGCGGATACGTCCTGAGCGGTGCATACAGCTACATGTCATGGCGAATGTTCTGGTTCCAGATCTTTTTCCTGTTTATGGGAGTGGTCTATCTGGCGCTTTTGGCGAAGGTGTTATCGATCAAAGAAAAAATGGCAGAGGCGAAGCGGGACCGGGATCTGGTCTTTTCTTACAGTGAGGTCCTGGAGCGGAATATGGACAGCCTGCGGGAGATCCGACACGATACGAAGAATCTGTTCCTCAGCATGGGCGGTTTTGTGGAGAGGTGCGGGGATGCACAGATGAAAGCCTTTTACCGGGAACAGATCGTCCCTTTTATGGAAGATACACTGGTAAAGAGTGACCTTCAGGAGAAGCTTAAGTATCTGGAGGATATTCCGCTGAAAGCGTTTTTGTACTATAAGATCGCTGAAAAGCTTAAAGGAGGGATACCGGTTCACCTGGAGCTTTCGGAACCGGTTTCGGTGGGGACGGATTTCGGGGATCTGGTGCGGCTCCTCGGGATCCTCATTGACAACGGGGCGGAGGAGGCGGCCCTCATAGGGGGGACGGTCAGGATCTGCATCGGGACGGAGGATTTTGGAGTTCGGTTTCGGATCGCCAATTCGGTTCGGCCCCAGGTGAAGGAGCAGGGAATCCGCCCGGGAAAAAGTGAGAAAGGGCCGGGGAGAGGGCGGGGGCTTTTGATCGCAGAGCGGATCCTCGCCGGAAATGGGCAGATGTTTTTGAATTCCTATTTTGCGGAGGAGGAATTTGTCCAGGCTCTGATGGTGAGGAGGAGGCCCCAGGGCAGGGAATGAACATGTTTTCGTTGCGAAAAATGTGGCGTAAATACAAATTATCATTGTATATTTTGCGAATGCGGCCGGGATTCCTCTGAATGCCTATGAGGATTTGAGGGATTTTAAGCTGTTTATCGTCGATGTGAGACTTCCCGGCTGTATGGCCGGTCTGCGCCAGGGCACATTGTTGGACGGAAATGATTTATTTTCTGAGTTTAAAGGCGCGCTCACTGAGCAGTATATATGCCAACAGCTCAAAACCATGGATGATTTAGGCTTTACTACTATACCAATGACCGTGGTTTCTGTGAAGTGGATTTTATTGTGGACACCGGCGGACAGATTGTGCCGGTGGAGGTCAAAGCGGCGGTGAATTTGAAAGTGAAGAGCCTGAAAACTTATCGGGAGAAATTTCATCCGCAGCAGCTTTGAGCGCATTCGGGCACGGAGGCTTCTGTTGGGGCAGATCTGTTGCGGAAGCGTTCTCTTTGCCGTAAACTTTTTACCAGATAAGGATTATATGTAAAAAAGCGTCACGCTTTTGGCCTATTTGGAAAGGAGGGATGCGGCATGAGGAGGTTCCGGTTTTATTTGGCGGTTCTGCTTGGAAAGCTGGCGGGTTCCATGAGCCGTCTTCTGGGGCGGGGGAGGGGAGCCGTAGTTCCCGGGGCCGTGGCCAGGCTTTTGATGCCGGAAATCCTCTCTGTGCTCCCCTGCATGGTAAAAGAGAAGATTTTTGTGGTGACGGGGACCAATGGGAAGACGACGGTCAACCGCATGCTCTGTGAATGCCTGGAGCGGGAGGGAAAACGGGTGATCTGCAATCGGACCGGGGCGAATCTTTTTGGCGGGGTGGTCTCCGCTTTTGTGGAGGCGGCCGGGCTTACCGGAAGAGTGGAGGCGGATTATGCCTGCCTGGAGGTGGATGAACTGGAAGCGGAGAAAGTTTTCCGGCAGCTAAGGCCCCATGTGGTGGTCGCCACCAATCTTTTCCGGGACCAGCTGGACCGATCCGGTGAGTTGGACCGGATCTGCGAGAGGCTGAAAGAGGCCCTCCGCCTTGCGGGAAATACAAAATTTGTTTATAACGGGGATGACTGCCTGTTAAGGCAGATTGCCCTCGGGTGCCGGAATCCGCAGGCGGCTTACGGGATTGAAGAGAGCTTCCTGGGAGATGCGTTTCAGACGGGAAGCAGGGAGGGAAGCTTTTGCTGGTTCTGCGGGACAAAACTGGAATATAAAAGGATCCAGTATGGCCAGCTTGGGGATTACCGCTGTCCCGGCTGCGGCTTTGGCAGGCCAAAGCCCCGGTATGAGGCTTCCAAAATCAAATGTACGGGAAAAGGGTATTCCTTTGAACTGGGCGGACAGCCCTTCCTGGCAAAGACCTGTTCTCCCTATCATGTGTATAACACGCTCGCCGCCTACAGCGCTCTTAAGGCGTCCGGGGCTCCCATGGCGCACTTCGGGACTTCGGTGGCCGGCTTTGATTACGGAAACCGAAGGGAGCTGGCGCTCCGGATCGGGGGTGCGCTTGTGCAGCTCCATCTGGCCAAAAATCCGGTGGGCTTTCAGCAGAAGCTGGCTCTTTTATCCGAGGATCCGAAGCCGAAGGATCTGGTGCTCCAGATCAACGACGAGGTTCAGGACGGACGGGACGTCTCCTGGCTCTGGGATGTGGATTTTGAGCGGCTTCCAAGGTTCGGGGTGAAGACTGTGGCCGTCACCGGGAATCGGCGTTATGACATGGAGCTTAGGCTTAAGTACGCGAATATTCCCTGCCTGGTTTCGGAGGAGCCGTTAAAAACCGTCCGGGGGCTTCTGCAGACAGGGACGGGAAATCTGTATGTGATTGTCAATTATTCCGGCCTGTACCGGACGGGCAGGCTCTTAAAGAAACTGCAGAGGGCGGAGAAAGGAAAACAGAAGAATTGAAGTTAAAGCTGACAATCGGACACATGTATCCGGATTTATTGAATCTTTACGGGGACGGGGGAAATGTGAGGTGTCTGGAAAAGCGGCTTTTATGGAGAGGGATGGAAGTGGAGACGGTCTCGTTTTATGTGGGGGAACACCTGGATCTGTCCGGCGTGGATATCCTGCTCCTCGGCGGAGGCTCCGACAGAGAGCAGGCCATCGCCAGCCGGTATCTTCTGGAAAACCGGAAGGCCATTGCCGGGTATGTGGAAGGAAACGGGGTACTGTTGGCGGTTTGCGGAGGTTACCAGCTTCTGGGAAATTATTACAGGACGGAAAATGAAACGCTGAATGGGCTGAAGCTTCTGGATATTTATACGGAATGGGAGCCAAAGAGGCTGACGGGGAATGTGATCCTGAAAACTTCCATGGCCTCCATGCCGGTGGTCGGTTTTGAAAACCATGGGGGCCGGACCCACATCGGAAGGTACAGGCCTTTCGGAAAAATCCTTCAGGGCTTTGGCAATACGGGGAATTCCGGTTATGAGGGCGTGCTTTATAAGAATGCGGTCGGCACCTATCTCCATGGCCCCCTGCTTCCCAAGAATCCGGAGCTTGGCGATTATTTTATCCGGCAGGCACTGAGGAGGAAGTACGGAATCCGGGCAGGACTCGCCCCTCTTTCCGACGAGGCGGAATGCAGGGCCAACCGGTATATGGCGGCGAGGTGCGGACAGACATAGGGGTAATGAAGCAGACATACCACTGAGATGATATGCCTGCATGGCAGTGTAAAATAGTTTGTCTTTGGAAAAACAACATGTGAATGAAGAGAAAGAGTCCTGACATGCCCCCGGAATCCTGCAAACTTCCAGAAATGTCCAAAAGAAAGAGCCTCATTATATTTCTATAAATTTTTTGTTATATCAGATTCATTGATATAGCACAAGTTTATTGCTATATTACTCAAACTTCCCATATTAAAAATGGGATTTGCTCATGTGAGATAAAGAAGTAAAAGAAGTGTAAAAAATTTTGCCGTTCCCTGTCCGGCTGACTGCCGGACGGGGCGGGCTTTAGCCGGGCAATTCTACCTTGCCGACAAAAGAGTAATAGATTTCGATTTCCTGTTGCCTCTTGATTATCTATCAAAGACTAAATGAGCTATTAATGGCGGACGCAACCTGTCTATTTTCTGATTATTAACTGGTTCGATTGATTCTGCTATTTCTAAAGATAGAATAAAAATCATAAATCCAATCTCATGTATATTGATGTACT
>CAJUQY010000055.1 GCA_910588815.1 uncultured Lachnospiraceae bacterium | reverse complement strand
TCCGGCTGTAGTCGGCGAGAATCCTCTGTGCCAGGCCGGACGGATTTTCCGCCTTGTCCGGAGAGAATTCTTTCTCCATGCCGGGATAGTAGGTGCCGGCCTTGTAGGCGGTGAGGACAGCGAAGCCGGTCATCCAGTCGTCGACATAGCAGAGGGCCTTCGGGGTCTTCGGGATGCCGTCGATGGTAAACTCTGTGACCGGAGGGTGGACGGCGTAGGGATTCCGCCTCTTACCACCCAGGTATTTGATGCTGCCGTATCCGTTGGGCAGCTTCGGGTATTTTTTACGCTTTGCCATGGTATCATCCTTCTCTATGGTAATGTACGACATCGCATATCCGTTTTTGGGGTACAAAAATAACAGCTCACCGAAAACATGTTCCGGTTGCAGAATTGCCCCGAAGATGATACAATGTCATTGGTTGTGACAAGGTATCTCTTCGGAGATACGGGGCCGCTCCGGTGATGGCAACGCTGGGCGGCTTTTCTGTATTTGACAAACTCTGAAAAATGGCATATACTATGCTTAACGAGAGAGCCGTTGGCCAGCGTACACCTGGCCGCCGGTAATCGTATGTCTACAAAAAGTAGCGCCTTACTTTACCAGAGCGAGGGCGCTACTTTTTGCGTGTTGCGTAGATAACAAGCGTTACCACGGCGCAAAGCATAATCACAAAGGAAAACAGCTCACCATATGTAATCATAGCACCAGCCCCCTTTCTTTCGTCCGGCGACTGGTATAGCACCCCAACGGCTCCCTGGGTAAGCATATTACGTTGTCAAGGTACCGCAGAGCGGAACCGTAGCGGGAATTTCCGTCACAGAAAATAATTTTAGTCGGGCCGCTCCGGTGCTGGTAACACTGGGGCGGTTTTTCTATTTGGTGATATAGAAATAATTAAGCTTTGTAAAGGGTGCTTTTAATACCGCACTGATTTTCTTCTACTTTTTTTAAATCAAGGGTAGCACCGTTTCTAAATAGTTCTATTGTGTGACATTTGGAGTAATTCCAAAATATTAAAAGGCATTTTCCGATAGAACCATCTTTCATGTAGTAGATACAACCAAAATAGTTTTTAGAAGGTTGAAATTCGTTTTTGTTTTTTGTTGCATAGTGTAATATCAACGGGTATTTAGATAGTTTTCCTGTTTTGGTGTACGGTTCACATTGAAAAAATGTATAGTATTCTGTCCTTTCAGATGGAGTTCCGTAATCCAATATTTGTGGATTATAGATCAATTCATCCAAAGGGAGTTCGAGTTTTCTATCTATGTTAGCAACTGAGCACGCCTGAAAAACATATTTATTTAAACTTGATAGATCTTTTTTAACCTGTATTTTGTCAGTTTTATTAATTGGTATTATGCACATTTGATTATTATAAAAAGGTGTCTGAAGGTCAAATTTAAGATCAAATTGTTTCATATCTTTTAGTGAAATTGATCGTAGTTTTTCTTCTTTTTCCACACGTTCCATGGCTTGTTTTTGCACGGCCGTTTTCTCAGCAGAAGATTCTACTTTTAATCCGCTCCATTCGATATCAGAAATTTTAGGATAACATGCGGCCTTTAAAGGTTCAGGTATCTGTGAATAATATCGATTTACATGTTCGCGGAGTATGGTGTCAATTCCCCATAATTCTCCATTTATTTTAAATTCAGTTTTACAAATTGGTATTTCTGAAACACTTTCGGGAGAATCAATATCGTATCTTTTACCTTCGATGTAGTAGAATCTGGGCAAAGATGAATATTGAGATATTTCGGTTTCATATACGTTATGTTTAAAGGTCTGTTCGGGTATAATGTCAAACGATTTTTTGAATACTTTATTTAGAAATCCCATATGTTCTTTCTCCTTTTTTTCTTATATCAGAATTTTCTCCTCAGTTCCACAACCTTGCCAAGAATCCTTACCGGTTTTTCCAGGATTTCCTGATTAGAAAAATCCATCGGCTCATAAGTAGGATTATTTGCAATTAGCTCAATACCATCTTTATATTTGCGGAGACGCTTGCAAGTGGCATCAGTTCCATTAACAGTGGCAATAACAATATCACCGGTCTCTGCATCTTCTTGCTGGCGGACAATGACGATATCACCGTCGCAGATATTTGGAATCATGCTGTCTCCATGGATCTGGAGCCCGAAGAAGGTTCCTGTCCGTGCCATTTCCTCCGTGATCTCTTCTGTGTCAATGACCTCCTCTACGGCTTCGATCGGGATGCCGGCGGCCACTCGGCCAAGGACATTGATGACGACACCTTTTTTCTTTTGGACGGGTTCATCGTCCCAGCCTACTAATTCACGAGACGTAGTTCCAAGAGCTTTAGCGAATAATTCTATTTTAGACTGTTGTAAGTCGACCAATCCTTTTTCAATTTTTGTAATCGAAGATCGATCAGTATAACCTGTCAATTTAGCCAAAGTTTCCTGTGAAAGCCCCTTTTCTTCTCGCAGTTTTTTTATGTTATAATATAATTTTAGCATTTTATCCCGCCTTTCTCCTGTGTCCATAATAACATATGCGTGAAAAGAAATCAACAAAAATGAGAAAAACTGTTGACAGAAATTCACCACAGTGATATAGTGAATGTAAATCAACAAAGGAGGTGTAAGATGACGGATATAAGTGCTTTAAAGGACTGTATTGGAAATTCTGGCATGACTATTGTTGCAGTTGCTGAAAAATCAGGAATACTGAGGGAAACCTTGTATAATCGTATGAAAACAGGAGACTTTAAACTTTCTGAGATATGTGCATTATCCAAGGTACTGCAGCTTGATAGGGATGGCCGAGACAAAATTTTTTTTGCAGAGAATAGTGAATTAAATTCACAAACTAAAGAAAAAAGTGATGAAAGACAGCGTGAATAACCAGTTCGGCATGAAATGAGAGGGGGTGAGGGAAGTGGGGGCAGGCATGAGGGTTCCCCTGCCGGAGGCGGCGAAGCTTTTAGGGACGTCGCCCCAGGGCGTGAGGGAGCATATGAAGAGAGGGGTGTGGGATCTTGGCAGCGTGGTCCCGCCGAAGCGGAAGGGCGGTCATTGGCAATACCACATATATAGGTCCAAGCTGGACAAGCACCTCGGAGTAGAGAGGAGAGAAGATGGCACTGGATAAGAGAAAAACCATGCGGGAGCACCTGGACGCGCTGATCGAAGAGCTGTACCGGCTCCGGAAGCAGGAAGGGTGGAAGAATAAGGGCTTGGCGGAAACACAAGTGCATCTGATACAGGCCAGGGCGATGCTGGCAGAGGGGAGGAAAACATGTATATGAAAGTCAAGACGGAGATTGACGCCTGGAAGCTGGCAAACCGGCTCTTCCCGGGAGATTACGAACTGGACCCTGAATCTAAGAACTCGGCCGGGTACCCGATCTTCCGGTCGATAGAGCCAGGATCCAACGCCAGCATCTGCGACCTGTACGACCGTCTGGAACTGAATTACGATGACGGACGTTCGGAGAACATCTGGATCGAGGACCGGAGGGAGAAAGGCGCTGCCGTCACCGTCGGGATGTACAGGGACCGGACCGTGTTCGGCAAAGTGAAGGTCCGGGAAGTGATGGAGCTCGATTGTGAGCGCGCCTATGGGCTGGTCGTCAAAGAGCTGGACGACGGACGGCAGGGGATTGAGATCACGCTGGCGAACGGGGAGATTGCCTCGTTTGGGAATGAGAATGTCGCGTATGTCAGGTTTGGCTGAGGAGGAGACACAGATGGGGTACCAGGATTTGAAAACCAGCATACGGGACCATTTGAACAACGCCGCCGAGGACTTCTTCATGGTCGGTTACTTCCTGCGGCAGATCAGCAAGAACACGCTCTTCACGGAGGACGGTTACAAAAGCATCTGGGATTTCGCAAAGGGCGAATACGGCCTGAGTACTTCCAGCGCTTCACGCTTTATGGCCATAAACGCCCGCTTTTCCATTGACGACGGCGAACATATGGCTGAGAAGTACATCGGGATGGGCGTAAGCAAATTACAGGAAATGTTAGGTTTGCCCGACGAGGAGCTGGAAAAGGTAACGCAGGAAACGACGGTCCGGGAGATACGGGCCGTGAAGGCAGCCAAGAGAGAAAAGGAGCAGCTATCTTTTTACGGAGTACCCCGGACAGTACGGCCGGAAGGTTCCCTGCTTACAATACCAGGATGCGGCGACGGAAAATACGATTGTTTTTCTTGTTGTAGGGAGTGCGCCATAAGGCAGGAGCCCAGGCAGTGCCGGACCGCGCCCTGCGGCAATCCGTTCCCTTGCGACCCTTTAAACAACGAGCAATGGAAGAAAAATATACAATACGGCCTTTACAAAGACGAATGCCAGTTACTACACCCGGAGCTGGCATCAGTACGGGAAGGAGACCACGAGCCGGACCCCTGCTGCCTTCATTGTCAGAATAAAACTTGCTTTAACCGTTGCGACGTCGCAAAGAAGCAGGACGAAGATGAGCGAAAAAAGATCCAGGAGGAGGAGCGGAAACGACAGAAGGAGGCGGAGGCCAGACGGCCGGAACCTTCTGAAAGAGATATTAGGGCCTTCTACGATTGGATCGGGATTAAGGCCACAGGCAACATAAGCGCCGACGACTTAAAAGCGAGATTCAGAAACGCGGGCGGCGGTGGCGGATCATACGGCCTTAAAGATTACCAGGGAAGCGCAAGGGGAGTCCGGCTTAATTATAAGCGAGAGATTACCTGGGCGCAGCTTGCGAAAAGATTTAAGGAAATCCAGGAGGCGGAGAAAAAGAAAGTCGACTTTGTAGAACGGTCCAATGGAGCGCAGAAAAACGTCCGGGACCTTATTAAGCAGCAGGAGGAAAAACGGAAGCAGGAAGCCGAGGCCAAGAAGGCAGAAAAGAAGGCCAAGTCCCAGGAGCTGCAGCAGCCTAAGGAGCCGGAGATCATAGACGCCGATTTTAGAGAGATTGAGGACGAGCCGAAAGACGATCCGGTGCAGGGGCTGGCAGAGGCAAGGGACGAGCGGGAGGAGCCGGAGAACCTGGAAGCCCAGGATCCGGAAATCGTAGAGGATCCGGACCACTACACCCTGGCCGACGTAAAGGAGCAGCTGCGAAAGTGCGAGGCAGATTTAAAGGCATATCAGGAAGTAGGAGGGATGCCGGAGTTTACCCTGCGGAAACAGAAAATACTTGTTGACGCCTTGTGTCTCCTGGTGGAAAAGAAGGAATTTGACGAGAAAGAAATTTGCGATTGGGAGGATGCACAAGGCGGTGAAAGGAGGTGAGAAACAGTGAAGGTCAAGAATGAATTTTACGATGCCATGACCCTGGATGATATCTATATTTACCATGAAAAATGGGGGATCGACATCATCCTCGGCAACGGTGACGTGGATGCGGAGGCCATGGAATGGGAATCAAAAAGAAAAAGAGTCCTGGCAGCGGGAACTGCCTAGTGGGCTCAGAAAAACACTGATAGCATCACTATACCATAAATTTTTAAGGAGGACAAGATGGAGATCACGATCACATGCAAGAGTTATGAGGAACTGGTTCAGTTTGCGGAAACCCTGCTTGGCAGGAGCGGAGCGGCCGGGACGGCTGCCCCCGCGCAGGGGAGAGCGCCGGCCGCCCCTGCGGTACCGAATGTACCCGTTACACCGAATGCGCCGGGCGCACCTACCGCGCCGGGTGCCCCCGTACAGAATGCCGGCGTCCCCACGACGGCCGCATCCTACACTCAGGAGGACCTGGCAAAGGCGGCCATCACCTTGATGGACTCCGGGAGACAAGCGGAGCTGCAGCAGCTCCTCACGGGCTTCGGGGTGGCATCCCTGCCGGAGCTTCCCGCGGCAAGGTACGGGGAGTTCGCCACAGCGCTCCGCACGATGGGGGCGCCGATATGAGCGGCCATGCGGAGCGGGCCCATGCCCTGTTGAGCGCTTCCAGCGCCCACCGGTGGCTGGCCTGCACTCCAAGCGCCAGGCTGGAGGAACAGTTTCCGGATACCACTTCCGAGGCGGCCAGGGAAGGGACCCTGGCCCATGAGCTGGCGGAACTTAAGCTGCGCCATTATTTCTTCACCGTGGATTTCGGCAGGGCGAAGTTTACGCGGGCAGTGAATAAACTAAAAAAACAGGAACTTTGGAAGGACGAGATGGACGGGCATACAGAGGAATATCTGGATTACGTGCGGTCTGTAGCCCTTGCTTATCCATCGGAGCCCCACGTGGACATCGAGAGACGGTGGGATCTCACCGCCTATGTCCCGGAAGGATTCGGGACGGCAGACTGTACCATGATCTCTGGCCGGCAGCTCCACGTGATCGATTTCAAATACGGGAAGGGCGTGCCAGTATCCGCGGAAAAGAACCCCCAGCTTATGCTTTACGCGTTGGGAGCTTACGAGGCGTATAAGATTCTTTATCCGGTCGACTCCGTGCGCCTGAGCATTGTACAGCCGAGGCTTCCTGATAGCAACTCCGAATGGTCATGCACGCTTGGCGAGCTCCTGGAGTTCGGCACTTATGTGAAAGAACGGGCGGCCCTTGCCATGAAGGGGGAAGGAGAATTTGCCCCCGGGGCCGAGACCTGCCGGTTCTGCCGGGCGAAAGCGCACTGCCGGGCGCGGGCCGACTGGAACATCCGCCTCGCCTTTCAGGTGGGGAAGAAGCCACCGCTCATCAGCAATGCGGAGATGGGGGAGTACCTCCGGCAGGGGGAGGACGTGGCGAAGTGGCTCTCGGATCTCAAAGATTTAGCCCTCTCTGAATGCCTGGCCGGGCGGGAAGTGCCCGGATGGAAGGCCGTGGAGGGGCGGAGCCAGAGGGCCTTCACGGACATGGACGCCGCCTTTGAGGCCCTGAAGCAGGGCGGGATTGCGGAGGAGATCCTTTGGGAGCGGAAGCCCCTCACCCTGGCCCAGGTGGAGAAGGCGGTCGGGAAGAAGCCCTTTGCCGAGATGGTGGGCTCCCTGGTCGTGAAGCAGCCGGGGAAGCCGGCGCTGGTCCCGGAGTCGGACAAGAGGGAGGCGATTACCAGTAAAGCGTCCGCAGAAGAAGCGTTTTCTGGAATTATGGATAAAAATAACGATATCAATAATGATATTAACCGTGCTGTTGACAAGGAGGATAAGAAATGATTGGAGAAGCAACGAACGTGACGACGGGCGAGGTGAGGCTGTCGTATGTGCATCTTTTTAAGCCCTATGCTTTTAAGCCAGGCGATGAAGAAAAATATTCTGTGACGGTGCTGGTGCCGAAAACAGATGCGGCCACGAAGGCCCGGATTGATGCGGCCATTGAGGCAGCAAAGCAAAAAGGAATCACGGGCAAATGGAATGGGCAGTGCCCGCCGATCGTGCCGGTCCCGATCTATGACGGAGACGGGGTACGGCCCTCAGATGGGATGCCTTTCGGGGCAGAGTGTAAAGGTCACTGGGTCTTCACGGCCAGCGAAAAGGTGGACCGCCCCCCGGAAGTAGTAGACGCGCAGGGAAGCCCCATTATCAACCAGTCGGAAATCTACAGCGGTATTTACGCCTTTGTGAACGTGGAGTTCTACCCATATCTGTATGGGGCCAAAAAAGGGATCGGATGCAGTCTTGGCCCAGTCATGAAGCGCCGGGACGGGGAGCCCCTCGGCGGAAGTGCGCCGACTGCCGCGCAGGCTTTCGGTACACCCGCACAACCCCCTCAGACGCCGGCCTATCAGACGCAGACCTACGGGCAGGCGCCGCAGGCCTACCAGGCCGGACCCGCGCCGTCGGCCGGTATCAACCCGATCACAGGGCTTCCGTACTAAAAGGGATCCGAGTCGTTAAAGGAAGAGGCAGGAGGCTGTTATGAATCATCTCTCTATCGACATTGAGACCCGCTCGGACATCGACATCGGGAAAGCCGGGGCTTACCGTTACGCCCAGTCGCCGGAGTTTGGCGTCCTGCTCTTCGCCTATCAGTGGGACGGCGGGGAGGTGGGGATTGTCGATCTCGCCTGCGGGGAACCATTCTCCATGGACCTTCGGGATGCCCTCCGGGACCCGGCTGTGGTGAAGCACGCCTACAACGCGTCCTTCGAGTGGTTCTGCCTGAACCGGGCGGGATATAAGACCCCTGTGGAGCAGTGGCACTGTACCATGGCCCACGGCCTCTACTGTGGCTATCCGGCCGGGCTGGAGGCTGCCGGCCAGGCGGTGGGGCTCCCACAGGACGCCAGGAAGCTCTCCGTCGGGAAGGCGCTGATCCGGTATTTCTGCGTGCCCTGTACGCCGACGAAGACAAACGGGGGCCGGAAGTGGAACCTGCCGAAACATGCGCCGGAGAAATGGGAGCTCTTTAAGGAATATTGCAGGCAGGACGTTGTGGCAGAGCACGGGATCCTCGAGCGCCTGGAACGGTTCCCCATGCCGGAGGAGGAAGAGCGCCTCTGGCAGATGGACGTGCGGATGAACGCCCTGGGCGTCCGGGTGGACCGGGAACTGATCGACGGGGCCCTGTCTATCGACGCCATCAGCCGGGGGAAGCTCCTGGATGAAGCGGTGCGGCTGACGGGGCTGGCCAACCCCAACAGCGGGGCGCAGCTCCTCCCCTGGCTGAACCAAAGGGGGGCCCGGATGGACAACCTGCGGAAAGAGACCGTGGAGGAAGTCCTGGCTCGGGAGGATCTGGAGCTGTCAGCCCGGCGGGCGCTGGAGCTCAGGCAGCAGCTGGGGAAGACCTCCGTCACAAAGTACGCCGCCATGGAAGCGGCCAGGGATCCGGGGGACCGGGTGCATGGCCTCATCCAGTACTACGGAGCAAACCGGACCGGACGCTGGGCCGGAAGGCTGGTGCAGATCCACAACCTCCCGCGGAACCATCTGGGCACCCTGGACGGGGCCAGGCGGCTGGTAAAGCGGAAGGACTACGCCGGGCTCCGGATGATCTACGGGAACGTGTCCGACACGCTCTCCCAGCTGATCCGGACAGCCTTTATTCCGTCGGAGGGGCGGAAGTTTGTGGTGGCGGATTTTTCCGCCATCGAAGCGCGGGTGATCGCCTGGCTGGCCGGGGAGCAGTGGGTGAACGAGGTGTTCGCGACCCACGGGAAGATTTATGAGGCCACGGCGGCCCAGATGTTCCACGTGCCGGTAGAACGGATTGTGAAGGGGAACCCGGAGTACGAGCTCCGGCAGAAGGGGAAGGTGGCCACCCTTGCCCTGGGCTACCAGGGAGGGCCGAATGCGCTTATTGCCATGGGGGCCCTGTCCATGGGGCTTTCCGAGGAAGAGCTTCCGGATATCGTGCAGCGGTGGAGGGCGGCGAACCCGCGGATCCGGGACCTGTGGTACGCGGCCGAGGAGGCGGCCCTTACGGCCGTGCAGACAGCGGCGCCCCAGGCGATCCAAGGCCTTGTGTTCGCCCTGGAGGGGGATCTGGCTTATGGCCAGTCGTTCCTCACGGTGCGGCTGCCCTCCGGAAGGAAGCTCTTCTACCCGAAGCCGTTCCTTGCGGAGAACCAGTTTGGCCGGCAGGCACTCCATTACCATGCGGTAGGCCAGCAGACGAAGAAGTGGGAGGTGGTCTCCACCTACGGCGGCAAGCTGGTGGAGAACCTTGTGCAGGCTATCGCCAGGGACTGCCTGGCGGAGGTGCTGAGACGGGCGGAGCGGGCGGGATACCAGGTGGTGTCCCATGTCCACGACGAGATCATCATCGATGCCCCCATGGACGTGACCGTGGAAGAGGTCTGCACTTTGATGGCGGAGCCGATTCCCTGGGCGCCGGGGCTCATCTTAAAGGGGGCGGGCTTTGAGGGCCCGTACTATAAAAAGGATTAGAAAGGGGGGGCGACGACATGCAGAATAACAGGCTGCTGCGGATCAGCACGGCGGGGAGCCGGAAGGCCGTCCACTGGCCGGAGAGCAACATCCTCTGGTCGGAGTTTGTGGAGAAGTTCCGGACACCGGTCCGGGGGACGGAGACCCTGGGGGAATACCTGAAGCTGCCGAAGCCAAAGCAGGATGAGTTAAAGGATGTCGGCGGGTTCGTCGGCGGCACCTTCCTCCATGGCCGGCGGAAGGCTGCTTATGTATCCGGCAGGGATCTCATCACCCTGGACCTGGACACGATCCCTGCCGGGCAGACGGAGGACATTTTAAAGCGGGTGTCCGGCCTTGGCTGCGCGGCCATGGTCTACAGCACCAGGAAACATGCGGGCTATGCGCCGAGGCTTCGGGTGGTGGTGCCCCTGGACCGGACGGCGGCCGCGGACGAATATGAGCCGGCGGCCAGGAAGCTGGCGTCCTTTCTCGGGATGGAATTCTGCGACCCCACCACCTTCGAGGCATCCAGGCTCATGTACTGGGCGAGCTGCTGCGCGGACGGGCAGTATACATACGAGGTGTGGGACGGGGGCTTCTGCAGTGTGGACGGGCTCCTGGGGCTCTACGGGGACTGGCGGGATATCGGGCAGTGGCCCAGGACGCCGGGAGAGGGGGCTGTCTCGCAGCGGCGCCTGACGAAGCAGGAGGACCCGAGGAAAAAACAGAATACCGTCGGCGCCTTCTGCCGGACCTACAGCATCACCCAGGCCATGGAGCGGTTCCTGCCGGGAGTCTACGAGCCCACGGCCGTGGATGGTCGGTATACCTATACAGGGGGTTCCACCACGGGAGGGGCTGTGGTCTACGACGGGGACCTGTTCCTCTATTCCCACCACGCGACGGATCCCTGTTCCGGGCTCCTGGTGAATGCCTTTGATCTGGTCCGGCTCCATAAGTTCGGGGACCTGGACCTGGAGGCGAAGGAGGGGACGCCGCCGGGGCGGATGCCATCTTACACGGCCATGGGCCGTCTGGCGGCCGAGGATCCGGAGGTGGCTGCCCGGATGACGAAAGAACGCCTGGAAGCGGCAAGGGCGGCCTTCCAGTCCCCCATGGCGGGAAATCCCGCTACGGACCCAGAAGAAGAGAATACGGACTGGATTGGCCAGCTGTCCAGGGACGGGAACGGGAGGCTCCAGAAGACCATCAACAACGCTGCGATTGTGTTGGAGAACGACCCGCTCTTAAAGGGGAGGATCGCTACCGATGATTTCTTCGGCTGCCGCGTGGCTATGGGAAGGCTCCCGTGGAACCCTGGGGCAGAGAAGAGGCGCTGGAGGGATGTGGACGATTCCGGGGTCTATCAATACCTGGAGCTTTTCTACGGGATCACCGGAAGGACGAACATCGATGATGCCCTCCAGCTCGTCAGCGACAGGAACCGGGTCAACGAGGTGGGGGATTATCTGAGAGGGCTTTCCTGGGACGGAGTCCACCGGGTGGATACCCTGCTTTCAGATTACCTGGGGGCGGAGAATACCCCTTATACCAGGGCGGTCATGCGGAAATCCCTGTGCGGCGCGGTGGCCAGGGCCGTCGGTTCCTCCGGCGGCGTCAAATACGATTACATGCCGATCTTCACAGGGCCACAGGGGATCGGGAAGAGCACCTTCTTAAGGCTCCTGGGGAAGTGGTGGTTCTCGGATTCCCTGGCTACGTTCGCGGGCAAGGAGGCCGCGGAGCTGATCCAGGGGACCTGGATTAACGAGGTCGGGGAGCTGGCGGCCATGACAAAGCAGGAGAACAACACGGTCAAGCAGTTTTTGGGAAAGACGGATGATATCTACCGAGCATCTTATGGAAAATACGCGGACCGGTACGTGCGGCGCTGCGTGTTCTTCGGCACCAGCAATGAGCAGGAGTTCTTAAAGGACGCGACTGGGGAACGCCGGTTCTGGCCGGTGGACGTCGGTGTGCGCCCGGCGGGGAAGTCCGTGTGGGCGGACCTCCCGGGAGAGGTGGACCAGATCTGGGCAGAAGCTTATCTGTACTGGTGTTTCGGAGAACCCCTGTACATGGACGGGAACCTGGAAGCCATGGCGAAAGAGGCCCAGGAGCGGCATAAGGAGGGATCCATGAAGGAGGGCGTCATCCGGGATTTCCTGGAAAAGCCGGTGCCGAAGGGCTGGGACTCCATGGACATCATGAAGAGGCGGATGTACTGGGGCGGGAACCTGAAACTCCCGGACGGGGAGCTGACGCCCCGGGAAAAGGTGTGCGCGGCGGAGGTCTGGGTGGAATGTCTGGGGAGCGACCTGAAGTTCATGGCCAGGAAGGACAGTGTGGAGATCAACGGGATCCTGTCGGGGATCAAGGGCTGGAAGCGGAACAGATCCAAACGGAGGTACGGCCCGTACGGGATCCTGGCGGGCTTCGAGCGTTGCCGGACGTAGATTTTCCGGATGGAAATGCAATGGAAACGTAGGAACGGCAACGGTTTCCGGTGTAACCGGGCTGTTGACTGGAAAAAGCAACGGAAAAACCAAGGAAATACAATACTTTTTTATATATGTTACTTATGTTGCCATAACTACTATAAAAAGAAAAAATAAAGAATAATAAGAAAAATATACCGTCTTTAAATACCTTAAACGCCTTAATCTGGGGGCTCTAATACGCGTGTACGCGCGGGGGACGGCATCCGGGAGGCGGAAGGAGGAAATGCGCATGAGGGAGAGAGACATTGAGAGGATCCTCGTCGACGAGGTGAGGAAGCTTGGCGGGCGCGCCTATAAGTGGGTGAGCCCGGGGAATGACGGGGTCCCGGACCGGATCGTGGTCCTGCCGGGCCGGGCGCCGGTGTTCGTGGAGCTGAAGTCCGAGACCGGGAAGCTGACCAGCCTTCAGGAGGTTCAGATCCGGCGCCTGGAGGAGCTGGGACAGCTTGTCCGGGTCGTGAGAGGAATTGAAGGTTTAAGCGAGTTTTTTCAGGGGCTGAGCCGGACCTTCCAGGATCCTCGCTTTGAAGAGACCAGCAAGGCGCTGGACTGCAGGTACGATCTGTGAGCCGGCGGAAAGAGAGGGGAGGTGGTGCCGCATGATGTTCAGACCACACGCTTACCAGGAGCACTGTATCAACAAGATCATCGAGATCAAAAAACTGGGGCTTTTTCTGGACATGGGTTGAAGGACTCGGCAAGACAGTCACAACCCTGACGGCCATCCGGGAACTTAAGTATGACCGGTTCGAGGTGCAGCGGGTCCTGGTGATCGCACCGAAGAAGGTGGCGGAAGGGACCTGGATGCGGGAAAAGGAGAAATGGGACCACACCAGGATCCTGCGGGTCTCCCCGGTCCTGGGCAGCCAGGCGAAGCGGATCCGGGCTCTGAACACGCCGGCGGATATCTACGTGACCAACCGGGAGAACGTGGTATGGCTGGCAGACTATTACCGGAACAGCTGGCCCTTCGACATGGTGGTCATCGACGAGTCCAGCAGCTTCAGGAGCCACAGCGCGAAGCGGTTCAAGGCCCTGGCTGGAATGGGCCCCCATATCGAGCGGTTGGTGGAGCTGACCGGGACGCCGTCCCCCAACGGCCTGGACGATTTGTGGGCCCAGGTTTATCTCCTGGACAGTGGCGAACGGCTGGGGAGGCGGTACACCCACTTCCGGGAACGGTACTTCCAGCCGGGAAGGCGCGGGGCGGATGGGATGGTCTACAGCTATGAGGCTAAGCCGGGGACGGAGGAAGCCATCCTGGAGCGGATCTCCGACATCTGCGTCAGCATGAAGGCGGAGGACTACCTGCAGCTCCCGGACCTCACTTACCACGAGGTGCCGGTGGAGCTGGATACAAAAGCCCGTGCCGCCTACCGGGAACTGGAGCGGAAGATGGTGCTGGAGCTGCCAGAGGAGGGGAAGGAGATCGACGTGGCCAGCGCGGCGGCCCTGAGCAACAAGCTCCTGCAGCTGGCGAACGGGGCCCTGTACGACGAGGACAGGGGCGTGCATGAGATCCACGGCTGCAAGCTGGAAGCGTTCCTGGAGTTATTGGAATCCCTGGCGGGGAAGCCGGTCCTGGTGTTCTACAGCTTCCGCCATGACCGGGACCGGATCCTGAAGGTGCTGGAGGGCCGGAAGTTCCGGGTGAGGGAACTCAGGAAGCCGGCGGACGAGGACGACTGGAATTCCGGGCGGATCGACGTCCTCCTGGCCCATCCGGCCAGCAGCGCCTACGGCCTGAACCTGCAGCAGGGCGGGAACCACATCGTCTGGTTCGGCCTGACCTGGAACTATGAGCTTTATACCCAGGCGAACAAGCGGCTCCACCGGCAGGGGCAGACGGAGAAGGTCATCATCCACCACCTGGTCTGCGCCGGCACCCGGGACGAGGACGTGATGGCGGCCCTGTCGCGGAAGGAAAACGTGCAGGAGTGGGTGATGCAGAGCTTGAAGGCGAGGATCCAGATGATCCGGGAGGAGGGATAGGTGATGATCGACATAGCAGCGAGGGTCCGGGCGGCCGGAGAACCGACCCGGAGGAAACGGCCCGTCTGCAGGGTCCGCTGCCATGGCTGCGGGGCGGAGCTTCGGTCCATCAGCGACCTGTACGGCGTGGAATACGTGAAGACGAAGCGGGGAACCGAGATTTTCTTCCACACGAAATGCATGAACGACGTGTGGAAGCACGGAATTGTGTGAGGGGAGGAGCGGGGCATGAAGAAGAGGCAGATCAACGAGGAACTGGTCGATGTCTGGGCAGGGATGATGGCCGAAAAGGTCAGCCGGGCCAGAGAAAGGCTGGCGAAGCCGGGGAGCCCGGTACAAAGCGCCGGCTTGGCGGGATACGTGGACGGTCTGACGCAGGCCCTGGCCTTGATGTCCAGCTTGGAAAAAGGCAGGTTTGCGAGAGATTACGAACGGCTGCGGAAGGAGGTGACAGGGGATGGCGAAGGAGACTTTCAGCGGGTTCCAGCCCTGCGTCACAGGAAAGAGCAGGAGCGGCCACTGCGGGACAGCGACTTACTGCCCGGAACCGTACCGGTGCTGCGCGGAGTGCTTGGAGGACTGCAACATCCGGTGCGGGTGGATCAAGGGCCGGGGAAGGAAACGAGAGGAGGACGATAGATGGGCTTTAGGGTAGATGGAGTTAACGGGGCCTGTCATCATGCGTATGACAGCCCGGAGGTGATATGCTTCAGGGATGTCGCAGACGATGCCCACGCATCGTACTGGTACGAGTGGCAGGGGATAAGCCAAGACATTTCCGTGGAGCAGTTCTTCGAGGAAGTGGAGAAATGCGGATTGAGCAGGGAAAAGCTTTCAGCCAGGACGTTTGAGAATGGCGGCGGAATCGTCATAGACTGGGGGCTGCGCCACCAATTCTGGATCCCGATGAGCGTCATCAATAACGGCGACTGGGATTTAGGGTATCTGCGGACATCGCCGGCGGACAGGATCGAGAGTCAGGACGTAAGATTAAAGCCGTGCCCGTTCTGCGGCGGAAAGGCGGAGATCATGGTCCTCCAGGAGTTGAGGCTCGGCGGAGACGAGGGATTCGTCGTTTGGTGCGAAAGCTGTCATATGAACACGGCATCGATCAACGGGACATATTTCTCAAGCTCTGAAGATGCCATGGAGTTGTGGAACCGGCGGGTTTAAGAGATCGCAGGAAAGGAGCAAAACTGGATTTTCTGGAAAAGAAACAGCGCGCGCTGTCCAGACG
>CAJUQY010000054.1 GCA_910588815.1 uncultured Lachnospiraceae bacterium | reverse complement strand
ATTGTAGCATAGAAGTTATTAAATAATCCTTAAATCGGTTTGCGGCAATCAAATACTTTATCGGTTAGCTCAATACGGACAGAAATATTTCCCTTGTTTTTTGCCATTGTCAGTTGTCTCCTTATTTCTCTTTGTCTATACATCAAATCCTTGTGTATAAGGTGTCAACTAAAATGAGACAACATCAGAATCGGATTTCAGGGTTGACAAATCCGGGCGGGTGGGCTACAATGTAACAAAACCGAATAAATTTAAACCTGTGACGGAGAGAAGTATCCGGTATATGAACGTACAGAGAGTCCCGGTTGGTGCGAGCGGGGCCGGGAGTAGTCGGTGAATGGACTTCGGAGGGCGGACCGAAAGGCGGCAGCCAGATGATGACAGATTCTGTGGGGCGGCCAAGTAGGGGCCGACGGGCATCCCACCCGTTATCCATCGGGACGCGTATAGATGGTACGTGTGAGCGAGAGGACGTTTGGTTACGTCAATTTGGGTGGTATCGCAGAAGCAGAGGCTTTTGTCCCATGTGTGGGGCAGGGGCTGTTTTTTTTACGCAGAAAGTCCAGTGGATCTTCCTGTATGGCAAAAAACCTCAGGGGGAGTGCATTTCTGTATGCAGGAATGTATCTGCATAAAAATTCAGTTGTCTTGCTGTATCCTTTCCGTTTTGGCGAGACGGGAAGGCCATCTGCCGCCTGAAAGTAATTATATTGTGGTATGTTATAGTATAGGAGGACATCAAAATGAGAAGACACAACTTGGTAAAAAAAATGATCGCTATGACAGCAGCCGTCGCCATGAGTTTTTCCCTGCTTGCCTGCGGGGGCGGTGAAAAGGAGACGAAAGCACCGGAGACGAAGGCAGAGACTGCCGGGGAAACAGATGCCAAATCAGAAGCAGGAAACACTGAAGAAACACAAGGGCAGGAAACGGAGGATGCCGGAAACGTCGAAAAGAAGAACCTGAAGGTTGCCATTGTGAAGCAGATGGATCACGCGTCTCTGGACGAAATCGCAAATGCTGTCGGGGCAGAGCTTGATAAACTGGCGGCAGACCATGGCATTACCATTGAATATGAGATCTATTCGGGACAGGGGGATCAGAGTGTGTTAAAGCAGATCGGCGACCAGGCCATCGCAGATGAAGTGGATATGATCATTCCTGTCGCCACACTGGCGGCCCAGGTTATGACGGTATGTGCAGAAGATACGAAGACCCCCGTGGTCTATGCGGCGATCTCCGATCCGGAAGCGGCGGAGGTGACCGGCATTGATTATGTGACCGGCACCAGCGACGCATTGAATACAGAGTTTATCCTGGATATGATGCTTGCGCAGAACCCCGATGTGAAGAAAGTGGGGCTTCTGTATTCTCTGTCCGAGGCCAATTCCACGACACCCATTGCCGAGGCAAAGGCTTATCTGGAATCAAAAAACATTGAGTATGCGGAAGCGACTGCCAACACCAACGACGAAGTGATCGCGGCGGCCAGCGTCCTGGTATCTGAAGAGGTAGATGCGATTTTCACCCCCACGGATAATGTGATCATGTCGGCGGAGCTTGCCATTGCAGATACGCTGATTGAGGCCGGCGTCCCTCATTACACCGGAGCAGATTCTTTTGTAAGAAACGGAGCGTTTATCACCTGCGGCGTGAATTACACGGAGCTTGGCTCGAAGACGGCCGACCTGGCTTATCAGGCTGTGACCGAAGGCATGGAAGGAATGGAAGATTTTTATAAGATGGACGGCGGCATTATCACCGTCAACACAGAGACGGCGGAAGGACTGAAGATCGATTACTCCGTATTTGCGGATATGGGAGAGCTGGTTGAGGTTCAGACCACCGAGGACTGATCAGTAAGAAGGGAGCATTCTCATGGTTTTTATCACTCAGACGGCCCTGGAGCTGGGTTTTATGTATGCGCTCGTATCCATGGCATTGTTTTTAAGTTACCGGATACTTGATATCGCGGATCTGACCACCGACGGAAGTTTTGTTCTCGGAATGGCGGTGTCGGTTTCTATGGCGGCGGCGGGGCATCCCTTTCTGGCGGTTCCCGCGGCCATGCTGGCGGGAGCGGCGGCGGGTTTTGTCACGGCTTTTCTTCAGACCAAAATGGGCGTGCCGTCCATTCTGGCAGGGATCGTCACCAATACGGGACTTTATACGGTCAATCTGATGGCTATGGGATGGAGCTCCAATGTGAACCTGCTTAAGCAGGAAACAGTCTTTTCCTTATTTAAAGAGACCGGAATCGGCGGAAGCTGGTATGAATTTGTGCTGGCGGCGGTCGTTGTGGCGGCGGCGGGGTTGTTTCTGATCTGGTTCCTCGGCACCAGGCTGGGGCTTTCCATCCGCGCTACGGGGGACAACCGGGATATGGTGCGGGCCTCTTCTGTCAATCCTGTGTTCACGGTCACAGTAGGCTTATGCATTTCCAACGCCCTGACAGCTCTTTCAGGAGCCGTCGTGGGGCAGATTCAGAAATCGGCGGATATCAACGGCGGCACCGGGATTGTGGTGGTGGGGCTGGCCTGCCTGATCATCGGCGAAACGGTGATCGGCCGGGGTTCTGTGAAGCGGGGCGTCCTTGCCGTGGTCACCGGGAGCGTTATTTACCGTTTTGTATACGCGGTTGTTCTGAAAACAAAAATCGTTCCCATTGAATGCCTGAAGCTGGTGACGGCCATTATCGTGGCCCTTGCCATTGCCGCGCCGACGCTGAAAGCTTATGCGGCCCTTAAAAAGCGGAAATGGGCGGCGGCATCCGGAAAGAAAGGGGGGCGTTAATATGCTTCGGATCGAATCCATATCAAAAACCTTTCACGGGGGAACCGTCAACGAAAAAAAAGCCTTGTCTGACCTGTCCCTCCACTTGGCACCCGGCGATTTTGTGACCATCGTCGGTTCCAATGGGGCAGGGAAATCTACATTATTTAATGCGGTGGCCGGAAGCTTTTACGTGGACGAGGGTTCCATTACACTTGACGGGAAGGATATCACCTTTGCGGCGGAGTATAAGCGCAGCCGCATCATCGGGCGGCTGTTCCAGGACCCTTTAAGGGGAACGGCTCCCCATATGACCATTGAAGAAAACCTGGCCCTGGCATACCTTCGGACATATAAGGGGAAAGCGCCCTTCAGCCGGATCTCCAAAAAGGATAAGGCTTTTTTCCGGGAAAAGCTGGCGCTCCTTGATATGGGGCTGGAGGAGAGGATGAACCAGCCGGTGGGGCTGCTCTCCGGCGGGCAGAGGCAGGCGCTGACCCTTCTCATGTCGACCATCGTTCCGCCGAAGCTCCTGCTTTTGGACGAACACACGGCGGCCCTGGATCCGGGGGCGGCGGAGAAGATCCTGGCTCTGACGAAAGAGATCATTGCTTCTAACCGGACCACATGCATGATGGTGACTCACAATATGCATCAGGCCCTGAGCCTGGGAAACAGGACTCTTATGATGGCAGACGGACGGATTGTTCTGGATATTTCCGGAAAAGAGCGGGAGGGCATGAGCGTCGAAGGACTTCTCACGCGGTTTAAGGACCGCGCCGGCCACGCCCTTGACAACGACCGGATCCTACTGTCCAAATAGAGCTCCTTCCCTGCCCGGTAAAGGACTGTGCCGCCGACGTTCCTCCGTCTTACCCGCAAAAATAAAAATGCGGAAACTTGTGGGAAAGAGGATTGAAAATCATTTTGGGTTGCGGTATACTTTAAGAAAATTTAGGCTGCCTGGCAGACAGCAGAATGGAGAACTGTGATGGAAAAGAAGAATATCGACTGGGGAAATCTTGGGTTTTCCTACATGGAAACTGACAAGCGCTTTGTTTCCTGCTATAAAGACGGCGCATGGGACGAGGGGGCACTGGTCTCGGACGGAAACGTGACCATGAGCGAAAGCGCCTGCGTCCTTCAGTATGCGCAGACCTGTTTCGAGGGCCTGAAGGCTTATACGACGGAGGACGGACATATCGTGACCTTCCGTCCTGATCTCAATGCAGAGAGAATGGAAGCTTCCGCAAAGCGTCTGGAGATGCCCGTATTCCCGACGGAGCGTTTTATTGACGCTGTCGTTCAGGTGGTGGCGGCCAACGAGGCTTATGTGCCGCCTTTCGGCTCCGGCGCAACATTGTATCTGCGTCCTTTTATGTATGGAAAGAACGCCGTGATCGGCGTGAAGCCTGCGGATGAGTTTGAATTCCGCGTGTTCTGCACACCGGTCGGCCCTTACTTCAAGGGCGGCGTAAAGCCTCTGACCATCCGTGTCAGCGACTTTGACCGTGCGGCTCCTAATGGTACGGGACATATCAAGGCGGGCCTCAATTACGCCATGAGCCTTCATGCCATCGTTTCCGCCCATGAGGAGGGCTACGATGAAAATATGTACCTGGATCCGAAGACCAGGACGAAGGTGGAGGAGACCGGCGGGGCAAACTTCCTGTTTGTGACGAAAGACAACAAGGTGGTGACACCCAAGTCCGACAGTATCCTGCCTTCTATCACCCGCCGTTCTCTGATGCAGGTGGCGAAAGAGTACCTTGGACTGGAGGCGGAAGAGCGGGAGGTATATCTGGATGAGCTGAAAGATTTTGCGGAGTGCGGCCTCTGCGGCACCGCGGCGGTGATCTCTCCCGTCGGCAAGATCGTAGATCACGGAAAAGAGATCTGCCTGCCCAGCGGTATGACGGAGATGGGCCCTGTGACCAAGAAACTTTATGATACCCTGACCGGCATCCAGATGGGACGCATCAAGGCGCCCGAAGGCTGGATCAAGGTGATCAAATAAAGACCGGCCGGAAAGAAAGAGGAGGCTGCCGCTCTGACGGAGAAGGATCGCAGGGCGGCAGTCCTTTTCATTGTATCGGGAAGCCCTCCGGGGGAGGCCGCAGGGCCTGCTTTGGTGGAGCGGGATGGAACGAACGAGGGGACGAGATATGAAGCGCAAAATGGAAATCAACGGCCTCACCATTGAGGCGAATTATCCGGATGAAACGGTGGAAACTATCTTTCTGCCGCTGCTTGCCGGCCTTGGCCGGATGCAGAGGGAGCTTGGCCGGCGGCTGATTGTGTTTCTGGCGGCGCCTCCGGCCACGGGGAAGAGCACACTGGTGAAATTTCTCACGGAGCTTGCGGAGGAGAGGCCGGAGCTTACGCCGGTGACGGCGGTGGGAATGGACGGATTTCACCATTACCAGGAATATCTGCTGTCCCACACCATTGTCCGGGACGGGAAGGAACTCCCCATGACCCATGTGAAGGGGGCGCCCATAAGCTATGACCTGGCGGCCTTTAAAGAGAGGCTTTCACAGGTGAGGACCAGGCAGAAATGTCCCTGGCCGGAGTATAGCAGAAAGCTTCATGACCCTGTGGACGGAGCAGTTTTGATCGAGGGAGACATCGTGCTCATTGAGGGGAATTATCTGCTTCTCGATGAGGAGGGCTGGCGTGAACTGAAGGCTTATGCGGACTACACCATACGGATTCTGGCGCAGGAGCAGAATGTGCGGGACAGGCTGCTGTGGCGGCGGGTCAGCAACGGAGTGGCGCGGGAGGAGGCAGAGTATATGGTCGAAGGCAGCGACCTTCCCAATGTTCGCCTCTGTATGGAGCGGTCCATGGAGGGGGATGTCACGCTGCGATTGACAGAGCATGGGGCCTATGAGTATGTGGCAGGACGGCTGCCGTGAGGGGCGGTCCGCTTTTTGGTGTGAGGAGGAATGACTGAGATGGTAAAATGGCTGGATGACGCGGTATTTTATGAGATTTATCCCCAATCCTTCAAGGACACGAACGGTGACGGGATCGGGGATTTTAGGGGAATTTTGGAGAAGCTGGACTATATTGAGGGACTGGGCTGCAATGCTGTCTGGATGAATCCCTGCTTTGAATCCCCCTTCGGCGATGCGGGGTACGATATTTCTGATTACTATAAGGCGGCGCCCCGTTACGGAACCAACGATGAACTGAAACAGCTGATCGACGCGGCCCATGACCGCGGCATGCACATTCTTCTGGATCTGGTTCCGGGGCATACTTCCACAGAGCATGAATGGTTCCGGGCGTCCATGAGGGCGGAGAAAAACGAGTATACGGATCGCTATGTATGGACGGACAGCATCTGGGAGGAGCCGGAGGGGCAGGGGAGCCTTCGGGGCATTTCCGACAGAGACGGCTCCTGCCTGGTCAGCTTTTTCTCTCACCAGCCGGCGTTGAATTACGGTTACTATCGGCCGGAGAAGCCCTGGCAGCAGGCCATGGATGCCCCCGGCCCGAGGGCGACAGTCGAGGAGCTTAAACGGATCATGAGGTTCTGGCTGGGCATAGGCTGCGACGGCTTCCGGGTGGACATGGCCCACTCTCTGGTCAAAGGGGACGAGGACGGAAAGGGAACCGTAAGGCTATGGCAGAAGATTCGGGAATTTCTGGAAGAGGAATTTCCGGAGGCGGTGATGGTCTCTGAATGGGGAGAGCCGGATAAGTCCCTGGCGGGCGGTTTCCACATGGATTTCCTGCTCCACTTCGGGCCGTCCCATTACAACGATCTGTTTCGGTGCGACGAGCCTTATTTCTCCGGGAGGGGAAAGGGGGATGTGTCGAAATTTGTCCGGATCTATCAGGAGAATCATAAGAAAACGGCCGGAAAGGGATTGATCTGTATTCCTTCCGGCAACCATGATATGGATCGGCTGGCAAGGACTGTTTGCAAAGATGAGCTCAAGGTGGCTTTTGCTTTTCTGCTCTCCATGCCGGGAGCCCCGTTTATTTACTATGGCGACGAGATCGGTATGCGGTACGTGGAGGGGCTTACTTCCGTGGAAGGAGGATATAACCGGACCGGCTCCCGTTCCCCCATGCAGTGGGACGCTTCCGTAAACGCGGGTTTCAGCCTGGCAGGGGAGGAAAAGCTGTATATCCCCCTGGATCCCGCCCCGGACCGGCCGACGGTAAAGGGACAGATGGAAGATCCGGCCTCCCTCTACCATGAAGTGAAGGAGCTGATCGCTTTCCGCAAGGAGCACCCGGCTCTCAGAAGCCGGGGCGGCATCGAATTTATTTACGCCGAGAAGAATGCCTATCCCTTTGCGTATGTGAGGAGTGCAGAGGACGAGAAAATTCTTGTGATCTTAAATCCGTCCGGGCAACCGGCCTCCTTTGCCTGCGAGTATTCCCTGGCGGAACCGCTTCGCTCCTTCGGCGGCAAGATAACGCAGAGAGACGGGAGCGTGACGGTTCCGGGAGGATTTTACGGTTTCTACCGGGTATAGACGGAGAAAGTGTTTGGCCGGTTTTTATCAAATGATCGTCGGGTGGGAATGATCTAAAGGTTCAGGCTGTTTTGATCCAAAAGAAACTGCCGGATTTCCATGATTGTGATTCCCATATTGTCTCGTTTTAACCGGATATGATTGCCGACTACGATGATTTTTTTGAAGGAATCTCCGGTGTTCAACAGAGGGCGCTCTTCCTGCGCCCTCTTTGCTTTAACTTGTTGTTTCTTTATATGGCGGTAGAGGGTAAGAGGCTCTCTTAAGTCTCTGTTCTCAATATTATCTAAAACGATGGCAATAATATGGTCTTTCGCTACGCCGCGTTCGAGCAATTCAGTTTAAAAAAGCAAAAAATAAATGCAAAGAAATAAATGCAAAGAAAAAACATTGCGAAAAACAAAGAAAAATGATAGTATATGTTTATACATGGATTATTCAGTGAGATTTTGAGGATTTACTCAAAATATATTTGCTTGAATGCGAGCTAAAGCAAAAGAAAGGATGGTGACTGGATGAGAAAGAAAGCAGTACTTACGACAGTGACAGTAATAGTGTTAGTTTTATTTCTAGGCGGTCTCATGCTGATTAGGCATTTAAAAAAAATCCCTTTTTCATTGGACGATTCTAGAATTAAAAAGGTGGAGGTGTCTTACCTGACCGAGGATGGTGTCAAGAAAAAAACATTAACAGGAGCGGAAAAGTCAGACATTATCAAACAGTTGAATGCTTTGCCTGCGGACTCTTGTAAACTGCGAGATCCCGGTAAGGGATGGGAAGTTTGGATTAAGTATTCTGATAATGGAGATGTGTGGATATTGGGAAATTTGCTAGTTGTAGATGGCTTTTTGTGCCGGATATATGAAATGCCGGAAAATGAAATGAACGATTTTGTTGAGAATATTAAAAATTTATGTCGATAGCAGGAGGAACGGGATGAAAAGAAAAGATAAAGATATGACACCCTCTGAGCAGGAGGTCATGCGGGCTGTTTGGGAGATCACGGAGGAGGGAGGGGTGGCGACAACGAAGACTGTGCGGAAGCGGGTGAACGAGGGACGCGAGGAGAAGTTATATGGTCAGATCATTTACGGACATATCGGGCATCTGGCGGAGAAGGGGTATGTAAGGATTGAGCGGACGGAGAATGACGACCGGATTTATATCCCTCTGGTTGACAAGGACAGTTATGTAAAGGATCAGGCGAAGCACTGGGCAGACTTTTGGAGGCAGAGCAGGACGTCCTATGCGATCATGGCGCTGGGAGACGGATTGAAAAAAGAAGAAAAAGAAGAACTCAGGAGATATCTCGATGAACTTGATTAATGTATGTCTTATGTTTTTTTTGACTACGTTGACGGGCAGCATTGCTTTTGGACTGTGGAAGCTTGGTTCTGGAAAAACAGGAAAGGATTTATGGTATCCGTGATGGGTTGATACTTACGTTTGTATTTTTCCTTCTTCCTGTTTTATATTTCTTTTTGACCTGGCAGGCAGGAACCTTCAGTGACTGTGACACAGGGCCCCTTTATCGTCGGTGTTTTCCGAGGCCGCATTTTTCTCCCTGAAAAGCCTTATGGGGAGTATGAACTGCGGGTTATTTTGGAGCATGAACTCTGGCATTACAGACAGGGGGATCTGCTTCTCAAAAGCTTATGCGTCTGGCTCAGTTGGATTCAGTGGTTTAACCCGCTGACAAAAAAGCTATTTGAAGAGGTGGATAAGTGGGGCGATATTCACTCTGACCTGCACCTGTGTTATGGCGCGGAAAAACAGGGGGACTGGAAGCGGTATTTTGGAGCGGTGATCGATAATGTGCCGGAGGAGGGAACCTGTTTCTGCACGGGGATGGGACTCAGGACAAGCAAAGAAGAATTGGAGGGGAGGATTAGGAAGATGAAGAAGCACAATCCGAAAAGAGAACTGAGAAGGGCGGTATTGGCGCTGCTTGCCGCATGCTTTTTACTGACCCTGTCGGGGACTGTCCTGGCGGCAGGCAAAGGGGTGGAGGCTCTGTACGGCGTCGTATACGCCGCGACGGAGAGGACGGAGTATGAGGAACCGGGGCCCGAACCGGAGGTGTCCGAGGAGGTGGAGTGGCTCCCCGACGAGAGCCTGGCCATCGTGGATGTGGAGGATAATTTGAATGTAAAAAGTGCAAATGCATATACGTGGACTATATCCGCCGACACCTTGAACCGGACAGGAGCCTTCTATGCGGAGAAGGGGAGCAGGGTGACGATCTCGGTGAACCCGGATCCGGCCGGCTCCGCCACGGGGATCGGCCTGGACCAGCCCAACGGCTACCTGCGGGGCGTTTCCGGGAAGGGAGCTTACGGCCACACCTTCACCATTTTGGAGAGCGGCAGCTACAAGGCATATGCGAGAAACGAGAGCGGCAGCAGGATTACGGTTTATGTCGCGGTGGTGAGATAGGGCCGGCCCTCGTCTGTAAAAGACTGGAAGTAAAAATAATATCCCCATGGGGGGCTTGTGGGCGTTTTCTGTGCATGATATACTTTTTCGTGCAGAGGAAACCGGTGGATTGTCCATAGGAACAAGCCTTCCGGGGGATCCTTTTTATGTACAGGAAAAAGGACTTTTTATATAAAAACAGGGACGGTGAGCAGACGATGGGAAACATGCTGGGAAAGATACAGGCGTATTGGACGAACCGGGCGGAGGGGTATTCGCAGACGAACCGGGAGGAATTGGCCGGAGCACAGAAGGAGAAATGGCTTGCGGTCCTTAAGGAAGGATTTCCGAAGAGGGAGCCTTCCGGGATAAAGGTTTTGGACATGGGGACCGGCCCCGGCTTTTTTGCCATCATCCTGGCGAGGGCAGGCTATCAGGTGACGGCGGTGGACTGCACCAGTGAGATGCTCTGCAAGGCCAGGGAGAATGCGGGGGAGTATGCGGGGCGGATCGACTGGAGGCAGATGGATGTCCAGAAGCTGGAGTTTGCGGACGAAAGCTTTGACGTGGTGGTTTCCAGGAATTTGACCTGGGATTTGGAGGAGCCGGACAGGGCATATGCCGAGTGGATGCGGGTGCTGCGGCCCGGCGGTATTCTCCTTAATTTCGATGCCAACTGGTATGCGCATCTGTTTGACGCGGGAAAACGCGAGGAGTACGAGGCGGACAGGAGGCGGGCCGAAGAACGCGGGGTGGAAGACCATTATGTCTGCACGGACGTGGCCGCCATGGAGGAGATTGCCAGACAGATTCCCTTAAGCCCGGTGAAGAGGCCGGAGTGGGATATCCGGACCCTCAAAAAGATCGGCGCCAGGAGCATCCGGACAGACTGCAGGATCTGGTCGCGGGTCTGGAGCGAGGTGGAAAAGATCAATTATGCCTCCACGCCGATGTTTATGGTGAGAGCCGTAAAATAGCGGAACGGGAAATCTGGGACGGGGAGCGGTGAAAAGAGGCGGCTGTGGAAGGGGAGCAGCCATAAAATAGAAAAGAAGCTGCGGAGGAAAGAATGAAGAGAATTGTGGTATGGCTTTTGGCTGTATTGATGATGGTCCCTCTGGCCTGCGGCACGAAGACGGGGCAGGCAGACGGGGAGGAAACGAACACAGCCGGAAGCGAGACGGACGGTGGGAGCTCTGCTGAGGAAAAGGCCGATGGGGCCGGCTCCGGCGAGGAAAAGTTCCTGAAGGCGGGGGTGAGCTTTAACATCGCCTCCATGGATGCCCATCTGGATTACAATGGCTGGTATACCAATGTTTACGGAATGACGGAGGAGCTTTTCAAGCTCAATGCCAACTATGAGGTGGAACCCTGGCTTGCGGAGAAGGCAGAGAGCGAGGGTAAAACCTGGACGATTACACTGAAAAAGGAAGCGGCTTTTTCCAATGGGAAAGCGCTGACTGCCGACATGGTAGTCCGAAATCTGAGGAGAGCGGCGGAGAAGAATGAGCGTTTTGCTTATCTTGGCGAGTACGAGATGGCGGCTGTGGACGAGAGAACCCTGACGATCACCACGCCGGAGGTCTATCCGACCATGATGAATGACCTGGCAAGCCCGGAGCTGGCAATCATGGATTTGGATGACTCCGCAGATATTGACAACAGTCCCATCTGCACGGGGCCCTTCGTGGCATCGGAGTTTGAGCCGAAGGGAACCGTCAAGGTGAGCCGGAACGAGAATTATTGGAATGGCAGCGCAAAGCTAAGCGGTGCGGTCTTCTACTACATGCCGGAGGATGACACCAGGCAGATGGCACTCCAAAACGGAGAGATTGACTGCTACGATTTTGTCACGGCCTCGGCCATGGAGCTCTATGCGGCTGACCCGGACAGCTACCATCTCACGGTACTTCCGGCTTCCAGGCTGCAGTTTTATATTCTGAATGAGAATCGGCTGGAGGATGGAGTCCGGGAGGCTGTCACCCTGGCTGTGGATAAGGAGGCCATTGCTTCTTTCCTGCAGGGAACGGTGAGTGCGGCGAAGGGTCCCTTTGCGGAGAGCAGCGCTTATGGCAAGGTCACCGTTCCGGATGTCAATCCGGAGGGGGCGAAGGCTTCCCTGGAGGGAGCCGGATACACACTGAATAAAAACGGCTTTTATGAGAAGGATGGAGAAGAGCTGGATTTGAATATCGCCTACTATGCGTCCCGCTCACTGGACTCTCTGGCGCTTCTGATCCAGGAGCAGCTGAAGGAGGTGGGAATCAATTCCCATTTGACCTGTGAGGAGGATCCGGACGCCACGTATATTGCCACGGGGGATTTTGATCTGGCGCTCTACTGCATGATCGCAGATAAGGCGGGCGACCCCTATTACTTCATCGACAGTACCCTTCGGGACGGCGCGTATTTTGATGTGGGCGGCTTCGATGATCCGGAGTGTGAGCGTCTGATTGATGAACTGAAATATGAGGTGGACACGGAAAGACGTGCACAGCTTGCCAACCAGATCATACAGATAGCCATTGACGACCATGCCTTTGGCTATGTGGGGCTGTTCAATAAGGTGACGGTCACCTTGTCCGGGGTGACGGGCTTTGCCGAGCAATTGCCCTATGATTTTTATGGTATCGATGCGAATTCGGATATACAATAAGGAAAGAAGAAATTCGGGGGAGCCGCAGGGCTCCCCCTGCTGAGGTTTGGGTGGTAATCTATGAATGTGAAGCGTTATATCGGAAGGCGGCTGTTTCAACTGGTCTTGGTTTTGCTTGGTGTCACCTTTCTCGTATTTTTGCTGATGTATGTATCGCCGGGGGATCCGGCCCAGAGGAAGCTCACCGCGGGGGGGATCGCAGTCACCGAAGAGGTTTTGGAGCAGGCCAGGGAGGATATGGGACTTGGCCGGCCGCTGCTTATACAGTATGGGAGCTGGCTCATGAGGGCGGTCCGCGGGGATTTTGGGGAATCCTTAAATGACGGACTGCCTGTGGGAGAAAAGCTGGCGAAGGGATTAAAAAATACATTGCTTTTGTCGCTCACAAGCCTTTTGTCGGCACTCCTTTTGGCCATTCCCCTGGGAATGTATTCGGCAGTGCGGCAGAATGGGATTGGGGATAAGCTCATAGGGATATTGACCTTTCTGGGAAATTCACTGCCGAATTTTCTCATCGCCGTGCTTCTCATGTATTTTTTGTGTCTGAAAACGAAGCTGTTCCCCATCATTGCCAACCGGTCGGTGAGGGGCTTGTTTTTGCCGGCTCTCACACTGGCGATACCTCTGCTTTGTCAGTTTACCAGACAGGTCCGCGCGGCAGTTCTGGAACAGCTTTGCAAACCGTATGTGGCGGGGGCAAGGTCCAGGGGCGTTAAGGAGTCTGTGGTGCTGCTTCGCAATGTGCTCCGCAATTCCCTGATTTCCGTCATCACGGTGGTGGGCATGGCGGGGGGCACACTCATGGCCGGAAGTGTGGTGGTGGAGAGTATTTTCCTCTGGCCGGGGATCGGAAAGCTGATGATGGACGCGATTACGGCCAGGGATTATCCGATGGTGCAGGGGCTTGTGCTCGTGATGGCGCTGCTCTTTGTGACGGTGAACTTGGTTACCGACCTTCTTTACCATAAACTGGATCCGAGGATCTGGGATCAGGGGGAGGGGAGGCCATGAGAACGAGTCCATTTTTTCGAGGAAAGACCTCTCGCCGGTTCCTTTTCTTTCTGGTCCTGGCAGGTTTGCTGCTGTGCCTGGCGGCGCTGGCTCCCGCCATGGCGCCAAATGACCCGGCGAAAACCCATATGCAGGCCATAAAACAGGCGCCCTGTGCCGAGTTTCCTCTGGGAACGGACGAATATGGGAGGTGTGTGCTTTCCAGGGTGCTCTCCGGGGCGCCGGTGTCTGTGTTTGGCGCCGCCTGCCTGGTGGCAGTATCGTTTCTCGTGGGAACCTTTCTGGGGATGCTCTGCGGGTACTACGAGGGAATTCTGGACGAGGCCGTGATGAGGCTGGCGGATGTTCTGCTGGCCTTTCCCCAGATGGTGCTGGCCATCGCCGTGGCCGGCCTCCTCGGCGGCGGTTTGAAGAATGCACTTTTGGCTTTGGGGATCACAAGCTGGACCGTTTATGCCAGGCTGGCCAGGAGCCTCACCCTGCAGGCAAAGAAGGAGACATATGTGGCGGCCGCCCGGTTCTCCGGATGCGGGGGGACCGCGCTTCTCTTCAGGCATATTTTCCCCAATGTGGCCGGCCCGATGGTTGTGACGGCGGCTACACAGATCGGAAGCACGATGATGGGGATTGCGGGACTCTCCTTTTTGGGGATAGGGGTGATCCCGCCTCAGGCAGAGTGGGGCTCCATGATCAGCGAAGGGCGGAGTTATATGCAGCTTGCCCCCTGGGTTTCCCTGGCCCCGGCGGCGGCCATAGTGGTGACGGTGGTGGTTTTTAACTGCCTGGGGGACGCGGCGAGGGATCTGGCGGAACCGGGAACACAGGCGGGAGGAAAGTTTGCCCGGCGTTTCCGCTTACCCGGATGGGGAGATAAGCCTGACGGAAGGGGGAAAGTATGAAGGACGATAAGATACTGGAATTGGACCATCTGAGCCTCTCCTATGGGGAACCGGCCATAAGAGATGTATGCCTTGAGGTAAAAAGGGGCGAAATCCTGGCGCTGGCGGGGGAGAGCGGAAGCGGAAAGACCACCCTGCTTCAGAGCATCCTGGGCCTTCCCGGGACGGGGATTCGGCTGACGGGCGGGCAGATGTACTATGACGGAAGAGAGCTTTCGCGCATGGGCAGGAGAGAGAGAAGAAGACTCTGGGGACGGGAGATGACCATGATCTTTCAGGATTCCGGGGCGGCTTTTAACCCCATCCGCAGCTACCGGAAGCAGTTTGCGGAGTTGTTAAAAAGCCATGGTTCCTTTCGGGGGCCGGACTCCTTTGGCGAGATCGGAGAATGTCTGGAGAGTCTGGGCCTTGCCGGGGGAGAGCGCATTCTGGATTCCTGTCCCTATGAGATGAGCGGCGGAATGAACCAGCGGATTGCCATTGCGGCCGCGCTCCTTTTAAAGCCCCGGCTGCTGCTTGCGGACGAGCCGACCAGCGCTCTGGATGTCCTTTCCAGGAAGGCAGTGCTCGAAGGGCTTTTGCAGATGCAGAGGCGGACGGGAACGGCAATGCTTCTGGTGACCCATGATCTCGGTGTGGCGGCCAGGCTGGCCGGACGGATCGGGATCATGTGCCGTGGTGAACTGGTGGAATGCGGGGAGGCGGGGCAGGTGCTCAAGAGACCGGAACACCCTTATACCAGGAGTCTGATCGCGGCAGTTCCCGCCGTCGGAGAGACTGCGGCTCCTGGAGAGACGCGGGGGAAGAAGGAGATCTGATGGTTGAAGTTAAAAATTTGGAAAAATCCTATATGCGAAACGGGCGGAGGATCCGGGCTCTCCGGGGCTTGAGCCTTTCGGCCGCTCCCGGTGAGACCTTGGGAATCGTGGGGGAGAGCGGGAGCGGAAAAAGCACGCTTCTCAGGCTGATTGCCTGTCTGGAACAGGCGGACGGGGGTGAGGTTTTCATCGCAGGAAAGGCGGTTGGCGGGAAGAAAACGGAAGAGCTGTGCCTGGATGTACAGATGGTGTTTCAGGATGCGGTCCGCTCCTTTAATCCCAGGAAGAAGATACGGCCGGCGATGGATGAAGTGCTGAAGCGGCTCAGGGGGTTAAGGGGCCCGGAGCTTATAGGGGAACGGGAACGGCTGATCCGTATGGTGGGCCTTGTGCCGGAGCTTGCCGAGCGCTATCCGGGGCAGCTGAGCGGCGGCCAGTGCCAGCGGATGGCCATCGCAAGGGCATTGGCGGCAAGGCCGAAGGTACTGCTCTGCGATGAGATTACCAGCGCCCTTGATGTGTCGGCCCAGGCACAGATTGTCCGCCTGCTGGGGAACCTGCAAAAGGAGTTTGGGTTGACCGTCCTCTTTGTGTCCCATGACCTGGCGCTGGCCATGGAGCTTTGTGACCGGATTTTGGTTATGAAGGAGGGGGTGTGCCTGGAAACAGGGACGCCGGAGGAGATCCGTAAGAATCCGAGGGAGGCATATACCAGAGAACTTTTTGAGGCGGGGATTCTGGACACTGTTTCCGGAGAAACCTGATTCTGGTTTGTGACATGAAAGCAATGAGAACAGAAAAATAAAAAAATAACCCCCGGGGAGGCTTGCGGGGAGAAACATAATCTGATAGTCTTATGACATAACAGACAGGC
>CAJUQY010000053.1 GCA_910588815.1 uncultured Lachnospiraceae bacterium | reverse complement strand
TCGTATCCGTACTGCTTGTTATCCTCGGCAAATTCCCATTTAGCTCCGTAAGCTGATCGCTCAGTACCTTTCCCTGACGGGCATCCAGCACGCTCCCGGCCGACGTTGTCGTGAGATTGTTTGCGATGGAGGCAAATGCGGCATCCTTAAGATCGGAAAACCATTTCTTTATTTTCCCGAAAATAGTGGCAGTGGATTCTTCGCTCTCTATATTTGCCCTTTCGACTGCCTCTGTAAAAGTTACTGTCTTCCCGGAAATATCTCCCAAGACGTAGGCTCCGGCAGCCTCCGCAGCCGCATTGGCAGCTTCTGTGGCCTGCTGCATGGTGAGCTTCGCCGCTTCCCTGAGTTCTTCGGCTGCCGCTCTTGCCTCCTCAGCCTGCCTCCGGAGCGCTTCGGCCTGAGTGCGGAGCGCCTCCGCCTTCATGCGTTCTGTTTCGGCGGAAATTCTTTCGGTTTCTGCTGCTGCCCGATCGCCCTCCGCTTCCGATCTTTCGCTTTCCGCTTCCGCCCTGGCTGCCTCTGCTGCCACCCTTTTATCTTCCGCTTCTGAGCGTTCCGCTTCCGAAGCCTCCATTTCCGTTATGATCGTTTCGTACCGGTTGAATTCGTTTGTGGACTCGATCGCCTCCGCATTGATATTTGTCGGCAGCACGTTGATCACGGCGATCGGTGTGGAGACCTTTTTCTCTCCGGATAGTATTTCCAGCTCTACTTGCAGTTGCCCATGCACCGCCAGTGCCTGGCTTGTAAACATGACCACAACATCCCCGCCTTGTATATCACATCCGTTATAAATCAGTTTCCCATCTGGCTTCCGAATAAAAATATTGACTTCCTCGGATGCGCACTGGCATATCTGGCCATCCGTCGTAACAGTAACCCGGATTCCCCTTCCTGTGTCCCCCTGCTTTGCATTGATGATTGGTAACGGATCCGGATTCATCAAATCAATGACGATCGGTGTCAAAATCTGCATCTATACGCCCTCCTAATTCCAACTACTTACTTCGCTGCATTTCCCCGTCAGTATCCGGTTTACCCGAAGCATGGACTTCATCTGGCCATTTCCGTCTGTGGCTGCGTCCAAGGCAGCCACCATCTTTCCGTTAGCATAAAGTTCCAGCCCATCTTTATAACACCGGACGTTAAGCCCTGCTTCAGATCCAAACCGTGCCGCCCCATTCGAGTAAATCATGCTGTCCCCGAATTTTGCGCTACCATCTGCGTAGAGGTACGTATGCTCTCCAAGTTTTACAGTCCCATCTGCCCCTATAAAAGTGTTTCCGAATCTCGCACTCCCATCAGAATACAAGACGAAATTTCCGAGAAAAGTCTTTCCTCCGTCCGTGGATTTCTGGCAAGAGAGGATCCACGTCTTATTCGGGTTGGATGCAAGCGGCGGCTGGAGGTAAACCCGGTAGATGGTGCCGTCTGCGGCCACTACGTCTTTGTACATGGACCTCTGGTTAATATCCCATCCAGCGATCACGCCCTGCTCGGCAATGATCTTGATCCCCTGGATCACTCCTGCGACCAGCCAATCCGCAATAAAGCCGCCCTGCTCGAAGCTCCAAACCGTGTCCCAGGGGCCGTCCGCCCCGTTATGACTGTAGGTGATCCCCATAAGATTCAGCCAGAGGACCTTTTTTGCCGTCGCCTTGCTATCCGTGTCCATGATCATGATCCCGTTCGGCTTTCCCTCTGCATTCTGAGTAATGACCATGTTCCCGCCGTCGTACCCGGCGATGGTGGAGGCCATGCTGTCGATCAGGTTCTGGATCTGCTGCCGGAAGCCGCTGGTCGGCTTCTCGATCTGCGCTTTGATCCCCTTGACCGTGCTGGTAATGGACGGCGCCACAGTCGATAGCGTGACTACATTCTTTTCCGGATGGTACGGGTACCGTTTGTATTCCACCACCTGATGATTGAGGCTTACGCCCTTGATGTCATCGATCAAACGAACCACCGAAAAAAGGCTGAAATCCTGAAAGCTATATAATTCCGGATTCGTTGCGGCTAGGTCGACCACATTGCAGGAATAAGACCTGACAGGGACCGCCATCTCTTTCAAAGCTTTTTGAGCATCATCCAGAAGGCTCTGAGGATCCGTGTAGCGCTCATCCTTCCAATACGCGCTGACAAGCTTGTCGCTGTAGGTATGGTCCTCAACATAAGCCTTTCCGCCGTTGATGCCAGCAAAGGTCACGCCATCTTTTCCAACGGCGTACAGCCTCGTGGCGAAATCGCTGCTTTTCCCTTTGTAGTTGATCTCTGTCAGGTTCAGCTCCCGGCTGGCAAAGGCTCCCAGTGGCTTAAACTGATCTGGATCATACAGATGGATAATTTTATTCTTTACGTCAAACCGGACAACGATGCCATATATATCCGGACAGGCCTCCACCACCTCCAACGGGGTATAAGCTTCCCCCTCAATGGTCCTCCGCCTGACAGAGCCGCTGTGGTCATTCACCTGCCACCCGGTCGGCATGACTCCAGAGATGGTGGCATGGGCTGTATTGCTCCCATTCGTATAACCGAGGAGCATGCCTGCTTTCCAGGCGTCCAGATCGATCTGGCATTTCACCTTCGCTGTTTCGGCCCCAGCATCAATAGCCTTGACCAGGTAAGGCTGTTCGTACTGGACCAGCACCTCCTCTAGGATCGCCGGATATGCCGGATCATGAATCGATATGGTAAAGACCAGTTCGTCCAGTCCAGACCATTTCTCCGTGATGTAAAAATCATCCACATTCAAAATCGGGTTCTCCACCCCATTGATCAGCTGTAACATCAGTTATCCCTCCAATCAAAAATAAACCGGGTAGTATTCCACGGTCACGGTATCGTCGCATAAAATAATATTTTTCCCGGGCACCAGCGTCGGGAACCTGAACCATTCCGCACGGTCCGCCGCAGGCGTTCCATTGATCAGGATCCTTTTGCAGATCCCGTCCGCCACCAGCTTCTCCCCGGCTTTAACATTCCGATATGTGATCCCGCCCACCCGGTAGGAGCTGGCAGCCTTGGAGGCCGCCACAGAAACCCGGCAGTCTGTATATGGTAACGTGCTCTCGCAGTACAGAGTGTTCCCCGTGACCTTTTTCAGGCGGCCATGTTTGTATCCGGTGAATTGATATGTGGATTCGCACAGGCATTCCCCCTGGTACAAACTTCCCCCAATGCTGCTGCAAAACACCGTGTAAAAATATCCGTCCAGGCAAAGTTCATTTTTTCCGAACAGCATTCCGTCAAAAAGGCTCTTCCTCTGATCGATCTCCGGACGGTCCTTTCCAAAAAATAGGACCGTCAGCTCGATCATCTTTAACCCTGGCTCCTGGCTGTGCAAGGTAAAGCCGCTCTGTCGTACCCCCTGATGGTAATGGGTATTGAGCGGCACCCCGGATATGGTATAATCACCTTTTATTCTGGCCCCGTGGTCCGCCAGCATCCTTTCGTCGATAATCATAATTCCTCCCATTCCTGCTGCTGACCCGTGTATTCTGCAGTCGCCCTGGCGATCTCCCGGTCATTCAGGCTGACCACCGCCTCCATCTGGATGGGGCCGCTTTTCGGCGTCCTCCCCATGCCGGCACGGACGTCTCCGGAAGCGGCTCGCTCCAGTTCTCCTCCGGACAGCGCTCTTGCCGCCCGATAACTGGCCGCCTCCGGCTGGGTCAGAACCATCTCGCCCTTGTCCAAGTAAGCAGGAAAATAGTCAGATGGAACATAGTCCATGCCGATCTTCAGCCGGGGGATCGTCGAGATGTGGAAGCCCTTCCCGCCGACCACCGGCACCCAGTCCGGGATCTTGATCTTGTTCAGACCGTTGATAAAGCCGTTGATTCCGTCAATGATAAAGTTAATCGGCGCCTTGAAGATGTTCGCAATCCCGGAAACGATGCCTTCGAAGATGCTGACGATTCCCTCCCAGGCCCTGGACCAATCTCCGGTAAAAACACCGGCGATAAAGTCGATAAAACCTCCAAAGATCTGAGTGATCGATTGAATAATGCTCTTTGCCGCATCCATCATTCCACCTAGTTGATCAGAGAAAACGCTCCCTAAAGCCTTTATCACAGCCTGTAGTGGTTCAACAGCCCCTTCGATGAGCCGGCTGATTACCTGAATCAATGGTGTGATCGCCTCGCTGATCACTTTTGCAACTGGATCCAGCAGGCCGATGAACAGATCAATGATCGGCATCAGAAGGTCGATTACCGACTGGAAAATCGGGATCAAGGCACTGACCAATTCCAAAAGGGGCGGCAGCAAGGCACTGACCAATTCCAGGAGCGGCTCTGCAAGGTTTTCGATCAGCTGGATGACAACGGGAAGTATCTCTTCCAAAATCTGCTGCAGGACTGGCATGACCTCTTCAAACAGGGAGAGTAAGACCGGGAGTAACACCTCCACGATAGGTATCAAAGCATCTGCGCATGCCATAATCACGTCCAGCAACGGAGGAAGCGTCTCCTGTAGAACCGGAAGCACCTCCTCAATCAGTTCTGAGAGAACCGGAATCAGTTGTTCCCCCAATGGAATCAAAAGCACCTCGATGCTCCGCTTCAAACCCTCGAACATGCTCCCGAGGTCATCGTATTTGACCGCCTTGATGCCTTCCATGGCGTCCGCCGTGTCATAGGCCCCGCCCTCGATGTCCGCCAGCTGAGTCACGACCTCCGGCCCCAGATCCTCCCACATGGTCCCGAACAGGGCCACGCCCGCCGCATTCTGCGCCAGGGGATCCTTTACGGATGCCAGGGCCTGGACCGTCTCCTTGAAGGCATCCTTCGCAGACTGTCCTCCGGCCGCAAACTTCGCTGACATCGCATCGGCGTCCAGGCCGATCGACTCGAAGCCCTCCTTCGTCGCATCCGACCCGTCGACCACCCGGATGGCCATCTCCTTGACGGCGTCCCCGATCTTGTCCAGGTTCCAGGCCCCGGTCTCGGCACCCTTTTGGAAGATTGCGAACATATCATCCGCATTCAGACCAACCTTTGCGAACTGGACGGAATACTCGGAAATGCTGTCGATAAGCTCCCCGGAATAATCCAGCCCATTCTGGGCTCCGGCCGCAATCAGGCTCATGGCCTCATCCCCGGACACGCCGAAGTTGTCCATCATCGCTTTCGCCGCCCTGGTGGATTCCGGGATGTCGTATCCAAATGTGTCCCGCAGGGCGTAGGCGGATTCCGTCACGTTCTGGAGGCTGGCATCGTCCATGTCTCCCAGCTGCTTCGTGACCTCCGCCATCGCAAGGCCTATATCTTCAAAGCTGTCCCCGTAATTGTTGGTGTAGATGTCCTCCATCACCTTGCGGTAGCGCTCCGTCTCTTCCGTGCCCTTTCCGGTGGAGGCGATGTACTGGTTCATGGCTGCATCCAGGTCGGTGGCTCCCTTCACAGCCATCGTGCCAAGCGTGACGGCACCCGCACCTGCGGCCAAAAAACTAGCACCTACGGCTTTCGCACCAGTTGCAGTGATCGACTTTAGCCGGTCGGAAACGCTCCGCTCATTGGCCTCCCGCTCATCCCCGCTTTTCTTATCGTCCTCCACGATCGCGTCGTTCTGCTTCTTGTGATGCTCCGCAACAGACTCCTTTTCCTCCTTCAAAACCTTTGAGGTCTGTCTCTCTTCCTTTTCGGACGCCTCCCCGGAAGATTCCGCAGAATCCTTGATCTTCCGCTCCGCCGCCGCAAGATCACGGTCCAAGCCGCTGTCGTCCGCCTCCAGCTTGTATGTTACTTTTCCGCCATCCATGGTGCCCACCTGCCTTCGCAATGGACAGGCACATCGGCACAGCGTCCAGTCAGTTCAATCTCAACTCAAATATCTTTTTACAGTCTTTGTTTTTGCATTTTAAAAAGACACCCCTGCATCTGGCGTCTCTTGATACAAACACGTTCACCGGCCGTCCACAGTGTGGACAGACCGCCTTTCTTTTCTCTTTATCCATTTCTCACCGCCTGCGCTTCCAGCATGGAGAACAGCCGGTTCAAGCCCTCCTGCCCTCCGCTCCCGACGGCCGGAAGCGCATAATAGGACTTGAGCTCCCGGATCCTCTGGATTTCCTTCTGGTTGTACTTGTTCGGATTCGGCTCTTCCATCCCCCGGATCCGCATGACCTCCTTGATCTTCGTCCCCTCGGACAGACCTTGGAAAAGCCAGATAAACTTTTTCCAATGGAGCCTGCCCTGCTCCCGGATCAAGTCCATCCCGTAGTCCTGGAGGAACGATGCATAGATGTATTCCCCGTCCAGTTCAAAATCCAGGACCCGTTCCTGTCGCGCTCCGGTATGTCGCTCCGGGAGGGCGATCTGAGACCGATAAACCTCATCCATAAGCCCGTAGCACCAGGAAAGCGGCCTGGACGCCAGGGTGAACCGGCTCAGCCGGACCAGGTTCCGGAGCGCCAGGAGGCACTTCTCACGATCCGTCAGGAACCCGTCCCGGTACAGCCGCTGTACAGCCAATACTACGTTGAAGGCAGGGCGAGTCTGATACAGCCGGTCATGATATTCAACCGTTGTCCGGAAGGGTTCGCTGAGGATTCCCATCAGAATCCCCGCAAGCCAAACGCTATCACCTTCGACTTGCGGTTTTTCTGCGCCGCCTTCCGCAGCTTCGGGATGACCACGTCAAAAAGGAACGGGCTCAGCTCCTTCACCATCTCCATCACCCGCCCATCGTAAAATTCAGCAATGCGAACGGTGTTCTCCGCCCCGAAGACCGCTTCCATCAGGTCAAAATATGCTCTCCCCAATTCCTCATAAACTTTATCAGCTTCTCCGCTTCCTTCCCTCAGCCCCTCCTGGAGCTTCGGAAGCTTCCTCTGCACCTCCAGAAGCGCCACGTACTTCTTAGACACGTTCCCCGCAATGGTGTCCGGATCCAGGTCAACGTGAATGATCTGTCGCACCTCCCCATTCTCGTCCACAAGCTCCAGATCCTCCGTAATCCGTGCGGACCGCCTTACCTGATAAGCCATAAGCCCCTCCTTTCCTTACTCTCCCGTTTCTGTCGTTCCAAGCACCGGCCGTCCATTTCCGTGGATCGTCACCGTGAGGGCATTGGTGGCTGTGGAATCTCCCCGGCCCTTCGTGATGTTCACCATCGTGACCGGCCAGATGATGTATTTCTGCCCCCTCGTCAGTTTCAGGTGGGTTTTCCTGGCCTCCCCGAAGTGGTACATCACCGCCTCGCTCGTGATATACTCGTAGGCGGGATCCGTCGGCTTGCAGTCCCCGGTCAGAGTGAGGGTCAGCTGGGCCCCGGTGACCTCCGAAGAGCCCCATCCCTTGTCCCCGTAATACGCCGCCTGGTAAATGACTTCATTCAGAGACTCCGCCATGTTCTTGGTGAGGTCTCCGATGGAGACCCAGGTGGGCGTCTCCCCGGTGGGCGTCTTGTTGATGTACGCCTCCGTCTCATAGTTGAGCTCCGGCGTGATCGTGTTGGGCGGAAGCGTTTCCGCAAATAACTGCAACCTCATTCGTTTTCACATCCCCTTTCTTAATAATGGATCCTGCAATTTAAAATGCAGGAGTAGTGATAGGTCCCATCCTCGTCCCTACCGATCCTGGACGGGGCCTTCGCAACGGACGTATCCAGCCAGGAGAAATCTTTCCCATAGGGATACTTCTTTAAGCGCTGAAAGTAGCGGCAGATATCCTCCAGCTGTCCCAGGCAGCGCCCCTGGTCCCTGTTCCGGCACAGGAGCAGCACCGGGACCGTCTCGATCAAGCTTTTATCGTAATAGACGGTATCCACGAAGCCCTCCCCCAGCTCCGCATACAGGCTGTTCCCCGGTGAAAGCTCCTTCGGGGATATCCTGCTGTCCAGGGCGCATTTTTCTTCCGCCGTCCGGATGAACAGTTGTAGCAATTCCTCTCTCGGCATCAATCCAGCTCCTTTCCGAAAGCCGCCTCGTACACGATCCGCCAGCGGTCCTTGTAGACTTCTGCGGCGTATTTCGCCCATTCCTCCCTCGCCAGAGCCTTCGTGAAGGATAGTTTCTCCGGGCCGTAACGTCTCTCTGTCGGAGAACCATACATGACGTCCCCGTGCCAGAGGTATTCAGCATATGGCGTGTCCCAGCGCATGACAAAGCTCTGATTCTTGGCCTGTACGTCGCTGTTTGACAGTCCGCTGCTTTTCAAAGTGCCCTGGTCTTCTGGCACGTGCTTTGACACATCTTTCAACGCCTGATTCCCGGTGACCGTCAGTGCCTGGTTGCTGGCCGCTTTCAGTACGGCGATGGCCGCAGACCTGTGAAAATCTGTTTTTATTCTGATATCAGGCACATTTCACCATTCCAATCTCATAATGATGGAGCCGCCTTCCGTCATACAGCGGCTCCACCTCAATGATCCGATAGCTCTGTCCGCCGAAGAGGATGACCTCGTCCTCGGAAAACTCCATTCCCCTCGGCCGGCTGTTCCGGCAGTCGTAAAACAACACCGCCGATAGCTGCAATTCCGCATTGTTCTCATCCCGTATGATCCGGTGGGACGGCTCCATCCGGACGAAGGTGATCTCTTCCCGGTCGGAAATCTCTTCATTCTCCCAAAAGTCCACCGGCGCCGTCTTCACCCTCGCCGCAGCGTGGATCAGCAGAGATTTCGGTATTGCCCTCACAAAGAACCACCTCCCCGGTACAAAAGCCCCGTCGGGTACAGGAGCCGCAGGGCCCTGGGAGCGTAATATCCTCCGGAGGCTCCGTCCTCCCCGCCCCCTCCGACACGAGCATAGGAATACTTGCCCAGGGAAGCACTCTGGATATCTGTCCCTGTGTCCACGTCGGAACCGCCGTTGGCATCCAGGTACTCAACCTGCGCACAGACCGCTTTCCGGACCCGCTCTTTCACGTCCTCCGGCATGGCCGCAAAGGACGACCCGGACAGGCGGTACATGGTCATCTCCTCCACGATTTCCTCCGCCCGCAGGAGCAGGGAAGGGAAGTCGGCGCCAGGCACCGGCTCCCCTCTGTAGGTCTCGTCATAATAGCTCTTATCTGTGTACGCCATAGTTTCTCCTCATCAGGAGCCCGATGCGGCCGCCGTCTCCGTCCTCTTCAGGTACACGGTCTCCGGCTTGGAAATCTTCCGGCCCCAAATCTTTCTCCCCTGGACGGCGGACGCACCGATAAACTTCCCGGAACCTGCCAGATCCTGCAGGTGTACGGGCACCGCCCACTCATCCACCCGGTGGCACCAGTTGGGATGGCCGGCGATAAACTCTGTGGTCGTCACCTTCCCGGCTGTCACCGTCTTGTCCTCATACAGGAGATTATTCGACTCATAGATGGCGAAACCTGCCACTGCACCGACAGCTCCCCGATTCTTCATCTCCTGGGACAAATCGCCCTGCCGAATAAAATGGTCGTCCAGCATCAGGACGGACATGAACTCGGGAGAGACGATCATCCAGCGGCCCTCCTGGGGAACGCCGATCCGTCCCAGGTAGGTCTTGGCATTCAGGATCTCCTTATAGGCCGTGCTTTCCGTGGCCGCCGTCTTCGTCACGGCGACTTTCGTCCCCGTGGTGGTCTCCAAACAGCCGATGGAGTCCTTATCCATCTCCAGGGCCAGGGAATAGCCGGCAGAGTCCAGTCGGTCCGCAGCCAGGTTATCCGGCACGGCCGCCGCATCGTACCCGTCAATCAGCTCGTTGACGGACTTGTCCCGGTCGATATCCAGGTCCTTGTACGTGGTGGATCCAGTTTCCAGATCCACGCCGGTCGTCTTGTTGTAATCCTTTACTGTCACCTCCGTATCCCGGACGGGGATCTTCACCTTCCCGGCCTTCGGGTTGCCCTCATAATTCGTATTGAAGATGTGCTGATCCCTGGTGACAAGGGTCTGCCTCAGCTTGGCGTCGACCAAGGACGACCAGCGCTCCTGGTGCTCGTGTGCAAACAGTTGTAAATCCATTCTTACTCTCATAAAACCATCCTTTCTTATTCGATCTTAAGTCCCGGATTCCTTTTCAGGAAAGCAACTTCAACCCCTGTGGCCTTCTTCGTGCCGCCTCTCTGGCGTTCTCCCCAGGACTTCCCTCTCGCTCCGTCTTCCTCGTAAGGGTCAGACGATCCTTTCTTAAACTGCGGGTACTTCTTGACAACCTTTTCCACGGCGTCTTCCAGGTCGAGGTCTGCATCTGCCGCCATGTACGCCCTGGCAAGGGCGGTCACGTCGTCGACCGCATCTTTTGCGACCCCCGCCTCGAAGCAGGCAATCTTGACCTCCAGGGCGTCCGCTTTTTCCTCCGCCGCCCTCCTGGCCTTTGCGTCCCCGGATTCCTCCGGCTTTTCCTTCTCCGCCTCCTGAGGCTTTTCGCCTGTGCCGGATCCTCCAGCGCCAGACGTCCCCTGCCTTTGGCGGGCCCACTTCCGTCTTTCCCTGGCCAGACGTTTTCTCACCGCTTCATCAAGATCCTTCTGGGAGAATTTCTTTTCTTCCGGATCCTCTTCTTCCCCGGTTTCCTCCTCCTCTTCGTCTCCGGCTTCACCGCCGTCAGCTCCCCCGTCTCCTTCCTCCGCAAAAAGCTGCAGGTCCAGAGACTGGTATCTCTCTTTCATGCTCCTGTACTTCATTTCTCAGTGCCTTCCTTTCCGCTTACTGCCCGTCGGCTCCGCATCCTGTGATCTTTACGTGTTCCGGGTAACTGTCCGCAATGGAACAGACCCCAAGAAAAAAGGAATCCATCAGCAGGCGTCCCTGTTCTGACAGATCCCCGTATTCTATATTGGCATGCCCCGGCTCTGCACGGGCACTGATCTGATCTTCCGTCAGGGCCTTCAGCGACCCGATCAGGTTCTGGACCAGCGCCGACACCGCAGCACAAACAATATCCTTTCCGCGCTCCCCGCATCCGGCATGGCCGTCAACAGACAGCCGCCTGGGGGTTAATTCAATATGGATCAAATATCCCACCTCCTAAAAATGCGTATAAAAATACCGCCAGCCTGTATCCTCTGGCGGCTTCATTCTTTTACGGTTTCAAAATACTGCGGCGGATACAGGTAATCCTCTCCGGAATCATCTACAATCCGATAATACCCTCGTTCAACAGACCGAACGTCATAGACCTTTCCGTGTGTAAGCACGAGGAATTCGGTCTTTCCCAGATACTTAACTTTCATCTCCCAGCTCCTTTTTCAATTTGAACCCGACCTTCCCCACGGTCTCTTCCTGAAACCAGTGCACCTCGGCCCGGAACTCTTCCCCGGTTTCCTGGTCCACCAGGATCCCGATCCCCTTTGCATGCTGCCACTTGGATTCGGTCCCTCCGTACTGCGCCGTGAGCCCCTCGGCCACCCCCTCGTGAAGCGGATGCCTGGTTCCCTTTCCGGCAAAGACTTCCGAATTCTGGATGCGTGTCCCGGGGGCAAACTCGTATGTGACGCCAGTATTTTTGTCAATCACCTTATAATTCTTCGCCTTGGCCCCGACACTTTTACGGATCAAGGTATCCTTCACTGGTATTGTATCAGTATTCTGTGCTTTTGTATAGGCCTTATTTGCCCCAACTGCCTCTGCGGATATCCTCCTGTCAAACCCGACGACCTGCTCCCGGTCCCGCTTCCGGTGGAGATCCGGATTCCCATCCACATAGGCTTTCAGTTCTGCCTCCTTCTGCTTCAGCTTTACTGCTGCCGCCTCGAAGGATTCCCTGTCCCCGATCTGGTCGTAGAGCATGCATTCCCGCTTCTGAGCGCGGACGCCCCTCTCCAAGGCCCTCTGTACCTGAGTCTGCTTATATAGACGGTCATTTTCTTCCGGATCAACAGGAAAATAGCCCTGCAGGCTCATACCCGGCCAGAAGGGATATTTATGGTGTCCGCAGTTGATCCCCAGGAGCCCGTCCGGTTCCCCGTAACTGGAAGAATTCCACGGGTAATACCGGACTTTCTGTCCTGCAGCGTCCTCCACGTAGCCGCTGCCATTGTCTAGGTCGAAGATTTTCCCCTGATCCCTGGCGCATTTCGGTCGGGCGCCCGAATGGGAATCGATTTCCACTAAGTGAACACCGTAATCCCGGCACCTGGCCGTCTGGACCTCGTCGGCGGTGTTTTTGGCCGTATTCCTCATGGCCATATTCACATAAGCCTCCGGCGTCCACTCCCGGCCCCGCTTGTCCACGAAAGCCGGAATCCCTTTCTCATTAAATTCCCGGATGCACTTCCTCACCGCCGCCTGGCGGGATTCCGCGCCGATTGTAACGGCGGTGACATGTGCCCCCAGCCGTTCCAGGAACTCCTGCTTCCCGGCAATCTCGTCTGCCTCAGAAGAAATTTTCCGGACCAGCTTTTTATAGGCATCCCTCGCCTTGTACAGCATGGTCGTGTTGCACAGATTTAGGGTGTCCTTCGCCTGTCTCTGAAGCTTCTCCATGACTTGGCGGATGTTCCTACTCTTCATCGACCTTACTGGTGCCCCGACCAAACCTCGGCGGACAAGAGATGCCAGCGAAGGCTCCACCTCTTCCAGCGCCTCCTCAGCTGCTTCCTGGAGCATCCGTTCCATTGCTGTCTGGGAGAAGCCCGCATGCTCCACGATCATCCTCACGTTCTCCCGATTCAGGTTCCCGATCTCCGCCAGCTTTTTAAGCAGCCACCGGTCGGAATCGATCGGCTGGCCGTAATCTCGGCAGTGCCTGGCGATGTTGGCCATGATCCTGGCCTCCAGGTCCTGATAGATCCCGGTCAGCTCTTCTGCTTTCCCCTGGCTGTCAAGAGACGTCACTGTGATCCCTCCTCATCTGCTTCCGGATTATTCTCTGCGTCTTCCTCCGGCCCCTCACCCTTCGTCCAGTCGATGTCCTGTCCAGTGATCTGCCCGTCAGAAGCGATCCGCTCCAGTTCTTCCTTGGCGTCCCCCTCAGAGCACTTGTTGATCTCCATGATGGCTGTCAGCTTCGACCGGAGCCCGGCATCCACCAGCTTGATGTTCCGGTCAATGGTCGTGTTCGTGTCCTCAATGATCGAATCGTCAAAGTCGACCGTCGCCTTCACTTCCCTGCCGAGGTCCAGGAAGGAGACTGCCCGGATCATGGCGACCACCGCTTTCCGGACGAGGATCGCATTCCGCTGTCGGTTCTGATAGAGATCGGACTTGTCTGAGATCACCTCCGTGGCCGTCTTCGCGCCTCCAGAAGCATCAAACTGGTACCGGCCGGTCCCCATCCCTGTTTTCAGGCTCAGGAGATCCAGGCTCCTCTGAATCCCCAGTTCGTGTTCCTGGGCCCGGATGCTCATATCCACCTCAGTTAGCTTAAAGTCGCTCTGGCGGTCTCCCGGCATCTGGTAAAACACCGTGTCGTTAGGGTCAAAAGCCGGCATCTGCACGCCATCCTCCTGCATCATCTTTTTCGCCATGGAGATCGGCACCAGGACCCGTTTACGGCCAAGGACGAACTCATTCACGTAAGAATCGTAGATCAGGTCGCAGCCCTTCAGCTGGGGGATGCTGTTCGCATAGACGGAGACCCCGAGAGGACTGTCCAGATCGATGTTGTTGCAGATGTTGGGCGTCAGAATCTGGAACAGCGCCCTCTCATAACCGGAATCGACTACAGGCTCGACCTCGTCTGGAACATCCAGTTCCTTTCCGGATTTTGCGTCAAGATACCTGTTTTCGATGTAGTACTGATGCGGGTCTTCTACCGGTTCTCCGTCCTCCTTGCCCAGACGATGAATCTGCAGGTAAACCCGCTCTTTCCCGTCGACCACCCGCGTGGACGCAAAAGCGCACTCCGTGACATCGCCGTTATCCCAGGACAGCGGATAGATCATATCTGCGCGGACGTAATCAATGATGATCCCGCCATCCGCCCCCCGGTATTCGACAAAGGCACCAGTCCCAAGTGCGAAAGCCAGCTCGACCAGCTGGTTCCCCCTGACCCGGAAATTGTTCCGCTCCAGGATTTCCTCCAGGCGCTTTTCATAGCGGCCGGCCTTAATGCTCACTTTCTCGGACAGGAGCAGGTTTGCCCAGTCCTCGCACACCTTCTTCGCCATCCCCATGGAATAGCGCCGGTGCTTCGTCACACTTACGCCATTGTAAACGCTGTATACGTGGAATTTCCCCACGTCCCCCTGGTACCACTCCAGCCATTCGTCGATATGGCCGTAGGTCTCATCAGACGCCGTGTGGAACTCCTTTTTCAAGTAATCCCTGATCACGTTGCTCATGTCCCACTCCTCCTATGCTGCGATATATAAAATATCCTCCTGTACACTCTCCGTGGAATACTCCGTGGAATCCAGACTGTCCACGTTCATAAGGCCGTCATCCAGACGGATATCCATGTTTTTCTTCTTGTCATCGTACACGGCGTCCTCGAACGCCCCTATGACGTGAGTGCAGTGCCTCATCACCTTCCAGCGCCCCTGGGCGATCAGGCTGTTGTAGAAGGCGATCCGGTCATTGATTGGCCCCTTGACGGCGTTCCGGATGTCGATCGCCACGTGCGCCGTCAAGACAGCCATTTCAAGTCCCGCAATCAGCGTCTGCTCCGCACTGTCGCAGTACGCCTCGTACACCTTGTACCGGCTCTGCGCCCTCCGGACAAAATCGACAAAATCCTCCTGGAGCTGCTTCGGCGTCAGCCGCTTCTTGCAATAATACTCGTCCAGCACCACCACCTGTTTAAACCCCTTCGTGAAGCCCGTCAGCGTGAAGGAGTGGGCCGACTTCGTGCCGCCGAAGTCGACTCCGATCACCGCGTAGGCAATTTCATGCTTCGGCCGGCCGTCTTTACCCTTTTCCAGAAGCCAGGAAGGGCTTACGAGACAATCCTCCACATGGTCGGCAAACTGCTGGTAGATCAGGCCGTCTGCGGAGACCCATTTTCCCAGGATGAAACGCTTGTAGAACACGCTGCCATGCGGCCAGGCGTTCCTGTACTCTGCCTTCCGTTTCGGCGAAATTGATAGGTTGTCGTCCATGGTAAAATGCAGGTGATAGACTTTCTTTTTCCGTATCTCCTCCGGGTTCAGGTACTCCTCACGGATGAAATGGTGGGGGCCCGCCGGATTACAGTTCATCCAAAACTTCCACCCGTCGACGGAGCACCGGCCGATCGCCTGGTCCACAAAGGACTTCGGGAACAGGGCCGCCTCGTCCAGGTAGGCGCCGGCGGCCGTCAGGCCTTGCAGGGCATCCTGCGCCGCCTCCGTGTTGGCCCCGTACAGGTAATAGGTGTTCGTCCCGATCTCGATCCTGGCGTCAGTCCCGGAGCGGACATAGGTGTAAGGCCAGCCCCAGGCCTCCATGATTTGGAGCATCGGCCGCACCACGTTCTTTTTCAAGGCGCCCATCGTCTTCCCGGCCAAAATAAACGACTGTCCGGAGAACATCTCCTGCGACCAGGTCAGGAATCCGATGATACAGGCGATTGTCTTCCCCGACCGGATGGACCCGTCGGCTATCACATAATTATTCTCACTGGCCCGCACCATCGGCCGCCACCAGTGGATCAGGCGGCGTTGCTGCTCCGAAAATGGCTTAAACTCAAACTTCGCCGGTTTCTTCCGTCTCTTCGCCACCAGCTTGCACCTCCTCCGCAAACAGTGACTCAATGTCCTCCTGAGACGGGTTCAAGGCGTGGAGAAAGCTCTTGATGTTCTCATTCTCTTCCTCGGCGCCCACCTCCTGATCCCTCGCCGCCCTTGCCCGGTCGGTCCGGATCCGCTGTTCCTCGTCGTCTTTTTCTGTTCGGGAGCTCTGGCCGGAATACTTCGCAATGGCCTCATACGCCTTCACGTCACCCGCCAGCGCTTTTCGGATCATTGCGGCATTGACTGCAGCCTCCAAGGTCGGTTCAAGGCCCAGCTCTTCCAGGAACGGAGCCCATTCTGTATCATCCAGCCTTGCAGAAAATAATGCATTCAGGGTCTTCCGGAAGTCTGCATTCCGGCGTCTGACCTCGCCTGAACGCCGCCCTCCATTTCTCCCCCGCTCTCTTGCTTCGTTCTTGGTTCGTACCGGTTTTAGGTTTTCATTGTTGGCCACGTCACCACCTTCAGTTCTGATCTATTTCCTCCCACGACAAAACGCCCTGGGCGCACAGGACGTTTTGTCGGAAACAAATATATATTTTGAGGAAGGAGGCTGGAAGACAAAGCCGTCTGTTTGGATTTTGCTTCCCGCAGTTTAAATTCTATCACAGAAAAACGAACATTTTGAACAAACTTCATTTTTTTGCGAGAAATCTCTCCACCGCCATCCGACAGCTGTCCTCCGTGTGCCGCCCGCCCATCCGGATCGCAACCTCCGTCCAGCCGAGGCCGTCCAGGTAACGGTAGCGGAGAAGCCTGCGCATCCGGCTGTCTGTGACGCCTTGGATGAAGTCCTCGGCGGCCCGCACGCTCTCCGTGACCTTCGCCTCGGCCCTCTCCAGCTGGGCCTTCTGGATGCCCAAACGCCTGAGAAGCTCCTTAAGCTCAGGAAAGGGAATCCCGCGGATGACCT
>CAJUQY010000052.1 GCA_910588815.1 uncultured Lachnospiraceae bacterium | reverse complement strand
AGGCTATTTGTTGCCCTTGTCGTGCCTGTCTAGCCATTTGCTGATGAGGTGGCAAGCCACACCCGCTGCGACAGACACAAGAAACGTGAAAAATAACTCCATGTAAACACCTCCTCCCGTTGCCGGGTATCGGTTGGACAACGAAATTATCATATCACACATTTCTACACAATTCTACATTTACCCAGAGAATAAAAAAATAAAGTTTGTCCGAAATGTCCGCTTTTCTGTGATAGAATTTAAACTGAGGGAAGCGAAACCCAAACAGACGGCTTTTCTTCTTGCCTCCTCCCTTAAATATTTTCCGGCAGGACGCCTTGCAGATGTGCAGGGCGTTTTGCTATGCCAGAAAGAAGGTGGCCTGATTGACGAAAAAGCAGAAACGATTTGTAGAGGAATACCTGATCGACCTGAACGCTACTCAGGCCGCGATCAGGGCCGGGTATTCCCCGGGCAGCGCAAAAGAGATCGGATGTGAAAACCTAACAAAACCTAATATCCGAGCGTGTATCGACACGGCCATGGCCGAGCGCTCCAAAAGGACTGGGGTCAATCAGGACAGGGTTCTTTTGGAGCTGGCAAAGATAGCTTTTGTAAAAATGACAGACATCGTGGACGGGGAGGGGAGGATCCGGGCTGGTGCCGCGGGAGACGATCTGTCCTGCATCGAGTCCGTAAAGTATAAGCAGTCAGACAGCGAGAGCGGATCCAGTGTGGAGCGGGAGGTGAAGATCGCTTCCAAGCTGAGGGCGCTGGAGCTCCTAGGCAAGCACCTGGGGATGTTCAAGGACAACCTGAATCTCACGGTGGAGACATCGGAAAAGCTGGACGATATCCTCAGCCAGATGGGCGGTGAGGGGCTTGAAGAGTAGTTTCCCCCTGTCCCAGAAATATATTGACTTTATCAATACCGTGGATGGCGTAGATGCAGACTTTTTGGAGGGCACGACGGCTTCCGGCAAGACCACGGTGGGCGCCGGGATCAAGTTCATGCGGATGGTCAGCCGCAGTAAGAAACGGTCTCACATCATCGCTGCCAAGACTACCGGCATCGCCGAGAAAAACATCCTGCAGCAGGATAACGGGATTCTGGACCTGCACAGGAGCGCCAGATATTACGGAAACGGCGACAAGGACAATAAGCTTCCCCACATCAAGTTCGAGGGCAAGACCATCTATGTCCTCGGCTACGATAACAAGGATAAGTGGGAGCTGGTCCTAGGCTCCCAGTTCGGATGCGTGTTCATTGACGAGATCAACACGGCCAACATCGACTTTATCCGGGAAGTGTCCACCAGGAATGATTATCTGATGGCCACCATGAACCCGGATAACCCAGATCTGCCGGTCTATAAGGAGTTTGTCAACCGGTCAAGGCCCTATAAAAAATACGCCTCAGATGTGCCGGTGGAAATCATGGCGGAGCTTACAGAGGAGCCGGTGCCTAGGTGGAGGTATTGGTTCTTCCGGTTTCAGGATAATCTTTCCTTGACCGAGGAGGATATCCGGAAAAAGAAACAGTCTGCCCCACCAGGGACAAAGCTGTACAAGAACAAGATCGAGGGCCTCAGAGGAAAAGCCACCGGCCTGATCTTTCCGAATTTTGACCGGAAAAAGCATGTAGTGACAGGGGCATGGATCAAAAAGCAGGAAGCAATAGGCAAGATTAAATTCAAGAAATTTACTGCGGGACTGGACACGTCGTATTCTTCCAAGTCCCCGGATACGATCGCTATGATTTTCCAGGGGATCATGGAGGACCGGAAGCTGATCACTTTGGCGGAAAAGGTATACAGCAATGCGGAGCTGGACCAGCCTCTGGCGCCGTCTGATACGGCAGTGAAGTTCGTCGCATTCCTGGAGCAGTGCCGAAAAGGCTGGGGCTTCGCGAAAGATGTGTTCATCGACTGCGCAGACCAGGCCACGATCACGGAACTCCGGAAGTACAAGCGGCTCCACGGCTGCCTGTACAATTTCATTGATTCCTACAAGAAAGTGGAGATTCTGGATCGGATCAAGCTGATGCTCGGCTGGATCCAGCAGGGCTGCTATCTGGTAGTGGACACTTGTACAGAGCATCTGGCGGAGCTGGGGAAGTATAGCTGGGACAGTGAAAAGGATAAGCCGGAGGATGCCCATGACCACACAATTAACTCGTCACAGTATGGTTGGATACCCTACAGGAACCTGATCGGATTTGAAACGGAGGAAACGAAATGAGGTGGCTGGATAAAATGAGCAACAGTATCAAAAAGGGGATCCGGAGCTGGCTCCAGGTGCAGCCGGCGCAGCCTTATGCGATCCAGATCCAGGAGATCATGGATTTTGAGTTGTCAGCCATAAGGAACCGCATCTGGTATCGGGGCGACGGGAATGAGATCGAGCAGATGTATAAACAGAACCCGGAATACGCCGACCAGACGAAGTTCTGGGCCAGCAGATGCAGCCCCGGCATGGAGATACGGAAGATCCACACAGGGCTCCCGTCTCTGATCGTGCGGACACTCAGCAGCATCGTCATGGCTGACATGAACGATTTTGAGTTTGAGAGCGATACCCAGAAAGCGTTATGGGAAGAGATCGAAAAAGACAATAAATTTCGGAAACGCCTGGAATCTGCCCTGAAGGAGGCCCTCTGCATCGGGGATGGCGCCTGGAAGGTAAGCTTGGACACAGAAACCAGCCAGTACCCGCTCCTGGAATGGTACCCGGGGGAGAAAATCGAGCTTATCTGGAATCGGGGGAGACTCCGGGAAGTGATCTTTAAAACGGAGTACAAAGCAGATTATCAGCAGTATGTTCTGCATGAGCATTATGGGCATGGGTACATCAGAAACCATCTGTACCGGGGGGAAGAGGAAGTCCCCGTAAACTCCATTGACGCCACAAGGCACATTGCGGACGTGCTGTTTGATAAGTCCCTGATCCTGGCAGTCCCCCTGCAGATCTATGAGAGTGTCAAGTATCCGGGAAGGGGGGGCTCCATTTTCGATGGGAAGCTGGACAGCTTCGACGCTTTCGACGAGATTTGGAGCCAGTGGATGGACGCTGCGAGGGCAGGGCGGGCAAAGACATACATTCCGGAATGCCTGGTGCCGCACGATCCGGAGACCGGGAGGTTGATCCGGCCGAATCCTTTTGATAACCGCTATTTTGCCGCAGACGGGGACATGCGGGAAGGGCAGAAGAACGAGATCCGGACGGAGCAACCCTCCATTCCTCATGAGAGCTATCTGGCCAGCTACGTGACAGCCCTTGACCTCTGCTTGCAGGGGATCATCTCCCCGAGCACTCTTGGGATCGATGTGAAAAAGCTGGACAACGCGGATGCGCAGAGGGAAAAAGAGAAAGCCACGCTCTATACCAGGGACGCCATCATCGAAGCCCTGCAGGAAACGCTCCCGGAGTTGATCGGGATCTGCATCAATGCTTACAATGTCCTCTGCAAAAAGCCGGTGGAAGAGGTGAAGGTCATGGCTTCCTGGGGAGAATATGCCAATCCTTCTTTCGAGAGCCAGATCGAGACTGTTTCCAAGGGCAGACAGGGCGGGATCCTGAGCGTGGAGGCAGCCGTGGAAGAACTTTACGGGGACAGCAAGGAAGAGAGCTGGAAGGCAGGTGAGGTCCTGCGCCTGAAGCAGGAGCAGGGGATCGCGGTCGTGGAGGAGCCGTCCCTTGCGGAACAGGCAGGGGGCTTTAGGCTCAACCAACAGGCGTAGGGAGGCGGGGAAGATGAAGGTAAAAGTATTAAACCGGACATACCGGATGAGCCGAAAGGAGTACGAAGGCCTCCTGCAAATGGCGTCTGAGCAGGTGCCCTTCGGGGTCTACGCGGTGGAAAAGGGGGATTATGCGGAGCTCCGGCATGACCGGTGCAGGAGCATCACCCAGCTGAAAGCCCTGATCCGGCAGTTTAAAAGGCAGGGCCTGCGGGTCTATGCGAACAGGGGAGGACCGGCCGATGGATGAGTATGATATCGCGGAGGCATTCCGCCGCATCGAAGAGGAGCTGATGGCCTCCATCATGCGCAATATGGCCCGGCATCGGGCCGAAGAGGTAAGAGAGGGCTTTAACTGGTCCATGTGGCAGGCGGAACAGCTTAAGTCCCTGGAAAAGTATAAGCAGGCGAACCGGAAGAGGTACGGGAAGGAATTCCGGTCGATCAACCGGGAGATCGACACGCTGATCCGGGAATACCGGGCTGCCGGCAATATGGACCAGGAGGTCGTGATCCTGAACGCGATCAAGAGGGGCTTCCGGTCCCGCCAGAACAAGACTCCGTCCAGGACTCCCCTGCAGGGGGAGTTTTTTAAGCTCAACGACCGGAAGCTGGAGGCCCTGGTCAAGGCCACCACGAACGACATGGAGCGGGCGGAGACAGCGATCCTCCGGATGGCCAATGACGAGTACCGGAAGGCCATCTTCAACGCCCAGGTCTACGCCAATACAGGCGCCGGAACCTATGAGCAGGCGGTTGACATGGCCACGAAAGATATGGTCTCCAAGGGGCTCACCTGTGTGGAATATGCCAACGGGGCCAGGCACTCTCTGTCCGCTTATGCAAATATGGCGCTCCGGACTGCCGGGAAACGGGCATATCTGGCCGGAGAAGGGGAGATGCGGCAGAAATGGGGGATTGCGACGGTCATCGTGAACAAACGCGGGAACCCCTGCCCGAAATGCCTGCCCTTCTGCGGGAAGGTCCTGATCGACGACGTGTGGTCCGGAGGCAGCAGGGAGGGCGGAAGCTATCCGCTGATGAGCACGGCCATTGCCGCCGGGCTCTACCATCCAAACTGCAGGGACGTCCACACCACCTATTTCCCCGGCATATCTACAGCCGACGATACCTGGACGGAGGAAGAGCTTGAAAAGGTGGAACGGGCGGCAAAGCTGGAGTCAAGGCAGCAGTACGCCAGGAGGCAGTATGAAAAGTTTGGCAGGCTGTCCAGGTACTCGCTGGATCCGGATAACCGGAAGATGTACGGGAGAAAGGCGCAGGAATGGGGACGGGCGTACTTAAAAACAGGAGGGATGGATATCCAGGAGTATGCTGAGTCAAAACGCCCGCTCGGATCATTCAGGGCCCTCCCCCAGGACAGGGTAGTGGATGTCCTGCGTAAAGACTCAGAAGAATGGATCCAGACACTCACAGACGAAGAAAAAAGGGCTATCCAGAAATACACCTATAATTCCGGGGATAAGAAGCCGAACCGTTTCTTTGAGCGGCTGAACGCAATGCTCAGGGGGGATATCCCGGGGGATGAAAGATTGGAATCTTACGCGGAAACAATCTCCGGAGCCATAAAGAAGAGCCGATTAAAGCATGATGTCATTGCTTTCAGGGGGATGGGCGTGGATCCGACTGATGGTGCTGATATAGGTGAGATTATAAGGCCAGGGCAATTTTTCAGCACATCTGTTACAGGAAACAGGTCTTTTAAGGACAAATATAAGATAATTATTTACGCGAAAAAGGGTTCTAAAGCGGCATATATTGAAAAAATCAGCTTCTTCCCTAATCAACGGGAGCTTTTGCTTGACAATGACTGTAATTATAGGGTAATATCAAGAAAAGGCAATGAGATTGAACTGGAGGTCTTATAATTATGGATGGGAATATATTTATGGATGAGGAAGAATATCAGAAAGCACTGGAAGAAAGAGAAGAAATGTTGAGAAATGAGCCGATAAAATTTAGGAAACTGACACCGGAGGAAATCGAAGAGTTGAAAAAACAGGGAAAAATCTGATGCCGCTGATCGGAAATGGTCGGTGGTATTTTTGTATTCGGATTATCAGTTTGGTGATGAAATAATGTGGTATGGAAAAGATACAGAAGAGCTCAAGAAACTGAACGAAGAGCACCGTGCCCTGTTTGGAGGCTATCCGTTGGGGTATATGGAGTTGAAATACGGGGAATGTGTGCGCGACATCAGGGAGGCAATCAGGCAGCGGAAGGAGCTTCCGGAAGTTGCAGATGGGGCAGAAGAGCCTGATTAAAGGCAGTCATACGGTATCAGTACCACCAGCCAGAAATGGCCGGTGGTCTTTTTATGCCCCGAAGGGCCTAAACTACGCGGAGACACCGGGGGAACAACTGACAGAGGGAGACACCCTGAAAACTGATGACGGTGAGACACACCAAAAACTGAAAGGAGAGATCAAAGATGGCAAAGGCATTATTACCCATGAACCTGCAGCTTTTTGCGGAGGGCGAAACAGGCGGGGCAGGGGCTGGGGCAGGAACCAGCCAGCCGGCAGCAGGGAGGCAGCCTGCAGGGGCGGCAGCGGCGCCTTCTGCGGGACCGGAAGGAGGCAGCCAGGGAAACGCCGCCCCGGGGTTCGATTATGACCGGCTGGCCAGCCTGATCCAGGGCAAGCAGAGCGTGGCGGAGGATGCAGTGCTGAAGAATTACTTTAAGCAGCAGGGGCTTTCCCAGGACGAGGCGAAGCAGGCCATCGCCGCCTTTAAGGCCGAGAAGGCAAAGAACCAGCCGGATGTGGGGGCACTGCAGGGCGAGCTTGCCCAGGCACAGAAGGCCGCGCAGGATGCCCTGCTCCAGAGCGCGGCGACCATGGCTGCCGTTTCCCTGGGGCTCGACCAGAAGGCCATCCCCTACGTCCTCAGGATGGCCGACTTTGGCCAGGCGGCGGGGCAGGACGGGAAGGTCAACGAGGAAGCCTTAAAGAACGCCCTGAACAAGGTGCTGGAGGATGTGCCGGCGCTGAAGCCCCAGGCGCAGCAGGCCTCTGGCTTCCAGATCGGGGCGCCCGGGAACGGCGGGCAGGCAGCGGCAGACGGGGATGCCCTGAAAAAGGCATTCGGATTATGAGAAAGAGAGGAATGACATATGGCAGTATATGATTACGCGGAGAGCTTCACCAGCCTCCTGCAGCAGAAGTACAGCAAGGAATCCTGCTCAGACGCGCTGACGCAGAGCAATGGGCAGGTGAAGTTTATCAATGCCCAGACCATCAAACTTCCGCGGATGACGGTCTCCGGCTATAAGGACCACACCAGGACGCCGGGCTTTAACAGCGGCACCCTGTCCAACGACTGGGAGGCGAAAAAACTGGAGCATGACCGGGACGTGGAATTCTGGATCGACCCCATGGACATTGATGAGACAAACCTTACCCTGTCCGTGGCGAACATCCAGAACACCTTTGAGACGGAGCAGGCGATCCCGGAGAAGGACTGCTACCGGTTCAGTAAACTCCACTCGGAGCTGAACAGGTACTCGGGCAGGGTCAACAGCGATACAGTCAATGCGGCAAACTTTCTGGAGCGGTTTGACGAGGAGATGGCGGTCATGGACGAAGCGGGGGTGCCGGAGGAAGGCCGGATGCTGTATGTCACGCCGACGATGAATAAGATCATCAAAGAGGCGGAAGGCATGCAGAGGGTACTTTCTGTGACTACGCCATCCACGATCAACCGGAAGGTCCACAGCCTGGACGACGTGGCCATCAAGATGGTGCCGGCGGCGCGGATGAAGACCAAATATGATTTTACGGACGGCTGTGTAGCGGCGTCTGATGCCCGGCAGATCAACTGGATCCTGGTCCACACGACCTGCGTGGTATGCCGGGATAAGTACAGCTACATCAAGCTGTTCACTCCGGGTACAGATTCCCGGACGGCTGACGGATATCTGTACCAGAACCGGTGCTACGGCGATCTGTTCTTGCTGGAGAAAAAGGTGGAAGGCTGCGCAATGAACGTGGCGGCCAGCGCCTAGAAAGGAGACCTATGAAGGCGGTAAAAGGGAATAAAGTGTACACCATTGATGAGGCACAGAAAAAGGGCTATCAGGATGCGGGGTACGACATCCTGAGTGATTCCGGCGACCTCCTCGCCTACGGGAGGGGGAAGACGGTCCCGTTTGAGGAATACGAGGCTGTGAAAAAGGCTCTGGAAGAGGCAGGGGCCGGGGCAGATGCGAAGCTGGAGGCCGACACGGCAGAGCTGCTGAGGGTATATGCGAAGGAACATGGGATTGATGTCGGGAAGGCGGGTACGGTGGCCGGCCTGGTGAAAAAGATCCAGGGGGCGGCCGTATGACCTGTGAGCCCTATGTGGATGCGGAATATTACAGGACCACATTCGGCGGGACCTCCATCCCGGAGGAAGACCTGCCTGGAAGCCTGAGGCAGGCTTCCAGGCACATCGACTCCCTGACCTTCGGGCGGATCCGGGCGGCGGGCTTCTCCAGCCTGACGCCCTTCCAGCAGGAGACGGTCCGGGAGGTGGCCTGCCTCCAGGCGGAGTTTGAGTACGAGAATGCGGACGAGATCAGCACGGTCCTCTCCGGGTACAGCATCAACGGGGTGTCGGCCCAGTTCGGCAGCTCCTGGAACGTGTACATGGAGCAGGGGGTGGCCATGAGGCGGGATGTATACGCCCTCCTGTCCCAGACGGGCCTGTGCTGCCGGTTAGCGAGGTGAAGCGTATGAGGTACCCATGCTTAGTGCCGGCGAGGCTATGCCGGACAGAGATATCCCTGGAGCTTGACCGGGAGGGGCTGACGGTGTACGGGGAGCCCCTGGAGCCCGTCCGGTGGTCCGGGAAGTGCAATTATCAAGACAAGGCCAGGACGGTCCTGACGGCGGAGAAAAAGCTGGTGGAGATCACCGGGAAGGCCCTGTTCCCCGGCGACATCTGCCCGGGGCTTGCGGTGATCTCCGGAGGGAGCGCGGAGCTCTTCGGCGTGAAGCGCCGGGTTCTCCAGGGGAGCAAGGCGAGGAACCCGGACGGGAGCGTCAACTATACGGAGGTGCTGCTGATATGATACAGGTGACTTCTAAGCTTTTGCTGAACGGGCCGTTTCTCCGGCAGCTCGACGAAGCAACCGTGGAGGCACTGGAGCAGACGGCGGAAGCACTGCACGCGGAAGTGGTTCAGGCTCAGGTAATACCCAGGGATACGGGAAACTTGCAGGGAGAAGCATTCTTCTTGGATTGTTCCAAAAGCTCAAACGGGAAGGCGTCCCTGGTGCATGCTGCGCCATACGCCAGGCGCCTCTATTTCCATCCCGAATATAATTTCCAGACCAGTGAAAACCCGAACGCAAAGGGACATTGGTTCGAGGACTGGGAGCCAGGCGGAACAGAAGAGGATTTTGCACCGGAGGAATTCAAGGAGATCTACAGGAGGCTGACAGGGGTATGAGGTTATCAGATGTGAGGGATCATATCGACTCCCTCGGGCTGGCCGAGCATGTCTACATGGGGAAGCTGGACGCCAAGCAGGAGAAATCCTTTGGCGTGTACAACAGCAGGCATAGCCGGGCTTACCAGGTGGCCATCGGGGGGCCAGAGCTGGAGTCCTATGGAACGAAGCGTGTGACCATCCTGGTCCACTGGAACCGGTCCCTCTGGGAGACCGAGGCAGTGACGGAGCTTCTGTTCGACGCGCTCAGGCGGACGAGGGAAGAGAAGGTCAACGAGGAAACCATTAAATTTGTGCAGCTGCTTTACGAGCCACAGGATGTCGGCACGGATGATGCCGGTGTCTGCGAGATGGTGATCGAGGCAGCTTTTATTTATGCGAAGAAAGGCGGGAAAGCATGAAAACAGGCGTATATCCGTGTTACGAGAACCAGTTCCAGATCAACACGGCAGAGGCAGGGGCTTCTGCCCCGACGATGAAGACGATCGCGGACTGCGTGTCGTTCAGCGTGTCCTTTGACAATGGGGTCGAGGAATGGACCCCCTTTGACCAGAAGGGCTGGCGGCGAGCCCTGATGACCGGGAAAGCGGTCACGATCTCCGTCACGGCCAAGCGGAACGTCGGGGATCCGGGCAATGACGCGGTGGCAGCCCTTGCCTGGACAAACGGCCGGGACAGCGAGAAAGACATTGACTGGACCTTCCCCAACGGCCTGGTGGTGAAATTCCCCGGGGCCGTGATCAACGTGAAGAACATCGGGGCCGGGGATTCCACGGCTGTGGCCCCCCTGGAGTTTGACATCATGAGCAACGGGAAACCGGAGGTCGTGCCGGCAGCGGAGCCGGCCAGCTATGTGAAAGGAGAAGAGTGATGGCAAGGATCATCAATATCACCGAGAGACTGGATTTTGAGGAGTCCCCGAAACTGAAGGTGAAGGACGTGGAGCTGGCCGTGAACGACGACGCGTCCACCATGCTCAGGGTCATGCAGCTCCTGGATGATGGAGAAGGTATCACCCCATCGGACGTCGTGGCCATGTATGAGCTCGTCTTCCCGGAAGGAGAACGAAAAAAGCTGGATAAGCTGAAGCTGAACTTCCGGGATTTCCAGACGGTGGTCAACGCGGCGATCTCCCTCGTCACGGGGACGGAAATGGACGGTGAAGGGGAAAAAGAGCCCTGACCCGTACTATGACCTGTTTGAGGATTTTGACCTGATCATCTCCTCATTCCGGGCACAGTACGGGGTAAAGATCCATTCGGCGGAATTTAAGGAGATGCGCTGGAAGGAATTCCGCGCGCTGCTGTCCGGGATCGGACCGGATACGCCCTTGGGGCGGATCGTGGCCATCCGGGCGGAAGATGATGCGGAGATCCTGAAGCACTTCACGCCGGAACAGAGGCGGATCCGGGATGAATGGCGCCTCAGGGGCGTGCGGAATGTCTCTGAGGAAAGCCTGGCCGGCATCCTCGCAGAACTGGAGAGGGCCTTCACAGATATGGCAGGAGGTGAATCGAAATTGAAAAAATAAAGTGTGCCAGATGCGGCCGGACGCTTATGCTGGCAGATTACGTAAAAGGAGAGATCAAGTGTCCGCGCTGCGGGGAAATTAATCAATTGGATTACAGACAAGGGCAAGAGCCGAAAAGTCGCACCTCAGAGTAGCGGCGTGCGCCTACCTTGCGATCAGTGAGGCAGGTGAAGCATTATGGGCGGAAGATCCATTGGAGAGATAGCCCTTGACCTTAAAGTAAACCGGGGCGGCTTCCGACGGCAGATGTCGGATGTCACCAACACGGCAAAAAGATCGTGCAGCGATATCGCGGGCGCGTTTAGAAAGATCGGTTCTGTGGTCGCTGGAGCTTTCGCTGTCAAAAAACTGGTGGACTTCGGGAAGCAGTGCATCGAGCTGGGATCCGACCTGGCGGAGGTGCAGAACGTCGTGGATGTGACCTTCCCCGCGATGACGGCCCAGGTGGACGAGTTCGCAAGATCGGCAGCCGCGTCCTTCGGCCTGTCCGAGACCATGGCGAAAAAGTTCACCGGGACCTTCGGCTCCATGGCGAAGGCCTTCGGTTTTTCCGAGAAGCAGGCCTACGACATGGGGACCGCTCTGACCGGGCTCGCCGGCGACGTGGCGTCCTTTTACAACCTGAGCCAGGACGAGGCTTACACAAAGTTAAAATCCATCTTCACGGGTGAGACAGAGTCCCTCAAGGACCTGGGGGTAGTCATGACCCAGACAGCCCTGGACAGCTACGCCATGGCCAACGGCTTTGGGAAGACCACGAGCGCCATGACGGAGGCGGAGAAGGTCGCCCTGCGGTACCAGTTCGTGCAGGCGCAGCTGTCCGCGGCCCAGGGGGATTTTGCCAGGACCTCGGATTCCTGGGCGAACCAGGTCCGGATCCTGAGCCTCCAGGCGCAGTCTACGATGGCGACCATCGGCCAGGGTCTGATCAACCTCTTTACCCCGGTCCTGAAGATCTTGAACGTGGTGTTGGGAAAAATCGCCACGCTGGCCAGCGCGTTCAAAGCGTTCACGGAGATGATCACCGGGAACCAGGGCTCCGGGAGCGCCTCCATCTCCGAGATGGGGGATTCCGCCGGCGCGGCCGCAGGGGGCTTTGACAGCGCTTCTGCGGCTGCTTCCGGGCTGTCGGATTCTGCGGCAGGAGCCGGGAAGGCCGCCAAAAAGGCGGCGAAGGAGATGCGGGCCCTCATGGGCTTCGACCAGGTCAACAAGCTCTCCGCACCGGAAGACTCTTCGGGAGGGAGCGGAAGCGGCTCATCGGGAGGCGGGGCATCCCTGGGGGCGGCTGTAGATTTTGGGAGCATCTCAAAAGGAGAGCCTGTCATCGGCAGGATGGACGGGCTCCTGAGCGGCCTGATCGAGCGGTGCAAGGAGCTGGGCGGACTTTTTAAGCAGGGATTTGTCATCGGCTTTGGGGACTCCGAAAAAAAGATCGGATCGATCATCGAATCCGTGAAGGGGATCGGGGCCTCCATAAAAGGGATCGTTACGGATCAGGAGGTCCTGGGCTCTTTTAACGGATTCCTCGATGCCGTAGCGGAGGGATGGGGCAAGAAGGCAGGAGCCATGGCAAGCATCGGCCTGACCATTGCCGACAACCTGCTTGGGGGGATAAGCCAGTACCTGGACCAGAGCTCCGAATACATCAAAGAAAAGCTCTGCTCCATCTTCGACATATCTGCAGACGTTGAGCGTCTGCAGGGGGATCTGTACGCCGCGGTCGCGGATATCCTGGATGTCTTTTCCGGGGATACGGCCAAACAGTGCACTGCGGACCTGGTCGGGATCTTTGCAGACAGCTTCCTTGAGATCACAGAGCTGGGCGAGAAATTCTCCCGTGATATTCTGTCGCTGGTGGTGACACCTCTCAAGGACAACGTAGACAAGATCAAGGTATTTTTTGAGGATCTGCTGAGTCCGATCAGTGATGTGCTCTCCACCCTGCACACGGCTCTGCGCGATACGTTCAGTTCCATCGGACAGATGTACGACGAGCACATCAAGCCGATGGTGGACAGTTTTGCTTCCGGGATCAGTGACGTCGTGGGGACGCTCCTGGACGGGTTCCATACCCACATCGCCCCGGTCCTCGATGCCCTGGCAGAGCGGTTTGACCAGGTGTGGAAAGACTACGTCCAGCCGGCCATCGAGAGCGCGATCGGCTTCATCGGCACTTTGGCGGATGCGGTCCGGAGCATCTGGGAGGAGACCCTGCAGCCGTTCCTCGAGTGGGTCGCCGGGGCCATCTTTCCGGTGGTCGCGCCGATTATCGAGGCTGTCGGTACGATCTTTATCGACACGTTCGGCTTGATCAGCAGGGCGGTCGGGAACATGATGGATATCTTCAGCGGCCTGGTCGAATTCCTGGCCGGTGTCTTTACCGGGGACTGGCAGAAGGCATGGAACGGGATCAAGAACTTCTTCTCCGCCATCTGGACGGGGATCCGGGACTTTTTAAAAACGATCTGGGAGAGCATCAAGACGGTCTTCGCGCCGGTGGCGGACTGGTTCCGGGGGAAATTTGACGCGGCAGTCTCCGGGATCAAGAACGTCTTTTCTTCGGTCGACAACTTTTTCTCGGGGATCTGGACCGGCATTAAGAACACCTTCGGCAATGTGGCCGGCTGGTTCAAAGACAAATTTTCGGCCGCCTGGAAGGCTGTCAAGAACGTGTTTTCCGCAGGCGGGAAGATCTTCGACGGGATTAAGGACGGGATCCTGAGCGGCCTGAAGGCCGTGGTGAACGCGATCATCGGCGGGATCAACAAGGTGATCGCGATCCCGTTCAACGGCATCAATTCGGCGCTGAACGGGATCCGGAAGGTGGAAATCCTGGGCTGGGAGCCCTTCAGCTGGATCCCGACGATCTCCGTGCCGCAGATCCCGAAGCTGGCCCAGGGCGGTTACGTAAAGGCGAACACTCCACAGCTTGCCATGATTGGTGACAACCGGCACCAAGGAGAAGTTGTGGCTCCGGAGGACAAGCTCCTGGAGATGGCCAAAGCAGCGGCAGGGATGGTCGGGGGCGGAAACAGCGAGGTCATTCGACTGTTAAAGCAGCTCATTGACTTAATCAAGAGCCTGAACGGCGATACGGTCCTGTATGTCGGAAACGAAGAACTGGCGCGGGCAAACCAGAAGGGGCTTGCCAAGCTGCAGAGACGTTACTCATCGGTGGAATTTCAGTAGGAGGGAATATGTACCTGAAAGTTGGGACAATCCTGCTCCCGAGCCCGGTGTCTGTGTCGATTGATGATGAGATCATATGGTCCGCAGATACGGGGCGGACCCTGTCCGGGGATATGGTCGGGGACGCAGTGACAGAAAAAAAGACCCTGGGTGTCAAGTGGGAGTTTTTGGAGGAAACAGAGTGTCTTCTCATCAAAAGGAACCTGCTTCCGGGCTTCTTCCCCCTGGCCTTTTATGACGATGGCCAGGAGACGCAGATCGAAGGGTACCGGGCAACTTTATCGAAGGATGTCCTGGGGGATATCGGAGACGGGAACTATTACTACAGGAGTGTATCCGTGAGTATTATCCAGAGGTGATTCAAGATGATTCCTACAAGCAGGGAGTATCAGGAACGGATCCGGAAGAACCGGGTGTTTTATGTGCGGGTGGACATGGAGCTGGCAGACGGGACTGTCCTGCGCGTCAGGCATGACGAAGAAGTCAGCGATATCATGCAAGGCGGCTTCAAGATCGCGGACGGGACGTCCGGGAATGGGAGCTTCGACATCGGAGCGGCCGTGATCGGCCAGTTTACCCTCCGACTGAATAATGCGGATGAACAGTACAGCCGGTATGACTTCACCGGAGCCGTGCTCCGGCCGAAGATCGGTCTGAAGCTGTCAGACACGGTGGAATGGATGAACAAAGGAGTCTTTGAGATCGACGAGGCAACCGCACTTGACAATACGGTCAACATCACCGCCCTTGACCATATGGAGAAGTTTGACCGCCCCTATTCCGGAAGCACGCTCCATTATCCGGCGACCCTCGGGGAGATCGTGAGGGATGCATGTACAAAGTGTGGTGTGGTACTGGCCACCCAGACATTCGACCGGAAAGACTATGTAGTAGAAAAACGTCCGGAAGCAGAGGCGACCTTCCGGGACGTCCTGTCCTGGGCGGCCCAGATCGCCGGATGCTACTGCCGGTGCAATGCGGACGGGCGCCTGGAGCTCAGGTGGTACGATCTGTCCGCGTTTGGGGATGCCGGCCAGGGTCTGGACGGCGGCCATTTTGACCGTCTGGACAGCAGCCGGTACCAGAGCGGCGATACCGCGGACGGAGGGCGGTTCCGTCCCTGGGATGCCGGAGATGCCTATGATGCCGGGGGCTTTGGGACGATGGGCGGATACCACCACATCTATGCACTCACCGGGAAAGATGTGTGCGCGGATGATGTGGTGGTCACCGGTGTCCGGGTGGCGGCGGAAGAGGGAGGCGAGTACCAGGCTGGATCAGACGGATACGTGCTGTCTGTCGAAAAAAATCCACTCATCGGGGCCGGGAAAGAGAAGGAGGCTGCGGAGTATCTGGTGGGGAAGCTGGCCGGTCTCAGGTTTCGGCCCCTCTCGGTGAAGGCGGTATCAGACCCTTCAGTCGAAGCCGGCGACGTAGCTATCGTATCGGACCGGAAAGGGAACCGGTACCGGACGATCTTCACGAACCTGGAATTTTCGCTCGGGGAAGCAGAGGTCTATACATGCGATGCGCAGACACCGTCCAGAAGGCAGGCGGTCCGGTACTCCGAGAGTACGAAGGCCATCGTTGCCGCACGGAAAGAGACCGCGGAGCAGATCGGGTCTTACGACCTGGCTGTCCAAGACATGGTGTCCCTGATGGCCAATAGCATGGGCTTGTTTAAAACAGCAGAGACCACGGAAAACGGAGGGCATATCATCTATTTGCACAACAAACCTGCGCTCAAAGACTCTGCCGTGATCTGGAAGATGTCGGAACAAGGTTTTATGGTGTCCAGGGATAAAGGAAAGACCTGGGTGGCTGGAATGGACGCATCTGGAAATGCGGTCCTGAACCTGCTGTCTGTGATCGGGATCAATTTTGACTGGGCCCAGGGCGGGACACTCACCCTTGGTGGAAAAAACAACGGGAACGGATCATTCCGCCTGCTGAGTGATGACGGAAAAACTATTGCAACAATGGATAATACTGGTTTCCAGGTGCTCCTCGGAGTCATCGCTGGCCCGACATTTATCTCTTCCGGGATCGGATACATCGGGCAGACACTCAACCAGCTGTACACAAAGATTGAAGATGGGAGATACTGGCTGGGATACAATGAATACCGATCCGGCATCAATGACGGGAAATATAATGCGAACATCGCAAACTTTGGAAACGGTATGCGGTTCATCGCCCCTCTTGAGCAGGAGACCGCGACGATCACAGAGATGTCCCCCAAGTTCGCTTTTTTCTTCGATCCTGAACGTAATTCCAATGTGGCATACTCTGTTTTTTCCATCAGACCCTCTGGACACAGCGTTTCTTCCGTGGTACACGGAAAAGACTATGCGACGGCTGTGCTGAAAGGGAATCTGGTACTGGACCCCTTCACGGCGATAAACGACAGCGGCGCAGCGGCTCTGGGGGATTCAGCCGGATATGGGATTGGCTGGCTGAAGAATGCTGGGAGTCACAGATCCAGCAATGTGAGGCACGGGATATACCCAGTGATCACGCATAAGGGGTATTCCAATGCGGAAGTATCCGGGATAGGGGTAGAGGGCCCATTAAAATGCGAGACAGTCACCGCGCATGCACTCTCCGTCTCAGGTTCAAAAAGCCGGATCGTAGCAACAGAAGATTACGGGACCATCCATCAGTACTGTTATGAGATGGCTGTACCGTATTTTGGAGATATCGGAGGCGGGATCACTGACAGCACAGGGGAGTGCTGCATCTCGATAGATGACAAGTTTTCTGAGACGTGCAGTGGGCCGGCGTATTACGTATTTTTACAAAAGGAATCGGAAGGAGAACTGTGGGTGGAACGAAAGGAGCCTGGATATTTCATTGTAAAAGGGACTCCGGGCTGCCGTTTTGCATGGGAACTGAAACAGAAGCAGAGAGGATATGAGAACCATAGGCTTGATAAGCTGGACAGCCATCTGGAAGAGGAGGCGCAGCCAATGGATATCGAAGCGGTCTATGGGGACGACATATTGCCTATGGAGGAATTTTATGAACAGCAATACGCTTAAGAAAGTAACGAGTTTTATGTCTGTGAACGTGGACGGGATCGATAAGATCATATACACATTCAGCGAGATCGATGGGAAGACCGGAAAAGAGATCATCGGGAATGAAAAAAGGAATTTTTATGTAGTGGATGACTGCGTGGCGGAGGCGGTGAAGACCATCCGGGATCACATCCTTGACAGCCAGCTGTCTGAGGAGGGCTGATCATGGCGATACAAAATAGAAGAGGCGTTTACGGGGATTTCCGGCCGGAGAAGATGGTCTCCGGGGAGATGGCGGTCGTCCTTTCGGGTGACCCGGCTTCGGCGTCCGGAAGATCTGTCTATATATGCTTTGAACCTGGGCATGTTAAGCGGATCACGACATACGAAGATTTTGAGAATGAGCTGCGGGCGGCTACCGAAGAGCTCCAGGAGGCGTTCACGGATGACATCCGGAATGCTATTTCTGCCGCTGTGACGGCTACAGCCGCGGCAAACGCTGCAGTAGAGGCGGCGAATGCGGCCACAGAAGCTGCCAATGCGGCCGCGGAGGCTGCCGGAGCTTACGTCTTGGGAGATATTTCCGGGAAGACAGTAACTTTTACAGAGGCAGTCGAAAGGGCAAATATAGAGAGCGAAGAATCCACTGCCACTATTTTCGGGAAAATAAAGAAATGGTTTTCCGATCTTAAGGATGCCGCCTTTGCCGCTATCGCAAACGACCTCGCGACGACGACGGCCGGGAGCGTGCTGGACGCCAGGGTAGGGCCAGTGATCGCCATGGGATTTGACAATATCCAGACGCAGCTTACGGAGCTAAATGGGAAGTTGCCGACTGTTGCAAACAACCTCACGACGACAGATGCTGGAA
>CAJUQY010000051.1 GCA_910588815.1 uncultured Lachnospiraceae bacterium | reverse complement strand
TTATTTGTCTCAAAAATCAGAATACAGACCGCGCTGGCCTACCGGTTCAACGTGATCTCCACGATGCTTCGCCATCGGCTATTTCATCAACTGGATTTTAGCCGCCCTGCTGGGGCTGTGTGCCTTTAAGACCTTGTACCTGGGGCCTTTAGCCAATGCGAAGGGATTTATTATGAAGCTGCTGTCGGGGAGCATTTTTCCCCTTTGGTTCTTTCCTGCCGGATTTCGGAAGGTTCTGGAGCTTTTGCCCTTTATGAACATCTACCAGCTCCCACTGGGGATCTATATCGGCCGGTATACGCCGGGGGAGTCCCTGCTTCGCATGGGGCTCCAGTTATTTTGGTGCGCAGCCCTGTGGCTGCTTTTTGACGTGCTGCAAAAGAAGATGGCTGCGGCCATTCTGATCCAGGGAGGTTGAAAGCGATGAAAACGATTCGGTACTATGCTTCTGTGGCTGTTATGTTCACCAGGCTGTCCATCCAATCCCGGCTGGAATATCCTTTTATGCTGATCGGCCATGTGCTGGCCAACTGCATCCAATGGGTGGTGGGGTTTGCCGCCATCAAATTCGTGGTGGACCAGTTCGGCAGCATCGGCGGCTGGGGCTACGAGAGTTTGGCGTTTCTGTACGGCATGTCGGTGCTGAGCCACGGTCTTGCGGTGGTGTTTTTCATACAGACCTGGTTTATGGGCTACCGGGTGATCGAGGGGGAGTTTGACCGATATCTGCTGCGGCCCATGAATCTTGTCTTCCAGTTTTTGTTTGACGATTTCAATCTCATCGGCTTTACCGATATCATCCCCGGCCTGATGGTATTCGTCTATGGATGCATCAAGGTGCGCCTGACCCTGAATCTGGCCAACGTCCTTTTGATCTTTTGTACCCTGGCCGGAGGGACGCTGATCCGCGGCGCGGTGTGGATGTTCTGCGGCTCCATGTCCTTCTGGACGAAAAGCACGGCAAATTTCACCGACATGGTGGGAGAGCTGTTTGAACGGGTGTCCATGTACCCTATCACCATTTATCCCAGGTGGGCGCAGGCGCTGTTCACATTCCTCCTGCCTCTGGCGTGGATCACGTTCTGGCCGGTCAGAGGTATGCTGGAGCCGGGAGTCTCCGTCATTCCTGTGCCTCTGGCAGTCGTCGCCCTGGCGGTGGGGCTGCTCATGTTCGCGGGGAGCTGCGGGATTTTTCGCATCGGGATGAGGAAGTATGAGAGTGCGGGAAGCTGATTGCGGAAAGGGACCCCGGCCGGCGCGTGGAGGGAGCACGGGGATTTTATTTTTTGGGAATGAAGAGGAAATGGTTATGAATATCATCGAAGTCAGTCATCTGGTGAAAGAATATAAAAAGATCAAGAAAGAGGGCGGCCATGCTCCACTCGCCAAAGGTTCTGTTTCTGGACGAGCCGACCATCGGTCTGGACGTGGAGGCGAAATACTCCGTTCGGAAGTTTATCAAGGAGATCAACCAGCGCAGCAGGACCACCATTATCCTGACTACCCATGACCTGGGGGATATTCAGGAATTGTGCAGGCGGGTGATCATTATCAACGAGGGAAAGATCATTGAGGATGGTTCCCTGGACGGGCTGATCGACAAAATCGCCCCCTGCCGCCATCTCATCATCGACTTTTATCACCCCGTTGCCATTCCCCACCCTCATGCGGAACTTGTTTCCGTCAACGAGGCCCGATCTGTATACCGTTTCCGCAAGGATGAAATCACTGCCGCCCGGCTGATCGAAGATATTTCCCATCAGGCGCCTGTCAAGGAAGTGGGGCTGGAGGAAGTGAAGATTGACGATATTGTCCGGACGGTGTACCGGAAGGGGAACGCCGCCTTCGTATCTCCTGCAGGGCGGCAATGAATAAGAAAATCCCGTTCCTGGCGGGAACGGGATTATTGGGAGTCTCTGAAAAACAGAGAGAAGAGGCTAAAACTTATATTCTTTGCAGACGGGAGAGCAGGCGTCCGCGGATTTCTGGTCGTACCAGATCAGGTTATTTCCTGTCTCCTGGTCAAATAGCTGGATCAGATCAGGCTTTGCGGTGAAGGAAACAGTATCTCCCATTTTGAGATTGTGTTCAAGATTTGCGGTCGGTACGATCATGACGACTTCGTCTGTGCCGCTGACGGCATGAATATTGAGTTCCGTGCCGAGCATTTCCACCACATTGATCTTGGCGGACAGATCGCCTTCGCCCACGGTCACATGGCTGGGACGGATGCCGCAGGTGATCTCGCAGGGCTTCTGTCCGTTCTGCTTAAGGGCTTTCTGCTGGAAGTCCCCAAGACGGAAACGGGCGCCGCGGATCTGGGCATAATAAACGTCCTTTTCCAGGAGCAGTTTGCAGTTTCCGAAGAAATTCATGACCGGCATTCCGATAAAGCCTGCTACAAAAAGATTGACAGGCTTGTGGAAGACTTCGTCCGGCGTACCGATCTGATTGACGAAGCCGTCTTTCATGATAACGATCCGGTCGCCCAGGGTCATGGCCTCGGTCTGGTCGTGGGTGACATAGATAAAGGTGGTATTGATCCGCTGGCGGAGCTTGATGATCTCGGCGCGCATTTGGTTGCGCAGCTTGGCGTCCAGGTTGGAAAGGGGTTCGTCCATCAGGAACACCTTGGGATCGCGGACCATGGCTCGGCCGATGGCGACACGCTGCCGCTGGCCGCCGGACAGAGCCTTGGGTTTTCTCTCCAGATACTGGGTGATGTCCAGAATTTCCGCGACCTCCCGTACCTTGCGGTCGATTTCGTCCTTGGACACTTTTCTCAGTTTCAGGGCGAACGCCATATTCTGGTAAACCGTCATGTGGGGGTAGAGGGCGTAGCTCTGGAAAACCATGGCGATATCGCGGTCTTTCGGCTCAACCGCGTTTACCAGCTTGCCGTCAATGTACAGCTCGCCGCCGGAAATGTCTTCCAGGCCGGCCACCATACGCAGGGGGGTGGATTTTCCGCATCCGGACGGGCCTACTAAGACGATGAACTCTTTGTCATCGATCTGCAGGTTCACATCGTGGACTGCAGTTACCTTGTTGTCATAAACTTTCTTGATACCCTTCAGTAAAACTTCGGACATGATACATGGCTCTGATGATCCGGACTCCTCCAAAGACCATCTCCCAGCCGCCAAAAAGCGCGCCGGATTACAGCAGGTCTCCACACTGCTGCACCGCAAGCCAGACGGAATATGATCCCTCCTTTTTCTCTTGTACGACAGCCATGGCCAGTGGAGTGAACTGCCGCCAGTATTTTTGTTTGATGTTGACGGGTTTCCAATATAACGTGAAACGTTATTTATATAAATAGTAACGAAAAACATATAAATTGTCAATATTAATTTGAACAAAATGTTTATTTTATGTGAAACGTTATTTCTCGAAGAGAAACAGAGAGCACAGACCGCATGCGTCCTGTCTCCACAGGCATTTCTTCCGCCTCGTTGCGTGCGCAGAGGAGGACGGGGGGAAGAAACGGGTGGTTATCTGCGCAATGGTCAAGCTTGAAAAGGTATCCCGCGTGAGAAGTTTGTCTTTTTCCGGTAGAAGTGGCTCTTGAAATGTGCTATACTGGAAAACAGAAAAATAAAAGGAGAACAGGTATCATGGACAATTTTACTTTTTACAGTCCCACGTATTTTGCCTTTGGGAAGGGGACGGAAAATGAGGCGGGACATTATGTGAAGCGGTTCGGGGGAAGCAGGGTACTCATCCATTACGGCGGCGGGAGCGTGGTTCGTTCCGGGCTTTTGGACCGGGTGAAGGCTTCTATTGAAAAGGAAGGGTTAAGCTATGTGGAGCTGGGCGGCGTGAAGCCCAATCCCAGGAGCGGCCTGGTCTACGAGGGGATCGAGCTTTGCCGGAAAGAGAAGGTGGATTTCATTCTGGCAGTGGGAGGGGGAAGCACCATTGACTCCTCAAAAGCCATCGGCGTGGGAACTCTTTACGAGGGAGATTTCTGGAATTTCTATGAGGGGAAGGCGGTACCGGCACGGTCTCTGCCGGTGGGGTCTGTCCTGACCATCGCGGCGGCAGGCAGCGAGGGCAGCATGGGATCTGTCATCACCCATGAGGATGGTATGTACAAGAGGCCCTGTGACTGTGAGGTTATGCGTCCCGTGTTCGCTATCATGAATCCGGAGCTCACCATGACGCTCCCTCCGTATCAGACGGCCAGCGGCGGAACGGATATCATGGCCCACGTATTTGAACGGTATTTTACCAACACGAAGCACGTGGAGATCACAGACCGGCTCTGCGAGGGAATCCTGAAAACCATCATCAAGGAGCTTCCGAAGGTTCTGGAAAATCCCAATGACTATGAGGCGAGAGCCAATATTATGTGGGCGGGCACTCTGGCCCACAACAATGTCTGCGGCGTGGGCAGGGAGCAGGACTGGGCCAGCCACAATCTGGAGCATGAGCTTTCCGCTTTCTATGACTGCGCCCATGGGGCCGGCCTGGCGGTCATGTTCCCGGCCTGGATGACCTATGTGATGCATCACGATGTGGACCGGTTCGCCCAGTTTGCGGTCCGGGTATGGGGCTGCGAGATGAATTTTGAGAATCCGGAGGAGACGGCGAAGGAGGGGATCGCCAGGACGAAGGCGTTTTTCAAATCGGTCGGCATGCCCACCTCTTTTGCGGAGCTCGGGGCGAAGGAGGAGGATATCCCGAAGCTTCTTGAGACTTTACAGATCGAAGGCCGCACCGAGGGCTTCTTTGTGAAGCTTGGGCCGAAGGAATGTGAGGAGGTATACCGGCTGGCCTGCCGCTAAAGTCTGACTTGACAACTGCAACCCATAAAATATGGTCTGCCGGAGCCGGGGCTTTTCATTGGGTCTTTAGTGCATGGGAGGTAAGGGATGAAAAAGCGATATTTATGTCCGGTCTGTGACCAGGAGCTGACGGCGAAGAGTTACTGTCCGGAATGCCGGCGGATCCGCAGAGAGCCGGTCATTTATGAGGGGTGGCTGCTTCCCAATGAGAGTGATCACGATGGGACTTCCGGACAGGCAGCGGATCCGGGAACCGCGGAGCAGGTCCGTCCCCGGGCGCAGGCCGGAAAGCCCCCTGCTCCGGGCAGGGGAGAGGTTTCCGGGAAGCAGGTGTTAAGCGGAGGGCGGGTCTATGACAGCCGTTATCTGGATACCTGCAAAAGCAGCCACGAGCACACTTACGGCGTTCCGGGCAGGGATCCCCACAAAAAGAAACGGGATGCGGAGCCGGGAACCGCAGGGAGATCCTTCAATGGTCTTAAAGTGGCTCTCGTCCTGTCGGTCATCGTCATTTCCGTGGCGGCCTTGTGGGAATCGGTCTGGAACGTTGCAGGGGAAATGATTGCGGATATTCAGGAAGAGTTCGGCATCGGAGACTCCCGGGACGATTCCGGAGCGGTTTTGGAAGACGCGGGGATCGGAGAGGACAGCGGGGTAATTTCCGGGAATGGTTCCACGGACAATTACAAGACCCTTTCGGAGGAGGAGGTCAAGGCGGCAGGAGAGCCCTGCAACGGATACACGCATTACAATGTGGACGGGGAAGAATATCTTGCCAGGCTGTCGGGATATATGGGGAGCCTGTGGCCGGAGGAATCCTGTGATTTTGAATGGCAGGAGAGCCGCAATCAGGTCTATCAGAGCGGGTCTGATTTTTACAGCTATTATACGCGGGGGGCGGAGTGCTTCCTTGGAAACGGCGTGTACTTTGTCGTCTCCTGTGACACGGCTACGGGGGAGGTCATGGAGGTGAGTGTCGGGGCAGGCGCAGAAGAGGAATTTGTCAGGGCGCTTCTTTTGGCGGCCTGCGCCTTGGAGCCGGAGCGGGACAGAAATGAAGTCTGGCGTGAGATCGAAGAACTTTTTCTGCTCATGGAGGGAGAGGAGTATTACATCGAGGATTGGGGAATCCACGAAATCTATCTTTCCGGCGGAACATCATACTATGGCAGTCTGAATTGCCTGCCTGAGTATGACAAATATCAGTAGGATTATGTTTGGGGGTACAAAGCGAATGGATAATTTCAATTTTTATGCGCCGACGAAGATGCTGTTCGGTGCGGGGAAGGCGGTGGAGCTTCCCCGGGAAATGAAGCCCTTTGGAAATCGGGTGCTTCTGGTATACGGCGGCGGAAGTATTAAGAAAAACGGGATTTACGACGCGGTCACCGGCCTTCTCCGGAAGGAAGGGTTTGAGCTTTTTGAACTGGGGGGCGTGACACCCAATCCCAGGATTTTTGCGGTTCGCTGCGGTGTATCGCTGGCCTGGGAGAACCATGTGGATATGGTGCTGGCCGTGGGCGGCGGGAGTACGGTGGACTGTGGGAAGGCCATTGCGGCGGGGGCCTGTTACGAGGGGGATCCCTGGGAGCTGGTGAAGGAACCGGAGAAAATTACGGCGGCGCTTCCGATTTTTACGGTTCTCACCATGGCGGCCACCGGGTCGGAGATGAATCCGACGGCGGTGATCAGCAATCCGGACACAAAGGAAAAGCAGGGGGTCCACAGCGGGTATCTGTATCCGAAAGCTTCCGTTCTGGATCCCACTTACCTGTACACGCTGCCTGCCGGGCAGACGGCGGCCGGGGTGGCGGATATCATGTCCCATATTTTCGAGGGATATTTTAAGAGAACCGAAGACGCCTATGTCCAGGATAAATTTGCCGAGGGGATTTTAAAGACCTGTATCAAATGGGGGCCCGTGGCCCTCACGGAGCCGGAGAATTATTCGGCCAGGGCCAATATTATGTGGGCGGCCAGCATGGCCTTAAACGGGCTTTGCGGCTGCGGCAAGGCGGGGAAATGGTCCTGTCATGCCATGGGACATCAGCTGGGGGCTTATTATGATATGACCCACGGGGTGGCTCTCGCCATCGTGACGCCTGCCTGGATGCGGTATATTTTGTCGGAAGATACGGTGGATAAATTTGTGGATTACGCCGTCAATGTCTGGGGCTTTCCCAGGGAGACGGACCGGTTTGCCCTGGCCAATATGGGGATTGACGCCACGGAGCAGTTTTTCGCGGACTGCGGGCTTCCCACCAGGCTTTCCGGGCTCGGGATTGATGATTCGGATTTTGAGGCGATGGCGAGGGCGGCGGTGCCCTATGCCAATCTGGATACCCAGGCTTATGTGCCGCTTTGCGAGGAGGATGTGGTGAATATTTACCGGGCCTGTCTTTGAGCAGATGCCTGTGTGAAAATGAAAGGAGAGGATAATATATGGAACAGAGGTATACCTTGCCGGAGGGAAGCCCGTCCGCCAAGGAGGGCGTGCATTCACGGGTGTCCTCCGGGTACAGACCGGAGACCATCTGCATTCAGGGCGGCTGGACGCCGGGGAAGGGGGAGCCCAGAGTGCTTCCCATCTATCAGAGCACGACTTTTAAATATGATACCAGCGAGCAGATGGCGAGGCTGTTTGACCTGGAGGATGAGGGATATTTCTATACAAGGCTCCAGAATCCGACCAACGATGCCGTGGCACAGAAGATCTGTGCGCTGGAGGGCGGGGCGGCGGCCATGCTGACTTCATCCGGCCAGGCGGCGACCTTTTACTCGATTTTTAATATTGCCTCCGCGGGGGACCACGTGATCAGCTCCGCTACCATTTACGGCGGGTCTTCCAATCTGTTTACCGTGACCCTCAAGAAGCTGGGCATTGATTTCACTCTGGTGGATCCGGAGATCTCCCCGGAGGAGTTGGAGAAGGAATTTAAGCCCAACACGAGGGCTGTGTTCGGGGAGACCATTTCCAACCCGTCTCTGGTGGTTCTTGACATTGAAAAATTTGCGAAAGCGGCCCACGATCACGGCGTACCGCTTATTTTGGACAATACTTTTGCGACGCCGATCAACTGCAGGCCGTTTGAATTCGGGGCGGATATTGTGACGCATTCCACGACCAAGTATATGGACGGCCATGCCATGAGCGTGGGCGGCTGCATTGTGGACAGCGGCAATTTTGACTGGATGGCCCACAAAGAGAAATTCCCGGGACTGACCACGCCGGACGAGTCCTACCACGGGCTGGTCTATGCGGAGGCTTTCGGGAAAAAGGCCTATATCACCAAGGCGACGGCCCAGCTCATGCGGGATCTGGGGGCGATCCAGTCTCCTCAGAATGCTTTTCTTTTAAATGTAGGTTTGGAGACTCTTCATCTGCGGGTGCCCTGCCACTGTGAAAATGCCAGAAAGGTGGCGGAATATCTGGAAGCGTGTGAGGACGTGGCGTGGGTGAATTATCCCGGCTTAAAGAGCAGCCCTTATTATGAGCGGGCGAAGAAGTATATGCCCGGCGGCACCTGCGGCGTGATCGCCTTCGGATTAAAAGGGGGAAGAGAACGTTCCATCAAGTTCATGGACAGCCTGAAGCTGGCGGCTATCGTGACCCATGTGGCCGATGCCAGAACTTCGGTGCTCCACCCGGCCAGCCATACCCACCGGCAGCTTTCCGACGAGCAGCTCATTGAGGCGGGCGTGAAGCCGGATCTGATCCGCTTCTCTGTCGGCATCGAAAATGCCGTGGACATCATTGCGGATATCGAGCAGGCTCTTGACGCGGTGAGATAGGCCATGCCCAAAGGATGCCTTATTTGATAAAAATTTTATTGCTTCTGGTGGAAAATCTGTGTTATATTATAGTCAACGACAAAACGATTTGTCGTTGACTATAATCCCTTCGGGGAGATGCCCTCGTTTCGATGGGGCAGTCTCTTAGAAGAATACAAGCATGACATTTCTGTTTTTCTTAAAGCGGTTTCACCGTTTCTGAATATCACTTCTGCCCAAAGGGCATTCTGGTCGGAAATCTCAATGCTTGATTTGTTACCCAAAAAGCAGGGAGGTTCCGAAAACAAGAACCGGAATACAAGAAGGATCCTCCCCCGATATTACAAAACAAGGAGGACGTTCTATGTTGAAAAATGAAACGATGTACGGCAAAGCAGTGAAAAGCGGGACGGAAAGCAGAGAAGCGGCGGACGACGGAGCAGGAAACGATAAGATGGTGAACCAGACTTATAAAGCTACAGTTTTTGCGATGGTGTTCAGGGAGAAGCCGGCTCTTTTAAATCTGTATAATGCAGTCAACGGAACGGATTATCGAGATTCGGAACTGCTTACGGTCAATACGCTGGAAAATGCCATCTACACGAATATCCATAACGATGTTTCTTTTTTAATCGATTCCAGGCTGAGCCTCTATGAGCATCAGTCGACGAGGAACCCGAATATGCCGCTGCGGTTTTTGATGTACATCGCAGATTTGTATTCCGTTCTTGTGAAGGATAAAAATTTGTATGGCACGAGGCTGGTTCCGCTTCCGACTCCCCAGTTTCTTGTCTTTTATAATGGGACAGACGAGGTTCCGGAAGAGCAGTTTCTGCGGTTGTCTGCCGCTTATTTGATCCCGGAAACGGAACCGTCGCTGGATCTGGTAGTGCGGATGTTGAATATCAATAGTGGATATAACCGGAAGCTTCTGGAGTCCTGCAAGGAATTAGGGGATTATGCGGAGTTCACAAGATTGGTGAGATTTTATCAGGAACAGCATTTTCTGGAGAGGGCCATAGACCTGGCCATAGATCAATGTATACGAAACGGGAATTTAAAAGAATTTCTGGAACGAAACCGGGCGGAGGTGAAAAAAGTGAGTATTTATGAATATGACGCAGAAAAGCATATCCAGCTGGAGAGAGAGGCGGCCAGAGAAGAAGGATGGGAAGAGGGAAGAGAAGAAGGAAGAAAAGTAGGGAGAGAAGAAGGAAGAGAAGAAGGAATGGCCCTGGGTGAAGCGGGGATTATTTTAAAAATGCACCGAAAAGGATATACCATAGAGCAGATCGCGGAGATTGCTGAAAAAAACAGGGAAGAGATAGAAAAAGTTATTATTGGAAAAGAGAATTGACCAGAAGTGCAAAGGCGTTCCGGTATTTTTTGAATAACCTCCATCTATTTTGCGGAATTGTTTTGTTAATAACGTAACAAAAATTACTGAAAATAGAACAATTTATTGTGCAATCTGTGTTGACAGGAGAAAGGAAAAGGGGTAGACTGACGATAGTGTCAATTTATCTTTTCATATAGAAATGGGGGACTAGGAGTTTATGTTAAAATTTCTGAAACGCTCTGCAAAGGGCGTGAGCGCACCTCATGATAAGCCGACAGCAGTTCTGGATACGGTGAAGATGCCTGTACCGGAGCAGGTGGTTATTCCCATGTCTATGCATATCGGTGCGCCTGCGGAGCCGGTAGTCCAGAAAGGGGACGCGGTCAAGGTGGGAACCCTGATCGGGAAGGCCGGCGGTTTTGTCAGTGCGAACATCTATTCAAGTGTATCCGGCACAGTAAAGGAGATAAAGCCGGCCTTTCATATGGTAAACGGTGCGGTCTGTAAGGCGATCCTGATCGATTCCGACGGGAAGCAGGAGACGGATCCGGCCTGCGTACCTCCGGAGGTGACAGACAAGAAGAGCCTGCTTGCGGCCATTCAGGCCTGCGGCCTGGTAGGGGTAGGCGGAGCTGGGTTTCCGACCCACGTGAAACTGGCGGCGGATACCATCGATACTCTGATCATCAATGGCGCCGAGTGCGAGCCGTACCTTTCCACGGATACCCGTGAGATGCTGGAGTGCAGCGATACCATTATTTCCGGTATTGAGGCGGTGATGAAGCACTGCAAGATCGGCCATTGTATCATCGGGATTGAGGGAAACAAACCGGAATGCATCAGACTGTTATCTTCTCTGACGGAGAAGATGTCCGGCGTGGAGGTGAAAGAGCTTCCCATGCGGTATCCGCAGGGAGCAGAAAAAACACTGATTGAGACCTGTACTGGCAGAGAGGTGCCGCAGCTTACAGAAGCCGGAAAACCGGGACTTCCAGCAGACTGCGGCTGTGTGATTATGAATGTGACCAGTATTTCCACTCTGGGGAAATACATGAAGACGGGAATTCCCCTTGTCACCAAGCGTCTTACGGTGGAAGGTGATGCCATCGCGAAGCCCCAGAATATTGAGGTACCTATCGGCGCTCTGTATCGGGACGTGGTGGAGGCCTGCGGCGGTGTCAAACAGGGAGTAATCCTGGGAAAAGTGATTTTCGGCGGCCCCATGATGGGCGGCGCTTCGCCGGGGATGGATTTCCCTGTGCTCAAGCAGAACAATGGTTTGATCCTGTTTTCCAGAGAGAAGGCTTCGATTCCGGAACCGGGGCCCTGTATCCGCTGCGGCCGCTGCATCACGGCATGCCCCATGGGACTGGAGCCGGTGCATATCGCGGAGGCTTTTGAGCAGAAGGATTATGACAGGCTGGAGAAATGCAACGTGGATCTTTGTGTTGCCTGCGGAAGCTGTACCTATGCATGTCCGGCCAAGCGTCTGATCTCGCAGAATACGACGCTTGCGAAGGCATGGTATCTGAAAACGAAAAGAGAGAAGGGGGGAAAATAAATCATGGATGAACGTTTCATTGTAACTGCTTCTCCCCATATCCGGGACAAGGCAAGCACCCAGGGACTGATGGGGGATGTGCTAATCTCTCTGATCCCCTGTATTATTGCGGCGACATTGATTTTCGGCTTTCGGGCTTTCATGGTAATAGCCGTGACTACGGCAGCCTGTATGGCGTTTGAGTATGTGTACTGCAAGCTGTTACATAAAAAGATCCCTGTGTCTGATCTTTCTGCCTGCGTGACCGGCGTGATCTTAGGCATGAACATGCCCTCGAATATGCCGTTCTGGATCTGTATCGTGGGCGCTTTTGTGGCGATTATCATTACCAAGCAGCTTTTCGGCGGCCTGGGCTTCAATTTTGCAAACCCTGCCCTGGTGGGGCGTATTGTCCTGTTTTTGGGTTTTACAGGTTCTATGACGAACTATGTCCATCCTGAGGGTGTGGCCGATGCGATTTCTTCTGCCACGGTCCTTGCGGCAACGGTGGATAAGAGTACGGTCAGCCTGATCGACATGGTGATCGGCATCCGGGGCGGCGTCCTCGGCGAGACCTGTGCCATCGCCATTCTTCTCGGACTTGCCTATCTTCTGATCCGGCGGGTGATCAATATTTCCATTCCGGCCAGCATCATCCTGACGGTTTTTGTCCTGGCTCTGATTGCGGACAGAAGCATCCACAACGCTTTGGTAGAAGTCATGAGCGGCGGCCTGTTATTCGGTGCGGTCTTTATGGCGACGGACTATGTGACCAGTCCGTTCAATGCCAAGGGACGTGTCATGTACGGCATTTTTATCGGTGTGATCGTTTTTGCGATCCGCCGTTTCGGCAGCATGAACGGCGGCGTAAGCTATGCGATTCTTTTAGGAAACCTGCTGACCCCCTGGTTTAACGAGTGGAGCCACCAGATTCCCCTTGGATTTGTGAAAAAGAAAAAAGCGAAAAAAGCTGCTCCCCAGGCAGACGGGAAAGGGGGCAAGGAATAATGGGAAATACGGCGGAAAGCGCAAAAGAGAGTGTTTACAAGAGTATTATCTCCCCGGTGCTGGTGCTTTTAGTCATCTGTGTAGCCTGCGGCGCCCTGCTCGCATGGCTCAATGATAAGACGGCGCCTTTGATTGCGGAGAATGAACTTCAGGCGACTCAGAAAGCGTTCCTCTCGGTACTTCCGGAAGGGACGGATGCCAATGGCCTGACCAATCTGGAAACCACCACAGAGGGTGTGGAGAGCGCCGTGCGGACGGCGGACGGAAAGGCGGCTGTGAAGGCGGCGGCCCCCGGCTATTCCGGCAAGGATGTGACGGTGTATGTGGCCTTTGACTCGGACGGCATCATCACCGGCATTCAGGTGGATGCTTCCACCCAGACAGCCGGCATCGGCAGCAAGGTGGGCGCTTCGGATTTCTACAACGGTTTCCTTGACTGGGACGCTTCCAATGAAGTGGCGGCCGGAAGTCCGGTGGACACCATAAGCGGCGCCAGTTATTCCAGCAGCGCGGTATTTGACGCGGTGAATAGCGCCATGGCGTGCTTTAACCGGGAAATAAAGGGGGTGGAGTGACATGAACGAAAAACAGAGTAAATGGAAGGTGTTTACCAACGGCATTATTAAGGAGAACCCGGTACTCCGTCTGGTGCTCGGCTGCTGTTCCGCACTGGCCGTCACAACCACGGTGTCCGGCGCTCTGGGCATGGGCTTGTCCATGACCTTTGTGCTCCTCGGCTCCAACATTGTGATCTCCGCCCTGCGGAAGGTGATTCCCAGCAAAGTGCACCTCCCCTGCTATATTGTGATTATCGCCACTTTCGTGACGGTGGTGGAAATGGTGCTTCACGCTTATATGCCGGAGCTTTTCAAAACCCTGGGCGTATTCTTAAGCCTGATCGTGGTAAACTGTATTATTCTTGGGCGGGCAGAAATGTTTGCCTGCAAGAATACGGTGATTGATTCGGCTCTTGACGGGCTGGGCATGGGCGTGGGCTATATCCTGGTTATGTTCCTCATGAGCAGCATCCGTGAGATCATTGCCTCCGGCACCTGGCTTGGTATCAAGCTGATTCCTGATTCTGTGGAGAAGATGACGGTGGTAGGCTCTGCTCCCGGCGGCTTTTTCGTGTTCGGCTGCCTGATGGCCCTCTGTATCTGGATCGAAAAGAAGACCAATCATCCCATTGAGCGGAAGATGTGCGGCGACTGTCCCGGCTGCGGCCATGCGGATTCCGCCTGCAGCCAGGGGAAGGACGGGAAAGGGGGGACTGAGGCATGAGTTCAGGTGTAGCGACATTTGCAACGATCTTTTTCAGTATGATTCTGGTGAACAACTACGTGCTGGTGCAGTTTCTTGGAATCTGTCCCTTTCTGGGCGTTTCCAAAAAGCTGGATTCCAGCGTGGGCATGGGGCTGGCGGTTATCGTGGTCATGTTCATTGCCACGGCAGTGACCTTTCCTCTTCAGATGTTCCTTCTGGACCGGCAGGGTCTGGCCTATATGCAGACCATTATCTTCATTCTTGTGATTGCGGTATTGGTACAGCTCATTGAGATTACGCTAAAGCGTTATATCCCTGCCCTGTATAAAAGTCTGGGCGTTTACCTGCCCCTGATTACCACCAACTGCTGTGTGCTGGGAGTTACGATCCTGGCAGTCCAGAATTACTCGGCAGATATGGCGGCCTATGGCTTCGGCTTTGCCTATGCGGAGGCGCTGATCTGTTCCATAGGAGCAGGTGTGGGCTTCCTGGTGGCAATGCTTCTCTTCTGCGGCGTGCGCCAGCGGGTGGAGAATGCGGAACCGCCGGAATCCTTTAAAGGGCTTCCGATCACACTGGTTTCTGCGGCGATCACAAGCCTAAGCTTCATGGGGTTCGGCGGCCTGGTGGAAAATATCATCAACGCTCTTATGTGAGGGGGAGGAAAAAATGAGTCCGATTTTATTAGCGATAGTGGTACTTGGCCTCCTGGGACTGGCGGGCGGAGCGATCCTGGTGCTGGCCTCCAAATTTATGGCTGTCTATGAGGATCCCCGGATCGCCGAGGTGGCAGAATGCCTGGCGGGAGCCAACTGCGGCGGCTGCGGCTATGCCGGCTGCTCCGACTATGCGGAGGCTATTGTAAAGAACGGCGCGCCCACATCGAAATGTGCCCCTGGCGGCAGCAGGGCGACAGAGGCCATCAACCGGATCATGGGCCAGTCGGGGGGCAGCGGCCCCAGCCTTAAGGCATATGTGGCCTGCAACGGCGGTGAGAATTGCGGAAAACGGTTTGAATATCAAGGGCTTAAAACCTGTGCGGCGGCGACTGGGATCGCCGGCGGCCCCAGTGCTTGCAGCTTCGGCTGCCTCGGTCTCGGGGATTGTACCCGCGCCTGCAAGTTTGATGCCCTCCATGTGATAGACGGTGTGGCGAAAGTGGATCGAGACAAATGTACCGGCTGTACGGCCTGTACGGCGGTTTGTCCCCGGGGGCTGCTTAAGATCAAGCCTGCCGCCAGCCAGCCGGCGGTGAAGTGTTCCAACAAGGAGAAGGGCGCCGCCGTGAACAAGGCCTGCAAGGTGGGATGCATTGGCTGCGGCCTCTGTGCAAAGAACTGCCCGAACGGTGCGGTTACGGTGGAGAACAATCTTGCCTCCATTGACTACACGAAATGCAACGGCTGCGGAGCCTGTGCCGAGAAGTGCCCGAAGAAGGCGATTCTGTGGATTGAGGGAAAGCCTCAGCCTGTAGATGTTTCTGGTACGGGGGCATAAGGATATACGGATAAAATCCCGGATGAAAGGTAAGCATTTTGCTTTTCTCCGGGATTTTCGTTAGAAAAAGGGGGCGATTATCTCGAATAAGGCTCGGAAATTGCAAACCGGTCAGTGAGCCCTTCGGAATAATGGATGTTGTAATCGTCTGTGACAAAGACAGCGTAAATTTCGTCCAGGCTGTCGATGAGGGCCATCCCGTCGCTTAAGCCCAGGGAAAAGCAGGTGGTGGAAAGGGCGTCTCCGTCTACAGAGTGTTCACTTAAGATGGTAACGGAGAGCAGGTTGTTTTCGCAGGGATATCCGGTGGACGGGTTTAGAATATGGTGGTAAAGCGTTCCGTCTTCCTCAAAATACCGTTCGTAGATGCCGGAAGTGACCACAGACCAGCCGGAGACCGGAACCACGAGCATGGGACTTCCCTGATCGCCGAAGGGCTGCCGGATACCGATACGGAAAGCGCTGCCGTCAGGCTTGTCCCCGACACAGAGGATATTTCCGCCCAGATCAATAGTGGCAGATGTCACCTGGTTTTCCACCAGAAAATCCTTCAGCCTGTCGGCGATATAGCCCTTGGCAATGGCTCCCAGGTCGATCATGGTCTGATCATCTGAGAAAAGGACTTGATTTTTGGAGAGAGAGAGCTTTTCATAGCCCACATGGGTGAGAGCTTCTTTCAGCAATTCCGGTTCCGGGACAGACGGAGCTTCGGCAGTGAAATCCCAGAGGGAGGAGCAGGAACCGATGGTAATGTCGAAAGCTCCGTCCGATAAGACGCAGTAGGAGAGGCCGGTTTCGATCAGATCCAGGGTTTCTTCGGATGCGGTGTCCCTGGCACGGCGGTTCAGGGCATTGATCTCGCTGCCCTCCAGGGTGCGGCTCAGTTTTTTTTCGTATTCGTCACAGAGGCGGAAGCACTCTTCGATCAGGGATTCCTCCTCCGTACCGTACAGGGTAATAGTTACGACGGTGTTTAAAAAGAACGAGGTTTTCGAAATTTGTTTATCGGAGCCGATGTCTTGCGCTTCATGCGAAGAGGCCTGCCTGCAGGCAGTAAGGAGAACGGAAACCAAAAGGAGAACGGTGCATAAAACCAGAATGGGGCGGAAGCCTTTTTGTCGGAAAAATCGATTCATGGAATAACCTCCGAAAGGGATACCCAAGCGGGCATGATGTACGGAAAAACATTTACAGTATAGCACGATTATCAAGATTAGGAAAGTGGAGGAAGAGTGATATGAAAAAACGTTTGGATATCTGGCTGATTGCCGGCGTACTCGTGATTGCCATCGGATTTTGGATGTTTCTCCGCTTCACCAGAGAGGAAGGGGCGTTTGTGGTGATTGAAATCGACGGGGAAGAGACGGCGAGGTACTCTCTGACAGAGGTCCGGACGGAAGAGATCATGACATCTCAGGGAACCAACCGCCTGGTTATTGAAAACGGATTTGCAAAGGTGACAGAGGCGGACTGCCCCGACAGGCTCTGCGTGAATCAGAGTGCCATCCGGTATCAGGGAGAGAGTATCATCTGCCTGCCCCACAAAGTCACTGTCCGCATCGAAGGAGGAGAGAGGAGCGGGGTGGATGCGGTGGCACAGTGACGATATCGCATTTTTTATGTACACGGGTGCCCAAAGGAAATTTATGTTTTTTCGCTTTGCCTTATATCAGGAGAGGACGGAGGACTTTTTATGGAGATTCAGTTGATTCCTGCGAAGCAGGATAGAAAACAGGAAGCCACAGAATCATACAGAGAGAGGACAGGAACGTGAATACGAAGAAAACAGCCAGGTACAGCCTTCTGATTGCCCTTGCATTTATATTCGGCTATATTGAGAGCGTGATTATGGTGCCGGTTCCGGTGCCGGGGATCAAGCTGGGACTCGCCAACCTGGTGGTACTTGCGGCCCTCTACCGGATGGGGAACAGCTCCGCCGTCCTGGTTTCCGTGGTCCGGGTGGCGCTCGCCGGCCTTACCTTCGGCAGTGTCATGACGATGCTCTACAGCCTGGCGGGCTGTGCGCTGAGCCTGATCATGATGATCCTCTTAAAAAAGACAGGACGGTTTGGCATGGTGGGAGTCAGCGTGGCCGGAGGAGTTATGCACAATCTGGGACAGCTTTTGGTTGCGGCGGCAATTTTGGAGACATCGGCCCTGGTTTCTTACTTTCCTGTGCTTTTGGTGTCCGGATGCGTTGCGGGAATTGTGATCGGCGCAGCCGGTGCGGAGGTGATGAAGCGGCTCCCTCAATTATAAAAATGTGGATAAGGCAAAAAAGACTGAAGCACGAAACATGCGTCAGTCTTTTTTGAGCAGGACTATAAGCCGGGTTCTGTCGCGAATGGCCATCTATCTAGGCCTGCCGTTGCCGGCAGGCTCAAGCGACCTACCCGAGAGCAGACGGGCCGCCTTATGCTCTCTGTTCGGTCTTGCTTCGGATGGGGTTTACATATGCCCCTCCTGTTGCCAGGAGGGCGGTAGTCTCTTACACTGCCCTTCCAACCTTACCGGCGGGGGGCCGGCGGTACATTTCTGTTGCACTGTCCTTGGAGTCGCCTCCACCGGATGTTATCCGGCATCCTG
>CAJUQY010000050.1 GCA_910588815.1 uncultured Lachnospiraceae bacterium | reverse complement strand
AAATACGTAAATGCCGGCATTATAGAGCCGGACGGCACGAAGCGGTATGTCCGGGAAAAGGGTGATATTTTGCATAAGTTTTCGTTAGATCAGACCGGAAAATACCGGGTATTTGTGGAAAATAAAAATGATGGAGCTGTTGACGTGGAGGGAAGCTATATCATCAGATAAAGGGAATGGGGGATTCCCCCTATCACTTGAAGATACTGTACTACAAAGATGATTTAGCTGGATTGTATTGGTGGTGGTATTGAGCAGTGATTAATATAAAATGGAGTTGGTGGCCACAACTCCGAAAAAACAAATCCAAAGAATGAGGAAAGAACATGAAAAGAAAAAGATTATGGGTAACAATGGTAGCTGCGATGATGGTTCTGGCATGGGGGCTGACATCATTTGCGGCAAGTGGCAGCGGTAAGTATGGTTCAGTGACAGTTACCGGAAATGCTACATTGAGAAGTAAAAGTGTATATGGTAACACCAGTGTTACAGGCAGAACAGCCACTCTCCGTATTCGCGCATCCAGGCGGCCGACAGATGGAAACCAGTATGTAGTGACTTTAAGTGTGTAGTGTCTGTTGGCAGATACAAGTAATAGTAGATGCATAATGTAGAGGGCTGTCACTTTTTTAAAGTCTGTTGGAAAGCGACGGCCCTTTTATAAAAAGAGGGGGGAAAATCGTGGCTGGAAAAAATAAATGTATAGTTATAGGAATATTTTTGATCATAAGTGTACTGGCTTTGTCCGCCTGCGGGAACGAAAAAGAAACGATAAAATTATCCTGGGCGGTATATGAGTATCCGATTCCGGACGGAATGGAGGAAAGTTTTAATAAATTTTTAAAAGAGAAGGGATTGCCATATGAAGTGGATTTTTATGCGATAGATCCGTCTGATAAATATATGGAAGAATTTATGAAAAGCGGGACTGCCGATTGCAAGGCGTATATGGAAGGCTGTCAGGAGGCTGTTCAAAAAGGGGAATATGACATTGTAGGATTTCCGGCCCAGGTGGGATATTATGATTTCTATAGTATATTTGCCAGAAAGGGTATGCTGGAGCCCCTGGACAGTTACATAGAGGCAGGAGGGTCTCTGCATCAGATTTATCCAGATAAATTCTGGGAAGTTCTCCGGGTGAACGGGGAGATATATGGTCTTTTGAATCATTGGAATAATTATAAACAATATTTTGTTTTTAATGAAGGATATTTGAAAAAATATGGAATGGAGTTGGGAGAAGCAATTACAATAGAGGAGCTGAAACCTTTGCTCCAGGAGGTTTTTGAAGGCGAAAATGAGGCGGCCGGATTTGGTACAGGAGATGTGGGGCGACCTTTTCGGTTTTGGGGGTATGAAGATACGATCTGTTCGATCATATCGGTGGATACGACGGGAGAAACGCTTGTTGCAAAAAGCAATTTAGAGATTCCTGTATTTTTAGAGCGGATGGAGTTTTGGTATGAACTAGCGTCATATGGAATTGGAGCAGTGTCATCAAATAGTTATGAAAACGGTTCCTTTTTTGTGAATCAGGTTTATAGTTATAGTAAAGCGGCTGCCGTTAATGAGATGTATGCCGGATATGGGGTGGATCCGGAAATTTCGTTACAGGCAGTAGAATGTACAGAAGGGGATAATCCCCTTTGCAGATGGGGATATGTGACAGCTATATCGGTAAATAGTAAACATAAGAAGGAATCAGCGGAATTATTAGGAGCGATTTATTCGGATGCAGAATTTTCCAACCTGTTGGCGTATGGAGTAGAGAATGAAAATTATCGGGTGATCGATGGGATTGCCGAACCGATATCTGATTTGTTTGATGCATCCAGAAGATGTTATTTTGGAAATAATCAGATTACAATACCGACAGCAGCGGATTCGGTACAAAAAAGAAGGGAATTAAAAGAAATCTTGGATCAGATCCCAGTTACGAAGCAGGCAGGATTTGAATTTGACTGCAGTATGGTGGAAGATGAAATGAAAAATGTTTTACAGGTATATGAAAAAAATTATGGATTGCTGATAGGAGAGGGAGAAAGCTTCGAAAAAGCATTGGAAATTTGTCGGACAGAGTTTGAAAAGGCAGGACTTTCCAGGATCATAGAAGAAATGAACCGACAGTTGGAATTGTTTCAGGCACAATAAGAAAGCGGGGCCATATGAAGAGAATGTTGAAGAAGATATTCTTTAGTGGATTGTTTCTGGCAATGGCATGTTTTGCTGGGTGCAAAGAAGAGCCGGGAAAAAAGGAGAGGAAAGAAGAAATCGGCCAAAATGTAACGATCTGTGAGTCCAATTACTGTATAGGAGAAGATGGTGTATTAGTCTTAGAAAATGGCGGGCTGGTTGCATTCTATGACTATCAGATAGAGGAATACCTGCCATTTTGTTCGAAACCAAACTGTAAGCATCAAACGGAGGAATGCGGAGCGGTCGCTTTGGCGGCCGGTACAGATTGGATCGGTTATCATAAAGGAGCCGTCTATTATTGTGATAGTAGAAGCGGAACAAAGCTTTATACTGCGGATCTGGACGGAGAGAATGTAAAACAGCTTGGTACTTATGATCATCAAATGTCATGGGGGAAAAAGATTTTTTATGATGGTCATGTTTATCTGGTTACAAATAATAATAGATTCGAGGAAGACGGCTCCTATCAGGGAGTGCAGACAGAGCTGCTGGAGATCGATCTGGAGAATGGGGAGGCAAGAACGTTAATAGAGGCCAGAGAATATACAAGGCCGGGGTACGATCTCTTGGGGATTTTTGAGGGGAAGCTTTACTATGTTGATCGGATAGACAGCAATTGTTTAATGGAATTAAATTTGCAGACCGGAGAGACAGAGAAACTGAAAAAGGATGTATATAATGCTAAGCTGGAAAAGGGGAACTTGGTATATTGTGTTGCAGAAAATCAGGGAATGTCTGTCTATGAAAGGGGATTGGCAGAAAGATCAGAACAATTTTTGAGTAAAGGGACGGCTTATATAGATATTTGGGATGACAGGACTAAAATCGTATCCTTTGATGATGAAGAACGTTCTGGATTTTATCAATGGAAGGAAGATGATTTCTATTATATTTCCCCTTTTAAAAATGAAAATGAGTTTTTGATCCTTACGAGATATGGGGAATACTTTCTTGGTATGTACAGGCAGAAATTTTCCAGAGTTCTGGTATCTGATTATCTGGACGGGGAATTTGAACCGGAGCGATTAGAAATTACAGAATATTTAAAGGCGAGAGAGACACTATTTGCCTGACAAAAGAAGAAAACTCCTTTCAGACCGGGCATATGCCCGGTTTTGTTATGCGCAAGCCCGCACAGAGGAATATGCCGCAGGAGCGGCGGGTAGGGGCGGATGCTCCTTCCCTACTCGATCATACGGAAGCCGTATGTCATAGGACAATCCAAGGAAAGAATAAATATAGTAGTGTATGGTGAGGAAAGGAGATAGAACATGCTTCAAATCTCAGAAGAAGAGCTGGAGGCGATGAAAGCGGTGGATGTGCGGACCGTAAAACCGGAGGAGCTTGTGGACATCCGGGAGATCAAGATCGCGGAGGGACTTTCCCGGCAGGAAAGGCGGGAAGAATTTATCCGGCAGGTGAAGAATCCGTACTGCTTCCGTGTGGGAAACATCATTGTCAAGGGAAGCTATACGGAGAATGGAGTTTCTCTGAATGAGCGGTTCGAGGAACTTTTGATGTCCTTATAAAAAATGGGAAAGATTGGAGAAAATGAAAATAAGTGTGGAAAAAAGACGGAGATCCTAAAACGTATCAGGCAGCCATCTATCTTCGGCTGTCAAGGGAGGATGGCGATGTCCCGGCAGGCAGCGGGCTCGTGAGCGACAGCATTTCCAATCAGAAAGCTCTGATCCTGGACTTTCTGAAATCCCACACTGAAATTGAAGTTCATTCTGTGTATGCGGACGACGGGTATAGCGGCGTCAATTTTGACCGTCCGGATTTCCAGCGAATGCTGGAGGATATCAGACAGGGCCTGATCAACTGTGTCGTTGTAAAAGACTTGTCCCGTTTCGGAAGGAACTATATTGAAGCGGGGCGGTATATCGAAAAGATCTTCCCGATGCTTGGCGTGCGCTTTATCGCCGTGACGGACGATTACGACAGTGTGACTGCGGCAGGCGGTTACGGCGGCGACATGGTGGTCCCGTTCAAAAATCTCATAAACGACGCATATTGCCGGGACATATCCGTTAAGATCCGGAGCCACCTGGAGATGAAGCGGAAAAAGGGGGAGTACATCGGCGCATTTGTCGTGTATGGCTACCTCAAGGACAAAAAGAATAAGAACCGGCTTGTCATTGACGAATATGCGGCGGGTGTCGTGAGAGATATTTTCGCAATGAAACTGCGCGGGATGAGCCAGCAGACGATCGCAGACCGGCTGAACAAAGACGGGATCCTTTCCCCGATGGAGTACAAAAAGAGCATCGGCATACATTTAGAGACAACGTTCAAAAAAGGGGTACAGGCGAAATGGAGCTGCACTGCGGTGCTCAGGATCCTCAAGAATGAGATCTATGCCGGAGTGCTTGCGCAGGGGAAGCAGACGACACCGAATTATAAGATCAAGACGAGGGTGATGAAGCCGGAAGCGGAGTGGGTAAAGGTAAGAAATGCCCACGAGCTGATCATCCCGAAAAATGATTTCGATCTGGTACAGGAGCTTTTAAAGCAGGATACCAGGATCGCCCCGAACCGGGATGTGTTGTTTCCGCTGGCGGGACTGCTTTACTGCGGAGACTGCGGGGAGACGATGGTGAGAAAGACGGTTCCGGCGGGCGGAAAGAAATACGTGTATTATGTCTGCGCCGGCAACAAAAAAGATAAGACTGTGTGTTCCCCGCACCGGATAGCGGAAAGCGCATTGACGGATTCCGTTCTTCGTCTGTTGCAGACACAGATCGAGCAGGTCCTTACCCTGGAGGCAGCAATGCAGGCCATTGAAAAAGCGCCGGAATTAAAGGCAGACGTGGCAAAGATCGAGGAGCGTATCGCAAGAAAACGCACGGAACTGGAAAAGGCAGAGAAAAGAAAGCGGAGCTTATATGAGGATTTCAAGGACGGCATCCTTTCCCGAAAAGAATATTTACAGATAAAGGAAGAATATGACCGCCGGATCGGGGAGGCGGAAGGGACAGTCACCTCCTATGAGCGGGAAAAGGAGATGATACTGGAGAAGAAGACTGACATGCACGACTGGATCAGAAAGTTTAAACAGTACCGGAATATCAGATCTTTAGACCGCAATGCGGCGGCGGTGATGATAAAACGCATTCTTGTCTACACTGTTGACAGAATAGAGGTCACGTACAACTTTGCGGATGGATTTGCAGAGTGCAGGGAATATGCGGCCGTATACGGGAAGTCTGATGAAAAGGAGGCGGTATAAATGGCCAGGAAGAGCAGAAAGCCTTCCGCATTAGGCATTACGGAAGCACCGACGCAGGAAAAAACGGAGTTGAAATTGTACCGGACGGCGGTCTATGCAAGGCTGTCCGTGGAGGACAGCGGAAAAACGGATTGTGACACCATTGAGAACCAGTTATCCCTGGTGAGAAGTTATGTGGAGGACAAGCCTTATCTCAGGCTGACGGCAGAATACATAGACAACGGTGTGTCAGGCACTCGATTTGACAGGCCGGAGTTTATGAGGATGGTTGCAGACATGAGGGCAGGGGAGATTGACTGTATTGTAGTAAAAGATCTTTCCAGATTCGGAAGGAACTATCTGGAGGCCGGGGATTACCTGGAAAAGATATTCCCGTTCTTTGGGATACGCTTCATTGCAGTCACGGACGGTTACGACAGTATGAATGCGGGCGTAACGGATGGCGGGCTGATCGTGCCGTTAAAAAATTTGATCAATGAGGCATATGCGAAAGATCTGTCAAAGAAGATTTCCATTGCCCTTGAGGTCAAACAGCGGCAGGGAAAGTTTATAGGGAGTCTGGCGGCATATGGATATAAAAAAAGTCCGAAGGATAAGAACCAACTCATTGTTGACCGGGAAGTGAGCCACATTGTGAAGAGGATTTTTAAGTGCAAGGCACAGGGGATTGGAAATGCCAGTATTGCGCGTATGTTAAATGAAGAAGGAATTGCGTCCCCGATGCGTTATAAATATGAAAAAGGACTGACGAAAAACGGACGGTATGCCAACAGCCTTTGGAGAGCCGGAACGATCACTGTTATGATTGTTAATCCGGTCTATGTTGGCGATATGGAGCAGGGAATACAGAAAGGGGTTATGTACAAGGGTATGCAGAGGCACACGCTGCAGAAATCGGAACGTATTTATGTGGCGGGAACCCATGAGCCGATCGTGAGCCGGGAACTTTTTAACAAAGTTCAGGAACTTATAGGGAATGGAAAATGATTAATTGGTGGAACTGGCAAAATGCAGAAAGAAGGAGATCACATGTATGCAGCAGGCAGTCTGATGGCAAAAAAAGAATATGTAATCTGCCTCTATATCCGTCTCTCCATGGAAGATGGTGATGTGCCTGGGAATCTTTCTAAAAAGGAAAGCGGGAGTATCACGACCCAGAGGGCATTGCTCTGCGATTACATCAAAAGCAGGACAGAATTTGACGGCTGCAAGATCATTGAGAAATGTGACGATGGTTTTTCCGGCACACGCTTCGACGATAGACCACAGTTCACGGAAATGATCGAGCTTGCCAAAAAGGGGAAGATTAACTGTATCATTGTGAAGGATTTCTCAAGGTTCGGCAGGGATTATGTGGAACTGGGAAATTATTTGGAGCAGATGTTCCCTTTTATGGGAGTACGGTTTATTTCCGTAAACGATCATTACGATAGTGCCGAGCTTGCAGATGGTACAACCGGGGGCCTGGATGTGGCGTTCAAAAACCTGATCTATGATTATTACAGCAGGGAGATGTCAAAGAAATATCGGATCGCATGGCGGCGCATGGCGGAGCAGGGGAAGTATCGTTCAAGCTGTGCCCTGTACGGTTACCGAAAGTCAGAGGAAGATAAGCACAGGCTGGTCATAGAAACGGAAGAGGCGGCGGTCGTAAAAGAGATTTTTGCTATGAAGCTGGCGGGAACCGGAACGACGCTGATTGCAAAGGCGCTGAATGACAGGGGCATACCCTGCCCGTCGGAACTATACCGTTCCAGAGGGGATACAAGGCAGTGGAACAATAGGGAAAAACTGTGTTATTGGACAGCGGGTACGATAGAAGTTATCATACAGGATGAAAGATATACCGGGACAATGGTACAGCTAAAAACAAGGATGGATTCCGCCTGTGGAAAACGGGTAAGGCGTCCCAAAGAGGAATGGGTAAGGGTCGAAAACGTTCATGAGCCTATCGTCACTTATCCGCAGTACATCAGAGCCGTGTCTTCCCTGAAGCAGCAGAAAACGGCAAAAAGCAGAAAAAAGAAAAATATTTATTACTGCGGCTGCTGTGGCAGAGCGCTGTATAATGCCCATTGTGGAACCGTTTTTTGCAGGCAGAGGTTATTTAAGACGGATACCGATTGCAGGGACATTGAGATCAATAAGCAAAATGCGGATATGGCAGTGCTCGTTTCTGTCAAAAAAGAAGCCAAGATATTTCTTGAACGTAATAAGCTGTCAAGGCAGGCCATAAAGAGAAATTCTCCCTTATCTGTCAGTGACAGAATCCATGCCGCAATGCGCTCAATTGAGGCAGCGCAAAAAAGCTGGATTGCATTGTATGATAAATATGCTGACGGACAACTGGAAAGAGAGCTTTTCCTGAATGAGAAAAAACAGTATGATGCCGATATGGAGAGAATGGAAGAGGAAGTTACAGCTCTTCGGCAGCTCCAGGGGGCGGAAACCAGACAGGAAGGCTCCGAAAGGAAAGCTGATCAGGCTATGGCATTTCTGGAGGAGGAAGAATTGACGGAAGATATGAAAGAAAAGCTGATAGAAAAAGTCATTGTCTATCCGGCGAACAGAATTGAGATTGTCTGGAAGTTCGGAGGATATGACGCAAATCTCCACACCACCGTCTCCACATAAATGAAATCTTTTTAGTCCCTGCTTGACAGAAGAAGATGAGGAATGCGACGAAGCGCGCAAAGAACAGGAGAGACAGAAGCAGGAAAAGAAAAGGGAAGGGGGAAGAAGAAGGAAATAAGCAACTGACCGGTCAATTTTGTACCAGGCTTTCCCATCAGGTAAAAAAAACTTGACAATCCTTGATGTCCGTGATTGAAATAGACACATGAGCATATGTTCATATGTCTGTTTTATGGTTTGCCAGACAGACCTGGAGATAAAGGAGGATTGCTATGAGGCGCATCATACGGATTTTGGAGCATCAGCCGGAGGACTGCGGCTGCGGCCATGAGCATGATCATCATCAAGAAGCCGGGGCATGCGGCTGCGGCCATGACCACGGGCATCATCACGGAGAGGGGGCATGCGGCTGCGGCCATGAGCATGATCATCATCAAGAAGCCGGGGTATGCGGCTGCGGCCATGACCACGGGCATCATCACGGAGAGGGGGCATGCGGCTGCGATCATAGCCATGGAGGCGAACATTCTCGTGTGTGCCAGAGATCAGCGGAACCGGTTAATGGATTTCGGGGCCGTATTTATATATTGGAAAATCTCGGATGTGCCCACTGTGCATCCAAGATGGAGGAAAAAATTGCAGGGCTTCCGGGGGTGATCTCTGCCACGATCGTCTATTCGACAAAGCAGCTTCGGCTTGAGGCGGAGGAACCGGAAAAACTGATACCTCAGATTGAGCAGATCTGCACCTCCATCGAGCCGGATGTGAGGGTGGTGTATCAGAGCGGCCGGCAGCCGAAAGGGAAGGCGGAGGGAGCACAGACGGGGCGGAAGCGGGAGACGAAAACGATGCTCACACTTTTGGCCGGTGCGGCGCTGTTTCTTGCCGGCGTGATCCTGGAGCACGCGGTCTCTCCGGCGATGGTGACGCTTCCGATCCATGTGGCGGCGTATCTGCTTCTCGGAGTGAAGATTCTGTGGACGGCTCTGCGGAATCTGACAAAGGGCCATGTGTTTGACGAGAATTTTCTGATGAGCATTGCGACTTTGGGGGCTTTTGCCATCGGAGATTACCCGGAAGCGGTGGGAGTCATGCTCTTTTACCGGATCGGAGAGTTTTTTGAAGAGCGTGCGGTGGCAAAGAGCAGGAGTCAGATCATGGATGCCGTGGATCTTCGGCCGGAGGTGGTGAATGTGATAAGCGCCGGAGAGGTTCAGGTGATCGGGGCGGAGGAAGTAAGGGTAGGAGATCTCCTGCTTGTGCGGCCCGGCGACAGGATCCCTTTGGACGGTGTGATCGTGGAGGGAGAGAGCCGGATCGACACGTCTCCCATTACCGGAGAACCGGTTCCGGTCCGTCTTGCACAGGGGGACGCGGTTACTTCCGGCTGTGTCAATACCTCCGGACAGCTTAAGATACGGGTGGAAAAAGTGCTGGAGGAATCCATGGTCACCAGGATTCTGGAATCTGTGGAAAATGCGGCGGCCAGTAAGCCGAAAATAGACCGGTTTATCACCCGGTTTGCCCAAATTTATACGCCTGTGGTGGTGATCGTTGCCGGCTTGACGGCTCTTCTTCCTTCTCTGATGACAGGGGACTGGGATTATTGGATTTACACGGCCCTTTCTTTTCTGGTCATGAGCTGCCCCTGCGCCTTGGTGCTCAGCGTGCCGCTGGCGTTTTTTTCCGGGATCGGGGCAGGGTCCAGGGAGGGAATCCTTTTTAAAGGAGGTCTTTCCATCGAAGCGATGAGTACCGTGAAGGCCGTTGTCATGGATAAAACAGGAACCATTACAGAGGGCGATTTTGCCGTCCAAAGGCTCATTCCGGCGAATAGCGGGACAGTGGGAGAGACAGAGCTTCTCAGACTTGGAGCAGGCTGTGAGCGGTACTCGACTCATCCCATTGCGGCAAGTATTGTCCAGGAAGCTCAGAAGAGAGGCGTGGATTTTTTGGAGCCCGAACATATGGAAGAGATCGCGGGATGCGGGATCCGTGCCTTTTTAAAGGGAAAGGAGGTTCTCTGCGGCAATCGGAAGCTGTTGGACAGATTCGGGGTTTTTGTGGAGGAGCAGGAGGGCTTTGCGGCAAGTTCGGAGGTTTTTCTCGCGGTTGACGGTGTCTATGCAGGGAAGATCCTGGTCTCAGATACCATCAAGAAGGATGCGAAAACGGCTCTCGCAGGCTTAAAAAAGCTGAATGTGAAGACAGCTATGCTGACCGGTGACAGGAAAGAGAGCGCAGAAGCGGTGGCAGGAGAGATCGGACTGGATGAGGTGCGGGCGAAGCTTCTGCCGGAGGAAAAGCTGTCCGAGCTTCGTCGTTTGAGGGAGCTTTACGGGCCCGTCATGTACGTGGGGGACGGGATCAACGATGCGCCGGTGCTTGCGGGCGCGGACGTGGGAGCTGCCATGGGGAGCGGTGCGGATGCGGCCCTGGAAGCGGCGGACGTGGTGTTCATGACCTCCGCTATGGAAGCAATCCCCCAGGCTGTCCGAATCGCTAGGCGGACCAGACGGATTTCCTGGCAGAATGTGATTTTTGCCCTGATCGTTAAGGTGGCCGTCATGATTCTCGGACTCTGCGGGTTTGCCTCTATGTGGGCGGCAGTGTTTGCGGATACGGGAGTGGCTATGATCTGCGTGCTGAATTCCATTCGGATTCTGTACAGGAAATGAATGTTGAAAAGATCGGAAAGGACACGGGAAAACAAGACGAGAGACAAGACAAAAATCCCCCCACCGCCGCATTGGCAGTGAGGGGATAATCAAAAGGGGAGGATAAGTATTTCTTTTTTCTTTGGTACTATCTTAAGTATGCCCGGAAAGAGAAAGCTTATACCTTCTTTTTGATTTTTTTTTAGGCACTTTTATTGTCTGCCTTCTTTTCGTATTACTTGCGAAGGTCAAAAGATCGAAAGCCAAAATAAGGAAATTCATGGAGAGCCCTCTTGTCCCTTTGGGGAAAGCGTATTATAATAAACCGGATGATGCTCCGAAATGACCGGCGGCCGGTCCGCGGCGCTGAGGTTTTAGAGACGGGGCGGAAACAATTCAGGATACGGGGGAGAAAAAGATGGCGGAGATTTTGGACATGACGAAGGGCAGTCCCACGAAGCTCCTGCTTCGGTTTGCTGCGCCTGCCATTGTGGGAAATATGGTGGAGCAGCTATATATTCTGGCGGACCGGGCCATTGTAGGGAGGTACGTGGGAGCGGAGGCCTTTTCGGCGGTGGGAGCCGGCGGAGCCTTAATCTTTCTGTTTATGTCTCTCTCTATCGGGACGCAGACGGGGATCGGTATCCTGACAGCGCAGCATTATGGGGCGGGAGACAGAGAGGGCGTGACAAGCGCCATACGCAACGGCGCCTATGTGGTTCTCTCGGAGGCGGCGCTCATGACGGTGCTGGCGTTTATATTTACGGAACCGCTTCTTAAGCTTTTGGGGACGCCGTCGGCTCTTGTGGGAGATGCTGCTGTTTATATGAAGGTTTACCTGGCGGGGCAGATCTCTATTGCCGCTTGCTTTTCTGCCTTTCAGGTCCTTAGGGCGCTGGGAAATTCCAGAGTTCCTATGCTCATTGTGGTGTTTTCCAGTGTCTGCAACATTGTCCTGGATCTGCTTTTTGTGGTGTGGTTCCCCATGGGAGTGTTCGGTGCGGCCCTGGCAAGTACTTTGTCCCAGACAGGTGCGGCTCTCCTCTGCCTGATTTATGCCTTTTGGACGATTCCTTATTTCAGGGAGGCATTCCAAAGCCCCAGGCCGGATGGGAAAATGCTCAGAAAGACCATCCGCCTTTCTCTTCCGGCGGGAGCTCAGAATTTATTCGTCTATGGCTCAGGGAGTGCCCTCCAGTGGATGGTCAACAGTTTTGGCGTGACGGCCATCGGCGCATTTACGGCGACCAGCCAGACGGAATCGCTGATCCGCCATGTGTATCTGGGAATCGGCTCTGCCGTGGCGGCTTTCACGGGACAGAATGTGGGAGCAGGAGATACCTCGCGGGCTAAAAAGGGGGCGGCTTCGGCGGCTAAGATTACGTTGGCGGTGTCCCTGGGGCTTACGGTGCTTTTTGGGGCTTTCGGAGAGTCGCTCATGGGACTTTTGGTTGATGATGAAGAGATGGTAAGCCTTGCGGCGGCGGGGATCCGGATTACGGGAAGCTTCTTTCTGTCCATGGGCGCCGTCCAGGCCCTTCATCATTTTTTAAGCGGTGCGGGTGATACGGTCTATCCCATGAAAAACAGCGCCGTGGAGGCGGTGAGCCGTATCGGGCTGGCCCTCATTCTGACCGGGAATTCGGCGGCGGGTGTGTGGGGGATCTGGCTCACCACCGGGCTTTCCTGGACCTTGGCGGCTTTGTTGTCCTTCAGGAGGTATGTTACCGGGGAGTGGCGGGAGAAGTGCCTGGTGGAACAGAAGTAAAGCAGAGGCAGAGTGACAAGAGGAGAGAAGATTAAGTTACAGAGAGAGAGGCAGAAGGGAGTGGTTTCGGAATGGGATATGAGGGCCAGGAGGCTTATACTTCATTTGCAGAGGTTTACGATGCATTTATGGACAATGTCCCTTATGAGGAATGGTGTGCCTATCTGACCGGGCTTTTGAGGGAATACGGCTGCACCGGCGGGCTGGTGGCTGAGCTTGGCTGCGGTACAGGAAGTATGACGGAGCTTCTTTCGCGGGCAGGCTATGATATGATCGGCATTGACAATTCGCAGGAAATGCTGGCCGCCGCCATGGAAAAGCGGGAGGAGGCGGGACGGGAGATCCTGTATCTTCTGCAGGATATGCGGGAGTTTGAGCTCTACGGTACCGTGGCTGCGGTGGTGAGTGTCTGTGATTCTTTGAACTATCTCACGGAATATGAGGATATGGTGCGGACCTTCTGCCTGGTCAATAATTATCTGGATCCCGGCGGGCTGTTTATTTTTGACCTGAATACGGAATATAAGTACAGGGAACTTCTTGGGGAGCGGACTATCGCGGAGAACCGGGAGGATCAGAGCTTTATTTGGGACAATTATTATGACGAGGAGCAGAAGATCAATGAGTACGGGCTGACTCTTTTTATAAAGGAAGAGAGCGGCCTTTACCGGAAGCAGGAAGAATTTCATTACCAGCGGGCCTATTCCATGGAGGAGGTCGGACAGGCCCTTTCGGAGGCGGGGATGGAATTTGTTGCGGCCTACGACGCATTTACCAGGGAGCCGCCGGGAAAGACGAGCGGGCGGGTCTATGTGATCGCGAGGGAGCGGGGAAAGGAGAGGGATTCTTAAATGCGGCAGGAACAGGGAGAGACCGGGGAGAAAGGAGAGGGAAGGATGATCGGAGATTATATTGTCCGGGCGACGGCGGCAGAGGGAAGGATCCGCGCATTTGCAGCTACTACAAGGGATCTTGTGGAGGAGGCGAGGAGAAGACATAACCCAAGCCCCGCAGCGACGGCGGCTCTGGGGCGGCTTCTTACGGCCGGAGCTATGATGGGGGTTATGATGAAGGGGGAGAAGGACGTGCTGACTCTGCGGGTGAAGGGGGACGGTCCCATCGGTGGGATTACGGTCACGGCCAATTCCCGCGGGGATGTGAAAGGCATGGTCCTGAACCCGGAGGTGCTTCTCCACGCCAGGGCGGACGGAAAGCTCGATGTGGCGGGGGCCGTGGGCAGGGGGACTTTGACCGTGATCCGGGATATAGGATTAAAGGAACCATATTCGGGACAGATCGATCTGGTAAGTGGGGAACTTGCGGAGGACCTCACCTACTATTATGCCCTGTCGGAGCAGACGCCTTCTTCGGTGGCCCTGGGTGTGCTTATGAACCGGGAAAATACGGTGCGCCAGGCGGGCGGATTTATCATTCAGCTGATGCCGGAGGCCGGTGAGGATGTGATCGGAAAGCTGGAGAAGCGTTTGGGTGAGATCCGGTCTGTCACGGCCCTTTTGGATGCGGGAAAGACGCCGGAGGAACTTCTTGCCCATGTTCTGGGAGAATTCGGACCGGAGATTTTGGAACGAATCCCTGCCCGGTTTTTCTGCGACTGTTCCAGAGAGAGGGTGAAAAAAGCCCTGATCAGCGTGGGAAGAGAAGAACTCGAGGATATGATCGCTTCCGGGGATGGGGCAGAGGTTTCCTGTCATTTCTGCAATGAGAGTTACCGTTTTGGGACGGCGGAGCTGAAAAAGGTTCTGGAAATGCTGGATAAGGGGTGACTTGATAAATTATCACCAAATATTGTACCGGAAAATATACAAAAATTATAAGAAATGGCAAAAAAATGGTTTGCGGACAAGTGATTCTGTGCTATACTAGTATCAGCAGGCGTGCCAACCTGCTGGTTAACGTCTAAAAACACAGGAGGGAGTTAGAAACATGGCAAAATGGGTATATTTGTTTAAAGAAGGTAATGCGGACATGCGCAATCTTCTCGGCGGCAAGGGCGCTAATCTGGCAGAGATGACCAATCTGGGTCTTCCGATTCCCCAGGGCTTTACCGTGACGACAGAGGCATGCACGGATTATTACAACAGCGGTAAAAAGATCACCGAGGAAATCCAGGGACAGATCTTTGACGCGCTGAAATGGCTGGAGAGAGAAAACGGCAAGCAGTTCGGAGATACGGACAACCCTCTTTTGGTATCGGTTCGTTCCGGCGCCAGAGCTTCCATGCCCGGCATGATGGACACGATTCTGAACCTGGGCTTAAACGATGTTTCTGTGGAGGGCTTTGCGAAGAAGACCGGAAATCCCAGATTCGCATATGATTCTTACCGGAGATTCATCCAGATGTTCTCCGATGTGGTCATGGAGGTTCCCAAGTCCTATTTTGAGAAGATCATCGACGAAGTGAAGACGGCGAAGGGGGTTCACTTTGATACGGAACTCACGGCCGACGATATGAAGGAACTGGTTTCTAAATTTAAAGCTGTTTATAAAGAAAAGATGGGCGAGGATTTCCCTCAGGATCCCAAGGTTCAGCTGATGGAGGCCGTGAAGGCTGTATTCCGTTCCTGGGACAACCCCCGCGCCATTGTTTACAGAAGAATGAATGATATCCCCGGCGACTGGGGCACCGCGGTCAATGTGCAGACCATGGTATTCGGAAATATGAGTAATACTTCCGGCACAGGTGTTGCTTTCACAAGAAATCCCTCCACCGGTGAGAAGGGGATCTACGGCGAGTATTTGATCAATGCCCAGGGCGAGGACGTGGTGGCAGGTGTGAGAACGCCCCAGCCGATTACTAAGCTGGAGCAGGATCTTCCCAAGTGCTACCGCCAGTTTATGGAGATTGCCAACAAGCTGGAAGAGCATTATTGTGACATGCAGGATATGGAATTCACCATCCAGGAGGGACAGCTTTTCTTCCTTCAGACAAGAAATGGAAAAAGAACGGCTCCTGCAGCCATCCAGATCGCCTGCGACCTGGTAGACGAAGGAAAGATCACACCGGAGGAGGCTGTCTGCCGTATCGAGGCGAAATCTCTGGATCAGCTCCTTCACCCCACCTTTGATACTGCGGCCCTGAAGGCGGGCGAGGTGATTGGAAGCGCACTTCCCGCATCTCCCGGCGCTGCTGCAGGCAAGGTTTATTTCAGCGCGGAGGATGCGAAGAATGCCCATGAGAAAGGCGAGAGAGTTATCCTTGTCCGTCTGGAGACATCCCCGGAGGATATCGAGGGCATGCACGCGGCAGAGGGTATCCTGACGGTCCGCGGCGGTATGACTTCCCACGCGGCGGTCGTTGCCCGCGGTATGGGAACCTGCTGCGTATCCGGCTGCGGAGAAATTAAGATCAGTGAAGAAGAGAAGAAATTTGAGCTGGGCGGTTATACCTTCACAGAGGGAGATTTCATTTCCTTAGACGGCACTACCGGAAAGATCTACAAGGGCGACATCCCCACCGTGGAGGCTTCCGTAGGCGGAAACTTCGGCCGGATCATGCGCTGGGCAGACCAGTACCGGAAGCTGCAGGTCCGCACCAATGCCGATACGCCTGCTGACACGGAGAATGCGGTGAAATTAGGCGCCGAGGGTATCGGACTTTGCCGGACGGAGCATATGTTCTTTGAACCCGACCGGATTCCGAAGATCCGCAAGATGATCCTTTCCGACACGGTGGAGGCGAGAGAGGCGGCGCTTAACGAGCTGATCCCCTTCCAGAAGGAGGACTTTAAAGCCATGTACAAGGCTCTGAAGGGCCGTCCCATGACTGTGCGTTACTTGGATCCGCCGCTTCATGAGTTCATTCCCACCGATCCCGAGGACATCAAGGCTCTGGCGGAGGATATGGGCCTGACTGCCGAGCAGGTACAGATGAAGTGCGACGAGCTCCACGAGTTCAACCCGATGATGGGCCACCGCGGATGCCGTCTGGCCGTCACCTATCCGGAGATTGCCAAGATGCAGACCAGAGCTATTATCGAGGCTGCCATCGAAGTCAAGGACGAGATGGGCTATGATATCGTTCCTGAAATGATGATTCCTCTCGTGGGCGAGAAGAAAGAGCTGAAATATGTGAAGAGCGTAGTCATTGCCACTGCCGAGGAAGTGATGAAGGAGAAAGGCGCTTACATCAATTACCATGTGGGCACCATGATCGAGATCCCCAGAGCGGCCCTGACAGCTGACCAGATCGCCGAGGAGGCAGAGTTCTTCTCCTTCGGTACCAACGACCTGACCCAGATGACATTCGGTTTCTCGCGCGACGACGCCGGAAAGTTCCTGCCGTCTTACTATGAGAACAAGATCTATGAGTCCGATCCCTTTGCGAAGCTGGATCAGGAAGGTGTCGGCCAGCTGGTTGCCATGGCTTCTGAAAAAGGCCGTTCAGCCAATCCCAACCTGAAGATCGGCATCTGCGGCGAGCACGGCGGAGATCCCAGCTCCGTGGAGTTCTGCCATAAGATCGGTCTGAACTATGTATCCTGCTCACCGTTCCGCGTGCCGATCGCAAGACTGGCAGCAGCACAGGCGGCTATTAACAGCAAGTAATACACTGGAAGCTGAGTAAATAGTAATTTACTTATTTACAGATATGAATAAAGAAAAGTCCTCTGTTACTTTATAGAAAAAGTAGCAGGGGACTTTTTTGGGTACAATAAAATAGGCGAGTACTGAAGACAGGTGTTTTTCTCTTGCGGCAAATATTCAAAAGGGAATGTGTGATGCCGGTGAGGAGGAATTGTTTCAGACTGCCAGTGAGAATGCAAAGAAAGATTGTATGGTAAAAGGAGTGGAGCGGAAAAAGAGCTCCAGGGCAGAAGGAAGGATGAGGGGAGTGGAGGACCGGAGGAACTCCAGGAGATCGAGGGTGTCCGAAAAGGACTTCATAATAGTGTGTAGAGGTGGAGCATGGAAACAATTTGGTAAAAAGGCTGTATTGCAGTAAAGACCAGACATGGCAAAGCATTGGCGGATTTTACCAGAAAGTTACAAAAACAGATAGGAGCAAACGGTGTGTAGTTGGTTACGCTCAGCCGCCCCAGCGCGTATGGAGAATACGAACCTTATAGATTATGGAAAGTAAGGAAAAGTTTCAGGAGCGTGTTCTGAGTCTGTAGGAAGGGTAATGATGGAAAACCTGTTTTGAGTCCCAATTTTACTATTGAAGATATTCATAAACCACGAGAATATAATTATGAAATGATACAGCATATGACAGACGAGGAATGAATGGATTGCTATAATATGCGAGGAAGAGAAGTTCAGAAAAAATTAGAGAAAATGAAAGCCTTATAATCATTTCAATATCATAAAATAAAATGGAGAGAAACTACCGTAACGGTATATATTGACCTTGATTAAGAAATGAATTAGGATAAGCGTATCATTAGAAATAGTGGTACGCTTATTTGTTTCGCTTATTGATGTGGTATAAAAAAGTTGACAGCCCATTCTCAAGGATTTGAGTTATAATCAAGAGAAAATACCATGTATGGCTGGGTACGGGGCAACCGCATTGGCAGCCTAGACCTTGGGGCAGGTTCACAAACTCCGCAAAGGGCTATACTATATACAGTACACAGTGGGAGATCAGTTATGTTTGAATATATGACGGCACAGGAAGCCGCAGAAAAATGGAATGTATCGCTTC
>CAJUQY010000049.1 GCA_910588815.1 uncultured Lachnospiraceae bacterium | reverse complement strand
GATAGAGCACTTGGCTACGGACCAAGGTGTCGGGGGTTCGAATCCTCTCTGCCGCGTGAAGAATTTGAAAAATCCTGCATAGGCAGGATTTTTTTATGTGCACAGGCCCGTGCAGAGGAAACATGCCACTGAAGTGGCGCACGGGCCGCACGGCGCCTGTGCGGCGGAGTTAGTTTGGGATTTTAATAGTACCGAAAGAGATGAAGGAGTTCCTCCTGACTGCGGAGGCCCAGTTTTTTCAGAATACTGCTTTTCTGGTTGGCGATGGTCTTGGCGGAAGAGTGGAGGGTGATGTCTGCCCCAAGCATCAGTTCCAGCACGGTTTGTTCCGCAGCCGATAGATCCGATAAGATCAGAGAGCGGATCAGGGCCAGTTGGGGAGTGGGTCCGGCGGACATCCGCTTCAGTGCATCAGGAAGGATTTCAAACTGGCTTTTAAAAAGATAGCCGGAGGCGAAAGTCTGCTTGCAGGCATTTACGACGATGGAGGTATCCTCATAGCCGCTCAGGATTACCAGTCTGGCGTCTGTTTTCAGGCGGATGCGCCGACCGGTCACAATGCCGTCCGAGGGGGAGGACGATAAGTTCAGATCCATGAGCACCAAATCCGGTTTCAGCCCGGGCAGCTTTTGGAACGCCTCGGCCTCACAGGACGCATGTCCGATCACGACGATATCGTCTTCCCGGTTCAGGGTGGTGTGGATGAGAAAGGCAAAATCCGAATCATCCTCTACTGTGAAAATCCGCAGTTTTTTGGGCTTCAGAAAATCAAATTCCATGGTATTCAAGACACTCCTGTTTCTTTTTAACAATTGTGTACCCCTGTATGGCTGATCCTTCAGGAATCGGCTTCTTTCCGCTCTTCCACATATTTCCGGGGAAAGCAGAGGGAAAAGATGCTTCCGGCGTCCGGGGCAGAGTCCACGGTAATCCGGCCGCCGTGTTTTTTAATGACCCGTCTGCAGAAATAAAGGCCCAGCCCCATATGTCCGTCCGAAGACGATTTGGTACTGAAATACGGTTCAAAAAGCTTGGAGAGCAGTTCCGGGGGTATTCCCTTTCCCGTGTCAGAAAAGGAAATGTCAAGCTGTTTGTTTCCGGGGGAAGGGACTGCCCTGATGGAAAGTGTCCCGGAACCGTCCATGGCGTCGGCTGCATTGCCTGCCAGGTTGTTGAAAACCTCCAGCATGGCTTCCTGGTCGCACAGCAGAAACAAATTCGGACTACAAAAAATTTCCAGGGAAATGCCGGGGTACAGGCGGGAAAACCCGTTGGTGCAGGCGGAGAAAAGCTGCTGCATGGAGCAGAACTCTTTTTTTAAATAAATTTCCTGGGAGTAGGCCTGCATTTTTTCCATACAGTTTTTTAAATGCTCCGTGGAACGGAGGATGATGCGGGCGTACTCGCCGTTTTCTTCCTTGGAACAGGAAGATTTCAGGTTTTTGGCGCACCAGTCGATCTTCGCCAATTCGTTTTTGCAAAGATGCCGGACGCAGCTGGCACTCTGGCTCATCATCTGTCCGTCCTTGTCCCAGTCAAAGACCTCATGGCGGAATCTGGTTCCCATAATCCCGTCCCGGAAGGCACGGCAGAGAAAATAGATCAACAGAATCAAAAGAATCAAAAAATTTCCCTGCCAGACTTTGAACAGCCGGTGCAGGTTTAGTGAATGGACCAACAGGGCGCTTACGATCCAGTACCAGATCGGGATCAGAGTGAAGAGCGCTACAACCTTCTTCTGGCGGTAATAAGGCTCCTGCCGTTCTCTGCGCAGGGTATGAAGGAACAGCCAGGTCAGGATGAGGGCATAAACCAGGTTATAGACAGTAATCGCAGGAAAAAAGGCGCGGACATGAAGCTGGTAATACCTGGTTTGAGGGTAGGGATACAAAAAGCCCATGAGGATGCCGGGAAGGAATACACAGGGCTTTAACCAGGAAAAAAGTCTGGGGAAGACATCCTCTGTCCGGGCAAAATACATGCCGAGCACAAGGGCGGCAGGCATAGAAAAGTAATAAAAAAATGCTGTCAATGAGGAATAGACGGCAAAGGCTCTGTTTTCCGTAAGCAGAGCAGGAAAAATCTTCATCAGCCAGGGACAGAGCGTGAAATAGAGATATTCTTTTAAAACACCGATGCTGAAGATCATGCCGGTGATAAAGCACCAGCGGTTCATCATGTTTCCGGGATTGCCCAGACGGATGATGAAAAAAAGCATCCAGATCACGAGGGTGAAAAGAAGAAGAAACTCACCGGGAAGACCGCCTTGCGGTTCAATGGGCATGACAGAACAGACCTCCTTTGCGGTGAAATAGAACAAGGCACAATTATACATTAGTCTAACATATTTGTATGTGGCGGACAAGTTGATTTTTTTTCTGATGCCTAAATATTTTGGGAATCTTGCGGAAAAGGGGGGTGATATGATAAGATAAAAAGAAAAATTAGGAAGACAGGTAATGCAGGAACAATTGGAGGAGAATCGATGGGAGAAGCTATGGAAAAAAATTCCGGTGTACAGAGCGGTCAGGCGCCGCATCACCTTCCGCCAGATACAATTCTGAATGGGAAATACATGATTAAGCGGGTGATCGGGGAGGGGGGATTTGGAATTACCTATGAGGGGGCGGAATTGAATCTGGGCCTCAAAGTGGCGATCAAGGAGTATTATCCTTCCGGGGTTGTGACCAGAGGGAACAGCCAGGTCATCGCCCATGTGGGGAGCGGAGCGGAATTTTACGAGCGGGGAAAAAAGAAGTTTTTGGATGAGGCCAGGATTTTGGCAAAATTTCAATTTTTGCCTGGCATTGTGGGAGTCAGAGATTTTTTCATGGAAAACAATACGGCTTATATTGTCATGGAATATCTGGACGGCATGACCCTGCGCCGGTATGTGGACCAGGCGGGCGGGCGTCTTCCGGTAAACCGGGTCTTAGAGCTGATGCGGCCGGTTATAGCCTCCTTAAGCCAGATACATAAAGCAGGTCTGATCCACAGGGACATCAGTCCGGACAATATTATGCTTACCGGGGCGGGGATGGTGAAGCTTTTGGATTTCGGGGCCGCCAGAGAGACGACCCCTTCCGGGGAAAAAAGCCTTTCCGTGCTGTTGAAACCGGGATATGCCCCGGAGGAACAGTACCGGAGCCAGGGGGTGCAGGGGCCCTGGACGGATGTGTACGCCCTTTCCGCCACCATTTACCGGTGCATAACGGGAGAGATACCGCCAGAGCCCATGGAGCGGATGCGATGGGATCAGCTGAAGCCGCCGTCGGCCCTTGGCGCAGGGACGACGGCGGGGCAGGATGCCGCTCTTATGAAAGGCTTGGCCCTCTATTCGGAAAACAGATACCAGACAGTGGAGGCGCTGGGAGAAGAGCTTTACAGGATGAACCAGAGTACAAGTCAGCAGAACCCAAGGCCGCCGGTACCAGATTCCGTGGTTCCGTCTCCTCCGGCTTCTGATCAAAAACCGAAAACTTTGGGGGATGTCAGCCGAAAGCCCTCAGGGGGAAAGAAAAAGCTGATCATTGGACTTCTGGCCCTCGTCTGTGTGCTGGGCGGAGCGGCGGTTTTCCTGCTTCTTCCGAAGGGAAAGGGAGGGCTGCTTGGCAACAGCAATGGAAATATCAGCAATTTCGGGGCGGTGGCGGCCTCTTCTTCCGGATTTGTCTATAGCAGTGTGGACGGCAGCACCCTCCAGGTCATGGACAAAACCGGGACATGGAAGACGGCGGAGGATCCGCACATCGGCTATGTGAATCTGTGGGAGAACTGGATTTATTATCTCGGTGACAGCGGCATCATAGAACGGATTCCCATGGCAAATCCGGAGAAGCCTGCGGAGAAAGTCGGGGGAAAGAATGTTTCCGCATTCCAGATCTGTGACGGGATGATCTATTATGTACAGTATGACGGGCCCATAAGGAGCATGACCGTCTCCGGAGGACAGGATAAGCAGCTGGTAAGCGGAAACAACAGCGGCATCAATCTGGAAGACGGGTGGCTGTATTTTCTTAAAACGAAGGATGCTTCTGAGAGCTGGCAGAAGGAGCTTTACAAGGTGAAGACAGACGGGAGCGGGCTTGGCAGAGTGGGAACCCATTATGTATTCCAGTATCTGGTGGAGGATGGCTGGATCTACTACATGGACCCGGAGGAGGATTATGGCCTGCGAAGGATGAAGACAGACGGGAAAGAGGATCAGTCTTTAAATACCGGGGAGATCGATGCCTTCAACATCTGTGGAGACCGGCTCTACTATACAGGCTCGGAAGGGCATTCGGGCCTTTATCAGGTCAAGACGGACGGTTCCGGAGAACGGCTGGTGGATTCCAGGGCCCCTGAATTTCTCTATGAAGTGGAAGAGATATTGTACTATGTGATCTATAACAGAGAGTCGGGCATCCACCGCCTTTATTCCATAGAAGAAAACGGCCTGCCGAATTTGATTTATGAGGGCAGAGAAAAGGAAGCAGATGACGGTGCGGCTCATTTGCCGGAGGATGATGATGCGGGGATGGATGAACCGAAGGATTCACGGGACGAACCGGAGACTGCGGCTGCCGGGAACGATATTCTGAGCCACCAGGGAGAAACGCTGGCTACAGAGGATTTGATTTTGCAGCAGATTCTTGACGAAAACATGGAGGAGGTTACCATTGATCAGTTTGATGCGGGAGACTATCAGACGATGTGGCCGATGGATTATGCGCTCCACGCAGGTGAATTTGCCGGCCGGGCAAACGGGGATGGCTCCAGGGATCTGCTCATTCATCTGTCTGTCCATGCATATGAAACGATTACCCTGTCCGGCGAAGATTTTATCGTCATCGCCATCAATGAGGAGCAGGATATGAAATTCTGCGCTGCAGAGGAAAAGGATGAGTTTCCTATGGAAATACCGGAGGGTGGGACGTCCACACTGTCGTTAAATTACCGGGTTCCGGACGGCTATCAGTGTGCTTTTGTCTTTACCAACCTGATGGGCGGCACGGCAAACGGGCCCATGCGCATGACGACTTTAAATTAAGGAGGGGGGAAAACATATGGATATGAAACGCTGTCCAAACGGACATTTTTATGACGCATCACTTTACAGAGGCTGTCCGTACTGTCAGGGGGCGTCTGCGAATGTGAATCTGGCTCCTGGGGGATCTTTTGTCGGGCGGCCGGACCCCGCGGTTTCCGTGCAGCAGGCGGGGGGAGAAAGTCAGCCGGCGCCGCCTGCCGGGCCGGGGAACATTCCGGTTCGCCCGGCGGGGATGGGAAATGGATTCATGCCGCCTGTGAGGCCGGGAAATGTGCCAAAACAGCCTGCCGGGATGGGAAACGGCTCCATGCATCAGGGGGTGGGAAGGCCCGAGCAGGAGCGGAAAACAGTTGCGGTTTTAGAGCAGAAGACGGGCGTCAATCCGGTGGTGGGCTGGATGGTGTGCGTGGACGGAATCGAAAAGGGGAAGGACTATTCCCTCCACAGCGGCAACAATTTTATCGGCCGTAGGAAGGGGGCGGATATCTGTCTGGAGAATGATATGGCTGTTTCCAGGGAGAATCAGGGAGTGATCAGTTATGATGCCCGCCATAAATCCTTTTACGCGGTTCCGGGGACCGGGCAGAATTTGATTTATCTGAACGGCGAACCCCTTCTGACAGCTCATGAATTAAGGGTTTATGACCGGCTGGAAATGGGGAATACGACGCTCATGTTTGTTCCTTTATGCGGAGAGGAGTTTCAGTGGGACGAGAAATAGAACACAGCTACGGATTCTGGAAGTTCCCCTCCTCCGGCGAAGAGACAGAGATGGAGGAGACGGAAGCCCCGGCCGAAGAGGTGGAGAGCACACCGGAGACAAAAGCCATATCGGAGACAGAAACGACACTGGAGATGGAGAGCATACCGGAGACGGAGGCCGCAGGGGCGGGAGAGTCCGGCAGCGCTTCTGCCTGGCTGTGGTTTGCCGGGGCCGGATTTTTGATGCTCCTTGGAATCCTGATCTTTGTTCTGTGTTTTCGGAGGCAGAAAAAGCAGAAGGGTGAGGAGCGGGGAGAGGCGGCGGAAAATTTGCGCCCCCGGCCTGCGTATCCACAAAACGGGGCGGCGGTTATGTCTGTACCGGTTTCTGTAGCCCTGGTGGGAAATCTCCAACACATTGGGGAGCGGGAGGAGCAGCAGGACAGCTTTGCCATCTCTGATTTTGCGGATCCGGCTGTCAGCCGCCAGAAGGGGTGTCTGGCTGTGGTCGCCGACGGCATGGGCGGAATGAAAAACGGAGGAAGAATCAGCGCCATGGTGACGGCGTCCCTGCTCGGCAAATTTGAGGAAAGACAATTTCCGGACGATATTCCCCTGGAGCTTCTCCAGTGGGCGCAGGAGGCCAATGAGGAGGTTTTACAGCATTTGGGCAGTCACGTGGGAGAGAGCGGTTCCACCTTGGTGGCGGCCTGGGTGAAAGACGGACGGCTTCACTATCTGTCGGTGGGGGACAGCCGGATTTGTCTGCTTCGCAGCGGAACGCTGACCGTGTTAAACAGAGAGCATGTGTATGGATCAGAACTGGACGAGCGGGCGGCCAGGGGGGAGATTTCTCTGGAAGAGGCCAGATCTGATCCCCAGAGGCACGCACTTACCAGTTATATCGGAAGCAATCCCCTTCAAAAGATTGACCGGAGTCTGTATGGCTTCCCTCTTCTTGCAGGGGATAAAATTCTTCTGATGTCGGACGGAGTGTTCGGCACCCTTTCCGATATGGAGATTTTGGCAGAAGCGGAATATGAGGCGCCTGCCATGGCAGAGGCCCTGCTGGGAAGAGTTCTCTCCCACAGGAAGCCGGAACAGGATAATTTTACTGCAGTGATTCTGCAGTGCAGATAGGAGGAACAGGAAATGAGATGCTCCAGGTGTGGAAGTGAGCTGCCGGAAGGGGCGGCGCGGTGTCCGGTGTGCGGTGTAAGCTCCCGTTATGGGGGAAACACGGAATTTTTCGGGAAGGCAGTTGCCTCAAGTTTAACGCTTAAAAGTGTATTTTCCGATGTGTTTAAAAGCCATCCAAAATCGGACGGAGAACGGCTTTTTATGGCGGGGACCGGGCAGAGCACGCCCAGAGAGGATGAAATGCTCCGGGAATGGCGTAAGCCCTGGGTATTTGCCAGGGTGCTTCTGATCGGCATCTGTGTGTCGATTCTCCTTTATCTGCTGGCCTATTATACGGATGTCGCCTATCCCGGTTTTCTGATGGTGGGCTCCTTTGTCATGCCCCTGGCGACGTTGATGTTTTACTGGGAGATGAATATTCCGCGGAATATTCCGCTTTACAGCGTGCTTCTCATGTTTCTGGTGGGAGGGGCGATCTCGCTGGTGATCTCCATCGTGTTTTTTCAATTGGTGCCCCTCAGCAGTGAAAATGCATCCTTTGCCGCTTTCTGCGAGGAACCGGGAAAACTGCTTGCCCTGTCCATTTTTTTGCGGAAATCCGACAAAAAGTACGGGCTCAACGGGATTTTGGTGGGGGGCTCCATCGGGGCCGGATTTGCCGCCATGGAATCTCTGGGCTATGCCTTTTTGATTACCTTGCAGGGCGGGGCGGAATACGGTGTATCCAACATTCTGCTGCGGGGTGTGCTGGCGCCGGGAGGGCACGTGGTATGGGCGGCTCTTTACGGCGGGGCCCTGGCGTTAGCCAAGGGAAGAGAGAATTTGCGGCCGGCCCATTTTGCGGATCCGACCTTTTTGGGATGTTTTGCAATTTCTGTAGCACTGCACTTTGCCTGGAATTCCGGCATTTCCATCCTGCCCATACCGGTGTTCGGGGATCTGTTTTACATTCTTTTGACGGTGCTGGCCTGGGCGGCCCTGTTCTGGATTATGAATAAAGGGATCCGGCAGGTGGTGGCGATTACGAACAGCTATGGAACCGCCGGCCCCTTGTGGGATAATCCGCCCTTTTTTGCGGGGGCGGAGCAGGCGGCGGCCGCCGCTCCCGTTTTTGGTCAGCAGCCGTTCAACCAGCAGCCCTTGGAACAGCAGCCGTTTAACCAGCAGCCCATTAACCAGCAGCCTCTGAACCAACAGCCCTTTGTTCAACAACCGTCATCTTTGGACTATGGACGGGAGGCTAAGGTGGTATGCCTCACAGGTGTCTATGCGGGACAAACCTTCCCCTGCGGGACAGGGACTTTCGTGTTTGGCCGGGAGACGTCCGTCTGCAATCTGGTGTTTCCCGATCATTTGGCCGGCGTCAGCCGGAAGCACTGTGTTTTGGAATACCAAAACGGCAGCTTTTATCTGTCGGACTGCAATTCCAGCTTCGGTACATATTTGGGAGACGGAAGACGTTTAAATCCGGGGGAGCAGGTACAGCTTTTTTCCGGCCATCGATTTTATATGGGAAATGAACTCTTTGAGGTTAGATGCTAAGCGGGAGTGAAGAGAGATGAAGATTTGGGCGGCAGACTGTTCCTTCCCGGGCGGAAGGGCGGTGAACGAGGATACGGTTCGTTTCGCGAAGCTTGGGGGAAGCTTTCTGGCCCTTACGGCCGACGGGCTTGGCGGACACGGGGGCGGCAGGGAGGCTTCCAGGCTGGCGGCGCAGTCTTTTCTGGAGGGGTTTGAAAAAAGGCCGGAGCTTACAGAAGAAAATCTGTTCCGCCTTGTGGAAGAGGCGAATGAAAAAATATTAAGACAGCAGACAAAAGAAAAGAAGATGCGGACCACCTTCGCAGCCCTTCTGTGCGACGGTTCCCGCCTGGCCAGTGTCCATGTGGGAGATTCCAGGCTATATTGGTTCCGGGACGGAAGCCTTCAGTTCCGCACGCTGGACCACAGTGTCTCCCAGATGGCGGTTTTATCCGGAGAAATCACGGAGCGGCAGATTCGTTTTCACGGGGACAGAAACCGGGTGCTCCGCGCACTGGGAGGAAGCGAGCTTGTGCGGCCGGATATTTTTATTGTGGAATATCCGGATGCATATTCCGGGGGCGGCGGGTTCCCGGACGAAGCCGGAGGGGCAGACCGCTCCGCGTTTCTTCTCTGCACCGATGGCTTTTGGGAGATGGTGTGGGAGGAGGAAATGCTGGCGGATCTGTTAAAATCGGAGAAACCGGAGGATTGGCTTTCCCATATGCTTTCGCGGATCGGCGGCCGCATGCATGAAAAAAGCGACAACCTGTCGGCTGTCGCGGTGTTCATACACACGGGCTCCAAAGAATAATTGCCGGGCGGGTGGAGGAAGCCTACTCCAGGATCACCGTGAAGGGTCCGTCGTTCAAAAGTTCCACATCCATATGGGCGCCGAAGACTCCGTGCTCCACGGTGGGAATCTCTTCCCGGCATTTTTCCATGAAATATTCATACAAAGCTTCGGCGGCCTCCGGCTTTGCCGCATCGGAAAAGCCTGGGCGGTTGCCATGGCGGCAGTCCGCATAGAGAGTGAACTGGGAAACTACCAGAAGGGAGCCGCCCACATCCTTTAAGGAACGGTTGATCTTGCCGTTTTCGTCGGAAAAGATTCGCAGATTTACCAATTTCCTGGAAATCCGGTCGACCTCTGCCCTGGTGTCGCCCTCGCCGACACCGAGGAGTACCAGGAAACCCTGCTCAATCTGGCCGGTAATCCGGCCGTCTACGGTTACGGAAGCGTGCCTGACACGCTGAATGACTGCTTTCATATCAAAAAATATCCTCCAAATTCCAATGATTGGCGTCACCGCCTTCTGGAAAGACTGTAAATGATCAGTAAAATGACAGCCCAGACCCAGACTCCTCGGAAGGAGAACAAAATGGAAAAGGCGGCCCGGAAGGTGAAGAAGAGGGTGATTCCGATGAGGAAAAGGATCAGGAACAGAACTCCGAACACCACCCATTTATTGAGGTGGAAAGCGCCTCGGACAGGTTCTCCATAACTGCTTCCCTCATCCTCCTCGTAGACGTCGGCGTACATGGAAGACTGGCGCCGGCGGCTTGTCCGGGAGGACTCTTCGGCGTCGATGATGGTTCTGGCCAACAGCCTGGGATCGCCAAGCTCCTCCATCACATCCCGCTCCAGACGGCCCTTCCCAATCTCTTCGTAAATATAAGTGTCGTAATAATGCAGGTTTTCCGTCACCACATGGGGCGGAACCTGGCCGTTCAAGGCTCTTTTCAGTGTATCTAAAAATTCTCTTTGTGTCATAAAAATCTCCATAAAAGGAAAGAGAAAACCATAGGGGAATAATAGTTTTCTCTTTGAAGGGAGTATAAATAATTAATAAGGGGTTAAATCTGAAAAAGAATCTGCAAGCAAATCCCCTTTCGCTATTTATTATAATCAGGAGAATTTTAATTGTCAAGATTTTTCTTTCAAAAAATGAATAAAAAAACGGAACCCGAAGGATACTAACGAGGCAAGATCAATTTATGACAGGAGGGACAAGATCATGGCGAATACCAAAAATTATTCAAACACCCAGGAAAACTATTCTCAGAATAGCTCCCAGAACAACTCTCAGAACGGAACTTCTCAGAACAGCCAGAGGAATTCCCAGAAGAACAGCACGAACAGTTCCAAGAATGATTCTCAGAACTGCCACAGCCAGAATAATTCTCAGAACTGCCAGAAAAACAGCTCCAAGAACAGCAACAATTACTAAAAGGAGCCGGGCGTCTTTTCTCATGTAGGCAATGAGCCAAGGGGGGACATGCCAAGTACCCTTCGGGTATGCATCTCCCCTTGGCGGATGCCCGTGAGCCAAATATCCCGTCAGCTTGCTGCGGGGTATTTGATTTAGCGCCCATACATATACCTGTGCGCCAAATGATTTGGATATGGATATTATAGAAGGATTTTCGGTGGCAAAGAGAACAGAGAGCGAATATCTTATAGTAAACGGCAAAAGGACTCCCCTTTTGTCGTTGACTACATCATAGAACAGAAAAATCTTGAAACAGGTGAAGGAATATGGAAGAGCTTAAAACAATCGCTTTTCGGGAGCTTGCCAGATATAAAAACGACGACAGATGCATTATCATTGACTTGCGGAGCAAGGAGTTATACAGGGAGGGACATGTGGACGGCGCATGGAATATTCCCTATGAACGGCTGATGGATGAGGCCTGGGAGATGCTGCCGAAGAATAAGCTTCTGCTTCTCTACTGCGAACGGGGCGGAGCGGCCATGATGGCCGGGCGGGAGCTTCAGAGGAAAGGGTTTCACGTAAAGGCCGCAGTCGGCGGATTTGAGCATTGACATAGGGGGATGAAAGCTTTAAAATGGTACTGTAACTGGCCTGGGAGCTTGGAAAGAGGAGTACCAGATGAAGACATTTGAATTGATCGCCCCCTGTCATTTTGGGCTGGAGTCCGTATTGAAAAAAGAAATCTTGGATCTCGGATATGAGATCAGCCAGGTAGAAGATGGACGCGTGACCTTTATCGGTGATGCGGAGGCTGTCTGCCGGGCGAATATCGGTCTTCGGACGGCAGAGAGAGTCCTCCTCAAGGTGGGAAGCTTTTTGGCATTTAGTTTTGAAGAACTGTTTGACAGGACGAAGGAACTCCCCTGGGAGGATTATCTTCCCGCCTCGGCCCGCTTCTGGGTGACGAAGGCGACATCTGTCAAAAGCAAATTGTTCAGTCCGTCGGATATTCAGTCCTTGGTGAAGAAGGCGATTGTCGAACGGCTGAGGACGGTTTATCACAGGAGCTGGTTCGAGGAGGACGGCGCGCCTTACCCGATCCGGGCCTTTCTGATGAAGGATACGGTGACCCTTGCCCTCGATACCAGCGGGGATTCCCTGCACAGGCGGGGGTATCGGAAGCTTATCAGCCGGGCGCCCATCACGGAGACCCTGGCGGCGGCCCTGATTCTTTTGACACCCTGGAGAGGGGACAGGATTCTGGTGGATCCTTTCTGCGGCAGCGGGACCTTTCCCATTGAGGCGGCCCTGATGGCGGCGAACATCGCACCGGGCATGAACCGTTCTTTTGCGGCGGAGGAGTGGGAAAATCTGATTCCAGCAAAAGAATGGTATGACGCCTTTGACGAAGCCAGAGAGGCCGTGGATCTTACAGTGGAAACGGATATCCAGGGGTATGACGCGGACGGAGGGATCATCCGGGCGGCCAGAGAAAATGCGAAGGCTGCCGGGGTGGAACCGCTCGTCCATTTCCAGCGGCGGGATGTGGCGGATTTGAGCCATCCGAAGAAATATGGATTCTTGATTACCAATCCTCCCTACGGGGAACGGCTGGAGGAAAAGGAAAATCTTCCCGCCCTGTACCGGACCCTGGGAGAGAGATTTAAAGAGTTAGATTGTTGGTCGGAGTATGTGATCACTGCCTATGAGGAGGCAGAAACTTATCTGGGACGGAAAGCAGACCGGAACAGAAAGATATACAACGGAATGATGAAGACCTATTTTTATCAGTTCCTTGGGCCGAAGCCGCCGCGCCGGAAGCGGCCGGACTGAGACGGATCCGGTAAACGTGCTTGAAAGTGAAATTGGAGAATACAGGTGAATGTAAAATATAGATGGATATGCGGGCTGCTTTCGGTCAGCCTTTTATCTGCGACCATGACGGCGTGCAGCTCTCCCTGGTCTTTTTTGGGTGCGGAAAAAAGGGAGGAACAGCCGGGCTTTGCTCCCTATACCCAGGAGAGAGGAGCGGATACCGAGACAGACCGGAAGGAGACGGCCGGGGAAAGCGGAGAAGGGAAGCAGGAGGACGAAACAGAGGGAAACACGGAACAGGAGGAGAGCGAAGAAGATCCGGAGGCGGTTTACCCTCTGCCGGGAAGGTTTGATTATCGGGAATGCGGGCGCCTGCCCAGGGTGGGAAGCCAGGGAGATCTGGGTACCTGTTGGGCTTTTGCGACGATGCTTGCCCTGGAATCCGCCCTTTTACCGGAAGAGAACTGGGATTTCAGTGAGGATCATATCTCCTTAAAAAACAGTTTTGGCATGGATCAGGACATGGGCGGGGACTACACCATGGCTATGGCCTATCTGCTGGCCTGGCAGGGCCCGGTCCGGGAGGAGGACGACCCCTACGGGGACGGCATTTCTCCGGAGGGACTTCGGGCCGTGAAGCATGTACAGGAGATTCAGATTCCGGGGGCCGGGGACTTTGACGCCGTCAAACGGGCGGTCTATTTTCACGGCGGCGTTCAGACTTCCCTCTATATGGGAATGGAGAATGAGGAGAGCCGGTCGGAGTTTTACAACGAGGAGACCTTCGCCTACTATTATAACGGTTCGGAGGCGTCCAATCACGATGTTGTGATTGTCGGCTGGGACGACCAGTATCCGAAAGAGAATTTTACCTATACGCCGGGACAGGACGGAGCGTTTTTGTGTGTAAACAGCTGGGGAGCTCAGTTTGGGGACCAGGGATTATTTTACGTGTCCTATGAGGATGTCAATATAGGAACCCACAACCTGGTCTACACCAGGGTGGAGGAGCCGGACAATTACGATGCTGTCTATCAGTCGGATCTTTGCGGCTGGCTGGGGCAGTTGGGCTATGGGGACGATACGGCATATTTTGCCAATGTGTTCCGGGCAGAGGCGGCAGAAACCCTGGAGGCGGTGGGGTTTTATGCCACAGATGAGAATACGGAGTATGAGATCTACGCATGGGATGGAGCCAGGGAGTGGGAAACTCTCAGGCTTGGATTGCCACTGTGCAGAGGGAGCTTTCGTAAAAAGGGATTTTACACCGTAGATCTGCCGGAACCGGTGGAGCTTAAGGCCGAAGAGGAGTTTACGGTGGCCGTATTTATCCGGACGCCCGGTTCCATTCATCCGGTGGCCATCGAGTATCAGAACAGGGGGCATGAGGCAATGGCTCGGGTAGATTTAAGCGACGGCGAAGGCTATATCAGCGCCGACGGCCGTTTGTGGACAAGAGTGGAGACGGAGCAGGACAGCAATGTCTGTCTAAAGGCTTACACCAGAAGAAAATAGGAGCTTGAAATGAAGGGAAGGATACTGTTTGCGACCTCGAATGAGGGAAAGATGAGGGAGGTCCGCATGATTTTTTCGGATCTCGGCATGGAGATTTTGTCCATGAAGGAGGCCGGTATTTCGGCCGAGATCGTGGAGGATGGGACTACCTTTGAGGAGAACGCCTCCATCAAGGCATCGGCCATTGAAAAGCTTTGCAGAGAGAGCGCTTTTGGGAATGAAGCTGCCAGCAAAGACGGGACTGCCTCGGTGAGGACGATTGTCCTGGCGGATGACTCGGGGCTGGAGGTGGATTTCCTTGGAGGGGCTCCCGGGATTTACTCGGCCCGCTATATGGGAGAGGAGACCTCTTATGAGGTGAAAAATCAGGCGATCATTGACAAGCTGTCCGGGGTAGAAGGTAAAGGGCGGAGCGCCCGGTTTGTCTGTGCCATTGCGGCGGCCCTCCCGGGCGGGGAGATGCTTACGGCCAGGGGAACCATTGAGGGACAGATCGGCTATGAGGCGGCCGGGGATGGCGGTTTTGGCTATGATCCGATTTTTTATCTTCCGGAGCGGGGACTCACCACAGCCCAGCTTTCCGCGGAGGAGAAAAATGAGATCAGCCACAGGGGGAAGGCTCTGCAGGCCATGAAAGAAATGCTCAGGAAGAAATTGGGGGACAAATGATGAGGATCCTGGTGGTAAGCGATACCCACAGGCAGAACGGAAATTTGTGTAAGGTGCTGGCGAAAGCCGGCCGGATTGACTTGCTCATCCATCTGGGGGACGTGGAGGGAAGTGAGGATTACATCCGGGAAATCGCCGGCTGTCCGGTGGAGATGGTGGCCGGAAATAATGACTTTTTTTCCGGCCTTCCCAGAGAGCGGGAGATTGAGTTTGGGGCTTACCGGGCGCTCCTCACCCATGGCCATTATTATAATGTGTCCTTTACTCTGGAGCGCCTCAGGGAGGAGGCCAGGGAGCGGGGCGTGCAGATTGCCATGTTCGGCCACACCCACCGGCCGGTGGTTGACCGGAGCGGCCCGGTGGACCTGATCAATCCGGGAAGCCTTTCTTATCCGCGCCAGGACGGCAGAAGGCCTTCTTACATCCTGATGGAGCTTGACCGAGACGGAGCCGTCCATTATACGGTCAATTATCTGTGACAAAAAGACGCCAAGGGGCAGTGGAAGGAAGGCAAAGAAGGGACCCATGGAGACGGAGCTTTTGGAAGCTTCCGCTCCATGGGATCCGGTTCTACTGCCGCCCCTCGGCGGTGAGCAGCCGGTCCATCAGTTCCACCACCTTCATGGTGTTTTCGGTGAAGGCGAGAGAGTGGTCTTTGGTCAAAACGGCGGTTTCGATGTCCTGGATCTCATATTGGAGGGCCTTGGCAGTCTCACCGACGGTGAAGGTTTCTTCGGAGCCGTCCGGATAGACCAGAGTGGCCTTTTCAGCCCGGACATAATTCATGACGGTGATGTAGGCCTTGTCTCCGGCGATGATGCCCCGCTTGGGAAGCTTGGCCCGGAAGGTCAGGTTGACGCTGCCGATCTCCTTGGTATCCGTCCCCAGGGAGATGCTCCAGGTTTCGTCGACGCCCGTGGGGTAGGGGCTCATGAGATGGTTCATATCGGTGATGTTTCCGGAGAGGAAGTGAGTCACAAAAGAGAGGCCGTAGGTGCCGATATCCAGCATGGAGCCGCCGCCAAGATCCGGATTGAAAAAACGGTTGGCAGGGTCATCCTCCTTGAGACTCCCAAGCTCTGCCTCCACGAACTTGATGGTTCCAAGCTTTCCCTCAGCAATCATCCGTTTGATCTCCTTGAATATGGGCATGTGGAAGATGGTCATGCCCTCGCAGAGAAGCAGCCCTTTTTCTTTTGCCAGGGCCATGGCAGTCTTCATTTCCTCATAATTTCCCCAGATCGCTTTCTCACAGAGGACGTGTTTGCCGTGCTCTAAGCAGGCCATGATGCACTTGTAATGCCGGCTGTTTACAGTGGCGATATAGACGATATCCACCTTCGGGTCGCAGAGCATCTCTTCGTAGGAGCCGTAAGCCTGTTCCACGCCGTATTCTTTTTGAAAAGCCAGCGCCGAATCGAGGCTTCTGGCCGCCGCGGCATAGATGGGATGGAGCTTTACCATATTGTCCGCAAATTCATGGGCGATCGTGCCCAGTCCTAGGATTCCCCAGTTTAATTGTCTCATAATAAAAATCACCTTTCTGAACAGATTTTATTCTTTTATTTCATCAATATCGATCAGATTTACTCCGGCTACTGTGAGGATGGCTTTCAAAGAAAGATATTTCTTTTTGCAATATTGTTCCTTTTTAGAATACTTCCGCATGACATCCCAATTATATCAGAAGAATGGTGAAAGTGCAAATGCAAAGGGCGGGGAAACGATCTGTCATTGAATTTTCCTCTATTCCGTGGTACATTATAAAGAAGAAAAACTGTGAGGAGAAGTGTTCATGAAAGTTTTAACGAGAGGAACGGCAAAGATAAAAAGTCTGACGGACAGAAAAGATAAAAAATCTCTGCAGCTTTGCGGGCAGGACATCTACGTACTGGGGATGATGATCGCGCTGATTTCATTTCTCGGCTTTCTGGTGGAGAATCTCTGGCTGGCCCTTACGAAAGGTTATATCAATAACAGGAACATGAATGCGCCTTTTCTCCTGGGTTACGGTATGCTGGTCGTGGCCATGTATTTTATGTTTGGGACGCCGGAAGAGATCAGCCTGCCGCGGCGGATGAGGAAAAAAGAGACCAGATACAGAAGATATGCCGTATATTTTCTGTGGGCCATGCTTTTTGTCTGCATCGGTGAGATCGTGCTGGGAACGGTAGTGGAAAAACTTTGCGGGATCGAATACTGGAATTATTCCAGAATTCCTTTACATATCACCAAATACACCTCCATTCCCACCAGTGCGGCTTTTGCCTCCATGATCACGTTGTTTATGGGGCGCTTTTTTCACCCGATCTTGAGATTTCTGTCCAAAATCGATGAGCGGGTACTGAAAGTGCTTGGTGTAACCCTCTGCCTGATCATGCTGTGGGATTTTGTGGTCAGCTTTGCGGTGATGATACGGAAAAAGAGCTTTTATCTCAAATGGAAGATCCTTCTGAGGTGAGGCCTGCCGCCGCAGGCCCGGTACTGCCGTCTTTGTAAGGCAGTACCGGGATTTCACTGGGAGAGAAACCGGAGTACTAGAAATTGAGATGGGAAAGGTAGGCGTCCTGGAAACCTGGCAATGTGGCCAGTTCCAGGAATTTTGTATTTTTTGCCAGTCTTTCGGCGGCCTCCAGGGCGCCGCGGGAGAGGGCGGCCAGCTTGGCTCCCTCCCCCGCGGCGTTTCCGATTCCCTGGATTCTGCCCAGAAGGACAGGAGGGATCAGGCCGATGCGGCAGGCGCTTTTGGGAGAAAGATAATTTCCGAAGGCGCCGGCCAGGAGCACTGACCGGATATCCTCTACGAAAACCCCCATGGCTTCACACAGAGAAGCGATTCCAGCCGCGATGGCAGATTTGGCAAGCTGAACTTCACGGATATCTTTTTGGGTCAGATAGATACCGTCCGGATCGTCCGTCAGGAGAAAGGCGGTGATTTTCTCTTTTTTTATGAGGCGGTGTCCGTAGAGGGCGGCAGTCTGCTCCGGCCATTTGGAAGAAGGGTTTATGCGGCCGTCGGGGGAGAGAATATGGAGTTCCAGAAGACAGCAGATCAAATCAATGAGGCCGGAGCCGCAGATACCGGACGGGGAGAGACCGTCGATGGTGGTAAACTGAAGCCTTCCGTCTTCCACAAAGGCGTGATCGAAGGCGCCTGCCGAGCCCCGCATTCCACAGCAGATTCTGGCTCCCTCAAAAGCAGGTCCGGCCGCGGTGGAACAGGTATAGCGAGAATCTCCTTTTGCGAGGACCAGTTCGCCGTTGGTGCCGATGTCCAGGATCAAAGTCAGATCCTGGAAGGAAGACTCCGGCAGGGAGAGGAGTACGCTCACCGCGTCTCCCCCCACAAAACCTGCAATGGAGGGGAAGACGGCGGCCTGGGCCGCCGGATGGATCGGAAGCCCCAGGGAAGCGGCGGAGAGGAGCTGAAGCTCATCGACCGTGGCTGTGTAGGGGGCGCAGAGCAGGGATTTTGGGGAAACGCCCAGATACAGATGCTGCATGCAGGTGTTTCCAACAATGGAGGCAAAGCAGATATCCTCCGGGGTGATCCCGGCTTTTTTGCTGTTTTCTTCAGTCAGGGAACAAAGGGCAGAGCGGATCAGGGAAGTCAGCTTTCCGTCCTCGTGGGAGACTGCATATTCGCTGCGGCTGATCACGTCGCCGCCGTAGGACGTCTGCGGGTTTAATATGCTGCTGACGCTTAGCTGGCGGCCGGTCTTTCCGTCCAGAAGATAGGAGACCACGGTGGTGGTGCCAATGTCAAAGGCCAGCACATAGACGGGGGTGTCTTTCCTGCGGACGGCAAGCAGGCGGTCCCTGCAGAGCAGAAAATTTCCACGGCGCTCAAGGGCTCCCAGCCTGTGGTGGAGGGAGGCGGCTACGGAAAGAGGGATCTCCACCTGTTCTCCTAGAACCTGTTTGACGCACCGGCATTCCGAGAGGGCTTCCCCGATCGGGCAGACAGGGATTTCGGCGTCCAGGGTACGGACTATGGGATCCGAAAGTCGGTTCTCTGCCGCATTTGGAAGGGGATTTTCGGAATACGCTCCGTTTTCTCTGCCGGATTCCAGGATTCGGTTTCCTGTGGGAGAGGCAGGAAGGCGGATCATCAGATCTTCTGTGACCGGGAAGGAACAGGCGGGATGAATGCCGGGATTCCGGAGAGAAGTCAAGAAGAGGATGGCCAAAGGGCATCCCGCAATACAAAACTAAAGGATAATCCGGTTGAGAAGAACATACATCTTGTCTATACTAGATTGTGCGAGGAAAAATACAATTCACCGCCCAAGGGCCCAACCACCAGCTCAGCTGGTGGAATGGGGAAGCC
>CAJUQY010000048.1 GCA_910588815.1 uncultured Lachnospiraceae bacterium | reverse complement strand
CTTTCTGCTACCCGCCCCCAGTTGCTTTTGCCCACTGCCTTATGGTGGGAGATGTTGGCGGTAAGGCCGCCTCTTACGGCGATCTCCAGGGCTTCCTTTACGCTCCCTGTCAGGCCGTTTCCCTGATTGCGGATGTGGGAGGTGTAGATTCCGCCGAAGGGAGCCGCCGCCAGGCAGAGGCCGGTCAACTCTTCTTTGCCGGCAAAGGAACCGGGAGCATACATCAGGCCGGAGGAAATACCAAGAGCCCCGTCTTCCATGGCTTCTCTTGCCATGGAGACCATCGCATCCATCTGTGAACGGTCCGGCGGCCCCGGTTCCATGCCCATGGCGGCCAGGCGGATGGTGCCGTGGGCGGCGAAGAGCGCCATATGGATTCCGGTGCGGAGCTTTTCCAGGGTTTCCATCAGGCTGTTCAGGGAGGTGAAGGTTTCCGCCTCCGGATAGACGGGGGCGCCCTGGTTTTTATAGTATTCCCGGTATGTCAGGAATCGGGACGCACGGACCGGGGCGGGGGAGAGCCCGCATTGCCCGCCAAGTTCTGTGGTGATTCCCTGGCAGAGCTTGGCGCTGCACAGGGGTTCCAGGAAGGCAAAGAGATCCGTATGTCCGTGGACGTCGATGAAGCCGGGCGACAGGATGAGTCCGGAGGCATCGATCACTCTGCGGGCGAAGGGAGCCTCGGCCGTATCTGGACGGTCACAGCCATCGGATGTTTTGGGGCAGTTTTCCGGGAAGTGTTCTGTACCGGGTGGGGGAAGAACCAGCTTTGTCCCGAGAATTCCCACATCCATGCGCCTGCGGGGGGCGCCGGTCCCGTCAATGACCTCTGCATTTTGGATCAGTATGTCTAACATTATTTCACCCATCCTTTCTGGTATAAAAAACGCGCGGCCAGGACGCCGGAAAGAATCAGAATCGGCAGGACGAGGGAGCCGATGATGGAGAGGCGTGCCCAAGAAAAGGGCAGGCCCAGCACCGGGGCCAGTGTCAGAAGCGCCACGACGACGGCGATGCTCGGAACGATGCTGGTGAGGGCGGCGACCCTCACGGCGTGTTTCAGCCGTTCCTTTGCGATACCAAGCTCCCTGGCCCGTTTAAGGGCCCGGCGGATAAATACAGCCGACTGCCAGAGAACAATGCCGAGAAGAAGCGCCACGCCTATGTACATGGCGGGATGGTTTGCGGTTTCCAAATACTCTTTCATACAAATCCTCCTTTCAGGAAATCCTTTTTAAGGTAATTGCGAAATCGCAAAATATGGGAAGGATTCTGACAATTGCATCCAGGAAAAGCCCTCTGCGCCATGGAAAGGAGACCATGGAAAACGGGAGGGCCTCTGCCCGACTGTTTTCTGCGCTTATGGGCTCCTTGGAATGTTTGGCGCTGCAGACTTTGGATGGATCAATTGTCAGAATTCACTCGACAATTCTACGCTTCGCAATTACCTGAATCCTTTTTACTTCCACGAACTCTCTTTTTATTATACTTCTTGCGAAGTATCAAACGTTAATATATAATTATGATAAATATCCATATGATTTTATGATGAATCAGAGGAAAGGAGGCGGCAGGGCCTATGCGCATGTCTCAGATCGAGCAGGCTGTTACCATTGCCGCGGAGGGCTCCATCAGCCGTGCGGCAAAAAAGCTGTATCTGTCTCAACCCAATCTTTCCCAATCGCTGAAGCTGTTGGAGGAAGAGCTGGGGGAGGCTCTTTTTGAGCGCACCGGAAGGGGAGTCGTGTTAACCTCTTTCGGCAGGGAGTTTTTGTCTCTTGCCCAGCCCGCATACCGTCAGTTTCAGATGTTGAATACCTTCTGTACCAGGATGGATGCGCCGGCGCCTTCGGTTCTTCAGGTGGCCAGCCAGTATTTTCGGTTCGCCAATACCGTATTTACGGATTTTTGCCGGATGCATCAGGGCGGGGACTTCCATTTTTCTTTCATTGAGGGTTCTTTTCAGGAGGTGGTGGAGCTGGTGCGGAGCCAGGCGGTGGAGCTCGGCCTGATCATTCTCTCCCCCATGCAGAGGAGGCTTATGACAGCCATGTTCCATCAGAGCAATCTGGATTATATGAAAATAGCGGAAGAAGAGGTGGCCGTTATTGTCCGGAAAGGGCATCCGCTCTGCGAGAGGGGGAATTGCGTGGTGTCGGCCAAAGAACTTTGGCCCTATCCCTTTGCCCTCTATCGGGATGCTCAGTACAGCATGGCTCCGGAGTGGGAACTTATGGGGCTCCATGATATGCCGCAGAAGATCACTGTCGGGGATCGGGCTACGCTCTACGAACTTCTCGGAAGCACGGATGCATTTACGATCGGTGTCCACAACCGGGCGGCCTACACCCATACGGAGTATTATGCCGATAAATGTGCCCTGCATTTCTCCGGGGATCATCCCATGTGGCTGGAGATAGGCATACTTACCGGCAAGAGCCGCCCCCTTTCTCGGCTGGCCGCCGGATACAGGGACAGGATCCGGCAGATCGTAGGGCAATGGGAGGGGAGAGGGCAGGAAGAAAACCGGAGAGAAGATCACAGGAGACAAAGTCGATTTCAGCCGTATAATCCTCCGGGATAAAACGGTGGAAAATCTCGGGATTTAGTGATATGATAGAAAGCATGTTGCACCGGATGGCAGGAATGCGCGTTCCGGCGGCCTGAGTTTGGGAGTGTGTGGGATGGAAGAACCGGGAATTCGTTTAAATAAATATCTCAGCGAGGCGGGGGTTTGCTCCCGCAGGGAGGCCGACCGGCTGGTGGAGGCCGGACGGGTTACAGTGGACGGCAAGACGGCTGTCATGGGACAGCGGGTGGATACCGGGCGGCAGGTGTGTCTGGATGGAAAGCCGGTGGGGGAGAAGGAGAGGCCCGTGCTTCTCCTGGTCAACAAGCCCGCCGGGATCGTCTGCACCACGGCAGAGTTTAGGGGAGAAAAAAATATTGTAGATCTGGTCCGCTATCCCATCCGCCTGTATCCGGTGGGGAGGCTGGACAAGGAGTCGGAGGGGTTGATCCTGATGACCAATCAGGGAGATTTGATGAATAAGATCCTGCGGCCGGGAAATGCTCATGAGAAGGAATATCTGGTGGAGGTCAACCGGCCGGTGACGGCGGGATTTTTGGAGGCTATGAGGCGGGGAGTGCCCATTCTGGGGACGGTGACGGCCCCCTGTCAGGCGGAAAAGACGGGGCAAAAGAGCTTTCGGATGGTCCTCACCCAGGGATTAAACCGCCAGATCAGACGGATGTGCGAATATTTTGACTACCGGGTGACGGGACTTAAGCGGGTCCGGATCATGCACTTTACTCTGGACGGCATTGCCACCGGAGGATACCGGGAGGCGACGGAGGCGGAGCTATCGGAGCTTTCCAGGCTCCTCACAGGCTCCGGCAAAGGCCCTGAGCCGCTCAGGCGGAACAAAGATGACAGAAGGCGGAAATAGCATGGAACAGGAAAAAAAGCTTGCACGGATGAAAGAACTGGTCTCCGTTCTCAGGGAGGCCGGAAGGGCGTACTATCAGGAGAGCAGGGAGCTCATGGGCAATTACGAATATGACCGGCTCTATGACGAGCTATTGGCGCTGGAGGAGGAGACGGGCATTGTCCTTGGGGGGAGCCCCACCAGGCAGGTGGGATATGAGATCGTGAGTGAGCTTCCCAAGGAGGCCCATGAAAGTCCCATGCTGTCGCTGGATAAGACCAAGGAGCCCGGCGCCCTGGCCGAATGGCTGGGAGAGAAGGAGGGGCTTCTCTCCTGGAAGCTGGACGGCCTTACCATCGTACTCACCTACAGGGAGGGACGGCTTTATAAGGCGGTCACCAGGGGAAACGGTGAGATGGGCGAGGTCATCACGGGGAATGCGAAAGTCTTTGCCAACGTGCCATTGTCCATCTCTTATGAGGGAGAACTGGTGCTTCGGGGCGAGGCTGTGATCCGGTATTCGGATTTCTGTAAAATCAATGAAGAGATCGGGGACGCTGATGCGAAATACAAAAATCCCCGGAACCTGTGCAGCGGTTCTGTGCGGCAGCTGAACAGCGAGATCACGGCGAAGAGGAATGTGAGGTTTTTTGCCTTTTCCTTGGTGAAGGCAGAGGGCTTGGATTTTGGGAATTCCAGGGAGCGGGAGCTTGTCTGGCTTGCCGGGCAGGGCTTTGATGTGGTGGAATTCAAGCGGGTGAGCCGGGAGACGGTGGCGCAGACGGTGGAGGAATTTGCGAAGGCAGTTCCGGACAACGATTTTCCCTCTGACGGGCTGGTGCTTTTGTTTGACGACATTGCCTATGGCCGCTCCCTGGGACGGACAGCGAAATTTCCCAGGGATTCCATTGCCTTTAAGTGGGCGGACGAAATACAGGCGACCCGTCTTTCCTATATTGAGTGGAGCGCCTCCCGCACGGGGCTTATCAATCCGGTGGCAGTTTTTGAGCCGGTGGAGCTGGAAGGGACCACCGTGAGCCGTGCCAGCGTACACAATGTGAGCATCGTGGAGGCGCTTAAGCTTGGGGAGGGGGATGAGATTACCGTCTACAAGGCCAACATGATCATTCCCCAGATCGCGGAAAACCTGACCAGGAGCGGATCGGTGAAGATTCCGGAGGCCTGCCCGGTCTGCGGCGGTCCCACACAGATCCGAGAGGAAAATGATGTGAAGTCCCTCTATTGCGTGAACCCGGAATGTCAGGCGAAAAAAATCAAGGGATTCTCCCTCTTTGTGAGCCGGGACGCCATGAATATCGACGGGCTCTCAGAGGCGACCCTGGAAAAATTTGTGGATGCCGGATTTGTGAGGGAATTTTCAGATCTCTTTCACCTGGAGAGACACAGGGAGCAGATTCTTTCCATGGATGGATTTGGGGAAACGTCCTACAAGAATCTGACCGAATCTTTGGAGCGGGCGAAGGACACTACCATGGCCCGGTTCCTCTACGGCCTTGGCATCCCGGGAATCGGCTCGGCCAATGCGAAGCTCCTTTGCAGGGCCTTTGACTACGACTTTGAGAAGTTGCGCCGTGGGACAAAGGAAGAGTTTGAGGAGATTGAGGGGATCGGCCCGGTGATTGCCGACAGCCTGTTGGCTTATTTTCAGTCGGAGCGGAACAGCGTGGAGGTGGACCGAATGCTTGAGCTGGTGACATTTCACGATGAAATGCCATCAGCGGACGAACAGGTCCTTGACGGGAAAACCTTTGTTATCACCGGGAGTGTGGAGCATTTTGCCAACCGAAACGAGGCGAAGGCGCTTATTGAATCCCTGGGCGGCAAGGTGACCGGTTCCGTCACGGCCAAAACCGATTACCTGATCAACAATGACTCGATGTCGAATTCCTCGAAGAACAAGAAAGCCAGAGAGCTTGGCATTCCTGTTCTCACGGAAGAGGAATTTTTGAAGATGATAAAGCAGGAGTAGATGAATTATGCCGATTAAAGTACAGAACAATTTGCCGGCGCGGGCAATTCTTGAGACGGAAAATATTTTTATGATGGATGAAAACAGGGCTGTCTCCCAGGACATCCGTCCCCTTCAGATCCTGATCTTGAATCTGATGCCGGTAAAAGAGGACACGGAGACACAGCTCCTTCGCGCCCTTTCCAATACCCCGATTCAGCTGGACATCACCTTTCTCCACATGAGGAGCCATGAGTCGACCCACACCTCCGTGAGCCATCTGAACCGGTTTTATGTGACCTTTGACGCCATACAGAAGAAGAAATTTGACGGAATGATTATCACCGGGGCGCCGGTGGAGCAGATGGAGTTTGAAGAGGTGGATTACTGGCAGGAGCTTGCCGAGATCATGGCCTGGACGGACACCAACGTGACATCCACGGTCCATATCTGCTGGGGCGCCCAGGCGGGGCTTTACTATCACTACGGTATCAGGAAGTATGAGATGGAGAAGAAGCTCTTCGGGATTTTTGAGCAGAGGGTCATCAACCGCACCATTCCCCTGGTTCGGGGGTTCGACGATACCTTCCGTGCGCCCCATTCCCGCTATACCTACGTGAAACGGGAAGATATCGCGGCCTGTCCGGATCTTTTGATCCTGGCCGAGTCCGACGAGGCGGGGGTATTTCTGGTTCAGAGCAGGGACGGGAAGAGGATCTTTGTCATGGGCCATCCGGAATACGACCGCATTACCCTGGACGGCGAGTATCGGCGCGACCGTGGCAAGGGCATGGACACGGCCATCCCGAAAAATTATTATCCGGACGATGACCCCGGGCAGCGGCCCTGCCTTTCCTGGCGGATGCACGCCAACGCCCTCTACAATAACTGGATTAATTTCTACGTTTATCAGCAGACTCCTTACGAGTGGCGCTAATTATACATTATTGTTAAGATGCTTTTCAAAATATTTTTTGAAAGAAGGCGTGAGGGTAAGGGGGAACAATATGGGGCTGAATAATGCTGAGATCAAAAGGGTGAACCGAAACAATATCCTGCGCTATCTGTTAAAATCGGAGATTGTCTCAAAAAACAGGATCGCATATGATCTGGAGCTTACGGCGCCGACGGTGACAAGCGCTTTAAAGGATCTTCAAAAGCTGGGGCTCGTCAAAGAGGAGGGGGCCATGGATTCCATTGGCGGCCGGAAATCCATGGGATACAGCTGTGATAAAGATGCGAAATACGCGGTCGGCGTCAGTATTAAAAAAAATTATGTGAATCTGGCAGTCATCAATTTGGCAGCGGATGCTGTTTGCAAAAGACATGAAGATGTGCAGATTCAGGGAGATGAGTCTTCTTATCAGTGGCTTCAGGAATTTATTGCGTCTGCCATTGATGAAACCGGAATCAGCGATGAAAAAATTCTGGGAGTCGGATATGCACTTCCTGCTACTGTGGATCAGAGCGGGAGAAAAATCTATGGACTTCATGAAGAAATGGATCTTCCCTGGAACTTTTATGAAATTGCACAGGAATGGTTTTCTTATCCGACTGTTTTGCAGAGAGATGCAGTCAGTGCAGGAGCTGCAGTTGCAAAAGCGCTGTGTATAGAAAACACGGCCATTTATCTGGATCTGTCTTCCTCGGTCGGCGGCGCTGTGTTAAGGAAAGGTGAACCGGTAAAGCTTGGAATCAATTGCAGAAAAGGGGAATTTGGCCATTTGACTATTGTCCCTGACGGAAAACCGTGTTTTTGCGGACGGAGAGGCTGCGTGGATGCGTATTGTTCAACGGATAATTTGAGTGTCCTTGCCGATGGCAGCCTGAAGCTTTTTTTTGAACGGATGGAAAATGGGGATGCCCGGTGCGGCAGTGTCTGGGAAGAATATCTGGATTACCTTGCGCTGACGATTCACAATCTTATGAATTGTTTTGATGAAAAACTGATTCTGGGCGGAGAACTGGCAGAATATTTGGAACCGTATATGAAGACAATCAAAGACAGGGTGGTTACATATGATCACTATCTAAAGGAAGCGGATTATTTAAGTCCAGGTTCTTTGGGGTTTGATGCGGCATCCATTGGTGCGGCCGGTTATTTTATTGATAAGTATATTACAAAAATTTGAAAATATTTATGAAATGTGTATAAAAAGCGGTTGGATATTTTGTGCTTTATTGACAAAATATCCAACCGCTTTTCTTTTTTTATTGACAAAAAAATGGTGATATAATATAATAAAAATACTTTAAATAATAGTTTTAAAAAGTAGTTAATAAATAAAAATTAAAAAAGAAGGGAAAAATGGATGAAGAGTGCTGTATTTTTAGGAATGAAAAATATTCAGGTACAGGAGCGGCAGATACCGGAACCCGGACCTGGAGAGGTTCTGGTGAAGGTGATGGCTTGTGGAATCTGTGGTTCAGATGTACATATTTTTGAAGGAGATCAGGGTTCTGCACCGACCATACCTCCTCAAGTGCAGGGACATGAATTTTCTGGTTTAGTAGCTAAGGCGGGGAGTGGAGTGACTAACTGCAAAGAAGGGGACCGTGTCTGCGTAGATCCGGCGGATAACTGCAATGAATGTTATTACTGTGCAAATGGAATGATGGCCCATTGTGATAATCTGAAGGCGATTGGAACAAATGTTGACGGCGCTTTTTCTGAATATTGTATTGTCCCTGCAAGGCTGGTCTACCATTTGGCGGATGATGTGACATTTATAGAGGGAGCCATGGCGGAGCCTCTTGCATGCTGTATTAACGGTGCTGACCGGAGCGGCATCAAAGTCAGCGATAATGTGGTCATCTACGGAGGCGGAATGATCGGACTGCTCCTTATGCAGCTGGCCAGATTAAAAGGAGCTGCCAATGTGGTACTGGTTGAGCCTGTGGAGGCAAAGAGAAAGGTGGCGGAGAAGCTTGGGGCTTCATTTACGGTTGATCCCATGGAGGCAAAGGTGAAGGATACGCTCCTGGCCCATGGCATTGACCATGTCCAGACAGTGATAGAGACCTGCGGGCTGAAGAGCACGTCAGAGGAAGCAGTCGACATTGTTGACAGAGGGGGCACGGTGCTGCTCTTTGCAGTTACGAAGGTTGATTCCGTGATCGGCCTTATGACTTATAAGGTGTTCCAGAAGGAACTGACGATCAAAGGCTCTTACTGCAGTCCTTATGATATGGGACGGGCTGTAGAGCTGATCAATGCTCACCGCATCGATGTTACGACGATGCTGGCGGGGACGAGACCGCTGGAGGGCGTTGCCGAAATTCTTGCCGATCCGGCAGTGAGAGCGCAGGGGAAATGGGTGATCCTCCCCAATGGCCCTGCCGTTTGACCGTTCTCTTGTCAGAGAGGCGGTATGATGCCCGGCGGGATGTGCAGGATTTTGCAGGGAAGCTTCTGTGTCCGCACACGGCAAAAACAGGTGCCGGAACTATTATAAAGAAAATTTATGGGGTTTCCTGTAGCTTTGATACACCACAAGTGTAAATATAAAGAAGGAGAGAAAAGAAATGAGAAAAAAACTAGCAGCATGTGTAGTGGCAACAGCCATGGTACTGGGACTGGCAGCCTGCGGTTCCGGAGACGGAGCAAAAGGGACAGAGGCGCCTGAGGCAACAGAAGCCGCAAAAGAGGACGATGCGGCCGGGACAACGACAGAGGCAGGAGAGTCTCAGGCAAAAGAAACGGAGGCGGGGGTATCCGGTACCGTAAGAGGGACAACTACGAATCTTAAGATTGGATTTTCTGTTCAGACTCTCAGCAACCAGGTGTGGGCGCAGGAGGCGGCGCAGATTGAAAAGGACGCCGAAGCAGACGGAAACGAAGTGACGGTTGTTGACTGCAATGAAAATGCAAATACTCAGATCAGCCAGATTGAAAATTTCATTTCTTCCGGTGTAGATGCGATCATTGTAAACCCGGTTGATCCGGAAGCCATTGAGGAGGTCTGCAAAGAGGCACGTGAAGCCGGGATCATGGTTATGTCCTGGGATGAAGAGATGGTAAACTCTGATATTAACTGGCTGATTAACAACTATGACCTGGGCTGCGAGATCGGAACGGAAGCGGCAGACTGGATCAATGAGCACTTCGGTGATGAAGGATGTGAAGTGGTGGTGCTCGGATATCCTCAGACTCCCATTCTGAAACAGAGAGAGGACGGGATCGTGGATAAGCTTGGCGAGCTTGCTCCAGGTGCGGCTATCGTTGCAAATCAGCCGGCGATCGACACGACGGAAGGTTTAAATGCCATGGAAACGATTCTTCAGTCTCATCCCGATGTGAAAGTGGTGTGCTGCATCGGCGGCGGCGGAGCAGCAGGCGCAAATGAAGCGTTTAAGGGTTTCTATGGTTCTGATTATCCGGCAGAGATTGGCATTTTCTCCACCGATCTGACGGATGAGACCATCGCTTCCATGCAGAACAATGAGTTCAACAAAGTATGTGTTGCAATTACCGGCAATTCTTATGTTTGTGGTACTGTGGCATATCAGCTGATCATTGACAAAGAATCTGGTAAGGAGATGGAGCAGAACATTTACAGGGAGCTGATTCCTGTAAATGCAGACAACCTTAGTGAGATGACAGAATAATTTGACTTTACATCTGATACGGTCCGGAGTTTGTCTGGGCCGTGTCTTCTCTATGCGCAGGCGGGCAGGGGAAGACAAAATTTCCATGCTCAATTGGTATCTGATTAATCGCTGTGAAACAGAAAGGGGAGAACACGTATGAACTTAGAAGACATTATTCTGGAACTCAAACACATTTCGAAATATTATCCGGGTGTTGCTGCGCTGAATGATGTCTCATTGAGTGTCCGCCGGGGAGAGATCCATGCCCTGATCGGGGAGAACGGCGCCGGGAAATCCACACTGATCAAGGCCTGCAGCGGAGCGATCGAACCTTCCGGCGGCGAAATCATAGTCAACGGGAAAAGCTTTAAGAGTATGACGCCGAAGATCTCAGAGGAAAACGGGATCGGTGTCATTTATCAGGAGTTCAATCTGGTCGGAGACCTGACGGTTGCGGAAAATATTTTTCTTGGCCGGGCGATCAGAAAAGGGATCCGGGTTGATTTTTCCTCCATGGAAAAAGAAGCGAAAAAAATCCTGGATTCCCTTCATATGAAGATCAGTCCGTCGGCTCTGGTAAAGAATCTGACGGTCGGCTATCAGCAGATGGTGGAGATCGCAAAGGCCATGTCGCAGAAGGCCGGGATTCTGATCATGGATGAGCCGTCGGCGCCGCTTACCAGTGCGGAAGTGGAAAATATGTTTGCGATCGTCGATCTTTTAAAGAAGAATGGAGTGACTATCATTTATATTTCCCATCGTCTGGAAGAAATCTTCCGCCTGTCTGACCGTATCACAGTCCTGCGTGACGGACAATATATCACGACACTAAACACGAAGGAATCCAATACGGATGAGCTGATTAAGCATATGGTCGGCAGACAGCTGCAGGAGGTATATCCCAAGAGAGATCCGAACTGCATTCAGGAGGGAGTGACCTTTGAGGCGAAGAATGTCTGCGGAAACGGAGATACGGATATCAGTCTGAAGATCCACAAAGGCGAAGTGCTGGGCCTTGGCGGACTGGTCGGGGCCGGGCGGACAGAATTTGCCGAGATGGTATTTGGAGCCAGACGGAAGACCTCCGGAGAATTCTTTTTTAAGGGAAAGCCCTTCGATCCCAAAACTCCGAAGGAAGCGATCGAAACCGGGATCGGACTGGTTCCCGAGGACCGAAAAGCGAAGGGAGCGCTTCTTGGACTCACAATCCAGGAAAATATCAATATGCCGGTCTATCACCGGATCTCGAAGGCCTCCGTGATTGATAAAAAGAGAGCCCGCAGGACTGCGCGGCAATACAAAGAAGAACTGACCATAAAAACGCCTTCCATTGATCAGATCGTAAAAAATTTAAGCGGCGGCAATCAGCAGAAGGTCATCCTGGCCAAATGGCTGGCTGCCGAATCGGAGCTGTTAATTTTTGACGAGCCTACGAGGGGCATTGACGTGGGTGCGAAGCAGGAGATCTATACCCTGATCAACAGCCTGGTAGAACAGGGAAAAGCCATTCTCATGATCTCTTCTGAGATGGAAGAGCTGATGGGAATGTCAGACAGGATCATCGTATTAGCAGAGGGAAGAGTAAGCGGCGAAATCTTCCAATCAGAATTTAATCAGGAAACGATCATGCAGATGGCTTCAAAAGAGAGAAAGGATGGGTAAGATGAAAAAAGTTTTGAACGTATTAATAAGCAGGATCATTTATGTTTTCCTTCTGGTGATGCTCATATTTTTTGCCGCTGCAAATCCGAACTTTATGACCGTGCGGAATCTGATGAATGTGGTAAAGCAGGCTGCGATCTATGGGATTGCTTCTGTCGGTATGACTTACGTGATCCTTCTTGGGGGCATTGATCTTTCCATCGGTTCGATCATTTCCCTGATCAACATTGTGGCTGCTTATTTTATGGTGAACATGGGAGTACATCCGGCTGCAGCGATCCTGCTCTCTCTTGTGATCAGCACGGCCATCGGCCTTTTAAACGGCATCATCATTTCGCAGATCCGGATGCCGGAGCTGATCGTTACTTTTGCATCCCAGACGATCTTTGCGGGCCTCGCTTATATTATCTGTAACGGCACTCCCATCTCCAGATTCCCGGAATCCTTCCTTGTCATCGGCCAGGGCTATGTGGGACCGATCCCGATTCCGGTTATCATTATGATTATCATTTTTGTCATCGGCTGGTTCATCAGCGAAAAGACATTTTTCGGCCGTTATTTTTATGCTCTTGGCGGAAATGAAGAAGCGGCGCAGCTTTCCGGCATCAATGTAAAACGGATCAAATGTCTGGTTTATTCCCTCTCCGGATTTTTTGCCGGTATCGCAGGGCTCGTGATGCTGGCCAGAGCCAATACAGGACAGCCCAATGCAGGCTTGGGTTATGAATTTGATGTGATTACCTGTGTTGTCCTCGGCGGTGTCAGCACTACCGGAGGCTCCGGAAAGATGTCCAATGTGATCGCAGGTGTTATGATCATCGGCGTTCTGCAAAACGGCATGGTTCTGCTGGACGTCAGCTCATATATGCAGATGGTGGTAAAGGGAATCATCCTTCTGATCGCAGTCGGTGCGGACTGTGTCCAGAAATATGGTCTTTTGAAAGTGAAAAAGGCAGCGGCATAAATTCGGTTAATAAAAGAAAAAGGGTTCCGGGGTGTGGATCCCAGAACCGCTTTGTCTGCAGTTTTACCGGCCTCTTCCCGTTTCTGGGAAGAGGCCGGTAAACGTTTTAATACTTTATCCGTATTTTATCCGATGGGCTCGAAATCGGCTGCGCCGTGCTTGCAGAGCGGGCAGATGAAGTCGTCGGGAAGCTCGTCCCCTTCGTAAATATAGCCGCAGACCTTGCACACGAAGCCTTTCTTTCCCTCCGTCTGGGGCTTCGGCTTCACGTTCTTCTGGTAGTAGGTGTAGGTCATGGTCTCCACGTTGGTGATGACCCTGGCCTCGGTGACGCTGCAGATAAACATTCCGTGGGTGTCCAGGTCGATGTACTGCTCCACCTTAAGGGACATGAAGGAATTGATGTATTTGGGCAGGAACGTAAGGCCGTTGTCGGAGCGGAGCGGCGTGATGCCTGCAAACTTATCCGCAGTACGGCCGCTCTGGAAGCCGTAGGTCTGGAACACGGAGAAGGGAGCGTCCGTGGACAGGCAGTTTAAGTTCATGATGCCCGTCTGTTTAATTACGTGGTGCGAGTAATTGGCCTTGTTGATGGTGACGGCGATCCGGTTGGGCGTGTTGGTCACCTGGGAAACCGTGTTGACGATAAGGCCGTTGTCCTTCTTTCCGTCGCTGGAGGTGACCACGTAGAGGCCGTATCCGATGTTGAAGAGGGCGGTCAGGTCATTCTTGTCGGCGGTGTCGCTGTGCTGAGCCAGATAGTCCTTGCAGAGCTCATTGGCAAGGGCGTCGAGCTGGGCGCTGCTTTCGTCGTTTAAGGCGGACATGATATGGACGGTGGTGTCCGTGAAGGTCAGCTTTTTGCAGCCGGACAGCATGTTCTTCATGACCTTGGCGGCCATGGGCGCCCAGCTTCCGTTTTCGATCAGCGCAATGGTGCGGTTCTGGTAATTCCGCTCGGTGAGATGCTCGATAAAGTCTCTCATGTAAGGGAAGATCCCCGCATTGTAGGTGGTGGTGGCGAGCACCAGCTTTCCGTAGCGGAAGGCATCCTCCACGGCTTCTGCCATGTCGCAGCGGGCCAGGTCGTGGACGGTTACCTTCGGGCAGCCCTTGGCGCGGAACTTGTCGGCCAGGATCTCCACGGCTTTCTTCGTATGGCCGTAAATGGAGGTATAGGCGATCACGATGCCGTCGGTTTCCACCTCATAAGAGGACCAGATGTTGTAAAGGTTCAGGTAATAGCCCAGGTTCTCCTTGAGGACGGGGCCGTGGGTGGGGCAGATGATCTGGATGTCCAGGCCGGCGGCCTTTTTGAGCAGGTTCTGAACCTGTGCGCCGTATTTGCCAACAATGCCGATGTAATAGCGGCGTGCCTCGCAGGCCCAGTCTTCCTCCACGTCCAGGGCGCCGAATTTTCCGAAGCCGTCCGCAGAGAAGAGAACCTTGTCGAGGGTGTCATAGGTAACGAGCACTTCCGGCCAGTGGACCATGGGCGCTTCCACGAAGGCGAGGGTATGGGCGCCGAGGGAAAGGGTATCTCCCTCCTTCACGACCACCTGCCTGTCCTCGTAATCGGAGCCGAAAAACTGCTTCATCATAACGAACGCTTTGGCGGAGGAGACGATGGTGGTGTCCGCATAGGTCTGCATGAAGCCTGCGATGCTGCCTGCATGATCCGGCTCCATGTGCTGGATGATCAGATAGTCCGGGGCCTTGGAGCCGAGCACGTTCTGGATGTTGTCCAGCCATTCATGGGTGAAGCGGGCGTCTACCGTGTCGAACACGGCCGTCTTGTCGTCAAGCACCACATAGGAATTGTAGGCCATGCCGTTTTTGACCACGTACTGGCCCTCGAACAGGTCTACCTCATGGTCATTGACGCCTACATATTTAATGTCCTTTGTAATTTCCATGGATAATCACTCCTTCATCAGAATTTTATTATTAACAATCATATCAGTCGTTATTATAGCATAGGGCTCTCGCCGAAGGGAAGAGGCTATTTCTATTATTTTCCGAAAAATACAGAAAAATACTTCAAAAAACACTTGCGCTTTATCGTGATAATGTGATACTATAGCATAGCCGGCGAAAATGACGGCAAAAGAAAGAGAATTGTCGAAACGAGGAGGAAACTAAATTATGAAGAAACTGGCAGCGTTGTTTATGGCGGCCCTGTTGGCTGTGGGAGTGCTTGCGGGCTGCGGCGGCAAGGATGCGGAAAAGACTGAGGCGGCGACCACTGCAGCTGAAACGGATGCGCAGGCGGACACGGCGCAGGCTGATACGGAAGAGAAGGAGACCGGGAGCACAGATGGCACGGAGGAGGCCGCAGGGACGGAAGGCGCTTCCGACAGCGATATGGCCTACGTGAAGGAAAAAGGAAAGCTGGTGGTCGGGATCACCGAGTTTGAGCCTATGGATTATCAGAATGAGGCCGGAGAGTGGATCGGCTTTGACGCGGATATGGCAAAGGCATTTGCCGAGAGCCTGGGCGTCGAGGCAGAATTTATTGTGATCGACTGGGACAACAAGATTATGGAACTGGACGGCAAGAGTATTGACTGTGTCTGGAACGGCATGACTCTGACCGATGAGGTGAAGAGCGCCATGGAGTGTTCCAAGCCCTATTGTGAGAATGCTCAGGTGGTGGTTGTGCCTGCGGACAAGGCTGATCAGTATCAGGATTTGGACAGCCTTTTCACTCTGTCCTTTGCCGTGGAGGCAGGAAGCGCCGGCGAGGCAGAGCTTGAGAAGCTGGCAGATATGGGAGACCTGAACTATACCCCGGTCGGGCAGCAGGCGGATGCGCTGATGGAGGTGGCGGCCGGGACTTCCGACGCGGCGGTCATCGACTCTCTGATGGCGGGCGCCATGGTGGGAGAGGGGACCGGCTATGCGGACCTGACATACACCGTCAGTTTGAATGGTGAAGAGTACGGCGTCGGCTTCCGCAAGGGCTCCGACTTGGCAGATGCTTTGAATCAGTTCTTTGCGGAGAGCTATGCAGACGGATCCATGGTGAAATGTGCCGAGACTTACGGCGTGCAGGCAGCACTCATTGAACAGTGACCCGGCCGTATGGGGAGCAGGCAGATGTGATGGAGAGCGGGGGTTCCGCTCTCCTTTTGCCCCACCGGGGCAGGCTATAGGAAACGGCAGGACATTTGCCGTTTCCCAACAAACAGGAGAGGATTATGGAACTGATAATAGAACAGATGCCGATTGTTTTCCGGGCGCTCAACGCCGGTTTTTTGCAGACATTAAAGCTCTTTTTTGTAACGCTCATCGGCGCACTGCCTTTGGGGCTTTTGATCGCATTCGGCTCGATGTCCCGGTTTAAGCCCCTGAGCTGGCTTTCCAGGCTGATTGTCTGGATTATCCGGGGGACTCCCCTGATGATCCAGCTTTTGATTGTCTACTATTTTCCGGGGCTGATCCTTAAAAACAATATCTGGGGCGGAGGGGAGTCCGGCCGTTTCCTGGCGGCTTCCATCGGATTTATTATCAATTACGCCTGCTATTTTTCGGAGATCTACCGGGGAGGGATTCAGAGCATTCCCGTGGGGCAGGAGGAGGCGGGGCTGGTTCTTGGCATGACGAAGAGCCAGATTTTCTTCCGGGTAAAGCTTTTGCAGATGGTGAAGCGGATCGTGCCGCCGGTTTCCAATGAGATTATTACTCTGGTGAAGGACACCTCTCTGTCGAGGATCATTGCGCTGCAGGAGATTATCTGGGCCGGACAGGCTTTCATGAAAGGCTCCCAGGGGATTTCCGGGGCGATCTGGCCTCTGTTTTTCACGGCGTTCTATTATCTGATCTGGAACGGCATGGTGACGGTCCTTCTCGCGAAGCTGGAGAAAAAGCTGGATTATTTCAGGTAAAGGAGGGGAGAGACGATGGCTATTTTAGAAGTAGAACATATCAGTAAATCCTTCGACCGCACGGAGGTATTGAAGGATATCAGCTTTTCCATGGAAAAGGGGCAGGCTCTTTCCATGATCGGTTCCTCCGGGAGCGGGAAGACGACGCTCCTTCGGTGCCTTAATTTCCTGGAGCAGCCGGACGGAGGGGTGATCCGCGTAAACGGGGAGACTCTTTTTGACGGGGCGGATTCCTTTTCCAGGAAGGAGTCCGCGATTCGGAAGAAGAGGCTCCATTTCGGCCTGGTGTTCCAGTCCTTCAACCTGTTTCCCCAGTATACGGCCCTTGGAAATGTGATGCTGGCGAAGGAGCTTTTGGCAAAAGAGCGGCCGGACTATAAGGCGAAAAAGAGAGAGATCCATGAGGAGATCGAGGCACAGGCGGCGGAACTTTTAAAACAGATGGGCTTGGGGGACCGGATGAAGAATTATCCTCACCAGCTCTCCGGCGGCCAGTGCCAGCGGGTGGCCATAGCGAGGGCATTGGCGCTGAATCCGGATATCCTCTGCTTTGACGAGCCCACCTCGGCCCTTGACCCGGAGCTTACGGGGGAGGTCCTCAGAGTCATGCGGGAGCTTGCCGAGCGGAACATGACCATGATCATAGTGACCCATGAGATGGCCTTTGCAAGAGACGTTTCCGACCAGGTGATCTTTATGGATGACGGACAGATTCTGGAGCAGGGAACGCCGGAGCAGGTCTTCGGGGATCCGAAGGAGGAGAGGACCAGGCGGTTCCTGGCGAGATATAACGAAGAATAAAAAAACAGTTGACAGAATCGCTGCTTTGGTGGTATCATATAAGAGCTGTGTTGTGAAAAGAAGAGTATCCGCTCTCACCTTAGCGCCGGCGAGCGGCTTGGGTTCCTATATTTTTCGGGTTCTGATGCGGGGGAAGGCTCCCGGATCGGTGAAATGGGATGTAAGTGGATAGTTCTTCTATCCACTTTTTTGCAGTTGAATTTTAGTGATGGGGGTGTCGAGTTATTAGCGATTTAATGGTGAATGAACAGATCAGGGACAAGGAAGTCCGCCTGATCGGCGTAAACGGTGAGCAGCTTGGGATTGTATCAGCGAGGGAAGCGCAGAGGCTTGCCCGTGAGGCGGAGATGGATCTGGTGAAGGTCGCTCCGATGGCGAAGCCGCCGGTGTGTAAGATCATTGATTACGGTAAATTCCGTTATGAACAGGCCAGAAAAGAAAAGGAGGCCAGGAAAAAGCAGAAGATCATCGAGATTAAGGAAGTGCGTCTTTCTCCTAATATTGATTCCAATGATCTGAATACAAAGATTTCCGCCGCCAGGAAGTTCATTCAGAAGGGGAACAAGGTCAAAGTGACTCTGAGATTCCGAGGCAGGGAAATGAGCCATATGAATAACTCCAGACACATCCTGGAAGATTTTGCGGGACAGCTTTCCGATATTGCGGTGGTTGACAAGCCGTCGAAGGTGGAGGGAAGGAGCCTCGTGATGTTTTTATCAGAAAGACGTTGACAACAGGTTCATACCCTGTAAGCATTCGCGGATGCACATGCTTCGCACAGTGAAGCCGGGGGATACCTGAGACAAAGAATAAGGAGGAAGAATCATGCCTAAAGTAAAGACCAGCAGAGCAGCAGCAAAGCGTTTTAAAAAGACCGGTACCGGTAAATTAAAGAGAATGAAGGCTTATAAGAGTCATATCCTGACCAAGAAATCTCAGAAGAGGAAGAGGAATCTCAGAAAATCGACGGTGGCAGTTCCTTCAAACGCCAAAGTAATGAAGAAGATTTTACCCTACTGATTTAGAGAGAAAGAGAAGGAGGACGACTTAAAATGGCAAGAATTAAAGGCGGTTTAGGCGCAAAGAAGAGACATAACAGAGTATTGAAGCTGGCAAAGGGCTACAGAGGAGCCCGTTCCAAACAGTATAGAGTGGCAAAACAGTCCGTGATGAGGGCGCTCACCAGCTCCTATGCGGGAAGGAAGCAGAGAAAGAGACAGTTCAGACAGCTCTGGATCGCAAGGATCAATGCGGCGGCCAGGATGAACGGCCTGTCTTACAGCCGCTTCATATATGGATTAAAGGAAGCCGGAGTGGAGATGAATCGGAAGATCCTTGCCGACATGGCGGTCAACGACGCGGCAGGTTTTGCAAAACTCTGTGAGGTTGCCAAAGAGAAGCTGGCATAGGTATAGTGAACGACAAATTAAATTGAAAAAAATTAAAAAAATACTTGCCAGATTGAATAATTTGTGGTAAAGTATATGAGGATTTGGTTCTGAAAGTTTTTCAGAGCCAAGTCAAATCGGAATGTGGCTCAGTTTGGTAGAGCGTTCGGTTAGGGACCGAGAGGTCGCAGGTTCGAATCCTGTCATTCCGACTGGAAGAAAAGCCCTGATGATGCTGGGATTGTTAGAAAATACCAGTGTTTTCGGGGTTTTTTATATTAACATACATCGATATGAAATATAGGGTTATGTACCCTAAAACCAGAAAAGTATCACACGAAATATCACGCGTTTTTTTCAAAATGTTTATTATTTTTTTGTCTGCCTCGCTGTCTCAAGATCGATGGTATTCCGGTATATGGACTTCATGACGTTATCGCTCGCCCATCCTCCCCTCCGCTATCGTTACCTGGACGGCCTCGATTGGACAGAGGTCGCGATCCGGATGGGAGGGAGGCATACGGCGGAGTCGTGCAGGAAGTCCGTTGAGAGATTTCTGCAGGAAAAATGTATCTTGTAAT
>CAJUQY010000047.1 GCA_910588815.1 uncultured Lachnospiraceae bacterium | reverse complement strand
CGAAAGAGGGCATCAGGCTCTGGTTCCGGACGAAGCGTCCGGCTTACCGTCAGCTCTGCCTTAAGCTGGTCGTCTGAATAGATAAAAGAATAGTTCTCCCACAGTCCGGTTCCGACGGGGCTTATTTTGGGTACCTCTACTCGCAGGTGCTGCCGCTCAACTGCATTCAAAAAATGGCAGATTGGTACTTTGAACCTACATGTTTATTTTTTGAGTGCAGTTTGCGGAAACTCAAGATGTATTTTCTTTAGCACGATATATTAAACACTATATACAAAAAAGAACGCCCCATCCACATGAAGCGTTCCCATTTTCACACAAAATCTCCAATATTTTATTTTTACATTTACGCCCAATACATTCCCATCCTGTCCAGCACATAATACAAAACCCCTGCGATCCAGCTGGCAAATATCCCATACAAAATCACCGGCCCGGCAATTGTAAAAATTTTACAGCCAATTCCGAAGACCTGACCCTCCTTCTTGTACTCGATGGCCGGGGCCACCACGGAGTTGGCGAAGCCAGTGATGGGCACCAGGGCCCCGGCCCCGCCGAAGGTGACGATCTTGGGAAATATATTGAGCCCGGTCAGAATGACCGTGCTCCCGATCAGGATCAGCAGGGTCCATGCACCGGCAGCGTCTTTATCCAGGCCGTTATTCGTAAAGGTATTCATGAAAAACTGGCCGATCGTGCAGATGATCCCGCCGGTTAAAAATGCCTTTGCCATATTGAGGGGCGTGCTGTGGGTCGGTGTGACCTGCTTCACGTATGCCTCATATTCCTCCGGCCTCATATCTGTGCCGGGACGGGGAGCTTGCTTTTTTTCTTCCATAAAACCGTTTCCTCTCTATTCCTTCAGAATTATCTGTTCCTGCAAAACTATCTATTCCTGTAAATATCGATTACTGCAAAACTATCCGTTCCTGCAAACATATATTTCCATAAAAAGCAGCCGCTGATAATATAAAAACTGATTTTCTCTGTTCCTGTTTTCGTCTCAGCCGCCCAGGAAAAAATAACACAGTGCGCCGACACCCTTTCCTGCGGCCATCGCCAGAATCACATATTGAAGCCCTGTGGCCAGCCGGATCCTGCGGCTTAACACAGGCAGCGCATTCAGAGTTTCTGCCAGGGACATGATCAGACAGCCCACAAAAATTCCGGCCCCAAGCCCCAGAATCGCCAAAAGTACCGGCCCCCCCGGAACGGGAATTTTGTAGAGATTTGCCACATTTCCGGCGGCTCCGCCGACGACAATGCAGTCCTCGATCAGCCGGATGTGTTTTGCCGTATGGGTCTTGCCGATGAGGCGGATCACCACGCCGATGGTAACGATAAAGGCAAACACGCCGGCCGCAATTACCCCTCCGGCGCAAAGTCCGATGGCCCCAAGCAGCATATAGTTAAGAAACATCAATGCCCGACTCCTCTCTTTCCGCATTCTGGATCAGCGTAGTGTTGACATCCGTTTCGTAGGTGCGCATCTGTACCTCAATGGGAGTCGGATCCTTGGAGAGGGCCGCCTTGGAAAAATGATTGAAGAATACCAGGATCCCGATGGGAAGCCCGATGGAATAAGTCAGCTCCAGAATTGTCGGTCCCGCAGGGGCCGTTCCCATGACCTGGACATAAATCTGACGGAAAATATTGCTCACGTCGCCGTCGTTGTTGAAGGTCATGATGGCAAAGGCGGCTCCGAAAAAGGACACCAGGCAGACAAAAGCTGCCTTAATCCAGTCCCACACAGGATGGGACTTCACATCCGGCTGGTAATCGATAATACAGTCTGTCTCGCCGACATTGTTGATCTCCACCTGCTCGCAGAGTTTTTCCATCTTCTTAATAAGATCCATGACCGAAACCACATACCGTTCTTTTTTGTCCGCCTGGATATTGATGACCTTGATGGCCTTGCACTTGCTCTCAATGGCCTTATCCCGGCACCAAATGCTTCCAAGCTGTCCCAAAAATACGCTCTTTTCGTGAACCTCCGTGTTCTGGTTCAGCTTCAGATACAAAATCTCACTCATAAGCAGTCACCAACTGATCGCACCAGGGTTCCCTTGTCCGCCCGTTCCGACGGCTTCCCCGACATCAAATATGCGGCTGCCGCCAGAACGATAACCAGCAGAATTACCAGCCCGATGATCCACTGTTTTACTCCCGAACTACTCATATGGCCAGTTCCTCCTTAAAGGTATCTCTTTTAAAGGTTATTATGGGCAGGTTGATTTTTTTTATTCATGAATCCTGGGCAAAACGGAAGACTGGCCTCTTCGGGACCGGTCTTTCACAACAGCCGTCCATGTTTCTTTCACAGCCGCCCATGGCCTCTCACAGCCGTTTTCGCATGGTCTGCAGAATCTTTTTTTCCAGCCTCGATACCTGTACCTGGGAAATGCCCAGCTCCTTGGCCACCTGGGTTTGCGTTTTATCCATATAATAGCGCATGACAATCAGGCGGGCTTCCTGAGGCGGCAGTTCCTTTAAAAGCCTTGCCACCACCATTTTGTTTAAGACCCCCTCGTCCTCTTCCTTCATGTCCTCCAGCTTGTCGATCAGATAGATGGCATTGCCATCTCCATGGTAAATCGTCTTATAGAGGGATTCCACCTCGGCGCCAGACTCCATGGCCGCCGCAAGCTCTGTCGGCTCCACCTGAAGGGACTCGGCAAGCTCCGGCAGAGTCGGCTCCCGCCCCAGGGAGGTTCCCAGGCGTTCCCGTTCCGCCCCGGCCTTCGCCGCCATCTCCTTTAAGGAGCGGCTGATCTTGATCATACCGTCATCCCGGAGAAACCGTTTGATCTCACCGGTGATCATTGGAATCGCATAGGTGGAAAACCTCACATCATAGCTTACGTCAAATTTATCAATGGCTTTGAGAAGGCCGATGCTGCCGATCTGGAACAAATCTTCCGCCTCGTGCCCCCGTCCCAGAAACCGCCGCACCACGCACCAGATAAGCCCCATATTTTCCGATACCAGCCTGTCCCTCGCCTCTTTATCCCCCGCGTGTGCCGATTGGAGCAGCTCCATCGTTTCGTCCATACACGCCTCCTGCCTGCGGTCACCGGGCCGGTCGCTCTTCCAGCCGTTTTACCATCCGCACCACTGTTCCCCGGCCCGGCTCTGAATCCACCCACACCTCATCCATAAAAGCCTCCATAAAGGAAAACCCCATGCCGGAACGTTCTCTGGAAGGCTTCGAGGTGTACAACGGCTCCATGGCCTTTTTGATATCTGCGATACCGACACCCTCGTCCCGCACCTCCACAGAAAACTCCCGCCCCTTGATGGTCAGCTTCATATGTACCATGCCCGTCTCCTTTTCGTACCCATGGATAATGGCATTGGTCACTGCCTCCGATACGGCCGTTTTTAAGTCCTCCACCTCCTCCACGGTGGGATCCAGCCTGGCGGCGAACACTGCCGCCACCACCCTGGCAAACTGTTCATTGTGAGAGCGGCTTTCAAATTCCAGATATACGCTCTCTTCCGACGAAGGCCCCCCACATCCCGCAGCCGTCCCTGTCTGTTCCTGTTTTACATCTGTGCTTTTTATCTCTTCCATCCGCTTTTCCTCCAGCAAGGTTCCCGTTTCCATCCTATCTGCTCCCTTCCTCGTCTTTCCTGTCCCAATCCCGGATAATCCGGTAAATACCGGACATTTCCAGTATCCGTTTGACTCTGGGCGAAGGATTCCTCACAAATACCTCGCCCCCAATGGCCGCCATCTCCTTGTAGCGTCCGAGAAGCATCCCAATCCCGGCGCTGTCCATAAAGTCCGTTTTTGAAAAGTCAAACACCAGACTGGTGACCGGACTGCTCACCCTGGCCTCCGTAATCCTGTCCCGCATCTGCAAGCTGCTGTGATGATCCACTTCCCGCGGCATAAATGCATAGAGCACCGTACCTTTGACCTTATAGTCTGTCACTTTTTCCATCCGATTATTCCTCCTGTCATCAAATTCCGTCAAAATTTTTTATAAATCTGTCTTTCGCATAAATCGGGCAGGGACAAGTTATCTTCCCATGCTCGCCGCGCCGCCGATGCGCCACCCCGGCGGCATATCTCCTCTGCATCGGCGCGCACAAAAAAAGGATACACACAAATTTATCCTTTGTATGTATCCCGCTCTCCCTGCTGCGCCAAACATCCGCACCGCAAAATCCGCCGGAAGGTCAGTAGCCTCTCTGTCTTCTGGCCTCCTGTCCCCATTGGGTAGTACTGTAGGCCTCATTGTCAATCAGCTGGTTATAATAGCTGACCGCAGTTCCCCAGTCGTTCTGGTTCTGGTAGCAGACACCCATATAGAAGATCACCTCCGGGTAATCCGGCTGCAGCTCCAGGCATTTGGCAAAATAGACTCTGGCGGTTTCCCAGTCTCTGCCGTCATAGGAGCCCTTCCCTCTGACATAAAGATTCTGAACGCCGCTGTCAGTGAACTCGGAATTCAGGGCATTGTAAACGCTCTGGAATTTTTCGTTGGTCACCAGAGACGCATTGATGCCGGAAATGGCATCCATCGCCCCTATATAATTTCCGTCTGCTTTCAGGGTCAGCACATCGATCAGCTTGTTGTACTCATTGATAATGCCGCCCTCCCCGGTATAAGCCGCCAGCTCATTGTTGAGCTTGGCCTTCTCCTCGTCCAGCTCCCGGATCTGTTCCTCCAGCCCGGTTATGTTCGTATCCCGCTCGGCAATTTTTTCATTATAAGAGAGGGCGTCCCCATTAAATTCCGCTCTGAGCTCCCTCTCCTTCACCGGGAGCACAAGGAAATAACAGCTTAAAACTCCCATCACAATCCCGAGAGTCAGAAGAAAAATGGCCATCCAATTTCCATTCCCCTCCCGGTAGGTGGGAACAATCGCCTCATCCCTCGCCGAATTCTCCTGCATCTCTTCCTCGGAAAGTACTCTGGCCTGCCTGCGCGGCCGCTCCCTCACCGCCGTACGCTTGTCCTTCGCAAGGCTCCTAATATAATCCAGATAGGCAAGCGCTGTCGTATTGCCCACGTCTATGGCCAGCGCCGTTTTCAAAGTCTTCTCCGCCTTGGCGTACTCTTCTTTTTTCAGATACAAAAGCCCCAGAAGCTGATACGCCTTGACAAACCCCGGATTCATGCTGATCACCTTCTTTGCCTGGAGAAGAGCTAAATCCTGGCTGTCATGGCGGGCATAATAAAGCGCCTGGTTAAACTTTCTGAGGGTCTGGTTCATCTGATTCAGCTTGGACTGTCTGGACTGGAGCCGTTTTAAATATTCCGCCGCCAGATTGTCCTCCGGTTGGAGATTCTTGCTGATAACCCATTCTGCCAATGCGTCCACTGTCTCGCCCAGCTCATAATACACAAGCCCCAGAAGATTTCTCGCATCCGTATTTTTCTTGTACAGGTCGAGGCTCTTCTTCAGATATACGGCCGCGCCGCTCAAATCGCGGACCTTCGCCTTTTCCAGTCCCACATTGTAATACGTGTTGGACGTACGGACAATCCTCCGGTACAGCGACACGTCACGTCCGCAGGCCTGGCAGTGCCTCCGGTCTCCCATCGGATGATGGCAATATAAACATTCCATAACTTTTTCCTATTCTCTGCTGTCCCGCTCAAGCTGTTCCTTCAAAAATTCCACCATAATATCTGTCACATCGGTAATATCCCTGTTCACAATCGTATCCTCCACCTGATCGATATCCCGGCTGGGCTTAAACTTCGCCAGCTCTTCCTCAAAATTCAACATCCCGCTTCTTCCTCTCAAAACAAACGCTTACCCAAAAGGCCGCTTCTTCGCGTATTCCCTAGTATATCATAAAAACCGGATCCGCACACCCAAAAAATTCCTTAAAATTTTCAATATATGCCGCAATACTTTTTTTCATGCCGACTGAAGGTATTCTACTACAATTTTCCATATTTTACAATGAAAAAAGGACGACAAAAACTGTCATCCTTCTCGCAGGGCTCCGCTCCGCCGGCATCCCCCCATTCCTCCTTACAGGAAATGGGAAATTATCAGCTGTTTCCTCTGAGAAGCTCTTTGATGCTCCCCGCCAGGTAAAGGGAACCCGCAATAAACAGAAGATCCTCCGGCCGCTTCTGCTCCCTGGCAAAGGCAAATGCCTCCCCGATCGCTTCAAAGCACCGGACCGGCTTGTCCGTCTTTCCCTCAAAAGCCCTGCGGATGTCGGCAAGGGGCAGGGCTCTGTAACTGTCAAGCTCCGTCAGAATAAAACCGTCAAAGTCCGCCTGTCGGCAGATCGCATCAATCATGGTCTCATAATCCTTCTCCACCACCGCCGAGAAGAGCAGATATTTCTTTCCCTCGCAGGGAAGCTTTGTGACAGTCTCGATAAAGACCCTGATTCCGTCGTCGTTGTGGGCGCCGTCCATGTAAACTCCCGGAAGCACCGGTTCCATCCGCCCCGGCCAAGAGACATGGAGAAGGGCGCTCCGCACCCCGGCCGCCCATAAATCCCCCGGCTGCAGACTCTCTGTCCGGGGAAGCGGAAGCTTCTGCCTCAAAAGAGCGGCCGCCGTCACCGCCAAAGACGCGTTCATGGCCTGGTAATCCGCCACAAAAGGCACCTTAAGTTCCACTCCTGAAAGCGCGCCCTCCAGCAGCTGAAAGCCAATCCCCGACCGGCCCCTCTCCGTAATCCGAATATCCGACGGGTTCACCGGCCACGCAGGGGCACTGCGCCCGTCTGCCTTCCTCCGAATCACCTCCGATGCCTCCGGCACGCTGTCGTCATAGACCACAGGACACCCGGCCTTGATGATCCCGGCCTTCTCCCCCGCGATCTCAGAAATTGTTTCCCCCAGGATTTCCGTGTGGTCCAGGCTGACGGAGGCGATCACACAGACCAGGGGGTTTTCAATCACATTGGTGGCGTCCAGCCGTCCGCCGAGACCCACCTCCAGCACCGTAACATCCACCTGCCGCGCCTTAAAGATCAGCATTCCGATCAGGAATAAAAACTCAAAATACGAGGGATGGACGATCTCCCCCTCCCGCTCCCGGCACAGATCATAGACCTGATGGAAAGCCGCAAGGAATTCCTCCTCCGGCACCTGTTCCCCGTCGATCAGGAACCGTTCCGTAATATCTACCAGATGGGGAGAAATAAATGTTCCCACATGATGTCCCTGCTCCAAAAGGATCCGGCTTAAAAACGCACATACCGATCCCTTCCCGTTGGTTCCGGCCACATGGACAAACCGCTGCTCCGCCTCCGGATGCCCCAGGAGCGCAAGGAGCTTCCTCTCGTTTTCCATGGTGGTCTTTTTGGAAAATTTCGGAATTCCGTTGAGATAGTCCTCCGCTTCCTTTATATTCATTCTAATTTTATTCATTCTGTTTTTCCATCCTCTTTCTGTTCTTTGCGGGCATTTTTCTTCCCCGGGAAAGTATAACACAAATCAAAGAGATTTTGTATCTTCAATTTTCATCCGCGCATGTGTTATACTGGAGGCAGATTGCCGTTCATATGTGTTTACAGTAAACGAAACCCATGGAAAAACGCAGGATAAAGTAAGAAAGGAACCAGACCATGAAATTTCTCCATTTAGCAGATCTCCATTTCGGCAAGTCGATCCACGGCGTGTCTTTGCTGGAAAGAGGAGACCAAAAGGCCTGGGCGGCCTCTTTCCTGGAGCTCGCAGGAAATCTCCGCCCGGATGCCGTTTTAATCGCAGGCGATGTCTATGACAGAAGCGCCCCTCCCGGTGACGCGGTAGCGCTTCTCAGTGACATGCTGACAGATCTCGCAGATATGGGCATCCCCGTCATGATGATCGCGGGAAACCACGATTCCGGCCAGAGGCTTTCCTTTGGAGAAAGTCTCCTGGCAAAGCAGAATGTCCACATATCCGGCGTACTCTCCAGGGAGCTCACTCACGTCACCCTCCAGGATCCGGACGGCCCGGTCACCTTCTGGCTGATGCCCTATGTGTTTCCGGCCCTTGTGGCCCAGAAGCTTGAGGATGACGGCATCCGCGAATATGATACCGCCGTGAGAAGGCTGCTGGCCTGCCAGGACATGGATCTTTCCCGGAGAAATGTCCTGATCGCCCATCAGAATGTCACGGCTCACGGAAAAGAGGTTCTGCGCGGCGGCTCAGAATCCATGGTGGGCGGGGTCGGGCAGGTGGACTACCATGTCTTCGACAGCTTTGACTACGTGGCTCTCGGCCATATCCATTCTTCCTATCCGGTGGGCCGGGAGAGCGTCCGCTATGCCGGTTCTCCTCTGTGTTATCATTTCGAGGAAACCAGACAGCCCGCCAAAGGGCCGCTCCTTGTAGAGCTGGGGCCAAAGGGCGCCGCCCCGAAAATCAGTGTGCAAACCATCGCTCCCCTGCACCCCCTCCGCAGAATCACCGGAGCTTATGAAGAGATCCGTGACACAGAACTCTCAAACGCCTCCCGCGGCGAATACCTCAGTATCCTGCTGACGGACCGGCGGGTCACTCCGGAAATCTCCGCTTTTTTCCGGAGCCTCTTTGAAGGACGAGACAGTATTTTAATGGAGCTGGCCTCCGAACACAACCGATTCGGAGACATCTCCTCCCTCCGGCCAGCCGATGCGGCCGCAGAAAAACCGGTGGAAGAGCTGTTCCTGGACTTCTATTCCGAGCGGTGCGGCGGACAGGCCCCGTCCGACCCGGAACAGGCACTGCTTGCATTCGTGGGAGAACAGATCCGGCATGCAGATCCGGCCGAAGGCAAAGGCATGACCGGCCAAAAAGAAATCGATGCTCTGTTGGCATTTGCACTGGAACAGGAGGAAAACGAATGAAACCGATTTTACTGGAAATGACCGCCTTCGGCTCTTATGCGGATAAAACTCTCATCGCTTTTGACCGGTTCTCCCATGGCCTCTACCTGATCACGGGAGACACCGGGGCCGGGAAAACAACGATTTTTGACGCCATCATGTTTGCCCTCTACGGCAAAGCCAGCGGGCCGGACCGGACACCGGAGATGATGCACTGTGACTTTGTGGACAAGTCCGTCGCCACCGATGTCACATTAAAATTCCGGCAGGGCGGGAAGGAATACCTGGTTCGGCGAACCATCTCTTATCCCAAAAAGCGGGGGACGACGAATCAGTTCGGGACCGCCGGCATAAAGGCCGTCCTGCATGAACCGGACAGGGATCCCATCGAAGGTCCGACAAAGGTTACGGAGCGCTGTGAGGAGCTTCTCGGCCTGAACGCAGAGCAGTTCCGAAAGATTGTCATGCTGGCCCAGGGAGAATTCAAAGAATTCCTGAAGGCCGACAGCGACAAGAAAAACGAAATTCTCGGAAAACTTTTTGACAATTCCTCCTATGTCCGCTATCAGAATCTTTTAAAATACGCCAGAGACGAGCTGGGAAGACGCAGGGCAGAACATACGAAGTCCGTCACGGATACCATGAGGACGCTCTTTCTTCCGCCGGAAGAAGCAGACGGCACTGTGCCGGAAGCATATTTTCCGGAGCATCCCTGCCTGACGGAAAACCTGAAGGCCCTGGCCTCCGAAGAAGCCCGGAGACTGCAGAGACTTGGCGAAGAAAGGGAACAGTACCGCGCACAGGAAAAACAGCTTGCGGAACAGAAGGGCTCTGCGGCCGGGCAAAACCGACTTCTGGACGAGCTTTCCGAAAAACAGAAGCACCTGACAGAACTTGACGGCCGGGCAGCAGACATGGAGCGCAGACAGACAGCCTATGAAACCGCAAAAAAAGCTTTACACCGGCTTCTTCCAAAACAAAAAGCCGCCGAAGAGGCCAAAGACGCTCTGCACAGGGCAAAGGGAGAAATTTCCAGCCTGGAACAAAGACTCTCTGCACAGGAACAGACGGTAAAGGAGGCACAGTCCGCCGTCGACGCCGACGATGAGAACAGGCGGCAGATCAGCCGGTTGAATTCTGAGATCGATCACCTGGAAAAATCTCTGCCCCGGTATGAAGATCTGGACCGCAAAAAAGCGGAACGGAGAGAAGCGAAAAAAAAGACACAGGAGACAGAGCGGCAGTGGGAGGAGGCCGGAGAGCAGGAAACGGCAGGCCTGGAGGAGCTTGCGGCCATCGGCAAAGAGCTGGAGACGCTGGCGGGCATTGACGCACAGGTCGTTTCCCTGGAACACGAATATCAGAAAGCAAAGGAGCATGCGGCCGCACTGTCCGGTGAGGCGGGAATCAAGGAGCAGGCAGATTCCGTCTTTCAGGATGAAGAGGAACTTTCCGCACTGCAAAGACAGCTCCAAACGCTGACAGCAGAGGCGGCAGAGGCAGAACGGCTCCACCATGATCTGTACCAGGCCTTTATCCACGGACAGGCGGGAGTCCTTGCAGCTCAACTGGAAAAAGAGCTCCGGGAACACGGCAGCGCCGTCTGTCCCGTCTGCCGTACCAGCCTCCTCGCCGGGGAGGAGCATAGCTTTGCCCTGACCCGAAAGGGAACGCCGACCCAGTCACAGGTGGAAGAGGCGAAGGCAGATTTTGACGCGAAGGAACAAAGGCGGACAAAAAAGCTCAAGGCGGCCACAAAAGCGGAAGAAGCCCTGAAAAACAGAAAGGCGGCCGTCCTGCGGGATGCCGGGGCACTGCTTGCCGACTGTAAGAGCTGGGACGTGCTGGCCTCTGCCGGCTATCTGCCCGCACAGGCAGAGCGGCTTTCTCAGATCGAGGCGGACCGAAAGGATTCCTGGGGGGAAGCAGTCCGAAAGCAAAAGCGAAGCAGAAAACTGGAAAAAGAAAAAGCAGAAAAAGAACAGAAGCTTCAGACCTTAAGGGAAAATATTTCCCGCTGGAAGGAGTCTTCCAAGCAGCACGAAATGGAGGCAACGGCTCTGGAGGCCGCCATCACGGAACTGCAAAAGCTGCTGCCCTATCCGGATAAGGCTGCCGCCAGCGAAGCACTCCTTAACCGGAAAAAGAAACAGAACGGCCTGCAGGAACAAGTCACGGCAAATCAGAGACAGTTAGAGTCCGCCAGGCGGAAGCTGGCCGCCATCCAGGGAGATCTGGCAGGTAAAAAAGAGAAGCTCCCGGAGCTTGAGACACGCAGAACGGCCGCCGAGGCCGCGCTGTCTGAGGCGCTGGCCGTGAGCGGCCTCATGACTCTGGAACACATGGCAGCCGCCCTTCTTCCTATGGGAGATATGGACGGCGAGGCATGGCTGGAACAGCAGCAGAACATTCTGGCTGCGTACACCAATGACTGTCAGAATACAAAGAGGCGGATCGAAGAATTGGCAGAGCAGACAAAGGACTTTTCCCACACGGATCTTACCTGCCTCCAGGAGCAGATCGACCAGGCCGCAGATTCCTGCAGACAGGCAGACAAAGCCTATACCGACCTGGAAAAGCTTCTGGATAACCACCGCGCCGTGGCCGAAAAGGTCTCCGAGGCCAAGAGGGAACTGGAAAAATCAGAACCGGCCTGGAAACGCCTCGACCGGCTGGCAGAACTGGCCGTGGGCGCAAACGGCGAAGGCGGGCGGCTGAGCTTTGACCGCTATGTGATGGGCGCCGCCTTCCGTGAGATCCTGGAAATGGCGAACCAGCGGCTGCTTGTCATGAGCGGCGGAAAATATGAGCTGATCCACCGGCCTGACACCGACCGCAGAAACGCAAAGGCCGGCCTGGAGATCGAAGTGCTGGACATGAATACCGGAAAACAGAGAAACCCCGCCTCCCTGTCCGGAGGCGAATCCTTCCTGGTGTCTCTCGCCTTGGCCCTCGGCCTCTCCGACGTGGTGCAGAACCATGCCGGCGGCAGGAGCCTGGATGCCCTGTTTATCGACGAGGGCTTCGGCTCCCTGGACGACGGCACGCTGGAAACTGCCCTGGAGGTGTTGGACCAGCTGACAGAGGGCAACCGCCTGGTGGGGATTATCTCCCATGTGGGCAAGCTGGAGGAGAGCATACCGCAAAAAATCCGGGTAAAAAACAGCGGACAGGGCAGCTTCGCAGGGCTGGAATAAGGCGGCTCACACTTTCCCGCGCATCCATTTCCCCGTCCTGTAAAACACACAGGAAACCACCGTCGCCGTAGTCCAGCCCACCGGCCAGGACAGCCAGATCCCGGTGGAACCCAGGGCCGGGACCGCCGAAAAGGCAAAGGCCAGGACCACCCGCAGCACCAAATCCGTGAAGGTCGCCGTCATGAACTGCCGCATGGCCCCGGCCCCCCGAAGGACTCCGTCCGCCATCAGCTTCACGGACACCACAAAATAGAAAGGGGACACGATCCGAAGAAACTTCGCCCCGGTGGAAAGAGCCGCTCCCGCGCCGGCATCCTCCGGAAGGAACAGGCGGATCATGGCGCTCCCAAAGAAGAAAAAAGTGACGGCAAAGGGCACAGCGATCAGGAAGGCCAGCCGGATCCCCGCCCGAAGCCCCTCCTTCACCCGGCCGCACTTCCCCGCCCCCACGTTCTGGGCCGTAAAGCTAGAGAGACCGTTGGCCAGGGTCGTAAAGGACGTGATCGTGAAGGTATTCAGCTTGATGGCCGCCGAGTATCCGGCGATGACGGATGAGCCGAAGCCGTTGACCCGCCACTGGATAAAAATATTCCCGACGGAGATAAAGCTCTGCTGCAGGATGCTGGGCACGGCGATGCGGCCCACCCGTTTTAACATCAGGCCGGAAAACAGGGGCGGCCTCCCCTCCGTTTTGATCTTCCCCAGCCGGTACAAAAGAGTGAGAAACGCTAAGACACAGGCCACGCCCTGGGCCAGGAAGGTCGCCCAGGCCACGCCCGCCACACCCATATGGAAGGCGGTCACGAACCAGTAGTCCAGAAGGATATTGCTCAGGGAGGAACCGATCAGGAAATAGAGCGGCGTCCTGGAATCCCCCAGGGAAGTGAAGATCCCCGTGCATATGTTATATAGGAAGAGAAACAAAAAACCGCCGATGTAGATTCTCAGGTAAACGGCCCCGTCCGCAAACACGTCCCGGGGCGTATTGAGGAGCAAAAGGAGTCCGTCAGTTCCCAGAAGCCCCACCGCCGTCAGCATCGCCGCCAGGACCGCCGAGGAAAGCAGCGTCGTGGAGACGGCTGTCTTCATCTCCGTGTACCGTTTGGCCCCGAAAAGCTGGGAGATCACCACCGAGCAGCCGATGTTGCTCCCCACGGCCACTGCCATGAAGATCATGGTAATGGGATAGGAAGCCCCCACCGCCGCCAGGGCCGACTCCCCGGCGAACTTCCCGGCAATGGCGCTGTCGGCGATGTTGTAAAGCTGCTGAAAGATCACACTCACGAACATGGGGATGGAAAACCGCCAGAGCACCGAGGACGCCTTCCCCTCCGTCAAATCCTTCATCATCTCAGATTCCCTCATTTCTCATGCTTAAATTTCCCGTTGCAATTTCATCTGTACGGAATTATACTACATTTATATCCATTTGAAAACTTGCATTTTTCACGGTTATCCATAGAAAATCTAAATAGATCATGGATATATGCGGGCCCGTCGGGCCGCATTTCAAGAAAAGGAGAACCGCCCCCATGTCCGTCAGCCTGGAATATTACAAAATCTTCTATTACGTCGCCAGATACAAGAGCATCACCGCCGCCGCAAAGGCCCTGTTCCTCTCCCAGCCCACCGTCAGCCATTACATCCGCGGACTGGAAGAGGCCCTTGGGTTTGCGCTCTTTGTCCGAAACAAAAACGGCGTTCTCCTCACCCCGGAGGCAGAGCTGCTTTTCCCCCACGCCAAACGGGCCTGCGAGGAAATCCGGACGGCTGAGAAGCTTCTGGAAAACACCAAATCCATGACAGCAGGAACTCTGCGGATCGGCGCCAGCGAGATGACCCTCCACAACTTTCTCCTTCCCTACCTGGAACAGTTTAAAAACCGTTACCCGGCCCTGAAGTTAAAAATCTCCAGCAGCACCACACCGGGAATCCTGGCGGCCTTAAAAGAGGGCGCCGTGGACTTTGCCATCGTCATCTCTCCCTTAAACGATACGGAAGGCCTTTCCGTCACTCCCCTGTCCGCCTTTCAGGACATCGTGATCGCCGGGAGCCGCTTCCGGAAACTCCAGGGCCTCTCACTGAATCTTGAGGAGCTCACTGCTTATCCTCTGATCTGCCTCAGCCAGGGAACAGCCACCAGAGCCTTCCTGGAACAACAGTTTCTGGCGGAAGGCATTCCGCTGGCCCCGGACGTGGAGCCGGCCACCACCGATCTGGTCACTCCACTGGCCTCCCACAATCTTGGCCTCGGTTTCGTGCCGGAAAACTTCGCCGCCGACGCCATAAAAGGCGGCTCCGTGTTCCGTGTCCGCCTGCAAAAAGAGCTGCCGCCCCGCCACATCTGCGTGGTGAGCGACAGCTCCCATCCGGTCTCCCTGGCCGGCAGACAATTTATGTCCTTGCTGCCGTCCTGTTCTGACTAAAAATTTTATTTTTCAAGCTGCGCCAGTCGTTCTTTCACCTGCGCCATCATCTGCTCATACTTCTCCAGCTTGGCCTTCTCTTCCTTGATTTTGGCCTCCGGCGCGCGGCTGACAAACTTCTCATTGTTCAGCATTCCCCGGGAGCGGGCCAGCTCTTTATTTAACTTCTCTTCCTCTTTCTTAAGCCGCTCGATCTCCTTTGCCGTGTCCACCAGTTCTGCGAGCGGCATGTAGACAACCGCCTTCGCCGTCACCGCGGAAACCGCGTCCTCGGGAATTCCCGCTTTGTCCGCCTGAACCGTTACCTCGCCGGCGGAGCCGAGGGTCGCAAAAAATACTTTTCCGTTCTCGAAGATAGCGCGGACCGCCGCGTCTGCAGAAACCACAAATACGCTGGCCTTCCTGCTGGGCGGCACGTTCATGGAAGTACGGACGCCGCGGATGGCACGGACCGCTTCCTTGATGGTCTCCACCGCGGTTTCGTCCGCCGCAAATTCCCACCCCGCCGTATACTCCGGCCAGGAAGAGATCATGATGGACTCTTCCGTATCCTGCAGGTTGCAGAAGATCTCCTCCGTGATAAAGGGCATATACGGGTGCAGAAGCTTTAAGGACTGGATCAGCACCGTTTTCAGGGTCCAGAGGGCAGCCGCCTTTGTCTCGTCCTCATCGTTATAAAGGCGGGGCTTCACCATCTCGATGTACCAGTCGCAGAATTCCTCCCAGATGAAATCATAGACCTTCTGCAGGGCGATCCCCAGCTCATACTTGTCCAGATTCTCTGTCACATCCTTCGTCAGCGTGTTGACCTTGGATAGGATCCACTTGTCGGCCCCGGTCAGGCCGTCCACGCCCACCTCATGGACGGAAGCCCTGGACATGTTCATCAGGATAAACCGGGACGCATTCCACACCTTGTTGGCAAAATTCCGGCTGGCCTCCACCCGCTCCCAGTAGAAGCGCATGTCGTTGCCGGGGGCATTTCCTGTAATCAGCGTCATACGCAGGGCGTCGGCGCCGTACTTGTCCACCACCTCCAGGGGATCGATGCCGTTTCCGAGGGACTTGCTCATCTTCCTGCCCTGGGAATCCCTCACCAGCCCGTGGATCAGCACCGTGTGGAAAGGCTCCTTCCCGGTCTGCTCAAGGCCCGAGAACACCATGCGGATGACCCAGAAGAAAATGATGTCGTAGCCGGTCACCAAAACGTCCGTGGGATAAAAATAATCCAGCTCCGGCGTCTTCTCCGGCCAGCCAAGGGTCGAGAAGGGCCAGAGGGCCGAGGAGAACCAGGTATCCAGCGTGTCCTCGTCCTGGACCATGTGGGCGCAGCCGCATTTCGGGCAGACCTTGGGCGCTTCCTTTGCAACCACCATCTCGCCGCACTTCTCGCAGTAATAAGCCGGAATCCGGTGTCCCCACCAGATCTGCCTGGAAATGCACCAGTCGCGGATGTTCTCCAGCCAGTGGAGATAGGTCTTTCCGAAACTCTCCGGCACGAACTTCAGTCTCCCGGACTTTAACGCCTCGATGGCCGGCTTCGCCATCTCGTCCATCTTCACGAACCACTGCTGCTTCACCATGGGCTCGATGGTGGTCTTGCACCGGTCATGGGTTCCCACGTTGTGGGAGTGGTCGGCCACCTTCACCAGAAGGCCCAGCCCCGAGAGTTCCTCCACGATGGCCTTCCTGGCCGCATAGCGCTCCATGCCCTGGTACTTGCCGCCGTTCTCATTGATGGTGGCGTCGTCATTCAGGATGTTGATCTCCGGAAGGTTATGCCGCTTTCCCACCTCGAAGTCGTTGGGGTCATGGGCGGGCGTGATCTTCACGCAGCCGGTCCCGAACTCCTTGTCCACGTATTCGTCGGCCACCACGGGGATCTCCCGGTTCACGATGGGCAGAATCAGCATCTTCCCCACCAGGTCCTTATAGCGCTCGTCCTCCGGGTGGACCGCCACCGCCGTGTCGCCCAGCATGGTCTCCGGCCTGGTGGTGGCGATCTCCACAAACCGTCCCGGCTCCCCCTTCACCGGGTAATTGATATGCCAGAAATGGCCCGCCTGCTCCTCATGGACCACCTCGGCGTCAGAGATAGACGTCTGACACTCCGGGCACCAGTTGATAATGCGGGACCCCTTGTAAATGTACCCTTTTTCGTAAAGGCGGATAAACACTTCCAGAACCGCCTCGGAGCAGCCCTCGTCCATGGTGAACCGCTCCCGCTCCCAGTCCGCCGAGGACCCCAGCTTCTTAAGCTGCCGCACGATCCGTCCGCCGTACTCCTCCTTCCACGCCCACACGTGCTCCAGGAATTCCTCACGGGTCAGGTCGTCCTTGTTGATGCCCTCGCTCCGCAGCTTGTCGATGACCTTCACCTCGGTGGAAATGGCCGCGTGGTCCGTCCCCGGCTGCCAGAGGGCCGAATAGCCCTGCATCCGCTTGTAACGGATCAGGATATCCTGCATGGTGTTGTCCAGGGCATGGCCCATGTGGAGCTGTCCCGTAATATTGGGCGGCGGCATCACAATGGTGAAGGGCTTCTTGTCCCGGTCCACCTCGGCGTGAAAATAATTTTTCTCCATCCACTTCTCATACAGACGATCCTCAATGGACTGAGGATTGTACGTTTTTTCCAATTCTCTGCTCATATTTCCTTCCTTTCTTAAAACTTGAATGGCATCCTTCCCCTGCACAAGCCCGTGCAATCGAGCCGGGAAAGGCTCCTTTCCCCTGCCCGCCGCGCAGCCTGTGCGCCACTTCAGTGGCATATTTCCTCTGCACAGACCTGCGCATGAAAAAGAAACGCCCTTCTCCGTCTTCCGACGGAAAAGGGCGAATACATCGCGGTACCACCTTTTCTTCAACTGCCGCCGCATATGCACTGCAGGCCCAGTCCTCCTTTGCCCTGTAACGGGGGCAGCTCCGGGATCCTCTACTTTCCTTTCAAATGGGGAAGACAGCCTGGAAAACCACCTGCCTGCCGTTCAGAACCAGAGTTCAAAGATCCGGCTCAGAAGCTACCTTCCGCCAATGCTTCCATGGACGGCCTTTCAGCCGGTGAACCGCCCTCTCTGTATGTGCCTTTTGGCGTACTCCTCTTCTTCACAGCCTGTAACTCTTTGTGCAGCGAACGCCAAAGTATCTTGCCGTTCACTGTAAATCTGCAAAGATTATACTATAGGAAGCAGAATTTGTAAAGGGGTGATTCCTGTTTCGAGGCAGAAAACTCTACTGCAGGACTAGAAATTACAATCTGTTTATGTTATACTTTCCGCAGAAAACATTCTATCAAACACCGCAATCTATGACAAGCGGCAAAAACGCTGCCAGCCATAGCCCCTTCGGGGGAGTAGCGCAATCAAATCAACGCGAAGCAAAGGAGAATACGGCGTGAGACAGTTTTTTGGAATGAGCCAGAGCGGAAAGCTGGAAGAGGCAGTCCGCGGGCTTAGTAAACCCCAGTTTATTATGTTGTTATCCAATGAAAATCAGTTTGAAGCCCATGTGGCATCCCTGGAAGCTCTTTTTCCCGAAGTCCCCAGCATAGGATGCATCGGAATGGGCTATGATACCAGAGTCGTTGAGCACGGTGTCTGCGTAATCGCCTTTTTGGACGGCGTTTCCGCCTCTGCAGGCGTGCTGGAACAGGTTTCCACCATGCCGGCCAAATACATTGAGCGTCTGCAGAATGACGTGGCAAAGGTCAACGGCAGCCGCCGTGATACCGTGTGCATCGACTTCTGCGCCGGAAATGACGCCTGTGTGCTCACTACCCTTTATACCGTCCTGAAGCCAAAGGGCATTTCCCTTGTCGGCGGGACCGGAGACGCCGGAAAGGTATCTGCCAACGGAAAAATCTATCCGGACGCAGTCGCTTACGGAATCGTCCGCAACCTGAAGGGACAGGTCAAGACCTACAAAGAAAACATCTACCACCGACTCGGAAATTACCGTTTTATTGCCTCCGGCACTGACAAGGCCAATTATATCCTCGGAAGCCTCAACGGAAAGCCTGCCAAGCAGGTCTATCAGGAGATTCTCCACGTGACCGACCAGGAGATCCTGACCAGGACCTTCCAAAACCCCTTCGGCAAGGTCAACGGAGACGACACCTGCATCATTTCCATCAAAGAGGTAAAGGGCAACGCCCTGGCCTGCTTCCGTCAGGTCAACGATTCCGACGTCCTGCACCTGCTGGAGCTGGGTGATTACGAAGCCATCACCAAAGATACCATCCGCCGGATCTGCCAGGATTTCCCCAGGCGTTCCGCCGTATTTTCCGTGAACTGCCTCTTCCGTTACAAACTTTTTTCCGAACGGGGCTACATGCAGAAATATCTGCAGGAAATGGCGGCCCTCGGCAGCCATGCCGGCCTGGTCGGTTACGGGGAGCATTACAACAACCGCTTCGTCAACCAGTCCATGACCTGCGTGGTATTTGAATAAAAGGAGGATGCAGTATGTTTTTTAAGAAAAAACAGCACAAGCCGGAGCCGGTGAACAGAAAAAAAAGACTGTACCCGGTTATACATATCGTAAACAGCCTGAAGAGCTATCAGAAGGAATTGGTCCAAAAAGAAGTGGACTCTCTCTGGGAGCTGAGCATGATCGGCCGTTCTTTTGAGGGCATTGTAAAGGGCGCCGAACAATTCCAGAACCGTCTCCAGGAATTTGGCCAGTCCTTCGACGGCATCAACCACACGGCGGAACAGTTTTCCCAGGTCAAAGACGAAGTCGGGCAGAACGTATCCGAGGCCAGAAATGAGATGGCGGATCTGAAAAACATTTCCATACAGGTGCTTGGCTCCTTCGGCGATATGGAGCGCATTTTTGAACAGCTCCAGAACTCCATCCAGGGCATCCAGGACTGCATGGGAAAGATCGTCTCCATTGCGGACCAGACCAATATCCTGGCCGTCAACGCCTCCATCGAGGCCGCCAGGGCCGGCACAGAGGGCAGAAGCTTCGCCATCGTCGCGGCGCAGGTCAAAGATCTGGCCAGGGAGATCAAACTTCTGGCCAATGAAGTAGATACCGGCATCCATGATGTGAAGGAGCATTCCACCCAGTTGAGCGGAAGCATTTCCAACGCCCAGGAAACCCTGGGAAAAGGAGCCGCCATTGTGGAAAATACGGACGAGGGCTTCCAGCAGATCACAACCGCCGCAGAGAGCGCCACTTCCGTGCAGACGGAGATTGCAGACGTCATCGAAAATTCCCAGAGCGACCTGCAGGCAGTCTGCCAGTTCTTCGACCAGATCAAGGATCAGTATCAGGAGGTTATGAAGCATATCCAGAAAGCCAGCAGCCTCGGTACCACCAAGAGCAGCATGTTCGAGGATGTGGACAATATGCTCTCCCAGGTTCCGGCCATCATCCAGGATGCAAACGCCCAGGAGGGCTGAGTCTTCTGAGCGTAAGGGTTTTTCTGTGCTGCCGCACTTTGTACAGTGTCATCTGATCGGCCGGCCTGTTTTGAAGGAAGCCGATCCGGCGACAATCAAATACCCCGTCGGCCCCAACCCGGGAAGCTGACAGGGTATTTGTACCCATGGAGCGCTTGCCCGCAGACATTCGCCAAGTGTCCGCCCGGCTTATTGCCTGCGTCGGAACAGGCGGCACAGCACAATCTGCACATCGCCGCCTATCTTCTTCGGAATTTTTCTTTTAATATCCGTTCCGTATTCCCCAATACCAGATCCAACCGTTCCCTGTCGCCGTCCGCCGCCTGCAAAAGCCAGGCGTATTCGCCGTGAAGCCCCGCCACATGGGGCACCGTGACAGCCCCGGCATCGCTTCCCAGAGCCACATGGACGCCCATGGCCAGAGCCTTTCTCACATTGGTGAGCTGGCTCTTTGTGATCGCCTTCACCGACGCCTCGTCAAACAGCCCTGTTCCTGCCAGATTCCCCACCGGAGATATGGTTGGCGTCCAGACGGTTCCCCTCTCCGCCAGGAGTGAAAGCTCTTCCTCCGTCATGTAAAAGCCGTGCTCAATGCTGTCTGCGCCGCTTTCAATAGCCCCATGTACGGTCTCCCTGCCGTTCACATGGACCATGACGGCAAAGCCTTCCTCGTGGCAGATATGTATCAGTTCTTTCATTTCCGAAAAAGCCAGCCCCGTCCCGGTAATGGTTCCATATTTTCCAAAATCCAGAAGTCCGGAAAACATGATCTTGATAAAGTCGGCGCCTTTTTTGCCCGCGTCCCCCACTAGACCAGAAAAATCGGCCAATGTTTCGTATGCAAGCCCCACTATTCCTCCATAATGGCCCTTTTTATGGATTGCAAACACCGGAGAGCGATAATCGAACCCATAATCCGCCGCAATTTCAGACACATAGGAGGAGACTCCCAGATAGTCGCCCCCCTCCCGGAAAAAGGTGATACCCGCCTCCTGGTAGGCCAGAAGACGGTTCCTTACCGTCTCCCGGTCCACCCCGTTTTTATGACGGGCCACCGCCTCCTTATAGTTGACCCCGTCCATGAACATATGCCCGTGGCATTCTCCGAACATCCCGCTTTCCTTCTTTCCCTGATACCGTTTATTACTTCGTTCCGAAGATCCGGTCGCCCGCGTCTCCCAGGCCGGGGCAGATGTAGGCGTGCTCATTGAGTTCCCTGTCCACGTAGCCGCAGTAAATCTCCACATCCGGATGGGCCTCCTTAAGCCGTCTTACCCCCTCGGGAGCCGCAATGATGCAGAGGAACTTGATCTGTCTCCCGCCCCGTTCCTTGATGTAATTGATGGCAGACACGGCGGAGCCGCCCGTGGCCAGCATGGGATCCACCACCGTGATCAGCCGCTGGCCGATCTCTTCCGGAAGCTTGCAGTAATATTCCATCGGTTCATGGGTATTTGGATCCCGATACAGGCCGATGTGTCCCACCTTTGCGGAGGGTACCAGGGTCAGGACTCCGTTCACCATGCCAAGGCCCGCTCTCAAAATCGGCACCACCGCCAGCTTCTTACCGGAGATCATCGGCGTTTTGCAGGTCTCAATGGGCGTCGTCACCTCCACCTCTTCCAGAGGCAGATCCCGAAACGCTTCGTAGCCCATCAGCACTGCGATCTCCTCCACCAGCTTGCGGAATTCATTGGTTCCCGTCCGCTCGTCCCGGAGCATGGAAATCTTGTGCTGAATCAGCGGATGCTTCATGACAAATACGTTTTCTCCCCATGCTTCCTCTTTCAATATCCTCTCTTCCATATGTACCCCTTTCCGGCCTATGACCTGAGTGTTTTCTCCGTCTGCTTGTTTCCAGCTGCTTTTCCTGTCTGCCTTTTTCCGGCTCCCTGATTCACATCTGCTTTCTCACGATTCCGTACTCGTCGTCCAGCCGGAAATAAGGGCAGTCCGAGAAACTGCCGGAAAGAAATCTCCCCAGCTCGTCCTCATCCAGATCTGCCTCGCAGACATAATATTCGTAATCCTCGTCGTACACATAGTTGACGCAGCAGCCGCAATTTCCCGTCTGTCCCACCGCTCTGCCCTCCCGAAACCAGTCTCAAATCCCCCGGCAGTCTCCGCCTCACCGACAAGCCCCTACTTCTCCGCCAGCTTCTTTACTTCTTCCAGCCACAGGCGGCCGCAGGCGTCACTTGGCATCCGCAGGTCGCCCCTGGGAGAAACGGCCACGCTTCCCACTTTTGGCCCGTCGGGCAGGCAGGAACGCTTGAATTGCTGAGAAAAGAATCTGCGGTAAAAGGTCTCCAGCCATTTTAAAATGGTTTCCGTGTCATACACGCCGTCAAATGCCTTCTTTGCCAGACGGAATATCTTCGACGGGCGGTAGCCGAACCGGAGAACATAGTATAAAAAGAAATCATGAAGCTCATAGGGCCCGACGATGTCCTCTGTCTTCTGAGATATCTTCCCTTCCTTGGGCGGCAGCAGTTCCGGACTCACGGGCGTATCCAGGATGTCAAAAAGAATCCCGGCAAGCTGTCCGTCCCCGCAGGTCTTTGCATAATACCGGACCAGATGGCGCACCAATGTCTTCGGCACGGAGGCGTTGACCCCGTACATGGACATATGGTCCCCGTTGTAGGTGGCCCAGCCCAGGGCCAGCTCCGACATGTCCCCGGTTCCGATCACCAGGCCGCCGCTGCCGTTGG
>CAJUQY010000046.1 GCA_910588815.1 uncultured Lachnospiraceae bacterium | reverse complement strand
GCCAGATATTGAATTTTCAAGGTGCATAGCTAAAATCCATGTGCGAAGTTTGAGTTAATAATCCATCTATATAAAGTAAGAGTTAAAACAATCTCTTAAGTATCTCAACTTCTTACTATAAATTCGTATCTGTTTCTTACAATCTAATCGCTTCTCCAGTAAACGGATGAGCCTTTTCGAACTGAGAAGCTTCGTTACTGATTTCCTCTGGTGTTTTTGCATCAAAATAGTCCCTCTGCCATTTTGTATAGTCAAATTTTTCTCTAATGATAATAGAAATAAACCTCTCTGCTTCTACGATTCCCATCTTTTCTATTAAACACATCATCCCTCTATTCATAACTTCTGTCATGCTCACGCCCATTTTATTCCTCCATTTCCATAATAAATTCAACAGGGGTAACCATTTTTATTTCTTCGCTTTTATACTTTAACAAGCGAATATCTGTCATTCAAAATATTCACACTTTGCAAAAATAGCTGAAGCAACATGACAAGCATCTTTGAATTTAATTCCTGTTTTCATAATCTCACTAGCTTTTTCTTCAATCACTGCCTTATGTTCATCACCTACATATGCATAAGCATTTTTATTCATGTAATCAAAAATCACATTACGACGCATCTCAAAGGGGTTGTTACTGCACTCATATCTCAACATATAGGATACAATCAATTCTAGTTTTTTATCCTTCACCAACGTTTGAATATGCAATTTAGACTGTGTCTCTATGGCAACTTTTAATTGTTCCTGATCATCATATGGTCTATTGTAACAACACATGTCAAGATAAATTCTCAATTTTTATCACCTCAAATCTTGAAAGATTATATATACAGAATACCATAATCTTATTTTATTTACTACTCATTTCATATTTTATTTCACCGTTTAAGAAAATTTCGCATGAAATAGCCAATCCCTATCCCCTTTTATCATTTGGGCCCAAGGGCCGCTACGCACTGTAGCGGCCCGTTTCTTCCATTGATTCCCTCTCTTCCTTCTTTTGTTTTGACATCTCCTCTCTGATCAGCCTGTCCACCCTCTTCCGATTTACCTCCACAAACACTTTTGCTATGTATTCGGCGGCTACCCCTGGTGGATTCGGATCATGGAAGCGAAAGTTCAATTTCATTTTTGCCATAGCGTACACCCCCCTTATTTTGTAAAATCCGTGCTTATCCCTGTTTTTTCTAAATCTATGCGGCTCAGTCTCAAAGTAGTCCTTTGAAATGTACGGTCGTGGCAGTTGATGAAACCGCCCAAACCGCCCGAACCGCCTGTTTTACGTTCCCTTCTGCCTAACTATTTTTATCCATCACTCAGCCGAGCCTCCATCGCTTTCTTGTTGACATACAGGTAACGCAGCGTGTTCCCCCTCTGGCAGGGAAGCTTTCTGGAACGCTCATTTTTTCCCGCTCCCGTATAGATCTCCAGCACGCCGAGACCTTCCATCAGCCGAATCAGTTCTTCTTCTGAAAAAACTACCGCCAGATCATTTTCTTTCGCATAAGCAATTGCCAACCGCCGCAGTTCTTTCTTCCGGATGAAAATCCGCTCCAGATCCTCGTAAATTTCTTCCCGTTGGCGACAGCTTTCTTCTGTCAGCCAAACCGGCTGCACCTGTCCTTCTGCCACCGCTTTCGCCAAGGCGTTTAAAGCAATCTGTCCCCTGTCACTTTCTTTCAGTCTTTCCTCCATCACTCTCAGTTCATCCAGCGCCATTTGCATTACGGTATTTAAAAAATCGTTAGAATTATCCTGTTTCCAAAAGCCTCTCTCCTGTGCGTAACCGCTTAAAATATCCGCTGTCAGTAAAAAGGTCGCATACATTTCACCGTACCTTCCATATGCAAACCGATGTTGTGTACGCAAATCGTGGGCATTCTCCCTGAGATAATTGACAATTCGATCAAAATTCCCAGTCGCCCATGCCAGGAAATCATAAAAATGTGTCGGTACAAGCCAAGGAATTTTTTGATATTCTGCCAGGATCTCATTTTGCACCTCTTCCCGATTGATTTCACAGAGAAACATTCGGCTGAGAGATGACTGCACACCGCTGACCCACTCCATGGTGAGCACGCATCCACCCTGGATCGGAAAATAACGTCGGTTCTTATTTCCTCCGTAATCATCCATCCGTTGCTTCGGAACCCGGTTCCCATAAAATCGCACAAGCGTCCTTAAGCGTTCCCGTAGCTGCTGTTGTTCCCCCTTTGTTTCTCCAGGACGAAAATCATCAATGATGACGACGCCATCTTTATATTTCCCCAACATCTTTTCCAGACCGCAGGACGTCGCCGTAAACTCCGCATCCGCCCGTTTTTCCTCCCGGTGAAAAATCTGTGCGATTTCAAGGGCCAGGCTCGTCTTTCTGGCGTTTGTGATCCCGACAATCCCGAAGACAAAATTAATCGGAAAATTCGCAAGCTCAAACAATGTTTCCAAGAGAGCCGCATGGGTGAAAACCAAGAGCAAGGTGCTGGCTCTCCGGTTTCGGCAAATCCCTCCCATATTCATCACGCTATTGAAAGTTTCCATTTTTCCCAGGGCTGCTTCGTTAATCCAAAGAGAATAAAGATCTTGATCCGTATGTATCTTCACCCCCGGTTGTCCGACAATGCCGCCACCGTATACGAAACGATACCCCAGCCCCGGTACATTCCGCCAGCCCGCATTCGGATAAATCCATTCTTCCGGCTTTCCCTGCGTCTCCAGACACCTCTGCACCACATTCATGAAGCTTGCCTTCTGGGCCGACGTACTGGGCAAGTCAGCTAGGGAATCCGTTGCGTCCTGCAGCCATGCGGTAGTCTTCGCTTTGTTCGCTTCCACGGCATAGGACGGAAAGTGTCTGTTATCTCCATTTTTCAGGTGCAAAAAAACTGAAATTTTGTAACTTCGTTTCGATTCTTCTCCACTTTTCGTGTCCTCTATGCGAATAATTTTTTCATTTAAAATCAAGTTAAAATTAAAGCCTCCCCTCTTTCTTTTCTGTCTCGCAAAAAATTCTTTTTGCTTTTGACTATTTTGCCACGTTTTCTCTTGTTCAGTTTCCGCTTCTTCGTATTGAATCGGCCGCACCTTCTCGTTTGAAGGTTCCTGTGTTTTCTCTGTCTGCTGATCCATGGCGGTATCACAGGCAGGCAGGCATACTTTTTCCGAAACGACGTCCTCTCTTTTTTCGGCCTGAATCTCCTCCGCATTCGTAGTGAAAGGAGTCTCTTTTGGGATTTCTCCGTCGTTCGTGGTGAAGGGCTTCGTTTCCTGGACTTCCTCAACGTTTGTCCGAAATGGTTTTTCCATCTGCGTTTCCTCCTGTTGTTTTTCTTGCCGGCAATCTCATTATTACATACGCAGAAGCGAAAAAAAACAGGAGGAAATTCCTCTTTTTCGGAACTTCCTCCGCCTATTTTTTACTCTATTTTTTTGATTTTACGCATGTGTCAGCGCCGTTAAAGTTATCTACTCTCGCTCCGGCAGTCTCAGCCACCCCTGTCCCTTTTCCAAGCCCTTCCGAATCACAGAATATAGTTTATGCCGATCCCTCTTTGCATCTGCATAATATAATTGATCATATTGGTTCTGTCTGTAAGATTTCACATGATTTTCAGTGCTTAATATCCTCACTTCATTCAATAGTGCAGAAAATTGTTTTGTAGGCATATTCAGTAGTCCCAGTAAATCTTTCCATTGCTCTTCCTCTCTGTATAAATATAAAAACAGTTTGTAAATAATTTCTGTCTTTTGGTTATATTCCTCCGCTTCTTTTTTTATATCTTTTGCTATTTTTTCCAGCCCCAGATACAAATCTCCCGATATTTCCTTCTGCAACTCCTGTATACGTATATCCACCACATCCAATAAATACAGTCTTAATTCCAGATTATGTATACTTCCAACACTCTCCGCCAATACCGTTATTTTTTTCAATAATTCCTTATTTGGGGATTCTTTATTTTGGGATCCTTTATCTGAGGATTCTGGCAGAAGCAATCCGCAAACAATCCGATATAATTTCCATGCTGTAAAAATCCCTGTCTGTAGCTCTGTCATATATTGTTCCGAATAAGATATCCCTCTGTCAAATCTCCAAACTTCATTAATTAAGAATTCGAATTGAAAATTTTTTGTATACTGATCTTTTATCAGTTTTAGCATAAATGATTTCTCATACTTTGCTAATGATATCTTTATTTGATAGACAGGACTAAAGTATTGATTCAACCGTATCATTGGAGGTCCCTCTATCTCCACTTTTCCATGTGGTTCTCTCTGAATCTCCCACAACTTTTCTCCACGGCTGCCGTTTTTATCCAGCAAATAACACCCCTGTTCTAAATCAATTTCCACTTCTCGACTGTCTTTTTTATAGATCTTGCTATTATTTAAGATGGCAAAGAGAATTTCTTTTGTCATGCTCCCAAAAACATTCTCCCAATTCAACATAGAGAGCCAATCCCTGAATCCCCTGCTGATTTTAGCAGCCATACGCTTATCCGCTTCATAATAATTTTCCGGGCTGTATTGCCCCCATAATATCTCGGCTGCCAACTTTTCTGGTCCGAATAACTGTATTAAGACCTCTTTGAAACATCTCTCGAAGCTGTATTCTTTAAAACTCAATTCAAACACTTTTCTGCTGTCTTCATTCCAGTGCCACCTTACCGTGCGATTAGAGCTTCCCGTCATTCTTTTCCCTATGCTCTCTTTTTCCTCCTCTGTTAAAAACGAATCTCCTATCATCCCATCTGACCCATTCAAGATACGATTCAATAAAAGGTCATACTGTTTCGTATTCTCTTTATCATATTCAAGCGGTATGTTTTCCACCTCTTTCAGAATCTCTTCATATCTCGCTTCCCCTAACATCTCCATAAATTCTTTCTCATCATATTTCAGTATTTTTTCATATTCATTGACCTCTAATTTGATTTCTTCATAACTTTCTAACTCTTCTTTTAATTTCCCATGTGAAAACGTCTCTGCAAATCTGGATTTTTTAGCCATCCTGCCCTATCCTTCCTTATCATAACAATCCACAGCCATCTCGTGTTCCCATTTATCCTTATTATATCTCAATTCTTATAAAAAGAGCAGGTATACTTTTACTAACAGGTACAGTCAGACGTATCTGGCTGTACCTGAATTATTCTCCTCAAGCAAACTTCTCTAATCCTTACTCAAACCGCCCCTAATAGTCCCTCATTCCTCATCAGCCCCCTAAGCTCCCATTCCTCATCATTCCGCCATTCCACCTGCCCGCTTTCCCGGTCATAATAGTACACATGGCCGGAGAGCCGGTCCATCGGCAGAACCTCTTCTCGATTTACTTCCTTCACCATCTGGTTCAGGGCCTTTGCGGGGAGCCGTCCGTCGTCCGGTATGAGGATTAATTCATGGACGCTGGAGGGGATCAGGAACAAGTTACTCCCCATTTTCTTTGCATATTCTTCCATCATACCGAGTAACAGAAGGCCGGCGGCCCCATAAAACCGACTCCGGTTGGTGAACACCGCCATAGAAGGAGCCCCCTTATCTACTCCGGGAAGAAACGTCATTCCAAGGACCTCCGGAATACCCTAGATGGTGTAGCCGTCCTGTTCCAGGTTCTTTAACGCCTGACGGTGAAGCTCTTCTTCGGAGATCCCCCACTGCTCAAATACCGGACGCTCTATGCGGATCGTCCCCTGTTCCAGTCCGCACTCCATCCGAGCCGCATAGACCACGGCCAGGTCCAGAAATCTCCGATATACCAGCCTTGGAATGAGCTTACGGTTTTCGATACAGGAAAGCAGCTGCGGGCGGATATAGGAACGGATTTCCTCCCAGTCCTCCATACGGCGGACCATCTCCCGGAGCCCGTCATTCTGCTCCTCCCGTCTCCGGTAAGTCTTTAACAGCTCTTCCACGCACACATCCACGTAGCCTTCGCTGTCCTCCAAAGTGTTTTTGTCCTGACCGGATTCCTCCTGATCGGGTTCTTCCTGACTGGATTCGTCCAACGGCCCCGGATACAGGACAGCCGCAAGGACATCCCCGGCCTTCCGGACGGAGAATCCTTCTGCTTCCACTCCGTTGTTCTTTAAGACAGTCCTTTTCTCCACCTCATAGCTCTCTCCGAGTTTCTCGGATAACCGTTTCCTGATCTGTTCCATCAATGCTTCTGATCTCATTGTGATCTCCTTTCTCATTTGGTGATGTCTGCACCGGCAGATATCCCTGTCTGCTCATTGGTTCCTAATCGTGTACTCCTGATCTCTGATGGGAATCCCAAAGGACATCCGGGATCCCCATCTCCTGTAATACCAAAAATCATTCTTTCCTCATGCCGCCTGTTTGGGTTTGGTACGTCTCAAGCTCCGCATAGCCTTGTCGTAGACTTCCTTTGTCATGGCGTTTAATCCGGGGAGCTGATACCTCGCAAGTACCGCCTCCAGGGTCACTCCGGTCCGCTCTAACTCCTGCAGGAGCGCCTTTAGCTGGGATTCGGATAACTGTCCGGCCGGTTCCTCTTCTTTGATGGGGGCGGTGCCAGCCGCAGAGTGGCCGCTCCCCAGCGTATAGACCACCGTCCCCCTTCCGTTCACGATGACCAATTCTGATATCTCCCGATTCTCCCCGTATGCGATGTGACGGACAGTAAAGCGATCGTAGGTCGTATAACGGTCCCCTTTCTGAATCACCTGTACCTTTCTTGCGGGGATCCAGATGAAGGGGGCCGTGTAGAGCTCCCTTCCGATCCCCCAGTTGAAACAGGCCCGCTTGAAGGAATCACTGGCCTGGCCTTTTTCTTTCTCCGTATAGCTGGTGGTTCCCACATCCTGCTTGGCGACCCATTCCCGCTTCTCCCTGTCGTAGACCTCCACCGTACAATAAAGGTTCCCGTCAATGCTCTGGTGGGTGCGTCTCCATCCAAAAGGCGTAAAGGTCTCGTCCAATATCTTCTGGTCTACCCTTGCGTCCTTGTAGAGAAGGAGGGAAACTCCCTTCTCATTGACGGTGGAGACCCGGCACTCGATCTCGTCTGCCTTTAATAACCGGATCATCCCGGCTTCCAGCTGTGGATTTTTTTCTTCCAAAATCGTTTCTTCTCTGATTAGGGCCATTTTTTCCGCACTCTTTGGGGAAGAGCCTGACTCTTTTCCAGCTTCTTTTCTTTCTGATTCCATAGGAGAAGGCTCTGTTTCTGACCGGAAAGAAACCGGTTGTTCCGCCTGATCTCCTTTTCCTGCAGCTCTGCTTTTTCCTCCGCCAGTCGGCCTGACGGTTTTCGCCCTCTTCTCTAATTCCTCTTTGACATCCATCTTATTCCTCCGTTCTGCTCCCTTTCAGGAACATATATCGGTTTCCATCACGAGAAAAGAGCCGCCATGGAACAGTTCATTCACATTCCATAACGGCCTCTTTCCTATAAAATGAAGCTCTCTTTTTATACGGTTTCTTATCTGACGGTTTTCATAATCTGTCCATTTAAGCCGCCTTGACTGAAAATCTCCGGGAAGAGATCTCCCGTTTATACTGGTCGTAAATCTCCGGCTTTTCCTCCTTCAGCCGTTTTTCGTCCAGACGGTTCATGGAGACGGATTTCCAGGACACCCGGTAATTCTCATTCTCGGCAGAGGATATCTCCCCAAGGTAGACCTTGAGTTCCTGCTCGATCTGTCTCTTCTCGGTCTCCATCCGCTCCATTTCCTCCAGAAGCTCCTGCCTCCGCTTCAGGCGGTCGTCAAAGCCGACCAGGGGGATGGTCTCTGCTCTGGAAGAACCAAAGTAGGCAGAGATGGCCATGTCGGCCGCCTCGGAACCGTCCGGGGCAGGAAGCTCCCGCTTCAATACGTAATTGTTCCAGAAATCGTATTCGATCTTTACCAGGTCGGCAAGCATGGCTTCATCCCGCTCCATCTTATAATATTTGAACTCCCTTCCGTAGATCAGGACGGCGATGTACCAGGCGTCGGCATGGCAGACCTGCATGTAATGGGCGCACTGGATCTGGTAATGGAGGGGGATCTTCCCCTCCTCCCAGTGCTTTGCCATGAACGGGCTTGCGGTCTTGCATTCCAGGCCGGCTCTCTCCCCGATCACCAGGCGGTCCACGTCTGCGAGCATCCACGGGTGGGCTTCGTCATAGAACATGGCGTTGGCCCGACGGACCTTCTTCCCGATCTCTTCCATGAACCTTTTTGCCACATAGTCCTCAAACTCCCGGCCCTGCCTCATGGCTTCGTTATCAAACTCTTCTGTATCGCCTGTGGTCTTGTCCAGATACACCTCCATGGCGGACCGGTAAGGGTTCAGGCCGCAGACGGCTCCCGCGTCGGAACCGCCGATCCCCTTCTTCCTGTGGCAGAGCCATTCTGCCTTGTCCATATTTCGTGTGGATATCAGTTTCTTCATAAATAATAAGCCCTCTTTCTTTCCTCGATATTGGTTTATCTTTTTAGATTCTTTTCTTCAGGACTTCCTTTCCTTCCGAAATCTTTTACGCTGCCCACACCATCTGGTAAGCCTTATCAATGAGCGGGTTCCCCTCAATGGTCTTTGCGAACAGGTTCTCTTTATAATTGGCGCTCCTTCTGAGGGGCTTTGCGTGGGTGGCAAAATCGGAGACTGCATTGATGAAGCGGTAGGCATTCTTCCCCACGCCTTTCAGATCGGGGGCGTCAAAATACCGCATTTTCAGGTCCTCCTGCAGACGCTTCATGTTCCTTGTCTGCTGGGGCGTGGAGCCGTCCTCCGAGGGGAGCAGGATCTCGATATACTCCATCACCGCCTTGTCGGTCAGCGTCTTCTTCTGGAGAATCTCAAACTCCCTCCCAAGGGCATCCATGTAGGCGGAGGCCAGGAAGAGGGTATCCTCTGCCTCCTTCAATTTCCCTCGGATATCCCCCGTATGGTTCATGGACCAGGAGCGTTTTGCGGTCGCCAGAGCCAGGTTCAGGGTATTGCAGCACACCACCCGGATGGGCGTTAATGCGATCCGGACGGCCCCGCTTCCGTCGTGGGTGTTGGAGAACACCAGATAGGGGCTGATCCGCTCCCCACCGATGATGTACTCGTGGGGGAGACGGGCCAGGAGCCAGACCTTCCTCCCGCCAAGCAAAGAGCCGGCGGTCTCATAGCGAACGCCCTCCCCCAGTAATTCATCAGTGAAGGAGAAGGCTTCCTCATTCTGAATGACCTTGTAGCGGTCGGTCACGACTCCCAGCACCCTTCGGTCGCTGTCCCGGACATTGGCCTTATAGCCTTCGATCCGCTCTTCCGTCTCCGTATAAATAGGTTCCTGCAGGACCTGCCAGTTAAGACCCGCCAGCCGAAGTGCTTCATTGGAAGAGGGGGCTGTCAGGACCTTCGTCCCCAGCCCATGCCATGGGGTCTCCCTTACATAAAACATACTTTCTACGTTTGCTGCCATCAATGAATTCCTCCTTTGATCTGATATACTTGTTTCTGCAGATAACAATAAGCCCGTTTCTCTTAACACTAATCATCTTCCTTCAAAATCTCTTCTGCGATAACAACGGCTGCGCTCAACAGTGCAAGGATGATCGCTCCCACGGCCTTCACCTCCTTCCCAACGGGTATCCAAAAGTCGTCCGGCCTGCTCATCCCTATGCCAGCGGCTTCAGGAGTTTATAAGGTTCCACCTCAAGTGCCTCTGCCAGATAGAAAAGGAGTGGCAAACTCGGCGGGTTGTCAAAGCAGGAGGTCTCCAGGATGGAAATGTACTTGGGTGAGCAGTCCACCCTGTCGGCCACCTGCACCTGAGTCATTTCCAGGCGGTTCCGGTAGTAGCGGAGGTTTAAGGACAGGGTCTCATAAACCCCCGCCTGTGCAGGATCCGGTATCTTCGGGTGGCCCATAGAAACCCCTCCCCTCTACCTCTCTGAAAGCCTCTTTTGTCTTCATCCAGCCGAACCGCTCCGCAAAGCTCACGTACTCCCTGTCCCCGAGGATGATGTGGTCCACCACCGGGATCCCCATCAGTTCCCCCGCCTTTTTCATCCGCATAGTCGCCCGGATGTCTTCTTCACTGGGTTCTGCCTCCCCGGAAGGGTGGTTATGGAACACCAGGAGACAGGCAGCGTTGCTGATCACCGCATACTTAAACCTCCCGCATGTTTAACGGGCATTCGTTGACCGTTCCGATGGCGATCCGCTCCAGGCTTAAAGGCTTCATCTTCGTGTCCATGCAGCACACCACAAAGCATTCCCGGTCTGCACCGTCCAAAAGCAGTCTCCCAAGCTCCGCTGCTTTTTCGACGGTCGTGACCTTCCGGCTGCTGTATCGGACTTCCTTTTCCCTGACAGCCGAGAGCCGGATCACCGGTATAAAGGTATCCGGATCATCCCCTTTCCTCTTCCATTGCTCCATTTCTTCCTTCCATGATTCCTCTTTTCGCTCTTCCATAATCTCTCCTTTCTGGTATCCGGCAGAGAAGGGCTTACCCTCCACCGGATAAACTGTGGTGCCAGAAGGATTCCGACACTGATTCCTCGCAACTAAAAACGACAGGGGATTTATTCCCTGTCGCCTTCATTATGATAATATACAATTTTGAAATAGAAGTTTTTCATCGTGATCTGCCGGGATTAACTTTCTATGATCGCAAGTGATAAAAAGATGTTGCCTATTTTACAGAAATACTGCCCTTTATGATCCAGAGTCTATAATTCCCATACAGATTTTAGATATCCTTCTATAGACGATACAAAACGCTTTGCATTTTCCAGTTGCTCTTCTGCCTCTTGTTTTCCGGCAAGATAAAAATCATCATAATCCGATTTTTCACGTAGATAAGAAGTAGCTTTGATGATCTGATACAAATCCTTATCCAATTTTCCTTCCTTCAAAAAAGATTTATTAAAATAAGCGATAACACCCGAGTGTTTGGAAGAATCAAACCCTTCCTAGGCATTGACAGCACGCATTTCATGAAATACGGCATAATAAGAGCGGTTCAGAGAGGTTCGATATTGATGTATCTTGAGATTCTCTTCTGAAGCATATAGCATTTCCTTCGTCCTCTCTAACCGATAATATACCAGTTCTTTTATGCTGTTTTCCAAAGTACGATTCCCTCCTTTTGGACATTCTTGTAGAACGGAAGTATCTTCCCCCATTTTTCCAGATTTTCCTGCTCAATATCAATGATCGAAAATACACGTTCATATCTGAGATCCAGATCTGCCGCCAGGGATAGTAACCGTTTTCTGTTTTCTGCCGTCAGGACACCCTCTATAACTACCGCAATATCAATATCACTTTCCGATGTGTCTTCTTTTCTTGCTACAGAGCCATACAGAATGATCTGGCGGATATCATCTTTTAAAATATTGCACAAACCGTCTACCAGTTCTGATCTCATTTTTTCATCCATACTATCTGCCTCCTTCCGAAGCTTTTTGAACTGCCCTTCGCATACATACCATATTCACAGGTGATTGTTATTTTAGTGCCCCTCACCGATCAATACCTGCTTTCCCCGAAAGGCGAATCCATATTTCCGGATCCTCTCTTTCGGAATCCCCTTTGCCGTCAGGGAAGCCTCATATTTCTTTTCTTCGATCTGCTTAAGGGCCGCCTGTACCGTATCGGACAGTTTCTCTTCCTTCTGCGGTTTATGGACCTTAAACTCCAGTATCATGGCGTCGTCCTTTTCATCGACCGGCTCCAGCATGACGTCGTAACGGCCAAAGCCGCTCTCCCGGTTGGAGGTGAGCACATAACGGCCTTTCAGCTCTGCCATCAGGCCAAGGACAAAACCATGATAAAATTTTTCGGGCTCCTCCTTCGCCAGGTTTTTCCCGGCGTCAAAATAGCTGAATACCGCCTGTGTCACGTCATTCATATATTCATTCATCGCTTCCACGTCGCCCAGGAGCATTGCCTGGATAAAATCTGTATAACGGTCATTCTCCTCCCAGAACCATCCCCGCACCATCTCTTCAAACATCAGCCGTACTTCCTGATTGGTCAGCGCCAACGTATAGTAATCACGGCCGTCCCGGTCTGAGACTTCCGTCCGAACCACCTTCAGATACCCGCTGGCAAGCAGGAGGCTCCAGACGGCCGTTTTCTTTTCTCCAAGCTGATTATAAACGATCTGTTCGTCAATCTCGACCGTCAGGGTCCCTCCCTGCAGAAGCAGTTCAAAATCCTGCTTGGTCTTCTTATTTCCTTCTTTAAGAAGCTTTCCGACCAGGCTGTTGGAGCTGCTGTTTGCCCAGTAGCAGCGCACACTCTTCTTGTCCAGATAATTAATGACAGACCATGGATTATAGATATCCGGACGATTTCCGAAGGTGAAGCCGTCATACCAGCTCTTGACTTCCTCTTTTTTCTCAGACAAGCCAAATTCATCCAGGGCCGCAAAGACTTCCTCCTCGGTAAATCCAAAGCTGTCCTCATATTTCACAGAAGTTGTTGTTACCACTTCCAGATTGTTCAGATCAGAAAAGATGGATTCCTTACTGACTCTGGTAATTCCCGTCATGATCGCACGTTCCAGATAGGGATTCGTCTTAAATGTGGAATTGAACAGGCTCCTGGTAAATGCCACCAGTTCCTCCCAGTACCCATTTACATAAGCTTCCTGCAGAGGCGTGTCGTATTCATCTAATAAAATGATCACCTTTTTTCCATAGTATTTCATCAGATAACCGGACAGGGCATTCAGGGAATCTGTCGCAACATAATCCTCCATATCGGCGGAAACCTTCTGATAAAATTCTTTTTCTGATTCGTTTAATTTTCCGCTTTCCAGTAAAAAATCATATTGATTGTATAATGTCCGGATGATCTGACAGATTTTTTTCCTGGTATTGAGATATGAAGTTTCTTTTACCTTCGCGAAGCTTAAGCTGATCACCGGGTAGGTTCCCTGCAATTCTCGGAAATCCGGTCTTTCCCAGATGGACAGCCCCTCGAACAGATCTCCCCTGCCCGCATAAGCAACTGAGAAGAATTTTTCCACCATGCTCATGTTCAGCGTTTTCCCGAATCTCCTCGGACGGGTGATTAGGGTTACGCTGTCATTCCCATCCCACCATTCCCGGATAAAGTCCGTCTTATCAATGTAAAAAATTCCTTTTCTTCTGATATCTTCAAAGTCCTGATGTCCGATCCCAACCGTTCTTGCCATAAGTCCTCCTTCCCGGCAGTCCTCCCTTTCCCATTGTACCATGGGGATTTCCGATATACAACCGTGAAAAAGGCGGAACCCCGAAGGGCTCCGCCAAATGCTGAAAAACCTGATAACAGGATAGTTGCCATATAAATCAATATTTTTTCCAGTTTTATAAAATTTAAGATGTCTGTAAAAGGCACAGAAGTGGAATCGTTACTGGTTTCAGTATAGCTCTACATAGGCGCTTCCACCGCCTTCATCACGCCACAATTCAAGATGTATGAAGTCTTCTCTGCAGGAAGAAAGATCCACATCATAAATCTCCTCCCGATTCCCAGAAGTATCCTCAAGGGCAAAATCCCATCTCAAAGTATCCTTCCCGACTTTACATTTGACACTGGTATTATCCCAGGCACAAAGTACGTTTTCCTCCAGAAGATTCTCTCCCCACTGGTCAGTTCCCGCCGGCGAGGCATAGAATGAGTAGATATCTGTTCCGGTTTGATTGGCGATGATCAATTCAACCTCAACGACGGTGCCGGTTTCTACAGCCCCTGATAGCGCATAATAAATCTGTTCCTTCGTCCCTACAAACAGATTTTCTATAATTTCCCCGTCCTCCGTGACCAATGCCCCGTTTTCCAAGCATGTGATTCCGGAATACTGGTCCAGTACGTTGCCGTCAAAATCGACGACTACTCCGTCAGATATAGACATATAAAGCAGGCTGTTTCTGGCGTCTGTATAGATATCCCCTGTAATGCCAGAGACCTCCGTTGTTTCTATGGTTGTTTCCATGATTGTCGTCTCTGTTTCCGGATTCGATGTTTTTCCATATTCTGCCCCGGATGTCATTACTGCTTGTTGTTCTTCTTTTTCTTCTGTGGGATTTTCCTTATACGCAACTATAGATACTGCAATTAACAGAAAGCCTGTCATAACAATCCATGTTCCTATTTTCCGCATATGTACTTCCTCATCAAAATCTGATCAATCCGCAAACTCAATTACATCCAGCATAATCTTGATATCGGTAAAATCCCCGCCACCCGTTACCACCCCATAGACCGTTACTTGTTCGCCATTTACAGCATGTCTCTTATCGACCTGCCCGTCTACCCAAACTCCAGATGCCGAAGTTGTTTCACCTACCATAAATGCCCCCGACGTGGCCTGTGACACTTCTCCGGTAACCTGAACACATTTTCCTATATAAGTATCTGGATTTTTGAGCAAGGACGTGGCAGAAATTGTTTGATACTTCTCCAATAAAAAAGATGATTCTTCATCCAAAAAATCCATCTTATAAGCTCTCAGACAGTAAAGCTCGCCCCCAAACTGCCTGTCGAGTACCCATTCACCATATACAGCAACAGCAGTACCACGTTCAGGAATCTTTTCCAATTCCCTTCCATCCACAATCACCCAGTCAGAATCACTGGATGGGTTTTCCGAAATGGTAAACATCCAATCTTCTTCTAACCGCCCTACCCAACCTTTGACGCAAATATTTTTCCCTGTAAATTTCCTAAAATCATTGTTCACTATCTCAATGCCCTCGTTTATATATTCACTTGTATGTCGTTTTATCATACCACATACCATAATACAAACAATTGACAAAACCAACAGGGCACTTACTACCACAGCCTGTTTATCTTCCGACCATTTCCTCTTCCAGAAGTCTTTGAATCTGCTCTGCCATGCAGCAACAGACGTGTTCTGAACAGGCGTTTGCTCGACTGTTTTTGAAGGAATTGCCCGCTCTGCACTACCGCAATAAGGGCAAAAGGCACTATTCTCCCCTATCGCTTTTCCACAATTAGGACAAGACTTAAATACTTTGGAGCCATTCTTCTTTACAGAAACAGAGGTATCTTGAACAGGCGTTTGCTTGACTGTCTCTGAAGGAATTGCCCTCTTTACAATACCGCAATACGGACAAAAGTTACTGTTATCCCTGATCTCTTTTCCACAATTAGAACAAAACATAAATATTATCCCCCTTATATCTCCCTCATTGTATTCAGGCCAGACATGATACTGGCATTCTCTCTTCCCCTGCCGTTTCACCATCCAAGAGCATTTTCAAGCTCATTATAATCCAGCTTTTTCAAATCCTCCTCTGTGAGATCCATATTATCCAGGTCTTTCCAAAAGCCACGCATTTGTGCCCTTACGACTTCCATTAAGCCATAATCCTGCGTATACCCTACAAATTCATCTGACGGTTCATAATACTGCCCATCTATCAACAGGTAAAATTCTCCCTGATCCATGCTATAGACAACTGCATTCAGTTCCCCTTCCGGAAGCCGGACGTCATAAAATCCGAAGACAATGGTTTCTTCGTTCGGGTTATAGCTAAAGGAATCCGCATTTCCCTCATTCCCGCCGAGAATCTGGTCAAAACAGTCCTTGATGTTATCATCCGACGGGAAGTTCACAGACAACTGCCCTTCTCTAATCAGAATCCACCAATAACCACTGTCAAATACATAAGCTTCCTTCTTATGATCTCTGGAAGTCCCGCTCGACAGTTTCTCAGTAATTTCCCCTAATTCTATAAACGGCAGGAGACGGATCATCCCGTCTTCCCCGACGATAAGACCTTCTGCACAAACGGATCCGTCATACAGGTAACCGTTTTCAAGGCAAACATACTCAGAATACTCGTCCAGCGCATTACCATTCCGGTCTACAACCATTGCGTCACGCACAAAAAGCTGTTGATTTTTTACATCCTCATAGATATCGCCTGTAATCACAATGTCTTCCGTCGTCTCTTCAGGCTCCGGCATGAACCCCGCCTCTTTTTCCGCTTCCGATATCGAAGCCATTTTATCTTCTGAAGCGGCCTTTTCGGCTTCGATTTCTGTCTGTGTATTTTCTTTTGCTGTTTCCGCCGCAGGAGCCCTTTCCGTTTCCGCTGCAGAATCCCTTTGCTGGGACATGTATAACTCCCGGATTGATTCTATGTCACTGTCATCTACTACTTCTTTTCTCCCCGAAGCGGAATCCGACCCGCAGGAAGTGACCGACATTGCCATGAGGACAAAAATTGTCACAATCATTATTTTTTTCATTCTCTGCATATTCATCCTCCTATTGATCCCCACCCGATCAAAATTGACTCTCCGTAAAATAAACTCTCTCCTGATAAGTATTATCCTGATAATCATCCGATACGATCAGCGTGATCTTCTCCGTGTGATTTTCGAGAACCTGTGGAATCTCCCCGCTCCCCTTCTTTTTCAGATGATAATACCCGGCGATCCCCCTGGCATCCGCCTGAGCCAGTCGGTCAATTTTATCAGAATCCGCAAAAAACGCCTGGTAATCTGCTTCATTGTCAAGAAATGCATGCTCCACGATAATCCCCGGAATCCCGGCCTTCACCGAATTCCGGACAATGCTGTAATAGTCGCAGAGGGAACCGTCGTCATAATACAGTTCGTCCTGGGTCACCCGGAACATCAGTCCCTGATTTTCGCTCCCCGCCTTTTCCAGCTCTTTCAGAATATAACAGCCGAGCTCCTGGGTAATCTCTGCAAGCTCCGGGTTCCCGGCGCCCCTGGCTGCTAAGACCGTACAGCCATTGTAGTAATCGCAGATACTTCCGGCCGCATTGTTATGAAGGCTGATCAAAACATCCGCCCCATCGTCCACGGCTTTTTTGACCCGGTCCGTAAGCTCCACGTCAAGGGCTCCATCCCTTGTCAGATACACCGTGACATTCTCATAGGCTTCCAGCTCTTCTTTCAGTTTCAATGCGATCTGCAGATTCACATCCCGCTCCAGGACTCCGTGCTTCTCATTTTCCGCCCCACCTGTTTTCCCGTGCCCGGCATCCAGCTCAATAACAAGCGGCTCTTCCCGGAACACATAGTCGGAAGCTGTCTCCCCATCCTCCTCCGTGGTCGGTGTCAGGGGCTCCTTCGCAGTGGCTGGTTCCAGGGCTCCTTTTGCCTCTGCCTTTTCTGTCTCCGTCTTTTCTGCCGTTGTCTCTGTAACTGCCCTGTCCGCTTCCGTGGCTCCTGCAACCTCCGTTTTCTCACTGCATCCGGCAACCAGACAGAGAGCCGCCAACATGCCCGCAGCCACCTGATATGCCCGCTTCTTCATTACGATTCCCCCGGCTTCTTCGAGCCCATGTCGTCCGCCAGGTATTGGTCATAGGTCCGGATCGCATAGGTCGAGCCGCTGAGGGACCACCCCCGGTACAGGCAGTCCAACAGATATCCGGTCTGCGTGAAGTCCACGCCGATTCCGATATAGTCTTCCGTCGGATACACCACCTGCATCATATAAGTGGTCGTATCATTGGACACGACGCAGCAGTATTTCGCCTGGGACGGATCACCGGCCAAAGGGCCTCCGATGATCATCCTGGAATAGCCGTCGTCGGCAACACCTTTGCTTTCATGGACATACGGGCATTTTTCCCCTTCCAGAAAATCCCCTTTCAGGGCCTCGCATATTTCGTTTGAGCACCTATAGGGATCCCCCTGAACAGGAGAGTCCATTTCAGTAAAGGAAAGGGTAACACTGCCGTCCGATGTCGCAAGCTCATAACCTTGTCCCTCTTCATCGTAAACAGCTTTATAAAAGTAGTCCTCCGGATACATAAAACTATAGGTACCATCCGGTCTGGCGGCCATAATGAAATCATCTTCGGAGTACAGGTCTCTCGGCGATCCGGCCAGGGCGCCCTCCAGCTCCTGCAGTTTTTCCGGTTCCGTTTCCTCTGGTGTGGGCTCTGTTACAGGCTCTGTCGTTTTCTCACTTTCTTTGGTCGTTTCTGCAGCCGCAGGGCTGCTCTCCGTCCGGTATTCATTCTTCGTCTCCCCCGGCGCTTCTTCTGATGACTCCTGAACTTCCGCCACGACATCCGCAGGCGGGCCTGTTTTCTTCATCCGGGAAGGCTGTTCGGTTTTGTCATTTTCACCCAAAATCCGAAATCCGAGAACCGCCGCTGTCACTGCCAGCGCAGCAACGAAAAAGATCATGGCAATAACCAGAACATTTGGCTTATTCTTCTTTTCCGGCCTCCCGGCCGTAAACGAATGTTCCTCCGGTATCGCCACTTTCACCGGGTCACTCTCATCCTCCGAAAAGGACGACACCTCCGCCCCGCAATATTCACAGAATCTCGTATCATCATCTAATCGTTCTCCACAGTTTTCGCAATACATACATACCTCCACATTTTAATTATTCAGACACACCTGACCCATAGGACAGAAGCAGGTACTCCTTCGGTTTCTATACGCATTTATCGAAAAAGTTATTAGCTCCCCCGTCTTTCAAATAGTGCGCCAACATGCTCTTCTCCCAGAAACAGGGTATCACCCCTACATTCCCCCATCACATTTCCTTCGACATCCATTAAAATAAGGGCCGTCCCGTCATAGTTCCAACTTCCCTCTGTGCGTTCATTCTCTGCATCTATATAATAAGTCCCGTCTGCCTCAAGTCTCTAGGTTCCTTCTCCGGCCACTCCCAGAAATGTATCTATAGAAAGAGTTCCATCCGCTTTAAATGTCAGTTCCAATTCGCCGATGTTCACGCCGTATATGCTCAAATATTCCTCAGTCGGGAAAGAAAGGCCCCCGACCTGGATCTCCGTCAGTTCCCAATGTCCGACCAGGATCCGCTCTGCCTCCCGCCGCATCTGCAAGATCTGAATCTCTTCCAGGGTCGCCTGCACATAATCATCGTCCCAAAAATCCCCCATCGCTTTCAGGTTCTTTTCCGCATCCTGGTATGTCATGGATTCAGCAATGTACGCTTCCCTTAACGTATCTACGGCTTCATACAAAGTTTCATTCGCCTGTTCTTCTCTTTTTTCATTTCCTTTGATTCGTTTTTCCCACAGTTTCCCTGTAGCTGTCCAGTCTCTTTTCTCGACATATCTCGTAAAATTTTTTTCCCAGTTTAAAATAGACAAAAAAATACATATGGCCACCATCAACGCTGCAGTTATGCTGCCCAGCACGATAAGCGGTATTTTATCTTCCTTTCGGAATATCCGATCCATCACCTAAAATCCCCCCTTATGAAACAAACGCCATCTTTCTTGTGTTTTTCACGCACGATCGTGAGCAATCCAATGACAAAGACAACAATACTGATCACCTGCGATGTGGAAAACAGATAGAAACTTCCACGCACAGAATCCCCCCGCAAATATTCCAAGAAAAACCTCATGATGGAATATAAAACCATATACATGGCGATTGCAGAGGCTCCGTTTCGCCTTTTACAGGAATACAATAAATAAAATCCGATCATAAATTCACCAAATGCTTCCAGTAATTGAACCGGAAATAGCCGAATATCATTTGGAGCGTATAAAGAATTGGAATAGATCACTGCAAACCTTCCATTATATGGAATCCCATGACAACATCCCACCAAATGGCAGCCGATCCTTCCAAAGCCATGTACGATCGGGATACAGCCTGTACCATATTGGAGATATTCCGAAACATGAATCTTAAATTTCTTCCGGCAAAAATACAGCGCCGGAAAGATCCCCAGAAAGCCTCCATAGAAGACAAAGCCTCCGCTCATAAGCATGCCGATGTAAGAAAGATCATTTAACCTGGCAAAGTCAATGGTATGGATGGAAACGAGCAGATAAAGAATTTTGGCTCCTGCCATGCCAAATAATCCTGACATTGCGCTGAGGATCACAAAATCGTTCCAGTCCAAATGAAACCGTTTCACCTGGACATATGCGATACCTGCCGCAGCCATGATGCCAATGACGATCATGAAACCATAATATGGTACAAAATGAGAAAATAAATGGAATCCCAATGCCCCCATGTAAACTTGACCCTTTTTAAGATGAACAGCCTCCGTTTTACCGTCCCCTTAAACCTGAGAAGCTACCGCACCTGCACATGCGATACACGCAACATAAAACAGGAGATTTAAAGAGGTACCAATAATAGAACATATCCAACCGGCCTTTGCAGTCCCGTTTTCTCCTCCCAATGAATTTTTTCTGTCATTTGCCCCAAGAATAATCCCGATAATCCCAACGATCGCACCGGCCCATCCCAGTATTGCAGCACTGAAAACGGCAATAACAATAGAGATAATACCTAATACTAAGGATGCGGTTCCTGTTGGCCCTCCCTTTTCCGGTACTTGATTCACTACCGGTGGAATATGATTTTCTGTATTTCTTTTTTGTTCTGGCACGTCTAAATCACACCGCTTCCCACAATATGGACAAAATTTTTCCGTTCCTTTTAGTTCTTTGCCACATACACGGCAGATCTTTTTTGGGGCATTTTCTTTTGAATCCTTCGTTACGTCTGCTCCGCACCGTGGACAGAATCTCATATCCTCTTCCATTTCGAAATTGCATTTTATACATTTAACTCTGCCATTTGACGTCACCATGTTTTGGTTAAGATCATCACCGTTATATTCCACTGCATCTTTCTCCTTTTGATTATTTAAATTCACATGATCCCTTCCTGTGCCATAAAAAATTTTATAGCTATCTTCTTCCTCTGATTGATAATTTTGAGTTGTATACTCCCGCCCCACGTCCGACACATCGGCAGCTTCCAGACGTCTTTCCTCTTGAACATTGGAATTTACGCAATCTTTCCCTACATCCGGCATATCGGCAGCCGCTACTTGTTCGGCATCTTGAACGTTGGAATTCATGCGATCCTGGTCTGCATCTGATACCTCAGTATTTGTCACACTTTCCACATTTTGAACACTCCGCTTCATAGGCACTCCGCATGTAGCACAAAATAAAGCTCCCGAATCCAACGGGCTTCCACAGTACCTGCAAAATTTAGGAATCTTTTTCTCCTCCATACTCTTCCCCCATACAATTACCTCCAGATAACATTTCTGAAAGCTTCTAATTTTCTTTTTGCTCTTTTGAAATCCACTACATCACCTTCGAACTACTTTTATAACTAATATTATTATATCTATAATGAATATTACCATGGCTATAATTATATTTCAATCAGTAAAATTTCATTTTTCGACTTTTTCTGGCATAATTATTTTTTTACGTTAAAGTCTCTATTACTAATAGTTTTATATTGATAGATTATTCCTCTGACGCTATATAAATTTTACAATTAAAGCGATTTTATTAGAAAGGAATCAGTCTATGAAGAATCTGGATTTTGTGAAGATCGGAAGGAAGTTAAAGGAAATCCGTATTTCCAGAGGCTTAACCCAGGAATATGTCGCCAACATGGCCGATGTAAACACCAGCCATATCAGCAACATCGAGAACAACCGGGTCAAGATCTCCCTGTCCACGCTGGTGCATGTGTGCAATGCCTTGAGCACCACCGTCGATTACATCCTCGCCGATGAATATGTCTCCCCTTCCTCCGTTCTGGAGCAGGAGATCCTACATGAACTGAAATCTTGTTCCGACGGGACGAAGGAGCAGATCTTGAAGATTGTCAAGGCTCTGCAGTGAATCCCTGACCGGACAAGGCCATTTCCATGACCAGGATGGCCCCATAGCGGAATCCCTTTACAAAGCCTTCCTCCTCCGCCACGGAAGCGGCAGAAAAGAGCTTATCCCTGAGGGCCTCATACTTCTTCCTGTCTAAGACGTCCTCTTCTTCTTTTAACAGCTCTCTTGTCTCTTCCTCCACCCTGCGGTTTGCCTCCTCCATGTATCCGGTCCCCTGGATGATCTCATGATAGATTTCCCTGATCCTCTTATCCATGTCTGTTTTTGGAGCGTCCCCACGCCCCATTCCTCCTTTCTTGGTGCTTTCTTTTTTGTGATTCTGCGTTTCGACTGTCTGTACTTCTTCAAAGACCTGCCTGTGTTATGGTTCTCTTCATCTGTCGTCCATGGAATGTCCTCCTTTCCCGTAAGGGATCCGGTCTAAACGGCCCTTTATAAAACACTGCAGCATACCTTCTGCACAGAGATACATTTTAATGGTTTCTCCACAAGAAAGAAGACGACAGGTTCTCTTCCCTGTCGCCTTCTTTAATATAATATACAAGTCAAAATGACAATTTTTTCTTTGGGGGAGCTGTTGCAGGCTCCCTTGTCCGGATCAAAATGTGCCTTGTTTTGTCAACTTTGTTTTCTGTCCTCACTCATCCAGAAACTGGAGTAATTCTTCGTTCACTTTTTCCATATGTGTGAGAAGCTTCGCAACCTCAAGCGGGTTTTCCGATTCTGCGGCGGAGAATGCTCTGAACTCTAAAAGGCTTGTGTAAAGGTCATGGAGACTGTTGAAAAATTTACTGATGTTCGAGAACAGGTAAACACGGCCTACCTCGCCGTCCGGTAGCTTCATGTAGACATACCCATCCTTCTGTTCCTCTATTTCCTGTTCTGCCACCCCCTGATTTGTAAAATTTTCTGTTCCCTCATTGGTATCCGCCTTTTTGATTTTGTGCATTACTTTTGCGTTGGTGATTTTGCTCATGCCTGTTCCTCCTTCAAATTTGGTCTTTCCTCTGTTACTATTCCTTCACGGTTGCCTGCCGCAATCTCTGCGATCAGGAACTGTCCATTTCTTTCATCTCCTGAGCCTCCCTCCATAAATCGGTAGTGTCAAAAACTACCCTGTTTTTTGTATCTAAATCTAATAGAAACCTTGAT
>CAJUQY010000045.1 GCA_910588815.1 uncultured Lachnospiraceae bacterium | reverse complement strand
CTTTCACTGCTTGAACAATCTCCGGATATCCAGCAGTACTATGTACAGTATCCAGTCCCGGAGTGCAAAATAGAATTTGGAGGACACAGCCTTTCTGTTCCGTCAAAACAATTTGGCAGTATTTCCAACGAGTCCATGAACATCGGTGTCATGCCCAGAGATGGGGAGATTGCTGTCACGCCATCCCTTGCCAAACAGTTTGCACAGGATATCCGTACGCTGATTGGGAAAGAAATAGTCTTCTCCTGTGGTAATTTTTCAAGGAAACTGCAAATCAGCGGCATTTACAGCGGCAGTTTTGATGACTACTACCTGGATGCAAAAACGGAACAGGAGCTCTATGCCGCCTTGGAAGGGGATGAGTCTCCTGTATCGGTGACTTATCAGGTCAACGGCTTTGACGAAGTTCTGGAAGTGGCGGCTCAGCTTACAGGGCAGGGAATCGTCCCTATTACAGCTGCCAAACAGGTGGAAAGTTTGAAAGAGACCTTTATGCAGCTGCAAACTATGTTTATTCTTGTATCAGCCTTCATTGTTGTGACTGCACTTACCATCAGTGGGATGCTGCTGATGAAACTGGCTCGTATGCGCTCGGGTGAAATAGAGCTTCTGATGGCGCTCGGATATCATCGTGGACAGATCCAAAAGATGCTTCTTTGGGAAAGCCTGCTGTTGTCGTCTCTTTCCGCCTTGACAACCACATTGTTTGCGCTCCTTCTCACCACCCTGTCAGGGATTCTGCCAGTTCATATTGCCCCGCTTCAGTTTGCTGGGAGCATTTGCGGAACCGTGCTTCTGGTATGGTTTATTACTGCCATAGCCAACGCAAAATTACTGCGAACAGACCCTGCAAAAGCATTGAGGGAATGAGCGGCATCAAGGAGGAAACCCAATGAAGCAAAAAAATATCTTTCATTCCAACTGGGTCACGGTATTGCTGCTGGTCATCGGTGTTATATTTCTGAGTCTTGGAATTTGGCGGGAGGAGTATGCTATCGTCATGAGCAAGGCCATCAATATTTGTTTGGAGTGTATTGGAATTGGATAATCAAGTAAAGAAATCAGAACGATTCCGCCACTTTTTTCAAGTTTTATGGGCGGTTATCACCAATAGTTATCTCATCGGCTTTGTCCGAGGAAAAATATATCAAGGAAGGATAAAGAATATCTGTGTACCGGGCATGAACTGTTATTCTTGCCCTGGCGCTGTAGCAGCCTGTCCCATTGGTGCTTTGCAGGCTACTATTGGAAGCTACGAGTATAAGTTTGCTTTCTATGTTGCCGGTTTTATGATCTTGGTCGGTACGTTTATGGGCCGTTTCGTATGTGGATGGCTGTGTCCATTTGGTTTGATCCAGGATCTGCTAAACAAAATCCCACTTCCTTCCAAGCTGAAGATCCGTACATTTAAGGGTGACCGTCAGCTGCGCTGGCTGAAATACGGGATTCTTTTGGTGTTCGTGATTCTTCTTCCGCTGTATATCACTGATATGATTGGCCAGGGCTACCCTTGGTTCTGTAAGCTGATTTGTCCGGTCGGAACCTTGGAGGGAGGAATTCCCTTGGTGCTGCTGAACGATGCGATGCGAGCCACGGTATGATGACTGCTTCCCTGGCCTCGGCTATGGCACAGGGAATGTTTACGGATTTTGATTTATATGCTATACTCCAATGAACGATGGCTGATAGTAAGAAGCTTGGTTTGTAAGACAGGTTATCGTTGGGATACAGGGCCGGCAGACAGTGTGGCTGTTCCTGATTTGAATGTAGAGAGTTTTGAAATTTTCCGTAAAAAATCGTGCCTGCAGAACGTATGACAAAATGAGACATTGAGTGCAGCCATATGGAAAGTTTAAGGGTGCATTCAGAAGTGAGCTGCGGTTTTTCGGGCAAGGGAGGCTTACAGATATGAAGATTACCGGGGCTCTGGTCTATACAGATCGCCATATATTTGAGAGACGAGCCATATACATAAGAGGGGAACGCATTGCAGAGGGCTGTCCGGACGGAATGGTTTTGGATGCGGAGGGGCTTTATGCAGTGCCGGGGCTTATAGATCTGCATCTTCACGGTGCGGTGGGAAATGATTTTTGCGATACCTCGGAGGAAGGGATTCGGGAGATTGCCGCCTATGAGGCGAAAAACGGAGTCCTTGGGATCTGTCCTGCCACAATGTCCTACAGCGAATCGGTTTTAGAGGGAGTTCTTGATACGGCGAGATGTTTTGCGGCAAAGGAATATGCGGACACAGCGGATTTGGTGGGAATCAATCTGGAGGGGCCGTTTATCAATCCGGAGATGAGAGGTGCGCAGAAGGCGGGCAATATTCAAAATCCGGATATTGCCATGTTTCGGCGGCTCCAGAAAAGAAGCGGCGGATTGATCAGACTGGTAGATATTGCACCGGAGGCGGAGGGGGGACTTGATTTTATCCGTGAGTGCGGCCGGGATGTCCGCATATGCCTTGCCCATACGCAGGCAGACTATGATATGGCGGTTCGGGCTTTTGAGCTGGGAGCGAGGCAGCTGACCCATTTGTACAATGCAATGCCCGGCATTCACCACAGGCGGCCGGGGCCCGTGATCGCCGGTCTTGAGAGAGGCGCAGAGGCAGAACTGATTGCAGATGGCATACATGTCCATCCGGCGATGGTCAGATTTACCTTTCAGGTGTTCGGTGCAGAGAAGATTATTTTAATATCCGACAGCATGGAGGCGGCGGGGTGTCCGGACGGAAACTACAGGCTGGGGGGACAAAGGGTTGTAGTTTCCGGAAGAAGGGCAGTTTTGGAAAAAGATCCGCATGTCATTGCCGGCTCGGCCGCCAATCTTTTTGACTGCATGAAACGGGTGGTCCTTGAAATGGATGTACCGATCGAGAGAGCAGTGCGTGCTGCTTCGGAAAATCCGGCAAAGGCAATCGGCGTTGACAGGGATTATGGCTCGCTTTCTATAGGCAGATATGCCAATATTGTTCTTATGGATCGGCATATGGAAATTGTGCATGTGATAAAAAAGGGGAAACTGTTGGGACAAAAACACACAGGAGGACGCGGATTTTAGTGCGGGCAGAGGAAGTCAAAGCGTCTCCAGGATGTGTTTCAGGACTTCGGCGGGAAGCTGTCCGGGGGCGGATTCTTCTCCCGCAGTGCCGAAGGTCAAACAGGAGCCGGTAAGGCTCCCGCTGACGCGGCTGATGGTGCCGAGCCGTCCCATGGACATGGTGATGACCGGGCAGCTTATGGTATCGGAGGCTTTTCTTGTGACGGATAAAAGGGTCAGCACGTCCTGTTCGCATTCCGGCATGACGGCCAGTTTGGCAAGATCGGCCCCCATGGATTCCATGAGAACAAGCCGCCGGTAAAGCTCGTCCTTTGGCGGTGTTTTTTGAAAATCATGGCTGGAGAGGATGACGCGGCAGCCGGATGTGTGGGCGAGGGAGATGAGCGGATCAAGCAGGCTGCGGTTCGGAACCATGGTTACCGGATCCGGGTCTTTCCGACCGCAGTCCGAGGCCTTTCCGGCGCCGTCTGCCGTCTCTGCTCCGTTGAAAAGCTCCAGATCCAGAAGGTCTATGAGGCCGCTTTTCGCCGCTGCCCGGCAAAGAGAAAGATAGTCCTCGTCGGAAAGCGGGCGGACGCCGCCCTCTTTTTTGGTGCGGAACGTGAACAGAAGGAGGAGACCGGAGAGCCGTTCTTTGAGTGTATTCAGAACGCGCAGGAAAGCGTCCCGGTCGGTGACGGACTCATAATAATCGGCCCTCCATTCGGCTACGTCCGCGGGCAGGGCGGAAATTTTCTCTGCCGCATCCAGAATTTCTTTTTCATTTCGGCCGGTAATGGGAATGCATATCTTAGGGGTTTTGTCTCCGAAGGTCTTGTTTTTTACAGTAAGTGGTTTCATGGTGTTCTCCTGTGAACTGCATAGGCCGCCCGGGAGGGAAGTATCTGGCAGACAATTGCCTCCGTGGGGATAAGTATGCTTGTGGGTACGAAAGTTACAGGGAGTCGCGGACCTCTGCCGTGATCTTTGGAATCACGCTGTCGGGCAGGTCTGTCTCCAGGAAAAATTCGCAGGCATATTTCGCCTGGGCTACCAGCATGGAGAGCCCGGTGACACCTTTCATCCCGAGAGCCTTCGCCTGGGCCGTCAGCCTGGTTTCCTGGGGATTGTAGATTACGTCCAGCACTGCTTCGCAGCGGGTGAAAGGGGCAAGCTCCAGGGGGGAGGCATCCACGGCGGGATACATGCCCACGGGAGTCGTGTTGACGATCAGCCCGGCATCTCTGTGGAGGGAAACGCATTCTTCGTAGGTGACGGCCTCTCCCTTTCCGGTACGGCTCACGGAGATTATCTGGGACGCTCCCTGTTTTTCCAGGACGGCCAGAATGGCGGCGGAGGCGCCCCCCGTGCCGAGAACCAGAACCTTCTTCCCGGAGGCATGGACCTTGGCTTCTTTCATCATATAAGCGAAACCGGAAAAATCCGTGTTGTGGCCGATAAGGCGGCCGTTCGCATTGACAATCGTATTGACGGCTCCGATGGCGGCGGCATTTTCATCCAGCTCGTCCAGATAGGGGATCACGTCTTTTTTATAGGGGATAGTCACGTTGATGGCTTTAAAGTCCCGCCGTTCCATGAAGAGGGGGAATTCCTCCCTTGTGAGGGGGCAGAGATCGTAGACATAGTCCGCCAGTTTTTCATGTATCTGTTTGGAGTAGCTGTGTCCCAGCTTTTCTCCGATCAATCCGTATTCCATAGACAGTCGTCTCCTTGCTATATCAAAAGGGCGCATCTTAATGTATGCATGTCACTTAATTATCCGGCATCTCTGGTGGTTCCATTATACCAGATGCTTCGATATGATGTAAAGTTGTTATCAACTTTTTGGATTTCAGTTGACAAAGTCCGGAGCCTTCTTTTATAATGCAGGGAGATAGGGGAGTAGTTGGCGCTTTTGGCGTAGCGAAGTCAACATACTGATATGCGCGATATCTGGCTTTGTTTTAAATAATGAGACTTATCTGTACATTTTCCGTGCAGATGAGTCTTTTTTATCGTATAAGAAAGCCCTTCGGATTTCCTGTACGACAAAAAGCCTTCCGGGGGATGGGGCGTCTTTATTCCTCCTGAGAGACATAGAATAAACCAGAGAGGCGTTGAGAGACAAAAGGAGAATGATCATGGCAATTTGGGAAATGTTTTTTATTGCGGTGGGGCTTTCCATGGATGCTTTTGCGGTATCTGTCTGCAAGGGGCTTTCCATGCAGAAAATGTGCTGGAAAAATGCGTGGCTGGCAGGCGTCTATTTCGGAGGCTTTCAGATGCTGATGCCTCTGGCGGGATATCTTTTGGGCACCGGCTTTCAGGACAATATTACCAGCATCGACCATTGGATTGCTTTTATCCTTCTGGGGGTCATCGGGGCCAATATGATCAAGGAGTCTTTCTCGGGGGAGGCAGAGGGAGACTGCTCCTTTGACTTTAAGACCATGCTTCTTCTGGCAGTGGCCACCAGCATTGACGCCCTGGCGGTGGGGGTGACTTTTGCTTTCCTGAGGGTAGCGATTGTTCCGGCTGTGCTGTTGATCGGAGCCACGACGTTTATGCTGTCGGCCGCAGGCGTGCGGGTGGGAAATCTGTTCGGCAGCAGATACAAGTCGAAGGCGGAGCTTGCCGGAGGCCTTATTCTGATTTTTATGGGAACGAAAATACTGCTAGAACATCTGGGCGTGTTTTAGACATCATGATCGGAGCGATGGAGGGAAACGGCGTGAGAAATGAATGGGAGTACATGGAGCTTTCACGGGGAGCACGTATTCTGAAGGCATGGGGGGAGAATTCGTGCCTAGAGGTTCCGGGAGAGCTTGGAGGGCTTCCGGTGACGGAGATCGGGCCCTATGCTTTTTCGGCGGCAACGCTGCCCCGAAGATTTCAAGTGGAGGAAACGAAGAAACGGCGGGCTGTGACGGACGGACATGGAGGACAGCCCATGGCAGGGACATGTCTTCTGTCCATCCGCCTGCCGTCTACAGTGCAGGTGATCGGCGATTATGCCTTTTACGGGTGCCGGGAATTAAGGGAGATCGCTTTTACCGATTCCCTCGAACGGATTGGGAGCGGCGCCTTTATGGGATGCTCCGGTGTGGACAGGCTGGAATTCCTGGAAACGGGGCTCGGGGACCGCGGGCTGTACCAGATGCTGTCCGAGCTCCGCTATGCCATGGAGATTGTGATTCGCCGGCAGGGAGGGGAGACGGCCCTTGTGGTTCCGGAGTATTATGAATCCTCGGTGGAAAACATTCCCGCCCGGATTCTGGAGCTCCATTATCAGGGAACAGGCTACCGTTACCGCCAGTGTTTCCGGGACGGAACTGTCGACTACCGGGCCTATGACGGTCTTTTCGGGCTGGCGGAAAGCCAGGAGCCGCCGGAGGTATTGGCGCAGCTGGCCTATGACCGGCTTCGATATCCGGTGGGGCTTTCCGACGGGGCGAGAAGGGCATATCTGGAATGGTTCAGCGCAAATGTCCGGGAGGCCGGGAAATATTTCCTGAAAAGGGACGACCTTGAGGCCATCCGTTTGATTTGCGAGGCCGGAGGGTTTGACGGGACGGCAAAGAGGCGGGGCGGAAGGGGAGAGGAAAGCAGAAAAATAGTCGCCGACGGGGCCGGGGATTTTTATATGGCTTCCATGGGAGAGCATGTACTGGGGGAGGCGGAATCGGGACAAGGCGCCGACAGGGCGGAGAAAGACTTCGGATATGGAGACGGTTCCGAAGCCTCTCTGGATGTCCTGGCCGAGATGGCGGGCCGCATGGGCCGGGCGGAAATCGTAAGCTGCCTGATGGATTACCGCCACAGAAAGCTTGGGGGCGGACGGAAAAAGGTGTTTGAACTGTGAGTACAGTTCCCTGAGGGGTGTCCTTTGGATAGGCTGTCAGTGCCCGTTTTAGAGGAGTGTGACAAAGTAAACGGCATATCCGAGGAGCATGAGGGTTCCATGACGGCGAAGGAGCTTCCGCTCTCTCAAGGAGCAAAAGAGGAGCATGAGGGATGCCGCACCGGAGATTAAATTGTCAGATAGGAAGGCGGCCTTGTAGGGTACCGGCATCACCAGGGCGGAGGCGCCGGTTACGAACAAGAGATTGAAAATATTGCTGCCTACGACATTTCCGATGGCGATGTCTGCATTTCTTTTCCTGGCGGCGGTCACGGAGGTGAAAAGCTCCGGCAGAGAGGTTCCCAAGGCCACGATGGTCAGGCCGATGAACCGTTCGCTGATCCCGAAGATCCGGGCCAGGGAGGAGGCGGCTTCCACGGTCACGCTGCTTCCGGCGACAATCATAGAAAGTCCGGCGGCAGTGAGGAGGAGAAGAAGAGGCCACGATTTTTGGCCTTGGGACCCGGATGCCTCCCCGTCTGTCGTTTCTGCCGCAGGCGGCGGGGCCTGCAGTGCCTGCTGCAGGGGGCGGGGTGACGTGAGATGTACCACAGCGGTGTTCTGTCGGAGTTTTGTCATAATCAGCAGGCCGGCCAGGTAGACGGTGAACAAGAGGAGCAGGACGGTCCCGTCTGCTGTGCCGATAATTCCGTCTAAGCCCAGGATAAAGAGCAGGGCGGTCACAAGGATCAGAAAGGGGAGGTCACGCCAAATGGTGGAGGTCTCCACCGCCAGGGGGGTGATTGCGGCAGAGAGGCCCAGGATAATCAGAATATTCAAAATATTGCTGCCCATAACATTTCCGATCGTAATGTCCGCGTTTCCTTTCATCGCTGCCGAAATGCTCACTGCTGCCTCCGGCATACTGGTTCCCATAGCCACGATGGTGAGACCGATGACGAGTTGCGGGATCCGGAATTTTTCCGCCAGCCCGGCGGCGCCGTCCACAAACCAGTCTGCGCCTTTTACCAGCAGGATGAAGCCTGCCGCCAGAAATAATGTCTGTAATCCGATTTCTATCATGTTATTCCTCCTTATTCCGGCAAACGCCTGTTCCGGCAAAACCTCCGCTTTGGAAAAGCGTGGTGTGACAAACGCAAAAAAGCGAGGTCTTGCCGTTATCTTTTAACAGCAAAGTCTCGCTATTTCATCACAAAGCCGGATTCGTAAGGAATCGTACTGACGGCCAGGCAAACACAGAATATCTGTGCAAGCTACTCCCTTTGTTACAATCAATATATCCGCTTTTGGGTGAAATGTCAACCGGAAACTCAGAAACTATATTTTTCGGTTTTCGGAACATCCGTGAAAACTCATTGGGGAGGGGGACCCACTTTTTTGCCGAAACGCCAGGGCCTGGCGGTGCAGAACTTCTCCTGCCGCCATAGCCGCCGGCAGGAATTTCTTGCAACTCTGTCTCAAATAGGGCATAATAAGAGGTAGCATAAAACTGAGTTCGGATGACGGAGAAAGAACGGCAGAGAGAATGACGGGAGAGCTTTGGGAGGTACGCGGGATGCTTCAGGATGTGCGGAAAAAATTATTTGCTTTGACAGACGAGGCTTATAAGGCTTTTAATGACAAGCTGGTGCCGGGGACAGGTGAGACCATCGGTGTGCGGGTTCCGAAGGTGCGGGATCTGGCGAAGGAGGTGGCGAAGGCGGATGCGTGCCGTTTTCTGGATGAAATGGAGGCGGCAGACGGGAGCAGCCTTTACCAGGAGGAATTGATGCTCCAGGGGATGGTGATCGGCTATGGGAAGCTGTCCCTGGAGGAACGGTTCAAACGGCTGGATGCCTGGGTGCCCCGGGTCAGCAGCTGGGCGATCTGTGACTGTGGCAGCAGCACTTTAAAATTCATGAAGAAATATCCGGAGGAAAGCTTTGCCTATGTCTGCAGGTATCTGGAGAGCGGGAGGGAATATGAGGTCCGCTTTTCGGCTGTGACATTGATGGAACATTTTATTACGGAGGAATATATTGACCGGCTGCTGGAGATTTATCAGAGGATCAGCCATGATGGGTACTATGTGAAAATGGCTGTGGCCTGGGCCGTATCAGTCTGTTATGTAAAGTTTCCGGAGAAGACGGGGAAGCTTCTGGAAAAGGAAAGCCGGGAAGCCGGAGGGCTTTCTGACTGGACTCACAATAAGGCTATCCAGAAGATCCGGGAGTCCAGGCGGGTTTCCGACGAGGAAAAGGAAGCACTGAATCGTTTGAAGAGGAAGTGAGCAGGCTTCCGTATTTTTGTGAGAAATACGGAAGCCTGACGGACGGAGGAAGGGGGTTTGGGATGTCGCGGGAATTATCTGAAGCGTGGGACAGTATCGGGAGGGAGATACTTGGGACTGCCCGCAATGAATTGTATCTGAATATGCGGTTTTTGGATCTTGCCCTGTGCAGTCTGCAGTACCGGATGTATACGGAGGTGCGGACGGCGGGCACGGACGGCTACGCGGTCTATTTTGAACCTTACGGACTTTCGGAGCTTTTTGAGAGGGACCGGATTTCCCTCAACCGACTGTATCTGCACATGGTGCTTCACTGTCTGTTCCGCCATCTTACGAGAAGAGGGGCAAGGCGTGAGGAACTCTGGCACTTGTCCTGTGATATTGCGGCGGAGGCTATGATCGACGGCATGGGGAAACGAAGTGTGCGGAGGGCTGTGCCGCCGGAACGGGCATTGATTTATAAGCGGCTGTCGGAACGGCTTTCGGTGTTTACGGCGGAGGGGATTTATCATATCCTGCATGAATGGGAACTTACAAAGGAACAGGCCGGGCAGCTCTCGGAATTGTTCCTGGTGGACGACCACACATTTTGGCCGGGGGAGGAAGGGGAACAGCCGCCGGAGGCGGTCTCAGAGCTTGAAAGGCGCTGGCAGGACATTGCCGATAAGACGGAGACGGAGGCGGAAACCTTCGGACGGGAGCGGGACGGGGAGGAAGGCGGTCTTTTGGAGCAGGTGAAGCTTCAGAACAGGAGACGTCAGGATTACCGGGCATTCCTGCGGAAGTTTTCTGTGTGGCGGGAGGAAATGCACATCGATGAGGATTCCTTTGACCAGGGCTTTTACAGCTATGGCCTGCGCCTTTACGGAAACCTGCCCTTGATTGAGCCGCAGGAGTTTAAAGAGACGAAGCGGATCCAGGAATTTGTCATTGCCGTCGACACTTCCATGTCCTGTTCCGGGGAGTTGGTGCGGACATTTCTTTCCGAGACCTGCGGCATCCTGTTCCAGACAGAGAGTTTTTTTAAAAAAGTGCGGATTCATGTGATCCAGTGTGACGAGCAGGTGCAGGCTGACACTGTGATCACCAGCCTTTCGGAGCTTTCGGATTTTGCAGGGCAGTTTGAAGTAAAGGGCGGAGGGGGCACGGATTTTCGCCCTGTTTTCGCCTATGTGGAGGATTTAAGGGAGCGGGGGGAGCTTAAAAGGCTGAAAGGGCTTTTGTATTTTACGGACGGTCGGGGGATTTTCCCGGCAAAACGGCCGGATTATGACGTGGCTTTCTTGTTTATGAAGGAGGATTATACGGATGCGTCTGTCCCGGCCTGGGCCATGAGGCTGATCCTTACGGAGACGGAGCTTGCCGGGGAGGAAAAACGGCTGGACGCAGATATCAGATTTATATAAATGTTTAGGAAGGAAGACCTACGGTGAATATCAAGCGGGCAAAGGAAGAGATTAAAAATACCATTGAGGCTTATCTTTTCAAGGACTCCTTCGGGGAGTATTTGATCCCTGCCATCCGCCAGAGGCCGGTGCTCCTCATGGGGCCGCCGGGGGTGGGGAAGACACAGATCATGGAGCAGATTGCCAGGGAATGCAAGATCGGCCTGGTGTCCTATACCATTACCCACCATACCAGGCAGAGTGCGGTGGGACTGCCTTTCATTAAGGAAAAGGATTACGGGGGGCTCAGGTATTCGGTGACGGAATACACCATGAGTGAGATTATCGCTTCTGTCTATGAGAGGATGGAGCGGACCGGAATTCGGGAGGGGATTTTGTTTATCGACGAGATCAACTGTGTGTCGGAGACTATGGCGCCCATGATGCTTCAGTTTCTGCAGTGTAAGACCTTCGGGAATCAGAGGGTGCCGGAGGGCTGGATTATCGTGGCGGCGGGAAATCCGCCGGAGTATAATAAGTCGGTGCGGGATTTTGACGTGGTGACCCTGGATCGGGTGAAGCGTCTGGATGTGGAGGCGGACTATCTGGCGTGGAAGGAATATGCTTATCGGGAGAAGCTTCACGGGGCGGTCATTTCTTATCTGGACATCCGCAGGAATCATTTTTACCGGGTGGAGACGACGGTGGATGGCACTTTGTTTGCCACGGCCAGGGGCTGGGAAGATCTGTCCCAGATTTTGTACGTCTATGAACGGCTGGGAAAGACGGCGGACGCCCAGGTGGTTGGGCAGTATATCCAGTTCCCGAAGATTGCCAGGGATTTTGCCAATTATCTGGAACTCTATTACAAGTATCACCGAGACTATCAGGTGGATGAGGTTTTGGCGGGGAATCCTTCGACCCAGGCTGTTTCCAAGCTGCATTTTGCGGAGTTTGACGAACGTTTTGCGGTTATGGGACTGCTTCTTTCCAGGCTGTCGGAGGAATTTGGGCGCTGTTATCTGGAGGATGTCTTTGTGACGGAGCTTTTCGGGAGGCTGAAAGCGCTCGGGCAGAAGCTTTCCGGGGGAGCGGCCGGCAAAGAGGGCGGCCCAGCGGACGGCAGGAAAACAGGGGGAGAGACGACTTCTTCCTCGGTGGCCGCACAGATCCGGGGGGAACGTCTTCTTGTGGAGGAACGGCTTGAGCGGGATAAGGAGGCGGGGCAGCTTGACAGGACGGCGGAGCAGACGGGCCGCAGGCTTATTTCCTGGTTGGGAAAAAGGGAAGGGGCTTCTGATTTTGACCAGATCCGGGCGGCCTTTGCAGAGGCGGCGGATTTCAGGCAGGACCTCATAGACAGTACGGCCGCCAAGTTGGAATGTGCTTTTGATTTTTTGGAAGCGGCTTTCGGAGAAGGGGAAGAGCTGATCCTATTTGTGACGGAGCTTACGGCGGGATTCTTCAGTGCATGGTTCATCCGGGAGAATGGCTGCGACCGGTATTACAAATATAACAGAGGGCTTTTGTTTGCGGAGCGGCAGAAGATGATTCATGAGAAGATCGAAGAGGCGAGGGATAAAATGACAGGAGCCGGGCTGAGATAGGCCGGACCGAGATGAGCCGGAAATTTCGGATTTTCATCTTCGGCCAGGAAGAAAAATGGTTCTTTCGTGAGCAAAACCATATGAAAGCCGTCGGTACTTAGTGGTTTCCAAGCGGAAGCGCCGGAAAATACTTAGTATCCGCTACGAGCTTTCATGAGCGGAAGCGTGTTTTGCGATGAAAGGAACCAATTTTCTTCCGTGTTTCTTGGAACAATGAAAATTCGGAAATTTCAGCGAAGAAAGGTGGCAATATGCTTTATTTGGAATGTTACTCCGGGATCAGCGGAGATATGACGGTGGCGGCGCTGCTGGATTTGGGGGCGGACAGGGAAAAGCTCCTGGATGGGCTTTCAAGCCTGGGGCTTTCCGGATATGAGGTGAAGATCGGGCGCCGGGTGAAGTGCGGGGTGGAGGCCTGCAGCTTTGACGTGGAGCTTTCCGGGGATGAGGACGGCGGCAGCCATGATTATGTGGAGCATGAGCATGGAGGCGGCCATGAGTACGGTCACGGGCATGGGGGTGATCATGTGCATGGGCATGGTTACGAGCATGGGGATGACCATGTGCATGGACATGAAGACAGTCATGGGTGTGGAGGCGTCTGTGTGCACGAGCATGGAGCCGGTCATGTACATGAACACGGGGACGGCCATAATCATGGCCATGGGCATAGTCATGAGCACAGGAATCTGGCGGACATCACCGGGATTATCCGCCGTTCCGGCATGACGGAGCGGGCGAAGGAGACGGCGCTTAGGATTTTCGGAATCGTGGCGGAGGCGGAGGCGAAGGTTCACGGGAAGACGATCCCGGAGGTTCATTTTCATGAGGTGGGGGCAGTGGACTCCATCGTGGACATTGCGGCTGCCGCCATCTGTCTGGATGATCTGGACATTACGGAAGCTGTGATCTCGGATATCTGGGAGGGAAGCGGCCATGTCCGTTGTCAGCACGGCATCCTTCCGGTTCCCGTTCCGGCGGTCGTGGCGGTTGCCGGGGCCCACGGGCTGTATCTGAGGATGACGGATACCAGGGGAGAGATGGTGACGCCCACCGGGGCGGCCATTGCGGCAGGGATCCGGACGAGGGAACGCCTGCCGGAATCCTTCCGCATCATTAAGACGGGAATGGGAGCGGGGAAAAAGGACTTCCCGAAGGCCAATATTCTGCGGGCCAGCCTGATCGAGGAACGTCCACAGGCAGGAGAAGTTTCGAGGACAGGAGAAGTAGCGGAGGCGGAGACAGGACTTTGGATGATGGAGACGAATATTGACGATGCTACCGGGGAAGCCCTCGGCTATGTCATGGAACGCCTTTTTCGGGCAGGGGCCAGGGATGTCTGCTATCTCCCGGCATTTATGAAGAAAAACCGGCCCGCCTGGCTGATGAAGGTGGTCTGTGATGAGGAAAACCGGGAGAAGCTGGAGGAGATCATTTTCCGGCATACCACGACTATTGGCATCCGGCGCTATCCCATTCTCAGAACGGTTCTGCCCAGGCAGATCCGCACAGTGGAGACGTCCTATGGACCGGCGAGGGTCAAGGAGGTGCGGCGGGGAGAACTTGCCTTCTGCTATCCGGAATATGAAGACGTGGCCCGGTATGCGGATCAGTCGGGAAAGCCATTTCAGGATATTTATGAAGAAATTAAACGGCAGGCGGAGGCATTTTAATATGTACGATTACAGGGATAAAAAGGAACGGCTTGAGGAGTTTTTGGAGGATGTGGTGAAGAGGGGAGTCTGCATCGCCTTTTCCGGCGGCGTGGACAGCAGCCTTCTTTTGGCGGCGGCCTGCAGGGAACAGAGAAGATCGGGGGGAACCGTATTCGGGGTCATGTTTGATACCTTTCTCCATACGAAGGGGGACGAAGAGGCGGCCAGGAAGGTTTCTATGGAATGCGGGGCGGATTTTGCCGTGTTCTCGGTCAATGAACTGGACAATCCGGCGATTTTAAACAATCCGACGGACCGGTGTTATCAGTGCAAGAAGTATCTGTTTGCCAGGCTGAAGGAGTTTGCCGCAAAGCACGAATGCGCTGTGGTCATGGACGGCACCAATGCGGACGACATGCGGGTTTACCGGCCGGGGCTTAAGGCTCTTTCGGAGCTTGGGGTTGTAAGTCCTTTAAAGGAGTTCGGATTTACCAAGGCGGACGTACGGAGGATGGCGGAGGAATACGGAATTTCTGCGGCAGGCAGGCCTTCTGATTCCTGTCTTGCCACCAGGCTCCCTTACGGGGAGACTTTGGATGCGCAGGTTCTGAAGCGGATCGCCGGGGGAGAGGAATACCTCTCGGGGCTGGGCTTTGGGACTGTTCGCATCCGGCTTCACGGGCCGGTGGCCAGGATTGAGATTTTGCCAGAGCAGTTTTCTCTGTTCCTCAATCTGAGGGAGGACATTGCGGCGAGGCTTAAGGAACTGGGGTTTGTTTACATTACGCTGGATGTGGAAGGGTTCCGCTCCGGAAGCATGGATTTGTAGGAATGGCCGGCCGCCCAAAGGACGGCGCAGGACATGGCACAGCGGGTGGATGAAGAAGGAAAGGTTGAATGCAATATATGGAAATCAGGGAACTTTTGGAACAGGTGGAGACGGGGACGCTTCCGGTGGAAGAGGCGGAGATCATGCTGGGGGCGCAGGAGTATGAGGACATCGGGTGCGCCAAGATTGATTTTCACCGGAGCGCGCGCCGTGGCTTCGGCGAAGTGATTTTCTGCCAGGGAAAGAAGCTGGATCACCTGGTGCGCATTTATGAGAGCTTCCGGGACAGGGGGGTGAACGTCATGGGGACAAGGGCTGTGCCGGACCAGTACGAAGCGGTACGTCTTGTCGTGCCGGAGGTGAGTTATGACGAGGTTTCCGGGGTGCTCAAATATGAGCCGCATCCGGCGGAGAAAACAGGGTTGGTGGCAGTCTGCACCGGGGGGACGGCGGATATTCCTGTGGCGGAGGAGGCGGCTCAGACGGCGGAGTTTCACGGGAGCCGGGTGCTTCGGGTGTTTGACGTGGGGGTGGCCGGGATTCACCGGCTGTTCTCTAAAATAGAAGAGATTCGGAAGGCCAACTGCATTGTGGCGGTGGCGGGAATGGAAGGCGCCCTGGGCGGCGTCATTACAGGGCTGGTGGACAAGCCGGTCATTGCCGTTCCCACCTCGGTGGGCTATGGGGCCGGGCTGAATGGAATTGCGCCGCTTCTTTGTATGCTCAATTCCTGCGCCGAGGGTATGGCGGTGGTTAATATTGATAATGGGTTTGGGGCAGGATATATGGGGGCGCAGATCAACAGGTTGGTTTGCGGGAGTGACGGAAGAAGGCCGGCCGCTTTTTGAGGCGCACTGTTCCGGGGCCGGCCGCCAGCTTTTCCACGCAGACACGTTCGGCTTGGATGATTTTCCTGCGCCGCCTATTGCAGGCAATTTTGCCTCCATCAAATCGGGCCGGCGAAAATTGCCTGCGCTATGCTCGGAAAACCGTCCAAACCTCCTATCGTCTGCTTAGGAGAAGCTGGCGGCCGCTCCCCGGTGGACCGACGGGAAAAGCGGCCGTCCTTCTTCCTGGGAGATGGATTTCGCAGAGAGAAAATTGTTTGACAATATGCTCTCTGGGTATGCCTCAAATACAATCATATATTTTGGCCGGTAACAGACAATATCATGTGGAAAGGAAATTGGGAGATGTCAGAGGGAACGGAAATTTTGCGGGAGCAGGGTGTGGACGCAGGGCTGATTGCGGAGGTGGAAGCCTTCAGGAATCGTTATCCGGTGGCGGAAAGTGAGCGGGGACGGGTGGCGGCGCCGTTTATTCCGTTTTACGGAAAGGAAATTTTGGAGCAGGCTGTCGCCGGGCTTTTGCAGGGGGAAAATCTTCTTCTTTCCGGTTCCAAGGCTACCGGAAAGAATGTGCTGGCGGAAAATCTGGCCTGGATTTTCGGAAGGCCGGCCTACAATATTTCCTTCCATGTCAATACGGACAGCAGTTCTCTGATCGGGACGGATACCTTTGTGGACAATGAAGTGAAACTCAGACAGGGGCCGGTGTATCAGTGTGCAAAATACGGAGGTTTCGGCGTGCTGGACGAGATCAATATGGCGAAAAATGATGCGGTGTCGGTGCTCCACGCCACCTTGGATTTTCGCCGGGTCATTGAGGTGCCGGGATACGGGAAGCTGGATCTCCACCCGGCAGCCCGCTTTATCGCCACCATGAACTATGGGTATGCAGGGACAAGGGAACTGAATGAAGCTCTGGTTTCCAGGTTTCTCGTCATCGACATGCCGCCGGTGGACGAAGAAACGCTTCTTAAGATTTTTAAGGTGACATTTCCAGACGGAAAAGAGAAGGTTATGGAACAGTTTGCGGGATTGTTCCTGGATCTGCAGCTAAAGGCATTCAACGGAGAAATTACCACGAGGCCGCTGGATCTTCGAGGCCTTCTGGCCGCCATGAAAACCATCCGCAGCGGCCTTAGGCCCGCCCTGGCGGTGAAGATGGGCATCACCAACAAGACTTTTGACATCTTTGAGAAGGAGATCATCGGGGACGTGGTGATGACCAGAATCCCGGACGACTGGACATCGGGAGACGTGTTTGGCGCATAGGTGACAAAGCGGCAGCAAAGAACGTCTGCCGCAGGATTAGAGAAAGAGGATTGGGACGACCTGCGGAAACGGCGTTTTGATTAGCGGGAAGAATGCAGAAGTGGCGGTGGGACAGCGATGAAGGATTACATGGAAAACGAAATGGAGATGGAGACGGCCAACCGGGTTCGGAATTTGATGTGGACCGTGAGCGGGGATTATTCACTGGATGTAACACTGGATCTGGAGTCCTTCCGGAAGTCCCGGTATATTTCCCTGTACGATGCTGTGAAACAGGGAGCCTTTGCGAAATATTTTGACAAGGACGCCCTGGCGCTTTACGTGGTGAAAAAAGTGTTTTTGGGGGCCGATGAGATGAATTTAATGAATCTGGCCCAGATCTGCGTGGATGCGGCCTGTCACAGGCAGGCAGAGTCGGAGCGGAGCGGGGTGGCGATCTTACGGCGGCGGGCATTTTCAGACACCTTGGATTTGGAGTACAGGCGGCTGACGGAATCTTTGACAGGGATGTTAAAACTTACAGTGATGAAGCGGGCGCTGGACCCCTCCCATCGAACCACAAAAAAGCTGTCGGAGGCGGCAGAGAGGGTGGAGAGCCTGGAAAACGCAGGAGAGACCATGGCCTTAATCCGGGTGGTGGACGGGCTTTATAACAATCTCCTGGACAATACCTTTGAGGCGAAGCAGGGAAACTTGGAGGAGGTTCTTTCTGTCACATTGGAAGAACTGGCCGAGTACGGATGGAAGGATTTCCTGAAAGAGGACGCTTCCGAAGAAAGCTTTGAAGAATACATGAGACGGGTTTCCAGGAGCATGATGCGGACCGATTCCGAAGAGGCAGAAAAGGAAAAGCGGAAAGCCGGGGAGAGAAAAACTCATGTGGTGCGGATCACAGAAGAGGATTTGAAAAAAATGTATTCCTACGTGGAACTTAATTTTGGAAAATCCTATATGGGGAGGCTGGAGGGGCGGCGGCTGGATCACAAGCTGTGCCGGGGGGCCCACGGAGACTGCAGTCTGTACTTTACGGAAGGGATCCTTAGAAATCCGGTGAAAAACAATTATCAGTATCAGTATGCACTGAGGCAGGCAGAACAGAACCGCAGGGTCTACGCCCAGAACCATAATCTGGCGAGAAAGAACATTTCCATTTTGACAGACGTATTAAAGCAGTCTCTTGTCCGCAGGAGCGAGAGGGAGCAGGTGCGGGATACTTACGGGCAGGTGGCGCCGAATCTTCTCTGGAAGGTGGGAAGGACCGAGGATCGGAGGCTGTTTATGAGAAATCTCAATCGGAATGCCTCGGATTTCGTGGTGGATGTGCTGATTGACGCCAGCGGTTCCCAGCGGGGACGCCAGCCCAAGGTGGCCCTGCAGGGCTACATCATCAGCCGGGCCTTAAGCAATGCGGGGCTTCCCCATCGGGTCATGAGCTTTTGCAGCTTTTGGGATTACACCATTCTCCACAGGTTCCGGGATTACGACGAGGAGGGGGCGGCGGATAAAAACATCATGGAATACATGACCTCCTCCAACAACCGGGATGGCCTGGCAGTCCGGGCCGCCGTGGACGGGCTTCTTTCCAGGGAAGAAGAAAATAAGATTTTGATTGTGCTCAGTGACGGCCGTCCCAACGACATCATTGTCAACCGGCCAAACAGCAAAAATCCCCGCTCCTACGGCGGAGAATATGCGGTCCTGGATACGGCCAGGGAGGTCCGTCATGCCAGAAGCATGGGAGTCTCTGTCCTCGGCGTGTTCGCCGGGAGAGAAAACGATCTGCCGGCAGAGAAAAAGATCTTCGGGAAAGATTTCGCTTACATCCGGGACATCTCCAACTTTTCCAACGTGGTGGGAAGGTATTTAAAAAGGCAGATGGACAGGGAAGAGTGACAGAAACCTAACGTTTTTATTCTTCTGTTTTTTATTTTTTTGAATAGCCACTGTTTTGCATTTATGGTACAATGGAGGAAAGGCTTTGATTGGAGGAAGCAATGAGCGAATATAAGAAATTCAGTTATGACCTGCTTTTGACCGATAAGGTGGCGGTGATCAGCGGAGGGACCAGCGGAATCGGAAAGTCCATTGCTGAGGTGATGGCATACCGCGGCGCAAAGGTCATTATCCTGGGGCGCAGGAAGGTGGATGAGACGGCGAAGGAGCTTGGCGTGGCAGGGAAGGTGCTGGAGCTTACGGATCGACCGGCCATGAGAAAGGTGGTAGGGGAGATTGCAGAGGAGTACGGAACCATCGACATTCTGGTCAACTGCGCAGGGATCGGTTCCGGTGTACCGGCGGCGGAGATTTCAGAGGAAGAGGTGCGCAATGTGCTGAATGTCAATCTGGAATCGGCGTTTTTTCTGGCCCAGGAGGTTGGAAAGGTTATGATCGCATCAGGAAGAGGCGGACGGATCATCAACATTGCTTCCGACGCAGGGATCAGCGCCGTGGAAAATCATCTGGCGTATTCTGCCAGCAAGGCAGGGCTTTTGTCCGTGACCAGGACACTGGCGCTGGAATGGGGGAAATACGGCATTACCAGCAACGCAATCTCGCCGACGGTTGTGATGACTCCCATGTCCAGAGCATACTGGGTGGGTGAGCGGGCCGAAAAGCGTCTGGCCCGGATGCCGGTGGGGAGGTTCGGGGAGATGGACGAGATTGCCGCCGCCGCTGCATTCCTTGCCAGTGACGGCGCCCAGATGATCAACGGGCACAACCTTGTGGTGGACGGCGGCCTGAGTATTTGCTGACCGGACGAGTCGGTCCAGCGTGGCTTTTGGCACGGAGCAAGGCGGTAAACTGCAGGGAAAACAATTTCGGGAGGGGGAACCGATTATGAGTGTTCGGATCGGTGATTATAGTCGGGCGATCGGGACGATGAAGCAGCTTCAGGCACATGCGTCAACAGCGGATAAAAAGTTAAGGCCCACGGCGGAGAAAGCCTCCGGGGAGCTTTATTCTGACATGCCGGTGGTGAAGCTGGAAATCTTCAAAGAGGGGAAGGAAAGTGTGAAAAGACAGGTCCGCTGCAGGCAGATCCACAACAATTTCTATGGAGTGGCCGATCCGGAGAGTCAGGTCGCAGAAGTGCGGCAGGCATTTAAGGAGGAACAGGAACGGCGCAGAGAAAACGAAGCGTTTCTGGAAGAGATGAGTGAACAGGCAAAATCAGAAATGAAGGATTTTGTCATGCAGTATGTGAGAGGAAGCATAAGCGATATCTCCAAAATGTTCGGAAAGCTGGACTGTTAATACTGACAGGTAGTGCAATATTGAAATAAGGAGAGAAAATATGGATGAGAAACCAAAGTTGGAATTTCGTTTTGCAGGAGAGGCAGATGCGGCTTTGGTGCTGCGGTTCATAAAGGAGCTGGCAGAGTACGAAGAAATGTCGGATCAGGTGACGGCCACGGAGGAATCCCTTCGGAGAGAGCTTTTTGAGAAAAAGAGAGCGGAGGTGCTGTTTGCCATGGAAGACGGGGAAGAGATCGGCTTCGCCCTGTTTTTCCACAACTTTTCCACCTTTCTCGGAAAGAGCGGGATGTATCTGGAAGACCTCTTTATCCGTCCGGAGAAACGGGGCAGAGGAGTCGGCACGGCAATATTTAAGAAACTGGCGGGGATCGCAAAGGAACGGGGCTATGGCCGGATGGAATGGAGCTGCCTGAACTGGAACGAGTCCGGCGTTCAGTTTTACTATTCTCTGGGGGCGGAAGCCATGAGCGAGTGGACCGTATACCGTTTGACGGAAGATGGGATCGCAAAGCTCTCTGAGGAATAATTTTCTCACATCTGGCGCATACTGGGAGGGAATCCAACTATTTTTAGAACCCAGGAGGTTTGCGAGATGAATTTGAGGGAAAGCGAGACAAGAAAAAATCTGCTTCGGGCGTTTGCAGGGGAGAGCCAGGCCAGAAACCGTTACACCATGGCGGCGGGGAAGGCAAAGGAACTGAAACTGCAGGCAATCCAGCAGATTTTTTTGTTTACGGCAGATCAGGAGAAAGAACACGCGGAAATTTTTTATAAGCATTTAAAGGAGCTTAACGGGGAAAATCTGGAAATTGACGGGACTTATCCCATCGAGGTCTATGACGATGCGCTGACGCTTCTTCGGGCCGCCAGGCACAACGAATACGAAGAGTACGAAAACGTATATCCCGCTTTTGCAAAGACGGCCCAGGAGGAGGGATTTCTGGCGGTGGCCGCCAGCTTTCGTCAGATTGCACAGATTGAGAAGATCCACGGAGACCGGTTCGGGCAGATCGCTGAGCTGATGGAGAAAAACGAGCTGTTTCAGACGGAGACGGAAGAAATCTACATGTGCCTAAACTGCGGGCACATTTATACCGGCAAGAAGGTGCCGGAAATTTGCCCCGTCTGCAAACACGACAGAGGCTACTATATCCGCATCGATATGGCCCCCTTCACGAGAGGCACATCCCTTTCCAAATAAAAAGCCAGGCAGTCCCGGGGCGCCCATTCGTCTTCCGGACGCCTGGGACGCACGACAAACTAAGACAGAGCCGCCAGCTTTCGTTCGTCACATTTCCGTTTGATTTTTACCCCCCGGTACTTTATAATAGGACAAAAGAAACCCAAAGGGCGAACAGCGAGTGAATCTGCGAGGGAGAAAAGAATATGGAACAGGGCTTTATCAGGGTAGGGGCCGCCACGCCGTCCGTGAGCGTGGCCGATCCGGCCCACAACAGGAATCAAATCGAAGAGCTGTGCAGGGAGGCGGCCGCCAGGCAGGTGAAGGTACTGGTGTTTCCGGAGCTTTGCCTTACCGGCTATACCTGCAGTGATCTGTTTTTACAGGATACATTGCTGGAGAGCGCAAGGCGGGAGCTTTCGGTGCTTGCGGATCACACAAAGAATCTTGATCTGCTGATTTTCGTAGGGCTTCCGTGGATGCGGGACGGGAAGCTTTACAATGTGGCGGCGGCCGTAAAGGACGGCCAAATTCTGGGACTTGTTCCCAAGACCGCTATCCCCAATTATTCCGAATTTTATGAGGCCAGGCATTTCGAGGGCGGAAACCGGACTCCCGTCATGGAAAAGGTAGAACTTTCAGGAGGAATGACCGACTTTGTTCCCATGGGGACGAACCTTTTGTTTTCCTGCATGAATATGGAGGGCCTGGTGATCGGGGCCGAGATCTGTGAAGATATGTGGGTACCGAACCCGCCGGGAAACCGCCATGCGCTGGCAGGAGCCACGGTAATCGTCAATTCTTCCGCCAGTGACGAGACTACGGGGAAGGATGTCTACCGGAGAGAGCTTGTGGGAAGCCAGTCTGCCAGACTGGTGTGCGGTTATGTCTATGCGGATGCGGGAGAGGGAGAGTCCTCCACGGATCTGGTGTTTGCAGGCCACAACCTGATCTGCGAGAACGGGACGCTTTTAAAAGAGGCGGAGCGGTTTAAAGGCGGGCTGATCTATGCCGACCTGGATCTGGAACGCCTCCGGAACGAGAGAAGGCGCCTGACCACATTCGGACCCATTGACAGTACAAGCTACATGAAAGTGACATTTACCCTGGACAGAACCCCCCTTGATCTGGAGCGGTTCATTGACGCAGCCCCTTTTGTGCCCGGAAATCAGGCAGAGCGGGACAAGCGGTGTGAGGAGATTTTGTCCATTCAGGCCATGGGCCTTAAAAAACGGCTGGTTCATGCCGGCTGTAAGAATGCGGTGGTGGGCATTTCCGGCGGCCTGGATTCCACCCTGGCGCTTCTGGTGACTGCCAGGGCTTTCGATCTTTTGAAACTGGGCCGGGAGTGTATTACGGCAGTGACCATGCCATGTTTCGGGACTACGGACCGGACCTATGCCAACGCCTGCTCCCTCACGGAGATTCTGGGGGCCAGACTTCGGGAGGTGGATATCCGGGAGGCGGTGGCACTGCATTTTAAAGACATCGGCCATGACCCGGAGGATCATTCCGTGACCTATGAGAACAGCCAGGCCAGAGAACGGACCCAGGTTCTCATGGATATTGCCAACGGCAGCGGCGGCCTGGTGATCGGAACCGGGGACATGTCGGAGCTGGCCCT
>CAJUQY010000044.1 GCA_910588815.1 uncultured Lachnospiraceae bacterium | reverse complement strand
CGCTCTTTTTGACTTCCTCCAGAACCGCCTTCAGCCGTTCCTCAAACTCGCCCCGGTACTTGGCCCCGGCCACCAGTGCTCCCATATCCAGAGAAAACACCGTCTTGTCCTTAAGGCCCTCCGGCACATCTCCCCGGACAATCCGCTGGGCCAGCCCTTCCGCCACGGCCGTCTTGCCCACGCCCGGCTCGCCGATCAGCACCGGATTATTCTTTGTCTTCCTGGACAGGATCCGAATCACATTCCGGATCTCCGTATCTCGCCCGATGACCGGATCAAGCTCCTGCTTTCTGGCCCGCTCCACCAAATCCGTACCGTATTTCGCCAGCGTATCATAGGTGGCCTCCGGATTATCACTGGTCACCCGCTGATTTCCCCGAACCGTGGAGAGGGCCTGCAAAAACCGCTCCCTGGTAATGCCAAATTCCGCAAACAACTCCTTTAACGCCTTATTGGGATATTTTAACAAAGCCAGAAACAAATGCTCCACGGACACATACTCGTCCCCCATCTGCTTTGCCTCATCCTCGGCGCTTACCAGCACCTTATTCAGCTCCTGACTCACATAAAGCTTTACATCACCGGACACTTTGGGCTTCCGGCTGATCACTTCCTCCACCCGTTCCGTGAAATACTCCGGCTGGATCTCCATCTTGACGACCATCTTTTTGATCAGGCTGTCGTCCAGGGAAAGAAGCCCCGCCAACAAATGCTCCTGATCGATCTCCTGATTTCCATATTCAGAAGCCAGCCTTTCACAGTTCTGTACCGCCTGCAGTGAATTCTGCGTGAATTTATTGATATTCATAAAGACACCTCCTGCGCTTCCATCTGTTCTACATGTAATATAACATTCATTTCATTCTGTATAATAGCACAGGTTGTTAGCACTGTCAAGGGGCGAGTGCTAAAATTGTGGGAAAAGAACATCAAAATGGGCGGGAAACCATTTCAGGGCTTTCCCGCCTTTGCTGTCCGGATATGGAAAAGCCGCCGGCCTCCGCTATTTTTTTAGCTGCGTTCCATCTTTGAATGCTTCGCCAACTCGTTCCGTTACCTTATAGTAGCCATGCGTATAAGGATCAAAGGCAATCGCATTGACCAGTGACATATCCACTTTTCCTTCTGCCATGACGCTTTCATCAGCGGTCACATTTACAACCTTACCAATCACGCCGCATCCATATTTATTATCCTGATATTCGATAAATTCACATTCCAGACAGAGAGGAAATTCGTTGATTACCGGGGCGTCTACGATTTCTGCTTTGCTGGCAGTAAGACCGCTTTTTGCAAACTTATCAGATACTTTGTTGCCGGACTCGATGCCAAAGTAATCGGCTTCCGTCACATGGGCCGCATCGGCAATGCTGACAGTAAACGCTCCTCTTGCTTTAATGTTTTTCACTGTCTTGTGTGATTCAGAGAGAACCAATGCAACATGGTCCCGCGCCTGCATTGTCCCCCACGCAGCATTCATAACATTTACACTGCCGTCTTCATTGTAAGCAGCAACCATCAGAACCGGCATCGGGAAAATACCTTCTGTAATGTTCAATCTTTTTCTCATAACCATTACCTCACTTTTTTCTAATTAAAATGATAAGATTGACAAAGCAAATATCCTCATATATAATTTTAACAAGAAATAATCATAAATCAAGTACTGTCTTATTTGATATGTACTATTCCCAAGGAAAGTGTAATGATTAAAAAATATATTGAAAAAGCCAACTTTGAAGATACTGGGTTCAGTTATACTTTATCACTTATATCAGGCAAACACAAAATGGTTATCCTTTACTGCCTGATGGAGTTTGAAACAGTCCGGTTTAACGAATTAAAACGATACTTAAAAAATATATCCGACAAAACCCTCAGCAACAATCTAAAAGAGTTGGAAGCTGACCATTTAATCATAAGACAGGAGTACCCTCAGATTCCCCCAAAAGTGGAATATAGTTTAAGTGACAGAGGGAAGTCTTTGATGGAAGTATTGGATCTGTTATGTATCTGGGGTGAAAAAAACCGTGAATAACATTCCATTGTGAAGCCTCCTGCAAAAGTGCCATAAAAGTCTGCCGTAAATATATTCAGAGATTTAAGAGGCTTTGCGGAAAAGCTTTCCGGCAGTGAAGAAAAATAACACAACGGTTACGGAAACAGAAATAAAATCTGCCACCGGCTCGGCCAGATAGATTCCCTCCACGCCCATGAACATGGGAAACAGGAGGGCAAGGGGAATCAGAAGGATCACCTTTCGCAAAAGCGCGATCACCAGGGATACCTTCGCCTGCCCCAATGCCAGAAATGTAGACTGGCAGCCCATCTGGATTCCGAAAATGGTGATTCCGAGGAAATACACCGGCATATGCTTGCAGGTCAGTGCGACCAAGTCGCCGTTGCTGCTGAAAAGCCCGGCATAAACCTCCGGTTTTAATACCGCAATTCCGCCGAAGAGGAGAGTTCCTGCCAGCGACACCAGAACCATGCGGAAAAAGGTCGCTTTCACCCGCCCCAGATTTCCGGCGCCGTAATTGTAACTCATGATGGGCTGGATGCCCTGGGAGATGCCCTGCACCGGAATGACGATCAGCTGCATGATACTGCTCATAATGGACATGGTCCCCACATAAAGATCGCCGCCGTATCTTTGCAGACCGGAATTTAAGGTAATCATGACAAGACTTTCCGTGCTCTGCATGATGAAGGGGGAAATCCCCAGCGCAGCAATGCCCGCAATAATTTTTCTGTCCAGGCGGATATATTTTCTGCGGATCCGTATGACGCTTTTGGAGGAAGCCAGAAAATGAAGGACCCATACAGCGCTTAACGCCTGGGAGATGATCGTGGCCAGTGCCGCGCCGCGCACCCCCATTCCCACGCCAAAGATCAGAATCGGATCCAGGATAATGTTGGCCACTGCGCCTAAAAGCACGGAAAGCATCGCAACCTTTGCATTTCCCTGGCCGCTGATATAAGTATTTAATCCGAGGGCAAGCTGGACAAATACGGTGCCGCTCAGATAGATGGTAATATATTGCTCCGCATAGACAATGGTGTTGCCGCTGGCACCGAACAGGTAAAGAATCGGAACTTTAAATATCTGGAAGAGAACGGTCAGCACAACGGAGAATACCAGGAGCATGGCAATGCTGCTTCCAAGGATACGCTCGGCCTGCCCGTAATTTTTCTTCCCCAGCTGAATGGAAGCCTGCGGGGCTCCACCCATCCCTGCAAATGCGCTGAACGCAGAGATAACCATCAGGATCGGAGCCGTAAGCCCCACGCCGGTCAGGGCCAGCTCACCGTATCCCGCAATGTGGCCAATATAAATCCGGTCTACAATATTGTAGAGCACATTGATAATCTGCGCTGCCACCGCCGGAAGCGCCATACTCACCATCAGCCTTCCCAACGGAGCTGTTCCCAGCCGTTCTTCATTATTTCTTTCCATCTGCTATATCCCTTTCCTGCCGGATTTCTACTCTCTTACGTTATTCCCGGTCTGTATCTCCTTCACGCCCTTTTATCAGTATAGCATTGACAATTCTCTGTGTAAAGGAAAGAAGCCGCAATTCCCGGATGCAGATACTTTAAAAAAGTGCACTGTCCTCTCTCCGGGTCAGGAAGCCTTGAAATTGTAGAGCGGCTTCATCACATCAATGATGTCTACGGACTCCCGAATCACATCTACGATGTCTTCCAGCGATTTGTAGGCCATAGGAGCTTCGTCGATGGTCTCCTCTCCTACGGAGGTGGAATAAATGCCGCTCATGGACGCGCGGTATTCGTCCATACTCAAAATTGCCCTCGCCCGTGTCCGCGACATAATCCTTCCTGCCCCATGGGGTGCCGAAAAATTCCACTCCGGATTCCCCTTTCCGACTGCAAGGACGGAGCCATCCCGCATATTGATGGGAATCAATACTTTTTCGCCCTCATGGGCCGCAATGGCGCCTTTGCGCAGAATCATCTCCTCCGTATCAATATAGTTATGAACCGTGTGGAAGCCGTCCCCGCCGGCCATTCCGGTCCGCTCCAGAAGAACCTCGGCCATCTTTTCCCGGTTTCTTCTGGCGAAGGCCTGACAGATCTCCACATCGTGGAGATAGTCCTCCAGATACCGTCCCTCCAGCCAGCAAAGATCCTCGGGAATCGTTGAAGCTTTACATTCCTTCTCCCACTTGAGCTGTTTCAAAGCCGCCTGGATCTCCTTCCGCCTCCCCTGCTCCTTATAGGTGCGGATCAGTTCTTCCCTCGCCTCCAGATACGCTCCGATTCCCCGGTTTAAATCCACTGCCAGCTGCTGGTAAAGCTCCGCCACCTGTTTGCCCAGATTGCGGCTCCCGGAATGGATCACCAGGTATTTGGTTCCGTCCTTCGCCTCGTCAATCTCTATGAAATGATTTCCGCCGCCCAAGGTTCCCAGGCTTCGCTCCAGCCACTTGGTGTTTTTCAGGCTGCGGTAGCATTTTAAGTTCGTCAGCTCAAACCGCTCCACCCGCCCTTCCCACACATTTCTTCCCGATGGCACAAAATGCGCCGCCTCGTCCACCTTCTCAAAATCAATCTCCGCCTTCCCCAGAGCCACTGTATACATTCCGCAGCCGATATCCACACCGACCACGTTCGGAACTGCCTTGTCCGTGAGCGTCATGGTCGTGCCGATGGTGCAGCCGTTGCCGGCGTGGACATCCGGCATAATGCGGATCCTGGATCCTTCCGTTATTTGGTAATCGCACATTCTGCGGATCTGCTCTATGGCCTCCTCCTCGACCACCCTCGCGTAACAGACGGCCTTACCCATTTTTCCTTTAATCTCAAACATACTATTCCTCCTTCCCGGCAATGAATCTCTATAACCACATATTACCAGATACTCCTGAAGACATCATGGAAAAAAAGCTGCGAACACTACTCAGTGTCCACAGCTCCTTTGTCTCCGCAATCGTTCTTTTATAAGTTCCACGAAACAATCCGGGCCGGTCACCTTTAACATGGGGCCGAACGCCAGGATACGTATCAGAATTTCTGTCTCATCTTCTTTCCTGTAGGTAAGAATGATCCGGTAATGCCCTTCCTCCAGACGGACCGTTTCCTTCTGCAAATCAGAGAAATGCAGCATCGCCCGCTCCAGGGCATTCCTGTCGTCCCGAAGTTCCATCGTCACTTCCTCATTTTTCCGGTTCGGCAAAATTTTTCCCGGTTCTGCCCGCTTTGCAAGCTCGACCGTCTTCACACCGGCCACATTGACCGTATAAGGCCTCCCGCTTTCCGAATACCCCAAGAATCGGAATTTGTCGTCTTTGGAAGAATATTCCATCTTTTCCGGTATCAGTGTCTTTCGCAGCATCCCGCTTTTTCCTCCATATCGGATACGCACCGTCCGATTCTCCCGAAGAGCCAGAAGAAGCAGCCGGAAGTGCTCCTGGTATCTGGGATCCCAAAAGGGATCACCGTCCGCATACCGGTCATAATAGACAAAAAAGTCCTGTTCAAATAAAGGCGGTATCTCTTCCAGCCCGTCCATAGAAGGAGAAAACAGCCGGATTCTCGGATCCTGCAGTAATGCCTTCAGCCACATTTTCTGGATGTCCGAAAGGGGCATCGCGGGCTCCTGTTTGATTGGCGTGGAAAAGTCCTCCCGAAGCAGTGGCCACGCTCCCTTTGTCAACGCCTCCGGTATGGTCAGGGAGCTCTCTCGAAAGCCCTTTTCCCGAACAATTTCAGGCAGACGTTCCCAGGTCAGTCGGCCCTGCACCGCCTCCCGCAGGATTTGTGCCACCGTCCGGTAATAGCTGCCGTATATTTCATGAAAAATCATCGCTGTCCTCTCCGTACATTGCGTCCATTTCCTCGAGATCCCGGTAAAACTCCCTCCGGACATGTCCGTTGGAACACTCCAGCCTTTCAATCCTCCCTATAAAAGTGCGCAGCCAGGGAACCAGCTCCTGGGCGTCATAAACATCTGCCACATATTTGCAGGTATGTTTATCCAAAATTTCCACCTTTCCGCACCGCTTCTCCCGCTCCAGGCGCCGGAGGATAAACGCCTCCCCCTCATCCATGTGGATGGTCATTTCCAGATGTTCCGGTTCCCTGCTCCGGCTGCTTCCCGAGGACGTCCCCCAGAGCGCTTCCCTGAACCGTTCTCCGCAGGAATCATAGAACGCTCTCTCTTCCTCCCGCTCCCCCACCCTCACCTGTTTTATATGATCAAGCCGATACATCCACGGACGCCTTGCCCGGTAATAATAAGCCATCAGGTGAAGACGGCCGTTCTGGGTGCTGACATATATCTTCAAGGGAAATACCACATCCGTCCGCAGCCCCCTCTGCCCCTTTGTGAGCACGGTAATCTCCATTCTGCATTCCCGCCTGCGGCACTCTACAATGGCCGCCAGGATCTCCGAGTCAAAAGCATTTAAAAGGTAATGGTGCTTAAAGGCGAAGTATTCCGGAGGCTTCTCATACCGGTCCAGAAGATACGACCCAATGACTCCCAGGGGCGCTTCTTCTGAATAAAAGGCGACTGCTTCTTCCCAGGACTTTTCCGGCAGGCCGGAATCTGAGCGAAAGTAAATCAGTTCCCGCCCCTTTTTCTCCGCCCCCAAAAGCCCGCAGCCCACATATTCTTTTAATTTATTACGGATTGTCGATTCATCCGGTTCCAGATCCGACCCTGCTTCAGAGAGATAATCGCGAAAAATTCTGTCCGTAATTTCCCGAAAAGTAAGCCGGCAGCCCTCTGCCAAAATATCCATAATATAAAAATGCAGTGTGATGTCCAGGTCCGTGAAGCTTTTCGCCTTGAACGCCTTATATAAAGGATTGTGGGACACAGTCCGGCTATCCACGGAAATAAAGACGCTCTTTCCGTTTGCGTCATTTCGGAAGGACATATATTCCGACAGCCAGCTCTCCACACGGCGTCTCTCATCATCATAGCTTCTTCCGCTCTTCCTTCGGAAATCACTGCGGGTCCGGAACCCGTATACATAGAAATCCCGCATGTAATCACGGATTTTTTCAAAATTTTTGATCAGTTCATTATAAGACATGGTTTACCTTTGCACTCCGGCAGTTTCATGAAGCACCATGAATCTGCCGCTATGTCCACTCAAAGTTTTCATTCCCCCGCACCAGAATCACGGCAGCCCATGATACGCCGCGTCGTCGAGAAATATTTCCTCCAATTCCTCGTCACTTTTTTTCAGAAGCCCCCCGCAGTAAACGCCCTTGATAAAATCTCTCCGGTTCTTTGTACTGCCGGCATTTGCCGTCATGATCTCCCGAAGCCGGCCAAGCCGCTCTTCCCTGGTTTCCCCCCGTTCCCCGGCCTGGCGAAGCTCCTCCCTGACGTCCTCGTACACATAGGGAAATACGGTACTCCACCGTCTGCCCAGGTCATACAAACGCTCCAGATTGGCAATTCTCTTTTCCGTATTCTTGTCCCCGCCCGGGCCCGGCTTCATGACGATGTACCGCGAGGGCTCTTCGGACACCTCCAGTTCTATTTCATCCTTTCCGGAGCGCAGGTAAGGCAGGAAAACCGTGCAGAGTTCACCTGGGCCCGCGTCAGAGACATCCACCGGATTTTTGGTGTGCTTCCCCCGGGGGCCATTGCAGTCGCGGCACACCGGAAGCAGGTTATAGGGATGGAGAGCCAGCGCCGGGAACCTTTTCCGCGGAAAATAGTGGTCCACCTCCCCCTCCCCTATGCCAAACAGATTTTCCTTTACACACACAGGGCACACCCTGCCGTTTTCCCCGTTCTCAGCCTCGTACTCTCTTTGCAGCATGGCAATACTGAAAGAATCTTTTTCCCCGGGCAGTCCGTTTTTGATGCTGTCATACAGGTCATTGCAAAGTCTGCCCAGCGCCTCCATCGGCCTGCTTTTTTCGTGCTCCGCCGCCGGACGGGGATGCAGCCGGTAGGCTCCGTCTTCCACATGGTCTGTAAACCCCCTGTCACTGAAAAAAGCCCGGCTTGCCTCCGTGCGCTCCGGATACGTCAGCTGAAATAACGCTTCTATATCCTCGCGGATTTTTTTCTTTTCCAGCAAGGCCCGCAGCGCCGGCTCTATGAGCCCGGACAGCTCATCAAAATCCAGTTCCTGGATGAGCGTTCTCACCGAATAATCCAAAATATTCTGAATCATATCCATAATCCGGTTCAAAGTGCCGGAGCACGCAGCCTGCTTTACAGGTAGAAACATAGTTATCCCTCTTTTTTCTTTAACAGCCGTATTTTATCCAACATGCGCAGCCGCAGATAGCCGGATCCCACATCCTTGAGATACCTTTCCAGCTGCTCGATATCATCCACTTCATCCAGAATCCGTTCTATCGTCCTGCAGGAATACGTTCCGACGGAGCTGTCGGTTAAAAACAGCCGTTCCATAATTTCATTGCGGCTTCCGCCAAAGGTGGACGCGCGGATATTCAGACATGTCACCTGCCCCTGTCTCTGCTGAAAATAATACAGCTGGTTGGGAAATGCATCGGTCAGCATGAGAGAGGAATGGGTTGCGATGACGACCTCATGGTCTGCCGCCTCCCCCTCATAAATCCTGTGTATCATGGACACAAAATCAATATTCCAATGCTCGTTTAAGTAGACATCCGGTTCATCCATGAGAAACAGGCATTGACGCCTGCTTTTCCTTTCTCTCTCCAGTAAAAACAGCCCCAGCCGGACAAGCAGCATATACTCCCCCTCGCTGAACGCGTTTTCTTCCACGAGATCCGCGGTATTCTGGATTTGGAATCCGATATGGGCTTCCTTGATGATTCCTTTGTTCCGTGCCAGCACTAATTTGGAAAGCAGCTCCATGGGACTGTCATATAAAGCGTTGAGGCGGCCGACAGCGAAGGAATCCTTGTCTCCCTGAACGCAGGGTTCAAACAAAAAGCTTATGACCCTGTCCCCATGGCCGTCCGCCATATCCGCCGCCTCATACTGATAGAGTCTTGTGGTACTCCACCCGCTTCCCACCGGCGTCCCCGTATGTCCTCTTCCCTGCCAAAGCACATCTCCCAGCTCCTCCCCACGCCCTGCATCCAGCGTGAAGGACAGCAGGACCGGCTCAGGCATACTGTCCACCATCTCCAAAATTTCCCGCCTGAACTTTATGTAACCGGCCATCGCCTCCGAGCCCTGCGTCCCGGGCAAAACGGCAAGCAGGGCGGCGAGCACCAGCACAGAGTTCTCCTCGTCGACAAACAGGCTGATTGGATTTTCTTCCAGTTCCTTCAGAGAAACCAGCATCCTCTCCACATTCCGGCGCTTCTGCCTTTTATCCAATCTGCTTTTTCCAAGCAGGCTCATGTCAAACAAATCGCTGTACAGAGAGGTCCTCGGCGAACGCACCATAATGTCAAAATAGTTATTATTGCTGCCGGATGCGCAGGTAAACACATAATCCGGAAGCAGGTTCCGGCGCCCCTCAAAGGTATGGAAACTCTGTGTCCCGCCCTCCCCTTCCGAAGTCACCAGAATATCCAACTGTTCCTCTCCGGCTCCATTGGTGACTTCCACCTGATACACAATGTCCCGCATAACGCGGTAAACCAGAGAAAACCGAAAGCCGGGGGCCTCATTCTGGGCAATCCGGGAAAATAAGAAACAAATCCCTTCCAGAAACACCGACTTTCCGGAACCGTTCAGCCCTATGAAAAACCGTATGGGAAGCGCCCCGGAAAACACAGCCGGGGAGACCGTCTCATTAAAATAAACACAGGTATTTCTCAAATGTTTATATCCGTCAATCCAAACCTTTATCAGCTGCATCATCCGTCTCCTGTTCCCTCACATCCCCACAGATCCACGTATCAATGGGAATGGGCTTTCCGCTGTAGTCCAGGATCATCTGCCGCGTCTCTCCCTGTCCGTAGTCTCCGTCATAATTCAGGTACAGTCCCTGCCGTCTCTCCAACAGGCCCGCATGCTCCAAAAGACGCACGGCGGCAATCACATCCTGAATCCCGTAATCTCCAAAGCGGTCTTTTCCCGCCCGCACGGCCACCTGCTTTCCCACCATATGGCAGGCAAGAGGCTGCATGGCCAGAAGAAATTCTTCAAAAACCGTCTGATAAACACTGTTCTGCTGTTTCGCCCTCCCCAAAGGTTACTTCCCGAAAACAGCGTATGTAGCCGAAATCCTGCTGCTCACTGAATATCCCGTTTTCTTCCAACTGTCTGTCCGTCTCCTCCCTCTCCGGCGTTTTTCCGGACCGATAGGCCACCGGCTCCATTGTGATCACCTGTAAGGTATCCCCGCTTACCCGTTTCAGTCTCTTGTGCTCCAGGCATCCGTAATCTTCCTGCTCCGCCCTTCTCACCCCATCTAAAAACTGTATTTCAACTCCCAAAGGAAGTCTGGCCAATCGGATCTGTCCCGCCTCCCCCGGCGGGACCTGAATGCACTCCAGAAAGGAATCGTAAAAACAAATAGTGCCCGTGGGGGCAGTCCAATACCGTCCCTCCTGATAATCGCCGACACGGTCCAGATCCGCCTGTCCTTCCCTGGCCCGCTGCAGTAAAAACCGTATTTTGTCATACCAAACCTGCTGCAGTCCCTTCAGGGTTTCAAGAATCTCCTCCGCAGTGCGGATATAGGCAAAATAATGTTCCAGTTCTTCGGAATATTTCTCCTGCCGCGGCAGATCCGCCAGGGGAACCGGAAGCTCCATAAGAACCTGTTTATTTAATGAGCTTTGGAACGACGTAGAATTTTTCGCATTTTCCCGGATATACTGTTTTGCATAAGAATGGGTCAGCCACGCAAACAAAAACAGCGGACTGCACACATGAGAAGCCGCCCGTATCCTCAGAGTATTCTGCCCAAAAACAGTCATTTCCTCTGGCTCCGCAAAAATAATCCCACATTTTCCCAGCCGCTCTGCACTGTTGATGCGGTTCATCACAATATCACCGGCATGGAGGCGGTACCTGTCCGCCTTATCCGGCTCCGCCTCCTCCGAGGGAATTTTATTTTCCGAAATCTCCCAGTCATCCAGCCGGGAAGTCGCCACATAGCGGACGGGCCTTCCCTCCTTCTTTTTTGCCGCTCCGTTTAACAGGATATCTGCGCACTCACCCAATTTCAGATAACGCTGTTTCCGGATCACCCCTTCGATGTGCTCACTGAAATAGCTGTCAAACAGTACGGGAACCGCCTGCTTCACATGCTCAATCAGCGCTTCCTGCCCAAGCCGGCTTTTATGCAGAGCGGCCAGTTTTGCGGCAATCCTTTTCTGCACCTCGGGGGACGGGACAGGAATCCGAAATTTCCGGAATACGGAAAGACGAAGGGAGGCATAGACGGCTCCTCCCGCCTCCGCCCTCAATTCCTCCCCCATGGCCAGAAGGCAGTACATGCCGTAAAGAGGCTCCACCTGCTCCCTGTCAAACTCCACGGCGATGATATTGTTGCTTGGAGCCATGGGAACCTTGGTTATCCCCACCTTTCCGATCGTTCCCGTGCTGGAAAAAAACACGGTCTGCACAGGCGACACCCTTACCTGCTTCACTCCATCCGGCGACAGGCGGCGGGAGGCCGTCTCAAGCTCCCCGTTCTTCAAATCCTCCACTTTCACCCAGGGACACCCTTCTTCCCCAAAAACATCCTGTCTGTTTTTGAGGCTTGAGCCTGAATAAATATTGGCCACTGTTTCCAAAGGCATCAGTTTCACCGTCATATTGCAGAATCCTCTCTGAAATAGTCCAGGGCAGAGCGTTCCAGCTCGTTCTGCCCCGCAAAAATATCGTCCCACACCTGATTCCTTCGCGGTTTCACATACTCATAGCCCGATTTCCGGTAATCTTCGGCGCCAAGTACATACCCCTTCGCCTCAATCTCTTCCAATGACGTCGCCCAGAAACCGTCGTCCCCGCTTACGCGGGCTTTTCCGTGCTGCCTCCAGCGCTTCCATGCTTCCGCGATCCGCCTCATTTCCCGTCCATAGGCCTCATCCGAAAATTGATTTTCCGGCCCCTCGTATTCTGCCACACTGTCAAAAAATGTCAGATGCCCAGGCGACGGGGATTCCTTTTTCAAAAGAATCAAAGAGGATTTGCTGAAGGTATACGGCCTGTATATTTTCCTGGGAAGTGATATCACCGCTTCCAGGCTGTAGCGGCAAGTCAAAATCCGGCGCATGGCAATGACCTGGGCATTGGCGGCATTGGTTAAAAAACCCTCCGGAACCAGCACGCCGCACCTGGCGCCTGTTTTTAATGTTTCCATAATCTTTTTTAAAAAACGGATGGTCTCATGGATATCATCGCTGTATGGCGGATTGGCCAGAATCAGATCTCCTTCTCTCTCCCATATGCCTCTCAGAAAATCCTTCTGATAAAGCTCTGCGCCCCTGAGTCCATGAAACGCCATATTAAAAAAGGCGGTTGTTCTTATCCTCCCGTCCAGGTCGTTGCCAATATAGCGGCAGTCTCTACACCTGGCGGCAGCCGCGGTCAAGAGCCGGCCACAGCCGCAGACCGGGTCGATCACCAGCTCCCCCTGTTTTGGTTCAAGCATATCTGCCATCAGCTCCGCCAATGGCTGCGGGGTGATAAAATTGCCGATTTGCTCTTTCCTGTACATACTCTGCAGTACATAGTCGAATATCTCCCCGCCGCATTCGCGCAATTGCTCTTCTCCCGCGCACACACGGAAACCCGCTGCCAGCTCCCTCCAGGCTTCCTCACGGAGCTTTCCCAGGCCTCTGCCAAATTCGTAATTAAACTCTTTTAGATCCGGATATCTGCCCAAAATCTTCTCTATCACTCTCTGGTATTCCGGTCCTCTCAGCAGGTCGTCGAAAGACGTGCTGTCGGCATCCCGGTCAAAAGTCAGTGCATAGAGAATCAGAGAGAAGTCATTGAAAAGCTCCAGTGCCGCCGTCTGCCACATCCCGTTCTCTTCCAACAGCCCGGCCACAGTCCGGCATAGTTCCACACATGCACGTCTCCATACTGCCATACCTGTTCTCCTATTTGCCGTTAAGAATTAAATTCAACATATCCCTGTTTTTCCCCAAAAGTTCCTTAAGCCTGCCCTCCAGCTCGGCCTCACGGCTCTCTAATTCTTCTAGTTTCAGCAGTTTTTGCCGCCTGTCCATAACATACCGTTCCGGCGCCATAGAATACTCATCCGCCTCGATTTCTGTTACCGGCACCTGCCGGCAAAATCCCGGCCGGTCATCCTGGATTCCATTCTGGTAATTCCTGTAAGCCGAAACCAGTTCTTCCCTCTCCAGATCCGAAAATACGGTTAAGCCGCCCTCTGCCTTTCCAAGCTTCCTGGCATCCACAAACAATATCCTTTTTCTGCAGACGCTTTCCTTATCTTTCTTTAATACCCACAGGGAAACCGCCGCCTTTGTGGTATAAAACAACCCCGGTGGAAGGGTAAATACAGCCTCCACCAGATCCTCCCGCAAAAGCGCAGCGCGGAACTCCCGTTCTTCTCTCCGCTGGCCGGCCAAAATCCCGTTACTGAACACGGAAGCTATCCTGCCATTCTCTTTCAAATGGGAAAGCATATGCTGCAGCCACACGAAATCCCCTTTTTGGGCGGCAGGAAAACCCGGCTTCCACGGTACGTCATCTGATATCCGGCCCTGGCCTCTCCCGTGCCTTTGAAACGGCGGATTCGCCAGCACAACATCGGCCTGCAGTTCCCCATGCAGGTCATACTGAAGGGCATCGGCTGCCGCCGATCCCAGATCGGCCTCCTCCCCCCTTAAAATCAGGTTGATGCGCGCCATCTTCCAGGCAGTCTCATCCGCTTCCTGTCCGTAAAGCCCATAGTTTTGTTTTTTGCTTCTCATATAGTCCGCCGCGCACAGCAGCATACTTCCGGAGCCGCAGCAGGGATCATAGATAATCCCTCCCTCTGGTTCCAGCAGCCCCACCATGAGCCGGGCAATCTGGCGGGGCGTACAATAGCTCCCCATCTGTTTTATGCTCCAGTCCGTCAGATACTGCAGCATAAACTCGTAAAGCTGTGAAAAATCCGAGCCTTCCTCCCCATGACGGCCAAATGAAAGCTCCCCTGTGATGTGAAACAGCCCGGCAAGCTCGTCCTCATCAAAGCTTCCGGTCACGCTCTTTGGATACACGAGCCCCCGATATTTGCTCCCCGGCACATCCATCAGGCGGAATGCGTCGTAAAGCCCCTTTCTCAAATCCTGCCCTTCTCTTTTCTCTAATGCCTCCCACCTTACTCCCCTCGGAAAATAAATGCTTTTTCCTTCCCAAGATGCCTGATCCTCGTACCTCCAGCCCTCAGACTTTAATTCGGCACATTCTTTCTCAAACTCAAGACCTGCAAAACGGAGAAGAAGCATACTCAATATGAATTTTCTTTCGTTCTCCTCATGGAAGCGGCCTTTCAAAAAAGACTTGATCTGATTGATATATAAACGCTCCATCCCGCCACCCCTTGTTCGTTTTGGCTGAAAATTACATTTTATTATACCCAAAAACCGAGCCGATTTCAATATACCCGCGGCACCGGCAAGTCCTCTCTGCAAAAAGAATTGGTTTTTTGTAATGTAAGAGGTATAATAGATATGTCCGCATCGAAAATGCGGTGTGCAAAGAACATATGCCGAGAGGCGACCGGACAAAATTTTGTCGAAGAGTGCAGATACAGCGAGGTAATCGGAAGTGAACCAGGACCCCTTTAAGGAATATATCAAAGAATCCGAGCCGGATAAACGAGATAGAGGGTATGCATGGCATACTGCCATTGGCCTGCAGGCGGTCGATGGGCTAAAAACATCGGAGTATCTGGTGCATACTGCCATTCGCAACATTGAGGGCGAGATTTCCTTTGAAGAGGCAAATACGCTCTTGCAGACCTATTACGAGAAGCATCCTGCCCGTGATGCAAAGAATCGTATCGAAGAGGCTGACAAGGTTTCGGCGAGGATTGCAGCACTCCTGTGCGAGCGGGCGTTCAGTTTTTCGCCGAACGAGTATCTTTCCATTCACAGAAAACTCTTTACCGGCATCTATCCCCATGCGGGATGCATCCGGGACTATAACATTACAAAAAAAGAATGGATACTGAACGGAAAGACTGTACTCTATGGAAGCGCCACGGAATTGCGGGCGACTCTGGACTATGACTTTTTTCAAGAGAAGAAATTTTCCTATCGAAATCTCTCCATGAATGAGATCATTCATCACCTCGCTGTGTTCGTATCCGGACTGTGGCAGATCCATGTATTCGGCGAGGGGAATACCAGAACGACAGCAGTATTTTTTATCAAGTACCTCCGCACGCTGGGCTTTGATGTAACGAACGACATTTTTGCCGAGAATGCGTGGTACTTTCGGAATTCACTGGTCAGGGCAAACTATAATGATCTGAAAAATGGTATTTATGAAACGACAGAATATCTTGAGATCTTCCTGCGCAATCTCCTTCTGAACGAGAATCATCCGCTTCAAAACCGGACATTGCACATCAGCGGAATATTCAAGGAAGCAGAAAAACCGGACATTGAAACAAAAAAGCCGGACATTAGTGTCATAAAAGCGGACATCGAGAAAAAATTTCAATCGAAAACCGCAAACCATATTCTCAAACTGCGCAAGGCATTTCCGGATCAAACGATCTTTGGACGTTCGGATGTGATGGAAATCATTGAGATCAAACCGTCCAGGGCATCTGAGCTTTTGAAAGAAATGAAAGACCGTGGTGTCATCGAGCCGGTGTCCGGACACGGAAAAGGCAAATACCGGTTCAGGCAGCGGACAGGCTGACCATTGAAATCCCCTTCAAAGATGTTACGCTGTTAAGACCCCCACCAATTCCCCGGAGGCTTCCCATGAACCTGATTCCCCTAAAGCCGGCTTCTGCAAAAGACATCCTGGAAAAAGCCCTGGCCCTGCTTTGTTTTCTGATCCTTCCCCTGCTGTTTTATATTCTGACCGCTTATCTGACAGCCGCCGTTTTTCTGGTCCTTCTTTCTTCCATGGAAGAAATTTCCGGGGCCGCCCGTTTTCTGGAGGCGAACCTCCCTATTATATATTCCTGCGCCGCCGCTCTTTTTACCGGCGGCGTCCTGGGCTTTCTCTACCGCCGGTTCCAAAAGAACGAGCTGTTGTGGGTTTCCGGCCGGAAAACCAAAAACCCGCTTTCCGGTTCCTGCCAGGAAGACATGCGCTTTCCGGCCGGCCGGCTGTTCCCGGCTTCCGGTTATCTCTATGCGGCCGCTTTCGGCGCCTCAGGGGCAGTCTTCTTCAACCTTCTTATGGCGCTTTCCAGGCTGCCGGAGCTGTTTTCTTCCCCCGGCGCCATTGAAGCCGTTACGGAAAATACAAACCCGCTGCTCCATTTTCTCTCTGTCTGCCTGGCAATCCCCGCGGCCGAAGAACTGGTTTTCCGCGGCCTCGGCTATTTCGGGATCCGCCGGTATTTCGGCCCGGTCTTTTCCGGAGTCCTCACCGCAGTCCTGTTCGGTATTTTTCACGGCAATGCGCCCCAGACCCTTTATGGCTTTTGCATGGGACTTCTACTGGCCCACACGGCCGAGTGCTTCCGGAATCTGACCTCTGTCCTCATTTTTCACTGGGCGGCCAATATCACCTCTTTCTTTTTTCTGGGCAGCCCCGCCGGCCAGCCCCTCCTCTACTCCCTCCCCATTCTCGGTCTTTCAGGGATTGGCTGTGCATGGCTTTTTTACCGGATACGGAATCTGAATGCCTGACTGCAAACCAGGAATGAAAAAAGGCTGCCGATTTCCCGACAGCCCCGCCTCCTGTATGGTTCCTTTTGTTTCCATTCAACACATTCTGCTACTTTCCTTCCACGTAGGCCCGGATCCGCTCAAAACCCCGGACGATGGCTTCGTCGGAGGTGGCATAGCTCATACGGATAAAGCCTTCTCCGCAGCTTCCGAAACCGGAGCCCGGGACGGTGACCACCCCGGTCTTCCGCAGCAGATCCATGCAGAGCCCTCTGGAATCCAGCCCTTTCCTTTCACACAACTCCTTCGCATTCACAAAAGCATAAAATGCCCCTTCCGGCTTTTTGATGGAAAGGCCGGGCGTCTCGTCGATCAGGGAACAGATCAGATCCCTCCGCCTTTTGTAACTCTCCCGCATGTTCCCAATCTCCGGCAGGCAGCGGCGCAGGCCGTAAGCCGCCGCAAGCTGGCTGGGCTCCGGCAGGCAGCTTGCGCCGTTTTCATGGAGCTTTGTCATATTTTTAATGATCTCTGCCCCCGCAATGGCATACCCCAGCCTCCATCCGGTCATGGCGAACATTTTGGAAAACCCGCTGATATATACCGTCTGTTCCATCATCCCCGGAAACGAGGTAATACTTGTATAGGCTTCTTCCCCATAGACCAGGCGGCTGTAGATCTCGTCGGCGATCACATAGATCCCCTTCTCCGCAAGAAGCTCCGCGATCGCCTGACAGGTATCCCGGTCGATCACCGCCCCGGTCGGGTTGGAAGGGGAATTCAGGATGACTGCCTTCGTCTTATGGGTGATGGCCGCCCGAAGCTCTTTTGGATCGGGAATAAACCCGTTTTCCTCCCTGGCAGGAACCTCCCTTATCACTGCGCCGCACATGGCGATCTGTCCGAAATAATTGGGCCAGGCAGGCGTGATCAGAATGACCTCGTCGCCGGGATCCACCAGGGTAAACAAAGCCATCTGAACCGCCTCCGTCGCCCCGCAGGAGATCATGACCTCGCTGTCCGGATCCGGTTTCAGATCTTCCTGATGGTATTCGGCAATGGCCCTTCTCAGTTCTCCCACCCCGCTGTTTGGCGTATAATGGGTCATGCCCGCCTCCCAGCACCTGCAGGCCTCCTCGATAATAGGCCTCGGCGTGGTAAAATCCGGCTCTCCCACCGTAAAACTGATCGTATCTTCCATTTTAAGGGCCTCGTTGAACATTTCCCGGATCACCGAACCGCCCAGGCCCTTTGCCAATCTTGATAATTCCATATCGTCTCTCCTATTACCTTAATTAAGCGCACGCAGCGCATGCATTCAGGGATGACCTTTGGTCATTACCTTAATTAAGCGCGCGCAGCGCATGCATTCAGGGATGACCTTTGGTCATGCCCCAAGATATGCCGCTTTCACTCGGTCATCATTCAAAAGTTTCTTTGAGTCTCCCTCCATGGTAATCTTCCCGGTCTCCAGCACATAGGCCCTGGACGCCGTGCTAAGGGCCAGAAACGCGTTCTGCTCGATCAGGAGGATGCTGGTTCCCATGGCATTGATCTTCTTTATGACTTCAAAGATCTCCTCCACGATGATGGGCGCCAGTCCCATGGAGGGCTCGTCCAGCATAAGGAGCTTCCCCTCCGTCATGAGCGCCCGGCCAAGGGCCAGCATCTGCTGCTCGCCTCCCGAGAGCGTCCCTGCCTGCTGCCGTTCCCGTTCCTTCAGACGGGGGAAGATCTCAAATACCTTCCCCAGATTCTCTGCGATCTTTGCCTTGTCCTGTATCAGGTTCGCTCCCATTCTCAGGTTCTCCGTCACCGTAAGGCCGGGAAATACCCGGCGCCCCTCCGGCACATGGGCGATCCCCCGCTCCACGATCTTGTGGGCCTTAAGCTTTGTCAGCTCCCCGCCCTCAAAAACAACGGAGCCCCCCTTCGCCCTCTCCAGGCCGGAGATGGTTCGTAAAATCGTAGACTTTCCCGCGCCGTTGGAGCCGATCAGAGCCACGATCTCCCCCTGGTCCAGTCTGAAGGATACGCCCTGGACCGCCTGGATGGCTCCGTAGGACACTTTGAGATCTTTAACTTCCAGCATTGCCATTTTTCGTATACCCTCCTCCCAGATAAGCTTCGATCACCTTCGGATCCTTCTGCACCGTTTCAGGAATCCCCTCTGCAATGGTCCGCCCAAAATCCAGGACCTTGATCCTGTCCGCAATAGGCATGACAAAATTCATATGATGTTCGATCAAAATAATCGTGATCCCGAAATCCTTCCGGATCTGGGGGACCAGCTTCGCCATATCCTCCATCTCCGCCGTGATCATCCCGGCCACCGGCTCGTCCAGAAGCAGAAGCTTCGGCTCCGTCATCAGCGCTCTGGCAATCTCCAGGCGGCGCTGGTCGCCGTAGGGCAGATTCTTTGCCAGAAGATCCGCCTTATCCGCAAGGCCCAGCCTGTCAAGAAGCTCCATGACCTTCTCGTCCAGGGCCCGCTCGCTCCTCCTCATGGAAGGAAGCCGGAGCAGGCATTTCAACAGCCCCTGGTCATTGTGCAGGGTGTGGGCCATCTTGACATTGTCGGCCACCGTCGCATTGGAGAACAGACGGATGTTCTGGAAGGTCCTGGTAATGCCTTTTTTCGCAAACTGATAGGGCTTAAGCCCCACCAGATTTTCCCCGTCCAGAGAAATGCTCCCTGAAGTCGGCCGGTAAATACCGGTCAGCATATTAAAGATCGTCGTCTTCCCCGCGCCGTTGGGTCCGATCACGGCGATCAGCTCTCCCTTTTCCACCGACAGGTTGAAATCATCCACGGCACAGAGGCCGCCGAACATGATGGAAAGGTTTTTTACCTCCAGTAAGCTCATGCCTGTCCCTCCTTTCCCTTCTCCTTCTTGCCAAAAAGAGGCTCCTCATAAAGCTCCTTCCGCCTGATCCTCATAAACGGCAGCTCCAGGCCGCCGCAGAGTCCCTCGGAGCGGTACAGCATCACCAGCACCAGGATCACCGCATACACTGCCAGACGCCAGTCGGCCAGAAACCGAAGAAATTCCGGCAGGATCGTGAGCAGCGTCGCGCCGACCACAGACCCGGTCAGGGAGCCGGAGCCGCCCGCATAGAGATAGACCAGGAAATCCGCGCTTTTTGTGAAGCTGAAATTATCCGGCTGGATAAAAGAAATCACATGGGCGTAAAGGCCTCCGGCCACCCCTGCAATAAAGGCGGCGATGCAGAAGGAGGTCATTTTGTACTTTGTCGTGTTGATCCCCATGGCGTCCGCCGCCACCTCATTGTCGCGGATGGCGATAAAGGCCCTTCCAAAAGGAGAGTGGATCAGGTTCCTCAAAAGAAACAAAGTCAGAGCCATGAAAAATAAAATCCACCCCAGATTCGCATATCCTGGAATCCCGATCATTCCACGGGCTCCCCCGATGGGCTTTACCAGCCGGAGAAGGGCGCGGACGATCTCTCCGAAAGCCAGGGTCACAATGGCCAGATAATCCCCTTTCAGCTTTAAAGAGGGCAGGCCGATCAGCATGCCGGCCGCCATTGCCGCCAGGCCGCCCGCAAAAAGTCCCAGTAAAAACACAAATATGGAATCCGTATGTTTAAACAGCATGCCGGTGACGATGGCCGCCCCGTAGGCTCCCAGGGACATAAAGCCCGCATGGCCGATACAGAACTGCCCTGTAAAACCATTTACCAGGTTCAGGCTCGCCGTCATCATAATGTTGATGCCCGCAAACATCAGTACCTGGTTGTAGTAGCCGTTCATGATCCCCAACTGACGAAGCACCGTCACAAGCAGATAGATAAGCGCCACGATTGCGGCGGGATAAACCGCCTTGATCCATTTCTTTCCCTTCATCTCGCTCCCTCCTATACCTTCTCAACGACCAGCCTGCCCATGATCCCGGCCGGCTTTACCAGCAGGATAATGATCAGGATGATGAAGCCGACCGCGTAGCCGAAGGTGGAATTGATAGCTGTCGCAAAGATCTGCGCGATCCCCAGGATGAAGCCGCCCAGCATGGCTCCCCGGATATCCCCGATGCCCCCCAGGACTGCCGACACAAAGGACATGTTCCCAAGCCAGGAGCCCATGTAGACATCCACCTGGGGATAGGCGCTGGCATAGCAGATGCCGGACACGGCAGCCAGCGCTCCGCCGATAAAAAAGGTAATGGAGATCACCTTGTTGATGTTGATCCCCATCAGGGACGCTGCGTCCTTGTCCATACTGACCGCCCTCATCTGGCTTCCGATCTTTGTTTTATTGACCACCAGGTAGAGGACCGCCATGGTCACAACGGCCAGGACAATCATCACAAGCTGGGTCGTCGTGATGGTCGCTCCAAAGAGGTCGATGTTCTTCGCCTGGAACAAGGTCGGAAAGGAGCGGGGATTGGGGCCGATAAAAGGAAGGGCCCTGGGAAAATTCTCAAGGAACATGGACACGCCCACCGCCGTGATCAGAGCAATCATGCGGGGCTTGTTCCGAAGGGGCCGGTAAGCGATGGCCTCCACGCCGCTGGCAATGACGCCCGTACCGGCCATGGCGGTCAGAATGATCAGGCCGATGATAAGCATCGGGTAAGTGCTTCCCACCTGAAAGCTCTCAAAGGCCTGCGCAATAAAATACGTTCCCAGCGCGCCGATCATCAGAAAATCACCGTGGGCAAAATTGATCATGCCGACGATCCCATACACCATCGTATAGCCCAGGGCCAGCAGCGCATAGACGCTGCCCAGCTGCAGGCCATAGATCAGATACTGGAAAAAATAAGTCACGGAAAAATCCCTCCTGTCTTTTGGTAAAAAATCCTGCTCCGCAGAGCATTTTTGTATCATAAAAGAAGGGTTCCGCGGCTCCGGCCGCCAGAACCCTTCAAGCGTCAATCCCGCATCAGTCCGGATTGATGGAAGATACATAATGAGAAACACCGTCCGCATCATACTGCATGACGACGCCTCCCTTGATGGGATTCCTGTCCTCTGCCATGCTCATCTTTCCGGAGGGAAGCTCCAGACCCTCAATGTTCTTAAGGGCGTCGCGGACACCCTCGCGGGTCAGCTCGTCCGCATTCTGCAGGGCGTAGAGCACCATCTGGGTCGCCTCGTATGCCAGCTCCGCATTGGAGTTGGGAGTCTCGCCGTCAAACATTGCCGTATACTTTTCCACAAAAGACTTTGCCGCGTCGGTGGTGGCTTCCGCCGAGAAAGCAGACACATAAGCTACATTCTCCACTGCCGCTCCGGCAACCTCGCCGACCTCAGGAGTATCGGCGGAGTCTCCGCATACGATCGGGCAGTTTAAGCCCGCAGCGCGGGCCTGCTGGATCTGGAGCCCCAGCTCGCCCAACAGGTTGGGGAAGAACACACACTCCGGGTTGGAAGAAGCCAGCTTTGTAAGCTGCACATTATAATCCTTCACGTCGGAGCCGGAGTACTCTTCCTTTGCCACAACCGTGCCCCCAAAGCCCTCATAAGCCTCCACGAAGGCATCTGTCAGCCCGGTCGCATAGGCGTCCGCATTATTGAACATGACCGCCGTGGTCTTGTAGCCGGATTCCCAGATATACTGCGCCGCCATTTTCCCCTGGAAAGGGTCGATGAAGCAGGCACGGAATATGTAATCGCCCACCTCGGTCACTGCAGTGTTGGTCGCAAAGGTCGCCACGATGGGACAGCCGGCTTTCTGGGCAATGGGCCCGCCGGCCAGGGCACATTTGGACATATCAGGCCCCACGATCGCGATCACTTTCTCCTCCTCGATCAGCTTCTGGAATACGTTTGTCGTCTTTTCCTCGGAAGCCTCGTTGTCCATGTAGATAAACTCAATCTTATATTCTTTGTCTTTGATCTTGATCTTTCCGCCCAGTTCTTCCTCCACAACCTCCACGCCATGGGTAATGTATTTCCCGGCGATGGCTGAATTTCCGGAAATCGGGCAGACCACCCCGATCTTGATCGTATCGCCGTCCACGCCGCCGGCTTCCTTCCCGCCCCCGCAGGCAGTCATGCCAAGAACCACGGCCAGGGCAAGGAAAAGCCCCAAAAACCGTTTGATGCTGCTTTTCTTCATAACGGAATCCTCCTTAAATGGCTAATTTTCATGGAATCATGTTTCTCTTTTGCGACCGGCCAGCCAAAATTTTAGGTATTTTTATTATATCATCCACAAATAGCAAACAGAAGTTATACATTTTCACCTAAAGTTGAACGTCATTCATCACCATCACTGCCTCTGTTGATGAAAAAAATTCAACGAAATATGAAAACACATAACTTCTGTTCATTTTCAGGAAATGTTATACTGTCTGTAACAAGATGCATTTATTAACAAGATATGTTCATAACAAGGTGCGCAGCGTTTCCGGCAGCCGGTTTATCCGGCCGCGGCCGCAGGATCTTCCGGCGGGTTCGGATACGTCTCCACAAACCGAAGGATATGTTCTTTGAACGCCTCAATGGCCGGCGACGACGGCAGGTTCCTTTTCTCAAGCAGCGCCAGGCGGCGGTACTGGGGAGGGTCAAAGGAAAACACACGGACAGGCGAGGTGATCGCCTTCAAAACCAGGCGGCCGATGATGCAGTAACCCAGGCCGGCTGAGACAAGTGCCACAAGCCCCGCGTCGTCAATGGCAATGATATTGGGACTGGCGGACAGGCGGACCTGGTTCATGACAATACGACTCTCCTCCCCATAGTCCTGGTCGCTTAAGATCAGGGACATATGCGCAAGCTCTTCCGGCGTGACGATCCCCGGCGTACGGGTGGCAAAGGACGTATTAGTCACGCAGACCATCTCATCATCATACATTCTGGTGGCCAGGATCGTACCGGAAGATTCTGCAGCCGCGATGCCGAGATCGATCTCATTCTTCTCAAGCATGGCCAGAATCTGGGCATTGTTCGCGCCGCCAAAGATATGGAGTTCCACGGCCGGATACATGGTCCGGAAGGTATGGACAAGCTGGGGAACCCAGTTGATGCAGGTGCTGGAGCAGGTTCCGAGACGCACATGTCCGGCGTCCAGGCCATTGATGGAGGAGACCGTCTCATGGAAATGGTTGTGGCTCTGGATCACCGAATAGGCAAGGGGAAGGAGCATTTCTCCATTTGTGGTCAAGCTGATCCCATGGGTCGTTTTGATGAACAGGGAGAAGCCAAGCTCCTGCTCCATCCTGGAAACCGCATGGCTGATGGCCGAACGTGTCAGATGAAGTTTTTCAGACGCATGGGTCATATTCCTGTGTTCGGCAACTGCAGTAAAAATGACATAATCGGCGAGTGTCATGACAAAGCTCCTTTCCATTGATACGAACCATTATACACAAATATATCCAAAAATCAAATGCAGGAGGAAAAGGATCATGAAAACAACAGAAGAACATCTTCAGACATTCGGCGTCATTCCCGTGGTGGTCTTAAACGACGAAGAAAACGCCCTGCCCCTCGCGAAGGCCCTTGTGGAAGGCGGGCTTCCCTGCGCGGAGGTCACCTTCCGGACGGAGGCCG
>CAJUQY010000043.1 GCA_910588815.1 uncultured Lachnospiraceae bacterium | reverse complement strand
CTGATCTATGGAGAGCCAAACCGTGTCATGGTCAAATGTAACTTCTATTTTTGTGCCTCCATCTTCTGTAGTGTACATGATGATAAGAGTTTAAGATAAAAATGTCAGCATTTTCTATAATCGCCGTATATAGAACGGGATAGTCATTTCTATCTCTGATCTCAAAAAGGCCGCCGGACATGTGATGTGGCGTATATACCAATTCCATAACCCATGCCTCCTATCAATGAATTTCTTACTTTCCTTATATTATAGGGATATTTGTGAAAAAAAACAACACATCACCTGCCACAACCAAATTTTTTCTGTTGAACGGAATCCTCCCTTTTGTTATACTGATGTAAGCTATATGTCCTGTATCTATGTAAAATTATAAAAAACAAAGCTCAGGAGACATCTATGAAAACCATAGCAGTCATTGATGACGATATCCATATAGGAAACATGCTGGAGGAACTCCTCACCCGGGAAGGTTACGGCATCCTGCGGGCCTACTCCGGCACAGAGGCCCTGCTCCTCCTGGAACGGAGACGGCCGGATCTGCTTCTTCTTGATCTGATGCTCCCGGGACTTTCCGGAGAAGAGGTTCTCAAAAAGATCTCCGGCATCCCGGTCATCGTCTTAAGCGCCAGGGCCGACATTGAGGATAAGGTGGCACTGCTCCTTGGCGGCGCCGCCGACTATATGACCAAGCCCTTTGACACTAGGGAGCTCCTGGCCCGCATTGCCGTACAGCTTAGAAATGCCGCCTCCGCATCTTCCGGACGCTTCGTCTCCGGCTCACTTTCCCTGGACACGGAGGCCCGCAGCGTCTTTCTGGACGGCACGCCCGTCCGTCTCACAAAAACAGAATACGCAATCTTAAAGCTCCTGATTCAGAACCCCGGGCAGGTCCTGACCAAATCCCTCCTTCTGGAACGCATCAGCCTGGACACCCCGGACTGCACCGAGGGTTCCTTAAAAATCCATGTGAGCAACCTGCGCAGAAAACTGAAACAGATCGACGGAATCGACCACATCGAGGCCGTCTGGGGCATCGGCTTCCGCCTGGTCTGACCCGGAACGCCGCCGCCTGCCTGTGCCCGGACGATAGGAAGGTTTGGCGGATTTTCCGAGTATAGCGCAGGCAATTTTCGCTGCCCGCTTTGTTAGCAGTAAAATTGCCTGCAGATAAGCGGCGCAGGAAAATCCGCCAAACCGACGTGTCCGGGCACAGGCAGGCGGCGTTTCTCTCCATCTTTACCGTTTCTTTACCTTTCTCTTTACCGTTTTCTTTACCGTCCCGCGCTATCATTTATCCAAGGATGAGGAATCCACTGATTCCTCATCCAACAAGGATAAAAGGAGGTTTTCATATTATGGAATACGTTTTGACGGCCGATTCACTGACAAAGAAATACCGGCAGTTCAAAGCCCTGGACCATCTTTCCCTTCATATTCCGAAGGGCGCCATTTACGGCATGGTGGGAAAAAACGGGGCAGGAAAGACCACGTTAATCCGTGTTATCTGCGGTCTGCAGGATGCGACGGAGGGAGAATATATCCTTTACGGGAAAAAGAATACGGACAAGGACATCCACAAGTCCAGGAGGCGGATGGGCGCCGTGGTGGAAACCCCATCCATCTATCTTGGCATGACGGCCGAGGAAAACCTGAAGGAACAGTACCGGATCCTGGGAATGCCCTCCTTCGAGGGAATCAAAGAGCTCTTGGAGCTGGCGGGGCTTGAGGACACCGGAAAGAAAAAAGCGAAACACTTTTCTCTCGGCATGCGCCAGCGGTTAGGCATCGCCATCGCCCTCTGCGGACAGCCGGATTTTCTGGTGCTGGACGAACCGGTCAACGGACTGGATCCCCAGGGGATTATTGAAATACGGGAGTTGATTTTAAAACTCAACCGGGAACAGAACATCACGTTTTTAATCTCCAGCCATATCTTGGATGAGCTCTCCAGACTGGCCACCCATTACGGCTTCGTGGATGGCGGACGCATGGTAAAAGAACTGAGTGCGAAAGAGCTGGAGGAGGCCTGCCGCAAATGTGTGCGGGTGGAGGTGAGCGACGTAAAGGCCCTCTCCCGTGTGCTGGATCAGATGGGGCTTGACTATAACGTCGTTTCCCACACCCAGGCAGATATTTTTGCACGGGTAAATCTCACGGAACTGATCCATGCCCTGGATCATGAAAACTGCCAGGTCCTCACGGCCTCGGAGCGGGACGAAAGCCTGGAAGGTTATTTTATCAGCCTGATAGGAGGTGCAAACCATGAATAGATTGTTGTCTGCGGGAGTTGTCCGCTTAAAAAAAGAAAAAATTTTCTGGATCGGTATTGTTTTTATGGCTCTTTTTGGAAGCTTTCTTGCCTTCAGTGCTTACAGCGACTATCAGATATATGAGCTGAAGCCCTCTCTCGGCAGGACGCTTTTTGCCTACGGACCGTTACTCGGTATTCTCATCTCTACCTTTTCCGGCCTGTTTTTAGGCATAGAATACAGCGACGGTACCATACGGAATAAATTGATTGCCGGGCACAGGCGGAGCACGGTCTATCTCTCCAACCTGCTCTTAAATATCGCTGCATCCATCCTGATGATCCTCTCCTTTCAGCTTGCTCTTTTTCTTTTGGGCACTTTGCTCCTGGGAGTAGAAGTCTTTTCCGTCGAGACCGGTTTCCTGCTCTTCCATCTGGCGGGAGGGTTCCTCCTGACAGCCGCCTATTGCGCTGTTTTTACCTTTATCAGCATGTTGATTCAGAAACGGGCCTCCTCCTCCGTGACCGCCATTCTTGTCTCCCTGATCCTGCTGTTTGCAGGCGCCATGGTCAGCTCCCGCCTTGCCGAACCAGAATACTACAGCAACTACAGCTTTACCATGAATCCGGGAGATGTCGAAGAAACAAATCGGGAACCCAATCCTCTCTATCTCAGAGGGACAAAACGGGAAATCTACAAATTCCTGCTGGATTTCCTGCCCGGCGCCCAGTCTATCTGCCTCTCCGAGGGCGGTCTGGAGCACTGGCCGCCCCTCGTTTACTCTCTGATCATTACGGTTTCCTTTTCATGCGGAGGGATCCTGTTTTTTAAAAGAAAAAATCTGAACTAAAATGCACCGCCAATCGCTATCCGGGAGGAAATTTTATGGCCTGTCTTTTCTGTCTCTGCATCCTGCTGCTTCTGACTCTCTTTGCCCTGCTTCTTAAGATCGCGGCCCTTCACCGGGCGGCCAGCGAAATCCGGCAGGAGTTTCTTTCCTGGTTTGACAGTGACACCAACACAGGGATCACCCTCTCCTCCAGAGACCGGCATATGCGGCGGCTGGCGGCGGACTTAAACAGGGAGCTTCGCCGCCTGCGGGCCGCCCGCCTCCGGTTTGAGCAGGGAGACAGAGAGTTAAAGGAATCCATCACCAACCTCTCCCATGACCTGCGCACGCCCTTAACCGCCATCCTGGGCTATCTGGATCTCCTGGACTATGTGGAAAAACCGGAGCAGGTGAAACGCTACCTTTCCATGATCCGAAACCGGTCCGAGGTGTTAAAACAGCAGACGGAGGAGTTATTCGGTTATTCTATCGTCAAATCTGTCCCCGAGGAGGAGGCCGCCCCCCTCTCTCTGAACCGGGCGCTGGAAGAAAGCCTGGCCTCCTATTACGGGGCCATGACCGGTGCCGGTATCACACCGGAGGTCTTCATCCCGGCACGGACTGTCACAAGGTGTTTAAACCGTTTTTCTTTGACAAGAATTTTCGGCAACATCATCGGTAATGCCCTGAAATACAGCGACGGCGACCTCTCTGTCACAATGGCCGAGGACGGAACTATCGTCTTTTCCAACCGGGCGGCCAGACTTAGCCCGGTGACGGCCGGACGGCTCTTTGACAGGTATTACACGGTGGAATCCGGACAGCGGGGCTCTGGACTGGGGCTCTCTATCTCCAAGCTTTTGACAGAACAGATGGGCGGAAAAATCTCTGCCGATTACCGGGAGGGAAGGCTTTCTATCACCCTTTCCTTTCCGGATGGCAATGGCGTCCGCTGAATCATCCGTTCCGGCCGCCCGGCACTTGTGAAAAGGATTCTGAAGTATGTAAGAAAATGAAGCGGCGGTATACGGCATTAAAGATCATCCTCACGGCATTCGGCATTGCCCTTACCGAACTGGATATCATCAAAGAATAAGCATAAGAGCCTGTCCTTTCGGACAGGCTCCTCCGTTTTTCCGTTGTCTCTTATTTCACCAGTGCAACCGTCTCCTGCATGATCGCCAGTTCCTCGTTGGTGGGAACCACAGCCACCTTTTTTGCGGAGTCGTCCGCAGAAATGATCACCTCTTTACCGCGGCAGTTATTCTTCGCCGCATCGATCTTGATCCCCAGGTATCCGAAATACTCACAGATCTTCTCGCGGACCAGAGGCGCATTCTCACCGATGCCTGCCGTAAAGGCGATCGCATCCACGCCGTTCATGGACGCCACGTAGGATCCCACGATCTTTGCCACCCGGTAGCAGAAAATGTCGATGGCATCTGCCGCCAGCTGGTTGCCGTCGCCCATGGCTTCCTCCAGGTCACGGAAATCGCTGGAGAGATTCTTCGTCAGGCCCAGGACGCCGGACTTCTTGTTGAGGATATTGAGCACCTCGCTGACGCTCTTGCCCTCTTTATTGCAGATGTACTCCACCACGGCAGGATCGATATCACCGGAACGGGTTCCCATCACAAGACCCTCCAGGGGCGTCAGGCCCATGCTGGTATCCACACACTTGCCGTCCTTGACCGCGCTGATGGAAGCGCCGTTCCCGAGATGGCAGACGATAACCTTGGAATTTTCCGGATCAAGGCCCAAGAATTTTATGGTCTCCTTGGACACAAAACTGTGAGAGGTTCCGTGGAAGCCGTATTTCCGGATATGATATTTCTCATAATACTCGTAAGGAATGCCGTACATAAAGGCCTTGGTGGGCATGGTCTGATGGAACGCAGTATCGAACACAGCCACATTGGGCTTGCCGGGCATCAGCTTCTGGCAGGCGTAAATCCCCTTCAGGTTCGCAGGGTTGTGCAGAGGCCCAAGGTCGCAGCACTCTTCCACCACCTTCAGCACCTCATCTGTAATAATGCAGGACTGAGTGATCTTGGCGCCGCCGTGGAGCACCCGATGTCCGATGGCATCCACCTCATCCAGCGTCTTCAGCACGCCTGTCTTCTCATTGACCAGTGCATCAAGCACCATCTGGATCGCCTCGGTATGGGTAGGCATGGATGCCTCGGTCACTTCCTTCTCTCCGCCCGCCGGCTGATAGATCAGGCGTCCGTCAATACCGATCCTCTCGCAAAGTCCCTTTGCCTGAACCTGCTCCGTCTCAGAATCAATGATCTGATACTTTAAAGAAGAGCTTCCGCAGTTGATGATCAATACTTTCATGAATTTGTTTCCTCCTGATATGTTATCCGCATTTTTGTGCAAAAGCACAAATTACTTTTATTTTATCGCTTTCCGGCTTTTCTGTAAAGGACATTTTCCGTTAAAATTCCTCTGCATTTCTTTCAAAACCATAAATAATCGGTTAAATATTTATATGGGGTTGACTTCGTCTTTTGTTTTGTTATACTACATGTATCACAGGCACAAGGAGGAAATGATCATGAAAGAGGTACAACCCCCTAAAAAACCAATTTTATTTTATTATCTGATCGCCCTGATCGTTCTGCTTCTGTTAAATTCCCTGCTCTTTCCCAAGATGTTCAGCGCCAGGGTCACAGAAGTAGACTACGGTGAATTTCTTTCCATGGTGGAAAAGGGGGAGATCGGGCAGGTAGAGATCAAAGCCAACGAAATCATCTTTTCCGACAAAAGCATTGAGCCCTCCTATTACAAAACCGGAACGATGAATGATGATAAGCTGATCGACCGGCTCTATGATGCCGGGATCACTTCCTTCGGCACGCCGATCATCGAAGAGGCTTCCCCGATTCTGACGTTCCTTTTAAGCTGGGTGGTTCCCATCTTTATTTTCCTGGCCATCGGGCAGCTTCTTTCCAGGGCCATGATGAAACGGATGGGAGGTTCCATGGGCAACGCCATGAGCTTTGGAAAAAGCAATGCCAGGGTTTATGTGGAGTCTAAAACCGGCATCAAGTTTTCCGATGTGGCTGGTGAGGACGAAGCCAAAGAGCTTCTCCAGGAAATTGTCGATTTTCTTCACAATCCCAAAAAATATACGGAAATCGGAGCCAAAATGCCCAAAGGCGCCCTGCTGGTGGGCCCTCCCGGAACGGGGAAAACCCTTTTGGCAAAGGCTGTAGCAGGCGAAGCTGAAGTGCCTTTCTTTTCCATCTCCGGTTCGGAATTTGTGGAAATGTTCGTTGGCATGGGCGCTTCCAAGGTCCGCGATCTGTTCAAACAGGCCGCCGACAAAGCTCCCTGCATTGTATTTATCGACGAGATCGATACCATCGGAAAAAAGCGGGATGGAAACGGTCTTGCCGGAAATGACGAGCGGGAACAGACCCTGAACCAGCTCCTCACAGAGATGGACGGCTTTGACGGCACCAAGGGCGTCATGATCCTGGCCGCCACCAATCGGCCCGATTCCCTTGACCCGGCCCTCCTGAGGCCCGGCCGCTTTGACAGGCGGGTTCCGGTGGAGCTCCCGGATCTTCAGGGCCGGGAAGCGATCTTAAAGGTCCATGCCAAAGACATTCGTCTGAGTGACAATGTGGATTTCATGGCCATCGCCAGAGCCGCCTCAGGAGCCAGCGGTGCAGAGCTGGCCAACATGATCAATGAAGCTGCGCTGCGCGCTGTGAGGGACGGCCGAAAGATCGTCAGTCAGATGGATCTGGAGGAGAGCGTCGAGGTCGTGATCGCCGGCTATCAGAAGAAAAACAAGCTCCTCTCCGACAAAGAAAAGCTGATCGTCTCCTATCATGAGATCGGACACGCCCTGGTGGCGGCTCTTCAGACCAACTCCGCCCCCGTCACAAAAATCACCATCATTCCCCGCACCTCCGGCGCGCTGGGCTATACCATGCAGGTGGAACAGGATGAAAAGAACCTCATGTCCAAACAAGAACTGGAGAATAAGATATCCACTCTGACAGGAGGACGGGCGGCGGAAGATCTGGTCTTCCATTCCATCACCACCGGGGCCGCCAACGATATCGAACAGGCCACCAAGGTGGCGAGGGCCATGATCACCCGCTACGGCATGGACGACTCTTTCGGCATGGTCGCCTTTGAGACCATCAAAAACCAATATCTGGGCGGCGATACGACCCTGGCCTGCTCCGAAACCACCTCGGCCCGGATCGACGAAACAGTGATCGCCCTGGTGAAAGCCAGATACCAACAGGCGGAAAAGCTTTTGAGCGACAACATGCCAAAGCTCCACCAGCTGGCCAAATATCTCTACGACAATGAGACGATTACCGGCGACGAGTTTATGGAAATCCTGAACACTCCCGCACCGGAAACTCTGTAAACCGGCCTGGAGCGCCTGCAAAAAATACCCGCTTATTGACAACCTCCCCTGCCCCATTTAAAATATAGTCAACGCCAAAAAAAGTTGTCGTTGACTATATTCCCTCCGGGGGATGCGCACGATTTTTGCAAGGTAGATCCTACGCTTTGGCGCAGCAAAAATCGGCGCTGTGAACGCCAAAACCAATAATTTTTGTCGTTCACTATAGATGACGTGCGCCGGCTCCCAGCCGGCCAGAAAGGGGAGCAAAATCATGAACAAAAAAGAAATATCAGAAATAAAAAAACAGTTCACCCAGGAGCGCTGCGCCATCACACGCATCTGCGGCTGTTATGTGGACGGAGAGGGGGAGAAAAAGGTCGACATGAAGGAAGCCTTTTTCTCCCTTCCGGAAGAAGAAATGTTCAAATATTTTGAGATATTCCGCAAGAACCTCTCCGGAACTCTCGGAAAAAACCTGATCAATCTGGAATTTCCTCTGGCGGCAGAAAATGAGGGGAGCACCCACGACCTCCTCCTCAGGCTGCGGGAATCAAGGCTCACCGACGATCTGCTTCTTGACGCCTTTTACGATAAGCTCATAGGACATCTGGATATGGAAGGCAGTTATCTGATCCTCCTTATCCATTCTGTCTACGATATCCCAGGAAAATCCTCCGACGGAACGGAAATGTTCGACGCCTCCGACGAAGTTTACGACTATCTTCTCTGCAGCGTCTGTCCGGTGAAGCTGACCAAGCCGGGCCTCTGCTACAATGCCCAGGCCGGTGTAATCCAGAACCGCACCAGAGACTGGCTGGTGGAAATGCCGGCAACCGGTTTTCTCTTTCCTGCCTTTCGGGATCGGAGCACCGATATCCACAGCCTTCTCTTCTACTCCAAGGATGCCAATCTGCTTCAGGGACGTCTCATCGAAGAATTCCTTCGCTGTGTGCTTCCCCTGGCGGCAGACAGCCAGAAGGAAACCTTCAACTCCCTGGTGGAGGAGACCCTTGGGGACGCCTGCGATTTTGAGACGGTGAGGGCCATCCATGAACAGCTCGCCGAACGATTGGAAGAGTCAAAGGAAGATGCGGAGCCGCTCACCCTCTCAAGTTCTGAGGTTCGCTCTCTCCTCTCCGAAAACGGCGCGGACGAGGAGGGACTTTCCCATTTTGAAGCCCGCTACGAGGAAGCCGCCGGTTCCGATGCGCCTATCCTGGCTTCCAACGTGATCAACTCCAGAAAATTCGAGATCCGAACCCCCGATGTGATTGTGCAGGTGAAGCCGGAGCAGGCGGCCCTGGTGGAAACCCGCATGCTGGACGGCCGGCCCTTCCTGGTAATCCCCATGGAGGGACAGGTGGAGGTCAACGGCATCGCTATAAAAACAGATTCGCAAACAGCACAATCAGCGGAATCGCGATGATGGTCCTCTCCAGGAATACCACAAACAGCTTCCAGAGATTTAAGGGGATCTCGCTCTTGATGATGATGGTTCCCACCTCGGTCAGATAGATGATCTGTACCAGGGAGAGGACGCCGATGATAAATTTGGTCTTCACCGATTGGATCCCCGTGATCAAGAGGGCCGGGATAAACATGTCTGTGAACCCTACCAGGGTGGCCGGAGCCGCCGCAAAAGCCTCCGGCACTCCAAGGGCGGAAAGAAACATTCCCATGGGATAGGAGATCCACTGGAACACGGGGGTGTAGGTGGCAATGATCAGAGCCGCCGTTCCCCAGGCAACCACAATGGGGATCAGGTCGAAAAACATGCCGACCACCACCTCCAAGCCGCCCGTGAGCACTCCCCTCACGCCAAAGGTCTCCGCCCGTTCACAGCTCGATTCCAGCGCATAGGCGAGACGGCTCTTTTTTTCAGGTACCTCTTCGTTGATCTGCTTTCCCGTCTGTTCCTGATAGGTATCCGGGATGGTACGGATGGGCGGAATGCGGGCAATAATCACCGCCAGCAGAATACCCACGATACAGATGCACAGATAAAAAGCCGGAAACAGGTTCGCGATCCCCACCGTATCTGCAATCAGCAGGCAGAAGGGGATGGATACCAGGGAGAAATTGGTCATGATGTAGCCTGCCTCCCGCTTGGTGTAAAAGCCTTTCATATACTGCTCCCTGGTCAGGATGACCGCCGCATTGGAGGCTCCGAACCAGGAAGCGATCAGATCGACAGAGGCTCGCCCCGGCACCCGGAACAGAGGACGGACCACCGGCTCCAAAAGCACACCCAGAAATTCCATGATACCACAGTCCGTGAGAAAGGGCAGGATGAAGCTGAAGCTTGTCACAATACAAAACAAGGTGGCGCACAGATCCACGATGGTTGCCCCAGTGTCCACGGAAATGATAAACTCCGGCCCCACACCGAAAACCACCATACAGGTCACCACCGCCCCAACAATCTTGGAGATCAGATAGAAGGGTGTCGCGGAAAATCCCTTTTTCAGATAATGATTGTTCCGGATCCAGTCCGGCCTGCAGATAAAATCATAGAGCGTCAGCACAGCGGAAACCACCATGATCACCACCAATATGTAGGGAAGGCTCCCGCCCAGCAGGTTTTTCAAAAAGCTTTTGATAAAATCCAGCAGCGTCGTAAAGGACTCCCCCTGCGGAATCGGCACCAGAAACATTAAAATACCAAAGGCCGAACCTAAAATAAATTTGAACAGATTTTTCGTATTTACACTCTTCGACTGCATTCTTATGCATTCCTTTCTGTTTGGTTTTTTCTGTTGCAGACTATCCTTACAGCACCTCTGCCTCCGTCATCGCCTTGTAGACCATCTCCTCCGTCACCGGATAAGGAATGTGGTCCATGTCCGGCTCCGCGACAATATCTTTTAGGACGGCATCCAGGGCTTTCCGTTCCAGGGGAACCTCCATCTCCGCAAGGGTCGTCCGGATCCCCAACTCCTGTAAAAACGCTTTCAAGCGCAAAGCCTCCTCCCGTTCCCCGTCTATCAGGAGCTGCACCAGCACCCCGTAAGCCACCACGTTTCCGTGGAGGTTCCTCTCTTCAAAACCGGGAAGCAGCACCAGCCCGTAATAGACAGAATGGGCGACGGCGCAGTTGTAATCGTCCAGCACCATCAAAGATACCAGGCCCGTGCTCACCACGTTGGCAAGAACCGCCTGGGAAAGCGCATGACTCACCTTACCCGACCGGCAGTCGGAAAGAGCCCTGACGCCATGCTCTAAAAGAGGTTCATAGCACATGTTGCTGATCTCCCGCCCCAGGGCGGAGCTGTGGGCCAGCCTGTCCCCTCTCGCCGCAAAATGACACTCAAAATATTTTCCGATGGTGTCTCCCATACCTGCCTGCAGATACTCGGCCGGCGCATGGGCGATAACCGTCAGATCCAGGAAGCAGTGGCGGGCCGGACGTTCGTAAAAATAAAAGCTGTCAAAGCTTCCGTCCTCCCGGTAGACCACGGACAAAGCAGTCGTGGCCGCGCAGGTTGCCGCGGTGGTTGGAAAGGTAAACACCGGAAGCTCCGCGTCATATGCCGCTCCCTTTGCCGTATCCAGGGCCTTTCCTCCGCCCATCCCGAAGATCATATCTGCCTTGAGCTCCTTTGCCCGCCCTGCCAAACGGCGGATCGCCTCATAAGTGCAATCCCCGCGGAAGGTTTCCGCTGCCGCCAGCAAAAGACCGCTTCCTGAAAGAGCCTCCCTGAGCCTTGGAAGCCCCGCCGCCAGGGCCCTTTCCCCTCCCACTAAAAGAATACGGCTCCCGAAAGATGCACAGACGACCGGAACCTCCCCATAGGGAGCCTCGCCAATGGAATAATTACAAAAATAAACGGATTCTGTTTTCATTCTCTTCTACTTCCCGACTTTCAATAATTCCTGCAGTTTTCCCAGACGGGAAACAGCCTCGTCGATGGTTGCCTCCTCCCTGGCAAAATGAAGGCGGATCAGATTGTTGACCTCTTCCTTAAAAAAGCTGGATCCGGGAACTGCCGCCACGCCCACGTTCCGGATCATCCATTCACAGAACTCCAGATCCGTATAACCCGCAAACTGCGGCAGATCCAGAAATTCCTGAATGTCGATCAAGACAAAATACGTCCCCTGGGGGACATTGTGCTTAAGGCCGATCCTATCTAACCCCGCCAGGAAATAATCTCTCTTCTTTGTATAAGTTTCCAGAAGCCTGTCGTAATAAGACTGGGGGAACATAAGCCCCGTCACCGCCGCCTCCTGCAGCGGCGCCGCAGCTCCCACAGTCAGAAAATCGTGAACCTTTTTCGCCCCCTCGATGACCTCTTTGGGCCCGATCAGATAGCCCAGCCGCCAGCCGGTGATGGAGTAAGTCTTTGACAGGGAATTGCAGGTGATCGTATGCTCATACATTCCCGGCAGGGAAGCCATACAAGTATGGTGATACGGCGCATAGACCATATGCTCGTACACCTCGTCCGTCACAACAAACGCGTCATACTTCACCGCCAGCTCCCCGATTGCCATAAGCTCTTCCCTGGAAAATACCTTCCCGCAGGGATTGGAAGGATTGCAGACAATAATCGCCTTTGCCCCTCCCGCAAATCCCTCTTCCACAAGGCCCAGATCAAAGTTGTATTCCGGGGGCACCAGGGGCACATAGATGGGATCTGCACCGGACAAGATGGCATCCGCGCCGTAATTCTCATAAAAGGGGGAGAACACCAGCACCTTGTCACCTGGGTTGCAGATGGTCATCATGGCACACATCATGGCTTCCGTGCCGCCGCAGGTGACGACGATCTCCGTCTCCGGATCGATCTTCCTCCCGATGGCTCTTCCCTGCTTCTGCGCCAGGGCTTCCCTGAAATTTTCCGCCCCAAAGGTCACCGAATACTGGTGCGGCCCTTCATAGGCGGCTTTCGCCAAGGCATCCATGATCTCCTTTGGCGGATCAAAATCCGGAAATCCCTGAGACAAATTGATGGCTCCGTGTTCGTCGCTGATCCTCGTCATACGGCGGATCACCGAATCTGTAAAGCTCTGTACTCGTTCACTTAAAATCGGCATAGCATTGATTCCTCTTTTCTGTTTTTGTCGCGTGGCACCCGGCAAAAGGCACCGCGTCCCACGCAATCCTTTTTCTTCCCGCCTCAATATTGCCGCGCGAAGCGCATGCATTAAGGGGTGCCCTATGGGTAACATCATAAATGCACCTTCGCTCTACGTCAAGAGTGAAGGTGCATAAAAATACGAATTATTTTATAATTACACTCGAACCGCCCCGGCATCCATCGCAGATGCGTCGGTTTTGCGGATTTTACTGCACTGCTTATGGCAGGCAATTCCGCCTCCCCCGAGTCACAGAATCATCTTCCAAACCGAAAGCGTAGCTTCTGGAACATCTCCTGCAATTTGCCAAGTCCCGCAGTCAGGTAGCGCAGCAGGGGCTCTGTGGCGATGGCAAAGAGTACGAAAAGCATGGCACATTCCTTGGAAATTGCCTGGATGGCAAAAAGCTCCGGCAGGAAGAGGCCCGCAAGAATCAGCCCCGCCACACAGCCGGCCCAAATAGCCATACGGAACTTGTTCATAGGCTGGCATATCTTAAAGAGAATCATAAAGCCGACAATGGCCAAGAGCATAGTGGCAGCTGTGGCCACATCCCCCGTGTCCACGTCAAAGGCTCCCGCAAAAATCACAAGGGCTCCTACGGCGATCACGTCGGTCAGTCCCCCCGGCAGCGCCTTTTTGATCACATTTGACATAAAATGTCCCTGAATCCGTTCCTTGTTGGGCTGCAGAGCCAGGAAAAAGGCCGGTATACCGATGGCAAACATACTGATCAGAGAGATCTGAGCCGGCTCCAGGGGGTAGGTGATCATAAATGCCACGGAAAACAGTGACAGTAACAGCGAAAAGATGTTTTTCACCAGGAAGAGGCTGGCCGACCGCTCGATATTGTTGACCACCCGCCTCCCCTCCAGGACCACCTGGGGCATGCAGGAGAAATCCGAGTCTAAGAGCACCACCTGGGAAGCCTGGGCCGCCGCCTCACTTCCCGAGGCCATGGCCACGCTGCAGTCGGCATCCTTCAGGGCCAGCACATCGTTGACTCCGTCTCCGGTCATGGCGACCGTCCTTCCCTGGAGCTTCAAGGCGCCCACAAACTGCCGTTTCTGATCCGGCGTCACCCGGCCGAACACGGTGTAATCCCGCATGGCCTGGCTCACCGCCTCCGGCGTGGTCAGAGTGGAAGCGTCCACATAATTTTCCGCCCCCATAACCCCCGCCTCCTTCGCCGCCTCCGATACGGTTAAGGGATTATCTCCGGATATCACCTTGATCTCCACTCCCTGTTCGGCAAAATAGGCAAAGGTCTCCGGGGCCTCCTTCCGGATGGGGTTAGCCAGAAGCACAAACCCGAGAGGCGTTACCTTTCCCGTCAGAGGTTTTCCGTCCGGCTCCCCGTCGCAGGAACCGAACACCAGCACCCGGTAGCCCTTCGCCGTATGGCTCTCCACCTCGGCCCGCACCGCTTCAAAATCCTCCCGCAGGACAAATTCCGGCGCTCCCAGCACATAGGCTCCGTCCGCAAATACCACGCCGCTGTATTTGACCGCCGAAGAAAAAGGAATGACCCGGATCGGACGTGCTCCCGTCCCTTCCGTGAAATACTCTTTGAGGGCCTCCATAGTAATGTTGTCACTGCTCATGGCCTTCGCAAAATCTCCGAGGAGGGCTGTAAGGGGTGCCGCCGGCTCTTCTTTCCGGCCGGATACCGGAACCACATCCCTCACGCTCATTTTATTTTCCGTGATGGTGCCCGTCTTATCCACACAGAGTACGTCCACCCTGGCCAAGGTCTCGATGCTCTTCATATCGTGGAGCAGCACGCCTTTTTTCGCCAGACGGACGGAGCTGACCGCCAGGGCTACGCTTGTCAGCAGGTAAAGGCCCTCCGGAATCATGCCGATGACCGCCGCCACCATGGAAGTAATACTGTCGGTAATGGTCTCTCCATTGTACAAATAACCCTGGACAAACAGGACGACGGCGATGGGAATCAGGATGATCCCCACCACCTTAAGGATCTTGTCCAGGGAACGCATCATCTCCGACTGCTCCCCGGTCTTCATTTCCTTCGCCTGCATGGTCAGCTTCGAGATGTAAGAAGCACTCCCCACTGCCGTAAGCCCTGCATGGCACTGCCCGGACACCACGAAGCTTCCAGAGATCAGCGGATCCCCCTTCCGTTTGGTGATCTCGTCGGATTCTCCCGTAAGGAGGGACTCGTTGACCTGCACCTCCCCGGCCAGAACCACCGCATCGGCGCAGATCTGGTTTCCGCCCTTAAAAATCACCACGTCATCCTGTACCAATTCCTCCGAATCCACGGTCCAGACCTTACCCTCCCGCACCACAGCCGCCTTCGGGGCGCCAAGCATATTCATTTTCTCTAAAACCCTCTTGGCGCGGATTTCCTGAACAATACCGATCAGTGTATTGACCACAATGACCGGCAGGAATGTCAGATTCCGAAAGGAACCCACAGCGCATAAAAGCACGGTCAGCACTGCAAAAATTAAATTGAAATAAGTGAGAAGATTTCCCCGGATGATCTCTCCCGTGGTCCGCGAAGACGAATCCACAGCCTCGTTGGAAAGTCCCCGCGCCATCCGTTCTTCCACCTGGGTTCTGGTAAGCCCTGCCTGATAAGAGACATCAGCGTGATATCCGGGCGGAGCCTGCATTTCCTGTCCTGCCGGCATCTGCTTTTCCTGCGCCGCTCCCACCGCCATACGGCTGAACGGTTTTGCTCTCTCCGGCACTGCCCCTGCCCCCATACGGTCGGCTGATTCCTGTCCTAAGGGCTCTGCTCTCTCTGCCATGCGGCCTGCCGTTTTCTGACCTGACGGCGCTTCCTCCGCCGCCGTGCGGCCAACCGTTTTCTGCTCTGCCGGCATCTGCGGCCTCTGCTCCATGGAGCCCCGTTTGATCGGCATGAGCTCGATTGCCCCCTCCCCCATCGGCGCCCGCCGCACCGGTTCCTCCGGTGTCTGCTGCCGCGGTATCTGCCCCCGCCCTGCGGGAGCCGCATCCTGCTGCCGCAGTCTCATTCTTGCCGCCTGAATCTCCTCCACCGGAATTCGCTCCGTCGCCGCCTCATACTCTGTCTGTTCCGTCTGCCGCCTGGCCATCGCAAAACCTCCTGAACTTTTATCCTGCGTTCATTCTACAGGAAAATTCTCTATTTTTTCCCATAAAAAAGAGTATACACTTCCTTTCTTGCTTTTTCCATAAAAAAACTATGAAATTTTATTTAAGTAAAGAGGGATTCCCCTCAAAATATCCGAGCGCACTCTCATAATTCTTCTTTCCCCGGACGGTCAGAAGAAATTGTTTCGTTTCTTTTGTCTCTGCAAGTATTCCCGCCTGACTGTAAGTCATATAAATTCCGTCGGCGGGCGAGGACAGGGTTCCGGCAACCAGGCAGGGCCTCCAGTTCTCTTCTCCTTCCCCCTCCCCGGCCAGGCAGTACTGCCAGTTGATTTCCCCGTACCGCTCTAAAAATTCCTCCTGTTTCTCCCCGGAAGCCGTATGCCCGTTCCCGTCCGCCATTGCCCCGAGGCTTTCTTCTCCCAGAAGCAGTACCGGGGTATTTCCGAGGGTAACCTCCCTGGACCGGGACACTTGTTTTTCCAGCTCGTCAAGTTCCACACCGGTCAGCGCGGCCTCCATCGTGTAGTCTTCCGCCCTCAGCTTTACGGGAATCCGGATTGCCGGAGTGAGGGAACGGATACCCGGAATTTTTTGAAGCTCCGCCGTAAGCTTCTCTCCCCACTCCAGGCCGTCTAAGGAGACTACAGACTGGTACAAAGCTTTCCCCTCCGAAAATTCCCGGATCATCTGCATTCCAAAAGTGAGGACAAACACCAGCAGTCCGCCTTGGAAAATCAAAAACACCCCATGGCTTCCGAAAGGCTTTCGCCTCTTTCTCCTCATTCTGCCCCTCTCCTCTCTGCCAAAAGCGCATTCTTTTTCCGCAGCCGGAAAAGAAGCAAAAGAACCCAAAGCACAAGCCCCGCAAAGGTCACGGCCGCCACAGACGCCCACCATGAATTGGTCTCCTCCGGCTCCTCCACCGCAAAAGACGCGACCTGCGCCTTTTTGATTTCCGTCCGGAAAGGCTTTGTCTCCTCGTAAATCTTACCATCCGCATCCTCATATCGGAAGGTGACCGTCCCCTCCACCGGCCCATATTTCTCTCCGTCACTTCCTCCCTCGTCGACTCCCGCGGCTTCCATGGTCCTGGTTCCCACATAGATGTGCATCATCCCCTCCCCCATGGCCCCCGCTTCCAGATTTCCAAGAAAAACTTCCCCTTCGGAAAACAGCCCCTGTGCCGACAGGCCGGCCTGCACGTTGTAAATGGGCGCGCGGCCTACGTTGCAGGCTTTCAGGGAAAGCTCCATGGTATCCGAGGCATATATAACACCCGGAACCTCGCCTGTCCGGCATTCCAGTTCCGCCGGCTGCCTTACAGACAGCAGGACGGTTTCTCTCCCGGAAACAGCGTTTCCCCTCTTATCCTCATATTCAAATTCAAATATCAAGGGGAACTCCCCGTATGCCGCGTCCGGTGTAATCGTAAGCTCCGTCTCAAGCACAATACTCTCTCCCGGTGCGGCCTGGGCCACATAGAAGGAATTCCTGGAAAACCGTATCCCCTCTGCCTGTGCAGACACGGCCGCCTTTAAATTGTAAAGTGGCTGCGATCCGCTGCAGTTTCGGAATGTGGCAGTGAACGTTTCTTCGCTGCCTGCCGTAAGCTCCTTCCCGGAAAGATTATCTGACTCAAGCAGGATCTTTGGCTGGCGGATCAATTCCTCCCCGCCTCCGCCAAAGCTGCCTCCGCCTTCTTCTGCGCTGTTTTCTCCGGGAACCGCACCTTCTCCTTCCGGTTCACCCCCTTCGCCTTTTTCACTCCCTTCCCCGTTCTCTCCGTTTTCCCCGCCGCCTGCCTGATTCCCCGCCTCGCCGTCTCCGCTTCCGCCTCCGTTTTTATCCTCCGGATTGTCCTCTCCTCCCTGCTTTCCCTCTTCCGGCAGAGAGAGAAGGATCCGGCGGTTGAAGGAAACCTGTTCCATCCGCTCCGTATAGCCGACAGCCTGCACCGTGATGGAACAGGTTTCCTTCAACCGGACGCACCGGAAAGCGGGAGCTCCGCGCAGTAGAGATACGTCTCCCGCACTTCTTCGCCGGAGGATTCCGTCTGGCCGGGCGATTCCGTCCGGCCGCCTTCTCCCAGGCAGACCATTGTTCCGCCCTCCGGGACATACGGCTTCTTCTCCACTGTTTTCTGATAATTTCTGGGTAAAAATGTCTGGGCGGCGCTGTCAGAAAAAATCAGACTGACCGTCAGCCGGTTTCCCGCCAGTTCTCCGCTTGCAGTAAAGGGAATTACCAGATACAGGACTTTGTCCTTTACCACCGGCTGATATCCCTCGGAAAAACTCTGTTCCATCCCTTCATATTTATGATGACTGTCGATGTCCAGATAGACTGCCTCTGTCTCCGGAAAAGCCGGAGAAACCCCGGAAGCCTCCGTACCAGGAACCGTCTCCCCGGCCGCGCCGGCCCGCACCGCAATCATCATTGCCAAAACTATCGCCAGGCCACATCCCGCCCGGCACCTGCCCTTTCTTCTCATTCCTTATTCCTCCGATTCTCTGCGTTTTCCGGGTTTCCCAAAACGAGTCAGCACTCCGCCGTCCATTTCATACACCTCATCACATAAAATGCGGATATCCTCCTCATTGTGGCTGGCCAAAAGAATTGTTTTTCCTTCTTTCTTAAGCTCTAAAAGAAGCCTCCGGATCTGCTCCACGCCGTTTTTGTCCAGCCCGTTGAAAGGCTCATCCAGCACCAGAAGCTTTGGATCTTCCATGATCGCCTGGGCGATTCCCAGCCGCTGACGCATGCCGAGGGAATATTTCTCCACCGCCTTTTTCATGTCCGGGTCAAGGCCTACCTTCTCCATGGCAGCGCGGATCCCGGCTTCCCCGATTCTTTTTCTGAGAGCCGCCAGAATTTCCAGATTTTTCCTTCCGTTCAGATTTGCCAAAAATCCGGGCGACTCAATGATCACCCCCAAATCCTCCGGGAAGTCTGCGTCCCTTCCGATCTGTTTCCCGAACACATGGACTGTTCCAGTGGTGGGCGTGAGGAAACCGCAGATACATTTCATCAGCACGGTCTTCCCGGAACCATTGTTGCCGACGATCCCGTAGACCCGGCCTGCCCCCAACATAAGATTCACTTCCTTTAAGACCAGATCCTCCCCAAAGCGCCTGGTCACCCCCCGAAGTTCCACACAAGTCTCCAATAGCTTTCCTCCCCTCAGTTCTGCTCTTAGGCTTCCGCATTTCTATTTTCCAAACGATGCGGAAACTTAATTTCTATTTTATATTTCCTCCACCCGGCCATATAGTATTCCCCCGTGAAGGCCGGCCGCGGCGGCGAGAAAAAGGAGGAGGAAGAGCCACAGCCCCTCTTTCCCGGGGCCCCAGTCCGCGCTTCCCGAAATCCACTGGGGCGGATACAGCCAGAGCGCCTCCGGGAAATACCGTTCCTGGAGGATCAGGCAGAAATAATATCCGGCAAAAGGGAGACCGAAAGCCAGGTACGCCGAACGGAACAATGCTGTGACGCTTCCGCCGGCGGAGGCCAGAATCGCCCCCAATATCCCCAAACGGAGCAAAACGGCCAAGGGTTCCCACACCATGGCAAAGGATAGCGTCCCCTTTTGTTCCATGGGAAAGAACAGGACAAAGTAGAAACCTATGGTCAAAAGCCCCGCCGCCATCCAGGGCAGAAACCCTCCGAGGGCTACCGCAAGAACTTTATTCTCCGTATAGCTTCTTTTATCCTGCCGGGGAAGAGACGCCTTCAAAAATCCGCCCTTTGACTCCGCCAGGAAAGAATCGCTCCATGGCAGTACCGATACCAGGGGCAGAAGAAAGAAAACGGCCCGGCAGCAAAAGGACTGCTCTGCCAGCAGGAGAAAATTTCCCGCGGCCAGATTCCCGTTTCCTTTGGGCCAGACCGTACCGGAAAGGATAGCCGAAAGGCCAAGGAAAAACGAAATCAAAAATCCGCGCCCGGAAAGCATTCGTTTCAGTTCACAGCCCATCTTCCTGTTCCTCCTCTATACTGATCGTCGGATAAATCCTCCGGCCAGAATCATATGATGCGCACGGCCGTATAAGGAATCGCGCCGCTTTCGGCTGCGGCCGCCGCAATACTCACGGCAGATTTCATCGGCCGTGGGTATAACTACTTTCCCCAAGAAAGGCAAAGCTGTAACGCTTCCCTGCCCGCAGAGAAATCCCTGCGAACAGGAAAAGCAGTCCGGTAAACACCAGGCGGGACGCGGAGAGGGATGGCAGACGGTCATAGCCAAAGCTGTGCTTCCCGTAAGTGGCATGGCTTAGAGGGCTCAGCCACCCGATCAAAAGATTCGCCCGGTAGCCTTCGTATTTTTCCCACCCAAACAGGGCTGCTATCACGTCCCGGTTCAGTAAAAGCCCGTACAGGCTAAACAACAGCCCGCCTGCCATTCCCCGGTTTTTCCCGGAACGCAGATTTCCTGCCAGTATGAGGAAGCTTAGGACAAGGGCGTAGAGAAACAAAAGTCCAAGCACCTGGAGCATGCATCCGTAGGGCGTGATGCTCTCCATAACTTTGACGGTAGATGGCACTCCCAGCTCCTCCCCCAGCTTCGAGTAGGCAAGCATGGCCGCTGTCTCGCTCCATTTGTCGCCCAGATAGCTGTACTTTCCGCAGAGAAGAACCGTCACCCCAAAAAGGAAGCCGGTATAGAGGAGAACCACGCCGGCCACGTAAAGCATCTGCCCCGCAAGCCACTTCCCTCTTGTCGTCCGGTACAGATAATAGGGGGTTATGCCGCTTACCATGGGAAGATCCGAAAAAAGCAGGATCAGAAGAATGGAGCTTAACAGGACGGAATAGGCATCCCCAAAGGTCCATAAAAAGGGCTCCGCCAGCTGAACGGGCGTCCCATAGGCTTCAATCACCTCCATAACCCTCGCGCTCAGCAGATAACAGAGGATCACACTGAGCAAAAGCGTCAGAATCACTTTTGGATTCTTAAAAAACCCCCGAAAATTGAACCGGGCGACGGCAACTGTCTGTCTCATGGCCTAATACCCCAGGCTCCGGTTGATGATACTCCCGTCCGACGCATTAATGGTTAAGAAGCTATGGTCCGACGCCTGATAAGTTTCCCTGCCCGGCACCTCAAAGTTCCCGAAGAAGTCCCACGCCGGGACAAGCATTCCCTGCCTGCTGTCTGTGGACGGCTCATAGATCCTGGTGTAGCCGAAGGAGATGCGGTCAATCCGATAGGTTCTGGAATCTTCGTAATTCAACACATCCGCATTCTGAATCTGCATCATCTTCTCATAGATCTTCATAACTTCCGAAAAAGGCAAGAGCTTCACATACTCCGTACGGATCTCCCCAAGGTCATACTGATTGGTAAAATCCAGCCTGTCAATCCCCTCCTTCGTCACATAAAAGTCCAACCGTTCATAGCTCCAGGTTTCTGTCTCCCCCTCCAGATCCTCATAAGCTCCGCCCTCCTCAATGGTATAGGTGATCGGGATCCCGCTTAAACGTCTGGCATAGTGGAGGAGATAGCCGCCGCAATTTTCCTCCCCCAGAAGGAATCCATCCGGCCCCCGGCTTCCGGCCTTTGTCCGGATGGCATAATCCCAGGAAACCAAATCCATGTCGGCAAGCCCAAGCGCCGACACTTTCGCATCCGCCATCCCTCGGGCCTCCTCCAGGGTAATACCGATACCCGCCTGAAGCTCCTCTTCGGACGGACAGGGAAGCCCCGAACTTTTTGCGTCCTCATAAGCTCCCCATTCCGGCTGTTCCAGACTCACATGTTCGGTATCTGCCAGCCGTTTCACCTGAACCCGCATGGGAACCGGCCCATAGGAAAAAAGCTCATATTGATATAGCTTTCCGTCTGAAGTCTCCACAATCCCGGAAAAGGAATCATCCTGAACCTCCTTTTCCCCCATTCCAATTCCCACCTCCAGACCATACCGGGGGCGCACTTCCTCTGGCAGAGCCTCCTCCGGTGCGGCCTCGTATTCCCGCTTTGCCTGTTCGATGGCACCATAGATGTCAAAGACATACGTTCCGTCCGGCTCCGTCCCCTCATTGTAAGGGTCCAGATTCCCTGCCGCCACATAAGCCTCCAGCTCTTCAATCCTGGCCAGGCAGTCTGCCTTCGTCCTCTCTGTGTAGCTGTAATAATCGTAAATCTTTGCATCTCCAAAAAGCGCCTGTGTGATCTGGTCGATCTCCTCCTGTCCGAAGGGATGCTGACTCACGGCGATGGTGCCGGCTCCCTCTGCCTCCGGAACCTCGACCACGGCATCCGTAACAACCGTAAGCTTTCCCGTGGGATCCTCTGTCTCGCTCTTGTAGCGCTCCGGCGCGTCAAGGATTTCCCGCAGAGTCTGTCCGTCCGGCTCCGCCGCCTCATAGGCATCCCCCGCCGCCTCGCCCTTAAGCTTCACCACCGAATCCTCAGGCGTCTTTGCGCAGCCTGCAAATAAGCTCACACCAGCCAGCACGCTGCATAACCCAGCGGCCCATCTGCCGCACTTCCGATTTTTCCGACTCATAAATTTCCTCCTCACTGCGGACAAAACCCCGGTCATCCCTGCTTTCGTCCGCCGTTTTCTTCTGTACCAAGCATACCACGGGAATATTTACCGAATCCTCTCCGATTTGTAACCAGAATGTATACCTTAATTATACAGCGCGAAGCGCATGCATTAAGGGGCGCCCGCATCCCCCCAAAGCAGAGACACTTTCGTCCCCTCCCCCTCTCTGCTTTCGATGAGAAGCTCCCCGCCATGGAGCTTTGCAATCTGAAGGCAGAGGGCGAGGCCCAGGCCGCTCCCTCCCGAACTCCGCCCTCTGGCCTTATCCACCATATAGAAAGCCTCCGTCACACGTTTAAGCTCCGCCTCCGGGATCCCCCGCCCGAAATCTTCCACATAGACTCCCCTCCGGTCGGCGGATACCAGAATCCTTGCGCCTCGGGAGGAAGCCTTGCAGGCGTTGTCCACCAGATTTAGGAGCAGGCTTTCCATGAGATCCTCATCCATAACGGCAGAAAGCCCCTCCTCCGGGGGCTTGATCTCCAGGACCATATCCTTCTCTTTTAACCGAAAAGCTGCAGAGGCCGCAAGCTTTCCAAACAGCCAGTCCAACTCCACCCTTTTCCAGACTGCACCCGCGCCTCCGTTTTCATATAAGCCGGTCAGTTCCAGCATCTTTTCCGACAGTCTGGCAAGCCTCCTGGCCTCCTCCAGAATGTAGGTGAGAGATTGTTCTTTTTGTTTCTCTTCAAGGCGCACCGTCAGGAGCAGATCCGCATTTCCGATCATGGCCGTGAGGGGCGTTTTCATCTCATGGGCCAGGCTCCCCAAAAGCTGCTTCTGCTTTTCATTGGCCTCCCTGAGCGCCTCCACATGCCTTTCCACCTCTCCTGCCATCCGGTTAAAGCTCTCCGTCACATCCCCGATCTCGTCCTTTCCCCGGACCAGGATCCGGCTTCCGTATTTCCCGGCCGCAAGATCCGCCGCCCCGCACTTTAATTCCTCCAGGGGGCGGAGCATCCGGTAAATGATCCGGTATAGGAGGAAACCCACCAAGAGCAGCAGAGCAAAGGCCGCCCCCGTCCCGTAAAGGATCAGCTTCCCCGCCCGTCTGTAGATCATTGTCACGTCCTGGACCACCGCAAAGCTGTAGCCCTCCACCCCGAAGCCGGCCTCCGCCCGGTAGCATGTGAGCAGCCTTCTCTCTCCCACCCGGAATGGGCCCCCCGTGAAGACCTCCGTCTCCGGTATCCCGGCCTCTTTCCGCAAATCCTCTAAAAGCCTAAGGTCAAGGTCGTAGGGTGTCAGGTTGCGGACTTCCTCCCCCTCCTTCCACAGCACTCCCATGCTTCCGAACTGCTCCCAGAAGGAGCTGGAAACAACAATGTCCCGGATGTTTTCCTCCAGGACACTGATCTTTTCCTCCGCAAGCTTCTCCCGCAGCAGTCTGGCATTCCCCTCTGCCTGCTCCTCCCCATAATGCCTGGACTCCGAAAGTCCCTGGCGCTTCACCTCAACGGCAGAGAAGGTCAACAGGCCCGCCGCCAGCACGGCCATTCCCAAAACCACCTGCAGATATAATTTGCGAAACAGCTTCATTCTTCCACCTCCAGCCGGTATCCGATCCGTGGCACGGTTTTGATCACTTCCGAAAATCCCAGCTTCTTGCGGATGCGCCCCACATGGGCATCCACAGTCCTGGTTTCCCCCTCAAACTCCACGCCCCAAAGAGCCGCCAAAAGCTGCGCCCTGGTAACGGCCTTATTCTTATTTCGCAGGAGCATCATCAGACAGTCGAACTCCATGGGTTTTAAATACACGCTTTCTCCCCCTTTGGTGGCTGTCCGGCTCACCGGATCGATGACTACATCTTTGATGGCCACCACTGCCTCCTGGGGGGCGCAGCGCTCCAATATTTTATTGATCCGCACCAGAAGCTCCACCATCTCAAAGGGCTTTACCATATAGTCCTCAGCCCCGCCGGTAAGCCCCCGTATCTTGTCCGGAAGTTCTCCCCTGGCCGTCAGGAAAATCACCGGCACCCCGTAATTGTTTAGCTCCGGCAGCAATGCGAAGCCATCCTTCCCAGGCAGCATCACATCCACCACGGCACACCCGTAATCATGTTGTTTCTTAAGGGCCGCCTCCGCCTCATTTCCGTCGAAAAAGGAATCCACCTCATGGCCTGCCGCCATAAGGCTCAAACGGATCACGTCATTGATTGCCGCCTCGTCCTCGATCACCAGAATCCTCGCACCCATAGTTCCCGCTCTCCTTTGACATTTTTGTGGGTCAGCATACAGATTCATTATATCACGGAAAACCGTCCTGGTTGTAACCGATTTGTAACCTCTCCGGCCGGGGTTACCGCCGCTTCTCATTTCTTTATCCCAACGCCACATCCAGCGCCATCATAACCGTAAACCCTGCCGCAAACAGGATTGTCCCCACATTAAAGTGCTTCCCCGCCGACATTTCCGGGATCAGCTCCTCCACGACCACATAGACCATGGCTCCGGCCGCAAAGCTCAAAAGATACGGCAGGAGCGGAATCACAAATCCCGCCGCGAGTATAGTCAGCACAGCACCCAGCGGTTCCACTGCGCCGGAAAGCGCACCGTACAGGAACGACTTTCCCCTACTGACGCCCTCCGCACGCAGAGGCATAGAGATAATCGCCCCCTCCGGGAAATTCTGTATGGCAATTCCAAGGGAAAGTGCCAGGGCGCCCATAGCGTTGATCCCGGCATCCCCGGAAATCCATCCGGCATAGACTACGCCCACGGCCATGCCTTCCGGCAGATTGTGGAGCGCCACCGCCAACACCAGCATGGTAGTCTTGTGCAGTCTGCTTTTTGGCCCCTCCACCTTGCTGCTGTTCATGTGCAGATGGGGAACTGCACAGTCCAGCGCCAGCAGGAACAGGATACCGAGCCAGAAACCGACGGCTGCCGGCACGAATGCCCACCTCCCATAAGCCTGCGACTGCTCCATGGCAGGAATCAGCAGGCTCCAAACGGAAGCCGCCACCATAACTCCAGCCGCGAATCCGGTCAGAGCCCTCTGAAGCATTGGATTCATCCTGCTTTTCATGAACAGAACACAGGCAGAGCCAAGCGTCGTCCCAAGGAATGGGAGCAGGATGCCCTGAAACACTTTGATCTGCATAATATCACCTCCTCAACCCTAAGAACACTCCCCTTTTCTTGTAAAGTATTCTCCTTTTTTTAGAGGAAATACCTATAAATACATGATTGAAGTTTCTGGGATTGATGGGACAGCGCAAGTTACCTATATCATTTTGACTAACAATAAAGAAACCGGCCTTGAAGATGTCTGTTATAGTCTGATAAAAGCAGAAATGAGTACGGGAACGCCACAAGCTGAAAATCCCTTTGGAACAAAGGGCGCATTATCCCAGATGTTCAATTACTCGAGGAAATTCTTAATAACCTTTTGTATGTGGGGCTCCATGCAAAAAATCTCGGATAAAATTTATCCATATGGGCATAGTACAGTTAAAGCCATCAAACAGGAGGTTGTAACTATGGGTTACCAGACAAAGGAAACCAACACAGTGCCATGCGGATACCGCGAACTGAATCCAGAAATGAGGGCTCTACTGGCGGAGTACCTTGAAGATGGGAAACACAAGGGGCTTCAGGAAAGCAGCATCTTGTCAGAACTGCCATTATGGTAGCTGGAATCGATCCGGCTGGACGCAAGCAGGG
>CAJUQY010000042.1 GCA_910588815.1 uncultured Lachnospiraceae bacterium | reverse complement strand
CCCGAATGCACTCCACCGCCTTTTTATTTTTTTCCACAAATACGCACTCTCTGGCTCCGCGGCTTAAGGCCTCGATCCCGATGGCCCCGCTCCCCGCAAAAAGATCCAGAGAGTGCGTATTTGTGGAAAAAAATAAAAAGGCGGTGGAGTGCATTCGGGAGAACCTGGCTTTCACCCATTTGGAGGATGGGGCGAAGCTTTTGGAGTGTGATGCGCTTACGGCTATCGGCAGGCTGGAGGATGCGGGCGGTGAGGTGTTTGACCTGATTTTTATGGATCCTCCTTACAGGCAGGGATTGGAGCGGGAGTTGATGATCCGGCTTCTTCATTCGAGGCTGGTGGACGATATGACGACGATTGTGGTGGAAGCTTCTCTGGATACGGATTTTTCCTGGCTGGAGGAGACTATTTTTGTTGTTATCCGCGAAAAGGTATACAAGACCAATAAACATGTGTTTATTGCCATGAAGGAATTTTAGAGGGGGCTGCCGTATGAGAACAGCTGTGTATCCTGGAAGCTTTGACCCTGTGACCCTCGGGCATCTGGATATTATTGAGCGCTCCGCCAGGCTTGTGGACGAGCTTGTGGTGGGAGTGTTGAATAACAGTTCAAAAAATCCGTTGTTTTCTGTGGAAGAACGTGTTAATATGTTAAAGGAAGTGACCGCGCATCTTTCCAATGTGCGTGTTGAGTCCTTTGGCGGACTTTTGGTGGATTTTGCCGCCCACTGCCGCGCGGACGTGGTGATCCGGGGGCTTCGGGCAATCACAGATTTTGAATATGAGTTGCAGATCTCCCAGACTAATCGGATTATGCGGCCGCGTTTGGATACGATCTTTTTGACGACAGACCTGGAATACGCTTACTTGAGTTCCAGTATTGTTCGCGAGGTGGCTCAATATGGCGGGGACATTTCTGCCTTTGTGCCGGAGGTTATTGCAGAGCGGGTGCTTAAAAAATTTGTAGGAGAAAACTCTTTTGGAGGATCTGAAAATGAGCAGGATTGAACAGTTGATCAGTGAAATCGAAGGGTATATAGACGGCTGCAAGCCTCAGGCCTTTACCAACAATAAGAAGATCATCGTGGACAAGGACGAGATGGAAGAGCTTTTGGTGGAGCTTCGTCTTCGGACTCCCGACGAGATTAAGAAGTACCAGAAGATTATCAGCAATAAAGAAGCGATTTTGAGTTCGGCCCAGACAGAGGCGGACGGGATTTTGGGAAGGGCGAGGGCGGAAGCCGATCAGCTCCTTTCCGATGCAAAGGAGAAAGCGGATCAGACGGTATCAGATGCCAAGAAGCTTTCGGAGGAAATGCTCAATGAGCATGAGATTTTGCAGCAGGCGTATCAGCAGGCCAACGAGCTGATGGAGCAGACCAATTTTCAGGCTAACGAGTTGATGGAGCGTACCAATACGGAGGCCAGTGAATTGATGGAGCGCACCAGCGCCCAGGCCAATGAGCTGATGGAGCAGACCAATACTCAGGCCGGTGAGCTGATGGAGCAGACCAACGCCCAGGCCCAGCAGCTGGCGGAGCAGGCCAGCACCCAGGCGAGAGAATTGGTGGAGCAGGCCAATGCGGAGGCACAGAGGCTTGTCAATGAGGCGGCGGATGCTTCGGACCATATCAAAGAGGGAGCTATCCGTTATGCGGACGATATGCTGAAGAACCTTCAGTCCATCATCGGTTATATGCTGGAGCAGACGGAGGGAAAATACGCAGGACTGCTGGAGGCACTCCGTTCCGCTTATACGACAGTGAACGGAAATCGAAGCGAGCTTCAGATGCCGGCTGGAGAGACGGTGCCGGTGCAAGTGCAGGCGGCAGAGCCGGAGGTGAGGACGGAAACGGGAACCGGCGGCCTGAAGGCGGATATGCTTGGATAAAATGAGTGGAATTTACGTTTGAGAGAAAAAGGGGCGGAGATGCCGGAACATCTCCGTTCTTTTTATGTGCACAGGCCCGTGCAGAGGAAACATGCCGCTGAAGCGGCGTACGGGTTGCGCGGCGGGCAGGGGGAAGAACCTTCCCTGCCCGGTCACAGGGGCGCAAAGAGGAAGTCAGCCGCTTAGCGGAATGTGCCCCGCGCGGCGAGCAGCGGGAAAAGGAGCAGGATGGCGGCAAAGGTGAGGAGGGCCTGGAAAAGCTTCCAGAGGAAGTAGCTGCGGCCGGAAAAAGGCGTTGACTTTAAAACACTTACCGTCTGGGCCAGGCCGGACAGACCGCCGAAAGCGGCGAAGGAGAAGCAGAGTGCGGTGGTCATAGCCTCCGAAAGCCCTGACTGGACGGTGAAAGCGATGCCGGAGGTCATTTCCAGAAATCCTGGAATCAGGGAGGCGAGGAAGGGGTTTTGGAACCAGGAGCGGAAGAAATAGGACAGCATGGTGAAGAGCATCAGATAGCCTCCTATTTTTACCATGATGAGAAAGCCGTCCATCATGGCCTTTTCAAAGCGCAGGAACACTTGCAGGGGCTCTGTCTCCTGTATGAAGTCTGCGGGCTTTGCAGGTACGGCTTTTGATTTGTGCCGTCCTCCGGGGAGAAAACAGAGGATGGGAGGGAGGTAGAGGGCGGCCAGGAAGGGGAGGCTTTCTGTAAGGGGAAGCCGCAGCATCCCCATACAGAGAAAGCCTGTCAGGAACATGGGGCTCGGCATGCAGCCAAGCCGCAGAAGCCGCTTCCCCGCTTTTTCGGAAAGCCTTCCGCTTTTCCAGAGGTCGGCGACGGTCTTTGCCCCCATGGGATAGCCGCAAAACCATCCGGTCACAAAGACAAGAGGGGCCGGAGGCAGAATTTGGACAAGACTGCTGGAGATCAGGTATCCGGAAAGCACCATGCAGGGGAGCAGGGTGGGGAGAACCGTGCGGTACCACAGGGAAAGTCCGGCGGCGGCACCGGCGACGGCCTTTGCCGGCTGGAGGATGCAAAGGAGAAAGAGAATAAGGATTATTAGAGGAAAGAATAATTTTTTCACGGGATACGCTGTCCTTTGTTTTTTTATAGTCTATGAAATCCGCAGGGCGGCTATGACCGGCGGGAGTTTAAAAGGCGGGGGGATCTTATATGTCTGTGAGTATAAAACGGAAGCCGGAGGCATATGGGTTTAATAAAGATGGAACCGGAGCGTGCCATGGGGAAAAAACACAGTCTGGCGGCATTTGGCGGTAGCCTGTTTCTTCTGGGGATTTTGCTGACGGTCATGCTGCACCGTCTGTTGATGAATCCCTTTTATGATCAGCTGGGAGAGTATACTATGGAGGAGGCGGGATTTCGGAGCATGGCTTTTGGAGAGGGAAATCTGGAAGCCATGGCGGCGCTGGCTAGAGAGAACGGGGCAGACCTTTCGGAGATCTGCTGTGCCTTCATGGTAGAAGGAGACTACGATTTGACAGGAGAATCCCCGGGGAACCTGACCTTTCACCGGTGGAAGTCTTTGAGGGAATCCATGACGGAGAAAAAACCTGTGGAGTTTGCAAAGCTTTCAAGGGCTTATGGGGCGGTTCTTTCTGATGCGGTTTATTTTCCTGTTCCGGCGGGAGACAGTGAGGAATCAGGCTCCTATAGCTATGGAGATTCCTGGGGAGCGGACAGAACTTACGGAGGAGAGCGGCAGCATGAGGGGACAGATTTGATGAGCGGAGGGATGGGGCGGGGCTTTTTCCCGGTGGTCAGTATCAGCGACGGTGTGGTGGAGCATGTGGGCTGGCTGGAGCTGGGCGGCTGGAGAATCGGCATCCGGGCCCCCGGCGGAGCATATTTCTATTATGCCCACCTGGATTCCTATGACCATGAGTTCACGGTAGGGGAAGAGATCCATGCAGGAGAACTTCTGGGCTTTATGGGAGATTCCGGTTACAGTAAGGTGCCGGGGACGGTGGGGAATTTTGACGTTCATCTGCACCTTGGCATTTACCTGCGGACGGATCATTACGAGGAATTGTCGGTGAATCCCTACTGGATTTTACGTTATTTGGAAGATAAAAAGGTAAAATACGCGTATTAGTTTCCTATTTGTGAAGAAGTATGCTATACTGAAAGAAGTAAATTTGCAGTGCAGGAGTGAGATTTATGAGAATTGAATTATGGCGGGAGACTCTCGCACCTTATAACCTGGCAGTTCAGGAGTTGGTGGTTAAATTTAATCATATCATTAAAGAGTATCGGGAGTCGGGTATGTATTCTCCCATTGAGGCGGTCAATGGCCGGGTGAAGCGAATTTCCAGCATTTTAGAGAAGGCTCAGCGGAAGAATATCCCACTGGACCATTTTACGGAACAGATGGATGACATTGCGGGGATCCGCATTATCTGTCAGTTTGTTGAGGATATCGATACGGTGGTGAAGCTGATCAGAAGCCGCCGGGACATGGAAGTGGTCAGTGAGCAGGATTATATCAGCCACACTAAGGAAAGCGGTTATCGCAGCTACCACATCAATGTGCTCTACGAGGTGTTTACCATGAGCGGGAGCCACAAGATCCAGGTGGAGATCCAGATTCGGACTATGGCCATGAATTTCTGGGCCACCATTGAGCATTCCCTGCGGTATAAGTATAAGGAAGAGCTGCCGGAGCTTTTGGCGAAGCGGCTCTCCACGGCGGCGGAGGCTGTGCTGGCCCTGGACTGCGAGATGTCGGCCATCCGGGATGAGATTGTGGATGCCCAGCATCTGTTCCAGGAGAAGGCGGCTGTGGTGGCAGATATTTTAAATAATATTCGGAACCTTTACAGCGGAGAGGGCTATGAGGACGCAGTGTTAAATATCCAGAACGAATTTTATGAGGTTTACTACAATGGTTCCCTGGAGGAATTGGAGGATTTCGGGAGGCGGCTGGATAAGCTGGCCGCCCTCCGAAAGGTTCAGGGGCTCCATACCTTTACGGAATTGGGAGTCTGACCGGACGGAGTGGGAGAAGATCATGAAATTGCCTGCGGCTTACCTGGAGGAGATGCGGCTTCTTCTGGGAGAAACGGAATATGAAAACTACAGAAAGAGCATGGAGGAGGAGAGCGTCCTCGGCTTGAGGTTCAATTCTTTGAAAGTGTCCGGTGCCGAAAGGGAACCGGTATTACATAAGGTGCTTGCAGGGGAAGCAGAGGAGCCGGTGCCATGGTCTCTGGGAGAAGGATACTATTATAAAACCGGCGGGAGGGAGAGGACTCCGGACGTCGGAGGATCTCCGGGAAAGCATCCCTATCACTATGCGGGGCTTTATTATCTGCAGGAGCCAAGCGCCATGGCTCCGGCGGCGATGTTTTCTATAGAACCGGGAGACAAGGTTCTTGATCTCTGCGCGGCTCCGGGCGGGAAGAGCACGGCGCTGGGGGCGGGGCTTTTGGGGACGGGTCTTCTTCTGTCCAACGACCGGAGTGTTTCCAGAGCGAAGGGACTCCTCAAAAATATAGAGCGTTTTGGGATTGGAAACTGTCTGGTCACGGCGGAGGAGCCTGGGAGGCTGGCAGCCTGCTTTCCGGAATATTTTGACAAAGTTCTGGTGGATGCACCCTGTTCCGGGGAGGGGATGTTTCGCAGGGATGCGTCGATGGCTTCTGATTGGGAAGCGCGGGGACCGGAATACTATGGGCCGATTCAGCGGGAGCTTCTGCTTTTGGCGAGCAGGATGGTAAAACCCGGAGGGCGATTGCTCTACTCCACCTGCACTTTTTCGGAATGGGAGGACGAGGGGGCAGTTCAGTGGCTGTTGAGGGAGGCTCCGTCCATGGAATCGGTGGCTCTTCCTGCCGAGCATGGATTTGTCCGGGGGAAGGACGGGATCTCGGTGCGGCTGTTCCCGTGGAAATTAAAAGGAGAAGGGCATTTCCTCTCATTGTTTCAGAAAAAGGGATGTGAGACATCGGACGGGACATGGGCAGACGGGAGATCCGGACACAGGCACGGAGAAGGGGAGGGAGCCGGACGGGACAAGCGGAATGGAATATTTTTGGAACGGAGGAAGGCCTTTGCGGAGTTTTGCAAAAAGATTCTGGTTCCGCTTGAGGAGCGGGGATATTATTGGGAGCGGGACGGAGAGCTTTATCTCTTGCCGGTGGATCCCGAGGTGCTTCCGCCGCTTCGGTATCTTCGGACGGGACTCCACCTGGGGACCATGAAGCGGGAGCGGTTCGAGCCTTCCCAGGCGCTTGCGATGTATCTTAAAAAAGAAGAATTTGCTTCCACAGTGGATTTTCCATGGGAGGATATGCGGACGGTGAAATATTTAAAGGGGGAGACCATAACGGAGGACGGGGCTTTTTGCACCGGGGAGGACGGCTGGTGCCTGGTCTGCACGGACGGCTGGCCCCTGGGGTTTGCCAAGCGGAGCAAAGGGATCCTTAAGAATAAATACGATGCCGGTTGGAGATGGATATGATACAGATACCAGAGAAGATAAAAGCGGTGATTTTCGATTTGGACGGAACCCTGGTGGATTCCATGGGTATGTGGAAGGAGATTGACATTGAGTTTCTGGGGCGGTTCGGAATCCCTCTTCCCGACAGTCTGCAGGAGGAGATTGAGGGGAAAAGTTTTTCCGAGACGGCCGTTTATTTTAAGGAACGGTTTGACCTGCCCATGAGCCTTGATGAACTTAAGAATTGTTGGATTGAGATGGCCATGTATCAGTACAGCCACGTGGTTCCTTTAAAGCCGGGGGTGCTGGAGTTTTTACAATATCTGGAAAGAAAAGGAATCTCCATGGGGATCGCCACCAGCAATTCCAGAGAGCTTGTGACGGCGGTCACGGAGGCCCTCGGCATTTCCGGTTATTTTTCTGCCGTGGCGGTGGGCTGCCAGGTGGAGCGGGGAAAGCCGGCACCGGACGTGTATCTGTTTACGGCAGGGCTTTTGGGGGTTTCGCCGGAGGAATGTCTGGTCTTTGAGGATATCCCTGCGGGGATTCTGGCCGGAAAACGGGCGGGTATGACGGTCTGGGCTGTGGAGGATTCTTATTCGGCGGGAATCCGGGAGAAGAAGGAGGCCCTGGCGGATGCATTTCTTGATTCTTATGGGGACATTGATTTGGGAGGCTGATTTTTATGGGGGAGTTTCTTCCGGTCTGCCGGGCAGACATGGAGCGGCGGGGCTGGGAACAGGTGGATTTTGTCTACATCATCGGGGACGCCTATGTGGACCATCCTTCCTTCGGGCCTGCCATTATCAGCCGTCTGCTGGAATCCAGGGGCTACCGGGTGGGGATCATCGCCCAGCCGGACTGGAGGGATGAGTCTGCGATCCGGATATTTGGAGCGCCCAGACTGGCCTTTCTGGTCAGCGGCGGAAATATGGATTCCATGGTGAACCATTATTCTGTTTCGGGGCGGAGGCGGGATACGGATGCCTATACGCCGGGCGGCGTCATGGGAAAGAGGCCGGACTATGCGGTGACGGTGTACTGCAATTTCATACGGAGGGCTTATAAACAAGTTCCCATTGTGATCGGCGGTATTGAGGCGAGCCTCAGGAGGCTGGCACATTATGACTACTGGTCAGATCGGGTGAAGCGTTCCGTCTTGATGGATTCTCAGGCAGATCTTTTGAGCTATGGAATGGGAGAGCATTCCATTGTGGAGATCGCCGAGGCTTTGGAGGCGGGGCTCCCCGTCTCCCAGATCACCTATGTGGCAGGGACTGCCTATCGGACCAAAAACCTGCCGGAGGACCTTCCCCTGGAACTTTTGCCCGATTATGAGACAGTGAGCACGGATAAAAGGGCTTATGCGGAAAGCTTTCGGCTCCAGTACCGGAATACGGATCCTATCCGGGGAAAGCGTCTGGCGGAGTCCTATGGGAACAGGGGCTATGTGGTGGTCAATCCGCCGGCCATGCCGCTTTCGGAGACGGAGATGGATGATATTTACGCCCTACCCTATATGCGGGCCTGGCATCCCATGTACGACGGGGCGGGGGGAATTCCGGCTTTTTCGGAGGTCCAGTTCAGCCTGGTGAGCAACAGAGGGTGCTTCGGGGGCTGCAGCTTCTGTGCGCTGACCTTTCACCAGGGGCGGATTGTTCAGGTGAGAAGCCACGATTCCATAGAGACGGAGGCAAGGCTTCTTGCGTCGTTTCCGGACTTTAAAGGCTATATACACGATGTGGGCGGGCCGACGGCAAACTTCAGAGGGCCGGCCTGCGAGAAGCAGAGACATTCGGGAGCCTGCCCGGACAGGCAGTGCCTGTTTCCTGCGCCCTGCCCCAATCTGAAGGTGAGCCATGAGGATTACCGAATACTTTTGAAAAAACTCCGGGCCGTTCCCGGCGTGAAACGGGTGTTTATCCGTTCGGGGATTCGTTTTGACTATCTGATGGCAGATAAAGACGACGGCTTTTTGCGGGAGCTTTGTATGTATCATGTGAGCGGCCAGCTCAAGGTGGCGCCGGAGCATGTGGCCGCGGAGGTGCTGAGGCGTATGGGAAAGCCGGAGTGCGGGGTGTACCTGGCTTTTGCAGGGAAGTATCGAAGGATGAATGAGAGACTTGGGAAAAAGCAGTATCTGGTTCCTTACCTGATGTCTTCTCATCCCGGCTGCCGGCTGAAAGATGCGGTGATCCTGGCGGAATATCTGCGGGATATCGGGCATTTGCCCAAACAGGTACAGGATTTTTATCCGACCCCGTCGACCCTCTCCACCTGCATGTACTATACGGGCCTGGATCCCAGGACCATGGAACCGGTCTATGTGCCGAAAAGCCCCCATGAGAAGGCCATGCAGCGGGCACTGATGCAGTACCGGCTTCCGGGGAACCGTAGGCTTGTGGAGGAGGCTTTGGAGCTTGCGGGGCGCAGGGATCTGATCGGTTACGGGCCCAAGTGCCTGATTCGTCCGGGGAAGGATGAGGGAAAAGCGGAGCGGGAAGGAGGGAGAAGGAGAGGAGCGGAAGGAGAAGGAAAACAACGCCCGGAAAGAGGGAATCCGAAAAGGGCGGCCGGGAAACAGACGGCGGTTATGGGAAAGAAAAAGGCAACCATACGAAACCGGCATTTAAAGAAGAACATGTAAGGAGGGTATTTATGGAACTGATTTTTTTGGGTGCGGACCATGAAGTGACGGGGAGCTGCCACATGGTGAAGGCGGCAGGAAAGAATTTTCTCATTGACTGCGGCATGGAACAGGGGGAGGACATTTATGAGAATCAGGAGATTCCCGTTCAGGCATCGGAGATTGACGCCGTGTTTCTGACCCATGCCCACATCGACCATTCCGGGCTGCTGCCCCTTCTCTACGCTCAGGGCTTTCGGGGAGAAGTCTATGCCACAGGGCCAAGCTGTGATCTGTGCCAGATTATGCTCCGTGACAGCGCCCATATCCAGGAGTTTGAGGCGGAGTGGAGAAACCGGAAGGCGAAGAGATCCGGCGGTCCGGAATATGTGCCTCTCTATACCATGGAGGATGCGGAGGGGCTTCTTAAGCATCTGGTTCCCTGCGAGTATGACGAGGAGGTCACCGTCTGCGAGGGGATCCGTGTGCGTTTCACGGACGTGGGCCATCTTCTCGGTTCCGCCAGCATTGAAATTTGGATGACAGAGGAGGGGGAGACCAGGAAGCTGGTCTTTTCCGGGGACATCGGAAACCGGTTCCAGCCCCTCATTAAGCGGCCGAAGTATCTGGAAATGGCAGATTATGTGGTGATGGAGTCCACCTACGGAAACCGGTTCCACAGCGAAGCGCCGGTGGATTATGTGAAAGAGCTCTCGACGGTGATCCAGAGGACTTTCGACCGGGGCGGCAATGTGGTGATTCCTGCCTTTGCCGTGGGGCGGACCCAGGAGCTTTTGTATTATCTGCGGAAGATCAAGGAGGACGGCCTGGTCAAAGGGCACGGGAATTTCAAGGTTTTCGTGGACAGCCCTCTGGCCGTGGAGGCTACCAACATTTTCAATAAGTATAAGTACAACTGCTTCGGCAAGGAGGCCATGGAGCTTTTAAATAAGGGAATTGATCCGATCAAGTTTGACGGGCTGACGCTGTCGGTCACCAGTGACGATTCCAAGATGATCAATTTCGACGAGGAACCGAAGGTGATTCTCTCTGCCTCCGGTATGTGTGAGGCGGGGCGTATCCGCCACCACTTAAAGCACAATCTCTGGAGGCCGGAATCCACGGTGCTCTTCGTGGGCTATCAGTCCAAGGGAACTCTCGGACGGTCTTTGATGGACGGAGCGAAAGTGGTGCGGCTCTTCGGGGAGACCATTGAGGTGAGGGCGGAGATCAAGAAGCTGGACGGCATCAGCGGCCATGCGGACAAATTTGGACTTCTGGCCTGGATCAATGCCTTCTGGCCCAAGCCCCTCAAGGTGTTTGTGGTTCACGGCGAGGATAATGTCTGCGACGAGTTCGCGGAATGCCTCAGAAAGGAGCATGGCTTTGAGACGGCGGCGCCCTTCAGCGGTTCGATTTATGACATGAAGGCAGATCAGTGGATCACCGAGGGCGCGCCGGTTCTGGTCCGGAAGGAGAAAGCGGCGGCGAGAAAGGCCAGCCAGGTATTCGAGCGCCTGCTCGCGGCAGGGGAACGTCTCCTTGCCATTATCCGCAGAAGCGAGGGCGGAGCCAACAAGGATCTGGCGAGAATGGCGGATCAGATCCACATGCTCTGCGACAAATGGGAGAAATAAAGAGAGCTATGGAAAAGGGAATTTACGGTTACGGAAAGAAAAAATTATTAAGACAGTGCCTTCTGTGCGGCATCTGCCTGGCGCTGTCCTTTGGGGCGGTGTTCATTGGCTATCTTGCCACGGGGAAACGAACCACGATCTGGACCATCGGGGCGGTGTTCCCTGTGATCCCGGCCGCCATGTTCCTGGTGAATATCATAGCCAGGAGCAGGGGCCTGCCCCTTAGAAGGGCGGACTACGACCGGTTTGCCCTGGCCAGCGAAGGGCAGGTGACGGCCTGCGATATGATTTTGACAGCTAATGACAAGCTGGTGCCGATCCAGGCCCTGGTCCTCCATGAGACGGGCATTGTCGCCTACACGGCCGCAAAAAAGCTGGACGTGAAGGGGGCAGAGCGGGATGTGAACGGCCTGTTGAAGAGCGTGGGGATCTATTCAAAAATCCAGCTTTTTACGGATTATGAGGCGTTTTTAAAACGGGTCTCCGGTATCAAGACTCCGGGCTTTGGGGAGGCGAGGGAGGAGCTCATTAAAAAGCGAACGGAATTGTTGGTATATTCTATGTAATATCTGAGCGGCCGCTCAGATATGCCAGTTTTGGGGGCAGAGATATGAGGGAAATTCTTGTGGGGCCGGAGGGCGCCGGACAGCGTCTGGACAAGTATCTGCAGAAGTATATGGCGCGGGCGCCGAAAAGCTTTTTTTATAAAATGCTCCGGAAGAAGAACATTACCTGCAACAGGAAGAAGTGCGGCGGAGGAGAACGGCTGGAGGAGGGAGATCGGATCCAGCTGTTTCTTTCTGAGGAGACCATTGAGAGCTTCAGGCGGGAGGAGGAGGCCGGGAGGCATTTTCCCGTGACAAAGCTGGATATCCTCTATGAGGATCCGGAGGTGCTCTTAATCAACAAGCCCTCAGGAATGCTTTCTCAGCGGGCCGGGGATGGGGAGCCCTCCTTGGTGGAATATCTTCTCGGCTACCTTCTCGCTGCGGGAGAAACCCGGGCGGAGGCCCTCAGGAGCTTTCGGCCTTCTGTCTGCAACCGGCTGGACCGGAATACCAGCGGCCTCGTGGCTGCCGGAAAGACGCAGGCGGCCCTTAGGGAGCTTTCTCTTCTCTTCAGGGAGCGGAGGGTGGGGAAGTATTATCTCTGCCTGGTGAAAGGGAGAGTCCCACAGGCGGACCGACTTTCCGGGTGGCTCATCAAGGATGAAAAGACCAACCAGGTGACGGTCTCCCGGCAGCCGGGGGAGGGGGCGGCCGAAATCCGTACCTCCTATGTGCCGCTGGCTTACGGGGCGGATGCGACGATTCTCGAAGTGGAGCTGATCACCGGGAAGACCCATCAGATCCGGGCCCATCTGGCGGACAGAGGCCATCCGGTCATCGGGGACAGGAAGTACGGGGACGGAGGGATAAACCGCAGGTACCGGGAACGGTACGGGATCTCTTTTCAGCTTCTTCATGCCTGGCGAATGGAGTTTCCGAAGCTTTCGGGGGCGCTCTCCGGACTCTCCGGGCGTACGGTAAAGGCGCCTTTGCCGGAAAATTTCCGGAGAGTGCTGGAGGGGGAGGGGATCCGCATGGAAATCCTTTAGCCGCACAGACAGACGAAATTTTGGAAAAGAAGGGGTAATTTATGGCGACCTGGGGCTCCAGGGGCCTCCGGGGCTCGACCCTGGAGGAACTGATCAATCACACCAATGAAAAATACCGGGAAGGCGGGCTGGCTCTGATCCAGAAAATTCCGACGCCCATCAAGCCGGTCAATATTGACAAAGAGAGCCGCCACATTACTCTGGCCTATTTTGACCAGAAGAGCACGGTGGATTATATCGGGGCGGTCCAGGGGATCCCGGTCTGTTTTGACGCGAAGGAGTGCGTGAGTAGCACCTTTCCTCTTCAGAATGTCCATGAGCACCAGATGGCTTTCATGGAGGCTTTTGAGAAACAGGGAGGGATCGCTTTTATCATCCTGTATTTTACCGGGCTGGATGAATGCTATTACGTGCCCTTTCGGGAGCTTCTTGTCTATTGGAGGCGGGGGAAGAGCGGAGGAAGGAAAAGCTTTACCTACGACGAGCTGGATAAGAGCTTCCGGATTCCCTTCCGGCAGGGAGTCTACGTCCATTATCTGGAAATGCTGAACAAAGATCTCGGAGAGCGGGAAGGGCTGTAGGAGACGGAACAGGTTTAGAGATGGGATGCAGGGAGGCGCTGGCGCAGTGAACGCCAAAAACAAAAATGATTATCGTTCATTATAATCATAGCGATAAATGAGAAAAAAGCAACTGTTTATGTGAGAATCGGAGGGTTTTTGTCTGAGTATCCGCAAAGTTTGCTGATAGTTCTTGTGATACAATGAAAAAAACATAAGCATTTTACCTCTCTCGGCTCTGCGGGTGCGGCGATCATCTGCCACACGATCGGAGGCCTGTGTGCAGGCGTGGCGGCTAATCTGCTGTACCGTCTGCTGACGTTGATCTGGTAGGAGGAAATGTGCATAAAACAGGGGCTGCGCACTAATTGTTCAGTGCGGCAGCCCCTGTTTTACAGGCCGCTTCAGTAGCGATATCCCTGTTCGGCGGAGGTGGTCTTGCCGCCGTTCTGGGTGAATTCGCCCACGGCACCGCCGTCATCGATGTAGAGTCCGTCGTTTAAAACTAGATGGTCGACGTTTCCGGCCATGAGGGAGATGTTTCCGCCGTTTACCGTGACGGTTCCTTCAATGGAGCCGGCGTTTTCAATATATCCGGTGTTGTCGATCCCCTGGGCGGCGGTGATCCGGCAATTCTGCGTCTCTACCGCAACCTCCTCCATGCCCTTCTCTATTTCTCCGTTGGAAAGCATCCCGGAATTGGTAAAGGCACCGTCTACCTGCAGGGAAGCGCCGTCCAGGACCCAGAGGAAGCCGTTGTTGGAGATATCGGACCGTACTTCCAGCGTCCCGTAAATATTTAACTGGGCGTTGTCGGCGATGGACAGGGTGACGCCCTCGTCCAGGATCAGGTGCCCGAAGACGCTGGTAAAGCCGTCGATGGACAGGGTGTTGTCCCCGGCCCCGGCCTGAATCGTGATGGTCCGGTCAGCCTGGCTGTTCCGCATGAGCTCTTCAAAATCTGCTGAGGACATGGGGAGTGTGTAGACTCCGGTGTCCGCCGCTTCTGTTTCCGCCGCTTCTGTTTCCGGGGATTCCGTCTCCGGTTCCGATTCGGGGATGCTGTTTATCAGCGAGTTGTCCACCTCGTCCAGCACGAACCGCGGGATATCCATCCTGGTGAAGGGCTTTACTTCAATGCGGTTCTCGGCGCTTTTCACCAGATAGGCCATCTCTCCGGCCGAGACCTGAGCGCTTAAATTTTCACTGGGGATTTCACAGGTCACGGTTCCCTCCAGGATGTAGACCGAACGGGGAGCCGTGGCGCTGACCCAGCCGCAGGTCCCGCGGATCCCCACAATCATGTCTCCGACCTCGATCTCCATGGACTCGTCCTCCTCAAGAGGTTTTGTCACATGAAAAAAGAGGCTGCCCTGATCAGCCGTAAGCCTTAAGTGTTTATCCTCCTTCTGCACGGATGCAGAGCTTTCTTTGTCCATTTTGGCCAGCTTCGTATCGTCCAGGTTGATCCAGCTGTAGCTTTCCGCCTGTGTGAACAGCTGATAACCGCTGTACAAAGGAAGTTTCTCCTGAAGCTCTACATATGCCTCCTCTTCATTCCATACGGCCACGTCACCCACAGTCTTTTCCAGACGCATGGTCGTTGCGTCCGCACTGGCTTCTTTCACGGCTTCCCTGCCGCCCTCCTGTTCCTGCCCGCTGTTCCCGCTGCCCCCCTCGGCCTTGCCGCCGCAGCCGCCGCACAAAAGAGCAGCCGCAAGCAGAAATGCGGCGATTTTCCATAATCGTTTCATACTCAATGTTTCCTCCTTCTGTTTTTGCTGATCATGCCGCCGAAAGCATCCGGCGGAAGTTCTGCTCTCATGGTAACATGGGGGACATCGGGTGTCAATTGGAAAGAAACTTTGGGATTCCTATATTTTTTGTGGATTATCCTTGCCGATTTTGTCCTCCGGTAGTACAATACCTTTGTTGAGCGGCAGAAAAGGGCCGGGGGAGAGGGAAACGGGAATCCGCCGGAAAAGAAATTGACAGATCTGTCCGGATTCGTTATAATGAATTTTGTGCGATAACTTGATAGCACGTTACTATAATAAAGCGATATGGGAGATATTCTATGAAACAACTGCTCCATACCCCGGAGGGGGTCCGGGATATTTACAATTCAGAGTATGAAAGGAAGCTGGCGGTGGAGGGCCGGATCCGGGAGGTTTTCCGATCCTATGGCTACGGCGAACTGCAGACGCCTTCCTTTGAGTTTTTCGACATTTTTAATAAAGAGCGGGGGAGTGTAGCATCCAGGGAGATGTACAAATTTTTTGACCGGGAGGGGAACACTCTGGCGCTCAGGCCGGATATGACGCCGCCTGTGGCCCGGTGTGCGGCCAAATATTATATGGAAGAAACATTTCCACTCCGGTTTGCCTATCTGGCCAATATCTTTATCAATCATTCCAGCTATCAGGGACGGCTGAAGGAGTCGACGGTGCAGGGGGCGGAGTTGATTGGCGACGATTCCAGCGACGCCGATGCGGAGCTGATTGCCCTTGCGGTGAACGCGCTTTTAGCGGCGGGCCTCGGAGACTTTCAGGTGGACGTGGGCCAGGTGGAGTTTTTTAACGGCCTGGTGGAGGAAGCCGGGTTGGAACCGGAGACGGAGGCGCGCCTCAGGGAGCTGATTGAAGAGAAAAATTTCTTCGGAGTGGAGGAACTGGTGTCCGGGCAGGCTCTGGACGGGCGGCTTTCCGAGGTGTTCCGGAGGCTGCCGGAGCTTTTCGGCTCGGCGGAGCTTTTAGAAACGGCGGCGGAGCTGGCGGTCAATCCGCGTATGGAGGCGGCGGTGAGGCGGCTCAACAATCTCTGGAGGATTCTGAAGCTTTACGGTCTGTCGGATTATGTGTCCTTTGACCTCGGGATGCTTGGGAAATATCAGTACTACACGGGGATCATTTTCCGCGGCGTGACTTTCGGCATGGGGGAACCCATCGTGTCGGGGGGGCGCTATGACGGCCTGATGCGGCAGTTTGGCAAGGATGCGCCCGCCGTGGGCTTTTCCATTTCGGTGGACGGCCTTTTGTCGGCGCTTTCCAGACAGCACATTCCGGTGGAGATCCCGGATTCCGTCCTCCTTCTGGTCTATGACAGGGAGAAGAAAGAGGAGGCGGTCCCTTTGGCGGTGTGGTGGCGCGGGGAGGGCAGGAAGCTCCAGCTGGTGAGGAAACGGGATGAAATCTCTCTGTCGGAATACAAAGCTTTCGGGGAGAGGAACCGCATGGATACGTTATATTATCTTTCCGGGGACGGCTTTTTTGTCTGGAAGAAGGGTGCGCCGGAGGCTGTCAGGGTAAAACTGCCGGAGGTGGGATTTTCGGAGAATAAGGAGGATATGCCGTGAGGTATTTGACGATCGCCCTGGCGAAGGGGCGGATGGCAAAAAAATCCATGGAGCTTTTTGAGGCTATCGGGATTCCCTGTGAGGAAATGAAGGAAGCGGGGACGAGGAAGCTGCTCTTTGTCAACGAGGAGCTTAAGGTGCAGTTCTTCCTGGCCAAGGCCAACGACGTGCCCACTTATGTGGAATACGGAGCGGCCGATCTGGGGATTGTGGGAAAGGACACGCTTTTGGAGGAGGGCCGGCGGCTCTACGAGGTGCTGGATCTCGGGATCGGCAGATGCCGTATGTGTGTCTGCGGTCCGAAGGAGGCACGGGAGAAGCTCAGGCACCACGAGTTAATCCGGGTGGCCACCAAATATCCGGGCATTGCGAAGGATTATTTTTATAATAAGAAGCATCAGACGGTGGAGATCATCAAGCTGAACGGTTCCATTGAGCTGGCGCCTATGGTGGGCCTTGCGGAGGTGATCGTGGACATTGTGGAGACCGGATCTACGCTTCGGGAGAACGGACTGGATGTGCTGGAAGAGATCGTGCCTCTTTCGGCCAGGATGGTGGTCAATCAGGTGAGCATGAAGACCCGGCATGAGCGGATCAGCCGGATCCTGGATGCCATGCGGGCGCTTCTTAGAGAACAGGGAGGAACAGCCATATGAAAATAACGGGGCTTGGGGAGGATTCCAGGCGGGCGCTGAAGGAGCTCCTTGCGAGACGGAGTCCCTCTCAGTACGGGACCTATGCCGATACGGTGAATGAGATTGTGGAAAGTGTGAGGAAGAACGGGGATGCGGCCCTGTTTGCCTACACGGAGCGGTTTGACGGCTGCAAGGTAACCCGGGAAAACGTGCTGGTGACGGAGGAGGAGATCGCTGAGGCCTATGAGAATGTGGATCAGGAGCTTCTTTCGGTGATCCGGAAGGCGCTTGTGAACATTCGGTCTTTCCACGAGAAGCAGCGCCGTTTTAGCTGGTTTGATTCTTCGGAGGAGGGGATACTTCTGGGACAGAAGTTTACCCCTTTAAACCGGGTTGGCGTGTATGTGCCGGGAGGGAAGGCCGTGTATCCCTCGTCGGTGCTTATGAATATCGTGCCGGCGAAGGCGGCGGGCGTGAGGGAAATCGTCATGACGACGCCGCCGGGAAGGGACGGAAGCTTAAACCCGGCGGTTCTTGTGGCGGCCAAGGAGGCCGGGGCGGACCGGATCTTCAAGGCCGGAGGGGCCCAGGCGGTTGCGGCCCTGGCTTTCGGGACAGAATCCATCCCTAAGGTGGATAAGATCGTAGGGCCGGGAAATATTTTCGTGGCCCTGGCGAAAAAGGCGGTTTTCGGCTTTGTGAGCATTGATTCCATCGCCGGCCCCAGCGAGATTCTGGTCCTGGCCGACGATTCTGCCAATCCCCGCTATGTGGCGGCGGATCTGCTTTCCCAGGCGGAGCATGACGAGATGGCATCGGCCATTCTGGTGACCACTTCGGAGAAGCTGGCATTAGAGGTGAACCGGGAAATCGACGGGTTTTTGAAGGAGCTTTCCCGCCGGGAGATCATGGAGAAGTCGTTGGACGCCTACGGCTGCATTCTTCTGGCAGAGGACATGGAGGAAGCCATATCGGCGGTCAATGACATTGCGTCGGAGCACTTGGAGATCATGACCAGGGATGCTTTTATGGTCATGACGAAGATCCGCAATGCGGGGGCGGTCTTTATCGGGGATCACAGCTGCGAGCCCCTGGGGGACTATTTTGCGGGCCCCAACCATGTGCTTCCCACCAACGGGACGGCGAAGTTTTTCTCGCCCCTGGGCGTGGATGATTTTGTGAAGAAATCCAGCATCATCTCCTATTCCAGGGAGGCGCTCCTGCCGGTCCATGAGGACATTATGCGGTTTGCAGAGAAGGAAGGGCTGACGGCTCACAAAAATGCCATTAAGGTGAGATTTGAATAACAGGAGGTTGTTATGGCCAGGACGGCGATGGTTGAACGGAACACAAAGGAGACGCAGATCACTCTCACCCTCAATCTGGACGGGAGCGGGGAGAGCAGGGTCGATACGGGGATCGGTTTTCTGGATCATATGCTGACCTTGTTTGCGAAACACGGGTTTTTTGACCTGGAGGTGGATGTGAAGGGAGATCTGGAGGTGGATACCCATCACTCCATCGAGGATACTGGGATTGTGCTGGGCCAGGCGATCGCCAGAGCGGTGGGGGACAAGCAGGGGATCTGCCGCTACGGTTCCTGTACCCTTCCCATGGACGAGGTGCTCATGGTCTGTGCCCTGGATCTTTCGGGCCGCCCGTATCTGGTGTTTGACGCCAGGCTTAAGGCGGAGCGGGTAGGGACCCTGGAGACGGAGATGATCCAGGAATTTTTCTATGCGGTCTCCTATGGGGCGGCCATGAATCTTCATATCAAGGAGCTTCACGGGGAGAATACCCACCATGTGATTGAGGCCATGTTTAAGGCGTTTGCCAGGGCCCTCGATATGGCGACGGGGAAGGATGAACGGATCCGGGGGCTGCTTTCGACGAAAGGGGCTCTGTAGACAGCTTGAGTTTCTGTTTTGCAAGAAATGCGGAAGCTCAAGCTGTCTGTGACAAATTTGACAGAGAGATGGTGAGGGATAAATGATGACGGAGAAAAAGAAGCTTGGCGCCTGCATGGTCCTATCGGAGGGGGCCGAAGAGAGATTCCGGCTGTTTGGCCATGACGGGGCGGACCTTCTGATGGCGGAGGATGTTTCGGAGAATGACGGAGAGCATGAGGAGAGCATCGGGCGGCTGAAGCGTCTGGTACGGGATCTGGATGCCCCTGTACTTGCCGGCGGCCGGGTGAAACGGCTGGAGGATGTGAAAAAGTACCTCTATGCCGGGGCGAAGATGGTGTATTTGAAGGCTTCGGAGCCTGCGGCCGCGGAGCTTTTGAAGGAGGCTTCGGACCGGTTCGGGAGGGAAAAGATCCTGGTCTGGCTGGATACGCCGGAAGTCCTTGCCCGTGCGTCGGAGTTTGAAGCCCTGGGGGCGGGAGCCTTCCTGCTTTCGGAGAAGAGCTGCCCGAGGGAGGGGCTCTCTTCTCCGGTGTACCTGCTCTCGGAGGACGGAACGAAGGAGGGGCTTTCGGCTCTTCTCTCTGTTCCCGGCGCGGCCGGGGTGATCCTCACGGGGAAGGCCGGGGAAGGGGCTCCCTCCCCGGAGGCTTCTTTTATGGAGCTCAAGGGGGCCCTCTCTTCGGACGGGCATGAGATGGAGGTGTTTCGTTCCCCGGTTTCCTGGGCGGAGCTCAAGAAAGGGCCGGATGGCCTCGTGCCGGTCATTGTCCAGGATTACCGGACAAATGAGGTCCTGATGATGGCCTATATGAATGAACAGGCTTTCCTCGATACCCTCCGGACCGGGCGGATGTGCTATTTCAGCCGGAGCAGGAGGAGCCAGTGGCTGAAGGGGGAAACCTCCGGCCATTTCCAGTATGTGAAGTCTCTGCACCTGGACTGCGATAACGATACGCTTTTGGCAAAAGTTTTCCAGGTGGGGGCGGCCTGCCATACCGGCTCCAGATCCTGCTTTTTCCGGACGCTGGTGAAAAAGGAGTACGACGAGGCAAATCCGCTTCTGGTGTTTGAGAAGGTCTACGAGGTGATACGGGATCGGAAGCTTCATCCCAAGGAGGGCTCCTATACCAATTATCTGTTTGACAAGGGAATTGACAAGATTTTGAAGAAGGTGGGGGAGGAAGCCGCGGAGATTATCATTGCGGCAAAAAATCCGGATCCGGAGGAGATCATCTATGAGCTTTCGGATTTTCTTTATCACGCCATGGTGCTGATGGCGGAGAAGGGGGTTACCTGGGAGGACGTCACAAAGGAGCTGGCCAACCGATAGGAGCGAGGGTGTGAGCCGGAAGAGTGCCGGACAAGATTCCGCAGCGCTCGGAAAATACTTGAATCTGCCCCTGAAATAAAGTAGAATAGAACCATAGGACGGCAGAGGGCCAAAATGGCTTTCTGTGGAGTAAAGGGGGAGTGGCTTATGGCATGGCAGGATCAATGTTTGCATTCGCTGACGGATGCAAAGCTGTTTTTATCGACGGCTCACATGGATCGGTTCAAGGAGACCTGGAAGCTGCTTAAGAGGCAGCCGTTTTGCACGAAGGGCCTTTGTAAGTGTCTGTTTCTTTCGGCCTGGGACCAGGAGCATTATCAGATTCTGAAGGACACGGTGGAGGAGATGATCACAAGGAAGGATACGGATACCTCCTACATGCTGGAAAAGGGCCGGGTCATACTGGGAAATGTTGCTCTGAGCGAGAGGGAGCTTTTTAAGCTTTCCATTGAGTTTTTGGAGAAGGAGGGGCAGACTCCGGATGAGAGGTGCCTGCTGAAGCTGTCTCACCACTGGGTACCCATCACGGACAATACCCTGGAGATGGGGAGACTTTTGGATTCCTTGGAATGACGTTCTGTACAATCTGCCTGGTTTTCAGAGGTGTTTTCTCAACAAAATGCGGGTTGCCTCTTTTCCGGAATGTGCGTTAAGATTAGGACAGGAGTCTGGTACTTGTCGACAATGCGCAGGAAAAGGAGAAGGGGCATGGATTTAAAAGGATTATTTGGATTTGAGAACAAGAACGTGGTCATTACCGGGGCAGGCTCCGGCATGGGAAAGGCGGCGGCGAGGCTTCTTGCGGAGCTTGGGGCCAATGTCTATGCGACGGTGCGGAGCAAGCCTCTGGATTTTGAGGTGGCGAAGGAGATCAAAACAGATTTCAGCCGTCCGGAGGCGGCCGTGGAAGTGGCGGATCAGGTGCCGTCCGAGATCGAGGCCCTGTTTATCTGCCACGGGATCTCCGACAAGCCGGGACGCACCAACGCCATGGAGGTACAGCTTACCAATTTTTTCAGCTTTAAGTGCCTGACGGAGGTTTTGAAGCCCAGGATTGCAGATAACGGTTCTGTTTCGTTTATTTCCTCCAACGGAGGCAAGGAGTGGAGAGCGCATATCCCGGAGTGTGAGGCGGTGCTTGCATGCAGCTCCTGGGAGGAGGCGCTTTCCTGGTATGGGGCCCATCCGGAGAGCACGGGGCGAGGGTATGTGTTTGCGAAGGAGTGCCAGAATTATTATGTGATGTCAAGAGCCTATACGCCGGAGTTTACGGACCGGAGGCTCCGCCTCAATGCGATTGCTCCCGGCTTTACCATCACGGGGCTCAGCGACGATTTTAACAAGTCCATCAACGGGGACGCCCAGTTCGGGAAGAATGTTCTGGAGAATCTGTATCTGGGCTCCTGGAACGGAAGAGCCGCCGCGCCGGAGGAGATGGGACATCCGCTGGTGGCGTTGGGGAGCAAGATCTGCAGTTATGTGAGCGGCCAGGTGATCTATATTGATTATGGCAATGCCAGCGCCTGGGAGGTCCAGAGCCTGAAGGAAAACAGTGACTGAGACAGAGGCTGAAACTTATTCGTTTTTGTACATTCCATGGCCATGCGGGGCGGTCCGCACAGGGAAGACGGCAGAGGAGAGCAAATGCTTTCTTCTGCTGTCTTTTCTGCTGTATGGGACTATATCAATGGCATTTTGCGGAATATACCGGAGTGCGGCCATGGCCGGAAAGCGGGAGGCGCTGTGAAATGCTGTATAGTTCTTTTTGCCGACACATCTTGCGGCAGTTGTGAAAATCGTCGTCAAAATAACGGAAAATATCCCGTTTTAACCTGTGAGAATATAAAAGATATATAAAATCCCCCCATAAAACAAAATTTCTCCCCTCTTTTGCAACCGACAATATTTGTTATACTTATAGCTAAAGCAAGAGGCATAAAGTCGGTATGAAGAGGTGAGAGAATGCAGGATGTAATTGTTTCCATGGAAAACATCAGCAAAAGTTTTCCGGGAGTGAAGGCGCTTGACAATGTGCAGTTCGAGCTTCGGGCCGGGGAGGTCATGGCTCTTCTGGGAGAGAACGGCGCCGGAAAATCGACCTTGATGAAAATCCTCAGCGGCGTCTACACAAGAGACGGCGGAACCGTGCGCATTTTCGGACAGGAATACGGAGACCTGACTCCCAAACAGGCCCAGGCGGCGGGGGTCGCCATCATTCATCAGGAATTAAACATGTGCAGGCATCTGTCGGTGGCAGAAAACATGTTTCTCGGCAGGGAGCTGAAAGGGAGATTCGCCCTCAACAATGTGAAAATGGAGGAGGAGGCCGGCCGGATCCTTGACGAGTTAAAGATCGACATCAATCCGAGGCAGATCGTCGGCGACCTGCCTGTGTCCAAACAGCAGATGGTGGAGATCGCCAAGGCTCTTTCCATCAATGCGAAGGTTCTGATCATGGATGAACCGACTTCGGCTCTGACGGCCAAAGAGATCGACGACCTGTTCCGCATTATCCATCAGCTGAAGAAGGAGGGCCACGGGATCGTCTACATTTCCCATCGCCTGGAGGAGCTCCAGCATATTGTGGACCGGGTCACCATCATGCGGGATGGCCAGTATATCACCTGCCGGAATTTTGCCGACATGACCATGGATGAGATCATCGCCAACATGGTGGGCCGGGAGATCAAGGAAAAGTTCCCCCATGTGGAATGTGAGCGGGGAAAGAAGATTTTTGAGGTAAAGAACCTGAACGCCGGAAAACTTGTCCGGGACATCAGCTTTTCCGTATATGAGGGAGAGATCGTAGGCTTCGCCGGCCTGATGGGCGCGGGGAGGACCGAGACTACCAGGGCCATCTTCGGGGCGGATCCCAAAGAGAGCGGGGAGATCTATGTGGACGGGAAGGAAGTGAAGATCCACTGTCCCATGGACGCCATCAAACACGGTGTGGTGCTGGCGCCGGAAGACAGGAAGAAGGACGGACTCTGCACGAAGCTCAGCATCCGGCAGAATCTGGCTCTTCCCAACCTGGATCTGGTCTGTGACGGGCTGGGAGTCGTGAGCCGCACGAAGGAGCAGAAGCTCTGCGACGGGGCGGTGGAAAATTTGAGGATCAAAACTCCCAATGTGGAGATCGATTCCGGCAACCTGTCCGGAGGCAACCAGCAGAAGGTGGTTGTCGGAAAATGGCTGGCGAGGGATTCCAGGGTGGTGATCTTTGATGAGCCCACCAGAGGCATCGACGTGGGCGCCAAGGTGGAGATTTACAACCTGATCAATCAGTTAAAGAAGCAGGGTATTGCCGTGATCATTGTGTCTTCGGAGATGCCGGAGGTCATGGGGGTTGCAGACAGGATCCTTGTCATGTGCGACGGTCGGATCACAGGGGAGGTCATGGCAAAGGAGACAAGCCAGAACGAAATCCTGACGCTGGCCACCTCATTTGAAAATAAGAAGATTGCCAGTCATTAAGGAGGGAGAGGAAGTTATGAATACGAAAAAACAAAATCCCTGGAAGCGGCTTCTTGGGATCCGCGGAATGGGAGCTGCATTGACGGCTTTTGCAGGATTTATCATTCTTTATGTGGCCTTTGGCCTGATCGAGCCGACGGTCTTTTCCGGGCAGAACATTATGAACCTGCTCCGGTCCATGTCCAAATATCTGCTGATCGGCATTGCTCAGAGCTTTATTTTGATCACGGGAAACATTGACCTTTCCATCGGCTCCATGGTCGGCATGAGCGCTATGATCAGCGCCACCATGATGGCCAAGGCTTTTCATCCTGCGGTGGCGCTCCTTGTCGCCCTGCTAAGCTGTCTGGCTGTGGGCCTGATCAACGGATTTTTGGTGGGGAAATTCCGCCTGCCTCCCTTCATTGCCACCCTGGGGACCATGTTTGTGGCAAGAGGAATCGCCTATATGGTAAACGGAAACCGCAATACCGACGCCATTACCACGGGAATCGGCAAAGAGGCGGGGGACGCATTCCAGAACTTTTTCTATTACGGTTCCGTGTTCAAGATCTATAACGCATTCTGGATTGCGATCATTGTCTTTGCCGTCATGTTCTTTATCCTGTCCAAGACCAGGACGGGGCGGCACATTTACGCCATCGGCTCCAACATTGACGCGGCCAAATTGTCCGGTGTCAATATCGTGGCGACGACCACTAAGGTCTACCTGGTCAGCGCCGTCTGCTCCTGGCTGGTGGGACTGATTCTCTGCGCCCAGGCCGGCATGGGAAATATGGAAGCCGGGATCAGCTATGAGATGTACGGTGTGGCCGCAGGCGTCATCGGCGGCGTATCTCCCCTTGGAGGGACCGGCCTGCTTCTCGGGACCCTGGCAGGCTCGGCCGTGTGGCAGACCCTGGAGAACGGCCTCAATATGATCGGGGCCCAGGTGGGCATCCAGCGCCTGGTGATCGGTATCATCGTAGTCTGCGCCGTGCTCCTGGATGTAGTCGTGAGAAACGGGCAGTTCGGCAAAAAGAAAAAGGCTTAAAAACAGAAAAGGAGCTGAACCGCGTGAGGCGGATAAGCAATATAAAAAGAAGGAGGAACAATATGAAAAGAAAGGTATTGGCAATGCTTTGTGCCCTCGTTATGGCGACGGCGGCTCTCGCAGGCTGCGGCGGCGGGGACAAGAAGGAAACCACGGCCCCTGCGGAAAACAAGGAAGAGAGCAAGGCTCAGGAAACGCAAGGGGCGTCCGGCGACGTGAAGATCGCCCTGATCACCATGGATTCCGTGGACCAGCACTGGGTGAACTTAAATGAGGGGGCCCAGAAGGCGGCGCAGGAGCTTGGCGTGGAGGTGACGCTCCTGGCTCCCAACATGAAGGACGACGCACAGCAGATTGAGTGCGTGAACAATGCGGTGGCGGGCAAGTATGATGCCATTATCGTGGCGGCCAACGGCCCCGATGCCATCTCCTCTGCCCTGAAGGAAGCCCAGTCGGCCGGCATCAAGATCGTCTATGTGGACTCTCCGGCCAACGTGGACGCGGAGGCGACTTTCTCCACCGACAACAAGGCGGCAGGCAAGATCGCAGGCGAAGAGATGATCAAGGCCCTGGAGGCGAAGAGCGTCACCTCCGGCAACATCGGCATCGTGAACGTCAACGCTTCCACCGAAACGGCAGTGGCCCGCGAGGAGGGCTTCCGCTCGGCCTTTGAGGGCAAGGGCTATACGCTCTTAGAGACTCAGTACGGAGAAGGCGATGCGGCCAAATCCCCGACTATCGCAGAAAATTACATCACCCAGGGCGTGGTCGGCATCTTCGGAACCAACGAAGGCTCCACCACGGGAACCGGAAACGCCATCAAGGCTTCCAGCTCCGATGTGATCGGCGTGGGCTTCGACAAGTCCGATGCCATCCAGAATCTGATCGCAGACGGTTATCTGCTCTGCACCATGGCTCAGAATCCCGACGTGATGGGGTATGAGGGCGTGAAGGCTGCTGTCGCGGCCGTGAACGGCGAGAGCCTTGGCGGCAAGGTGACGGATACGGGCGTATCTGTCCTGACCAAAGAAACCCTTGGAGGCGGAAGTGCGGAAGGCGCAGGCGGTTCTGACGTAAAGGCCAGCAAGGCCTGGAAGATCGCCCTGATTACCATGGACTCTGTGGACCAGCACTGGGTGAGCCTGAATGAAGGCGCTCAGGCGAAGGCAAAAGAACTTGGCGTGGAAGTGACCTTCATGGCGCCCAACAGCAAAGACGATGCGCAGCAGATCGAGTGCGTGAACAATGCCGTAGCCGGAAAGTATGACGCAATCATCGTGGCCGCCAACGGCCCTGATTCCATTACCTCTGCATTGAAGGAAGCACAGGAAGCGGGCATCAAGATCGTTTACGTAGACTCTCCTGCAAACCTGGATGCAGAAGCAACCTACTCCACGGATAATAAAGCGGCGGGAAAGACGGCCGGTGAAGAGCTCCTCAAGGCTCTGGAAGAGGCAAATGTGACTTCCGGAAACATCGGTATTGTCAATATCAATGCATCCACGGATTCCACGGTGAACCGGGAGGCCGGTTTCCGGGAGGCTTTTGAAGGAAAAGGCTTTACACTTCTGGAGACCCAGTACGGAGAAGGCGATGCGGCCAAGTCCCAGACTATCGCAGAGAATTACATCACTCAGGGAGTGGTGGGCATTTTCGGCGCAAATGAAGGCGCTACCACCGGTGTGGGGAATGCCATCAAGGCCAGCGGTTCTGAAATCATCGGCGTGGGATTTGACAAGTCGGATGCGATCCTGAATCTGATTGAAGACGGTTATCTGCTCTGCACCATGGCTCAGAATCCTGACGTGATGGGAACCATGGGCGTGGAGGCCTGTGTAAGGGCGCTTGAGGGCGAGGATCTCGGCGGCGCCGTGACAGATACAGGTGTTTCTGTTCTCACAAAATAACAACGGCCAAGCGCTGTTATGACAGAAGATATGAAAAGGAAAGTGGGGCTGTCGCACTAAATAATTAGTGCGCAGCTCCTTTTCTGTACAAAAAATTA